>NZ_CP031194.1:3019590-3623508 GCF_003344965.1 Streptomyces paludis | reverse complement strand
TTCCACGTGGACGACGCCCCGGCCACGGACACCGGCGCCGCCACCGCGCGGACACCCGGAGAGGGCCCCCGCGCCGCCCCCCGCGCCGCCACCCTCACCGCGACGCTCGGCGGGCGCTCGGGCCGCTGGCCGGTCCGGGACGGCGAATCGCTGCTGGAGACCGTGCTGCGGGGCCGCGCGGACGCGCCGTACGCCTGCAAGGGCGGCGTGTGCGGCACCTGCCGGGCGTTCCTGGTGACGGGCGAGGTCAGGATGGACCGCAACTTCGCGCTCGAACCGGAGGAGACGGACGCGGGCTATGTGCTGGCCTGCCAGTCCCATCCGGCCACGGGAGAAGTGGAGTTGGACTTCGACCGCTGACACGCCTCCCGGCGGCTCGGCCCGCCCGCCCGGCGACCCGCCCGGCCGCCCGGCATGCCCCCTGGCGCGGCGCTCAGAGGACGAACGCGGGGCTGCCGGTCTCCGCGACCATCGGGCGGCCGGCGCCGTCCCAGGCGAGCATGCCGCCGTCCACGTTCACCGCGTCGACGCCCTGCCGCGTCAGGTACTGGGTGACCTGCGCGGAGCGCCCGCCGACCCGGCACATCACATACGCCGTGCGTCCGTCGGCCACCGCCTCCGCGACCTCGCCGAACCGCGCGGCGAAGTCACTCATCGGGACATGCAGCGCGCCCTCGACATGGCCGGCCGCCCACTCGTCGTCCTCCCGTACGTCCAGCACCAGGCCGTCGGAGGGGACCGCCGCGGCGTCGACCGAGGGCAGCGGGGCGAAGTTCATGGGTCAGTGCCTTCTCTCGTACGTACGGATGCGGAGGAACGGAAGGACCGTCCACCCCGAGCCTCCTCCAGCCCGGCGCCCCGGAGTCCGGAGCCACGGAGCCCGGAGCCCCGGAAAACCTACTCCACCAGCAGCCGACCCAGCTCCCGCTCGCGCTCGGAGACCTCCGTGAGCAGCTGCTCGGCGATCTCCTCCAGCAGCCGGTCCGGGTCGTCGGGCGCCATCCTGAGCATCGCGCCGATCGCGCTCTCCTCCAGCTCCTTCGCGACCACCGACAGCATCTCCTTGCGCTGCGACAGCCACTCCAGCCGCGCGTACAGCTCCTCGTTCTCGCTCAGCCGCCCCACCAGCGGCGCGGGCCCGGCCGCCCACTCCTGCGCCAGCTCCCGCAGCAGCGGCTCGTCCCCGCGTCCGTACGCGGCGTTGACCCGGGTGAGGAACTCCTCGCGCCGGGCGCGCTCGTTGTCCTCCCGCGCCAGGTCCGGGTGCGCCTTGCGGACCAGCTCGCGGTAGAGCTTGCGCGCCTCGTCGCCCGGCCGGACCCGCGCGGGCGGCCGTACGGGCTGGTCCGTCAGCATCGCCGCGGCCTCCGGCGACAGGCCGTCCGAATCGAGCCACTCGTGGAACAGCTCGTCCACCCCCGGCATCGGCTGCACCAGCGCCCGCGCCTCCCGCGCCTTGCGCAGATCCTCCGGGTCGCCGGTACGGGCCGCGCGTGCCTCGGCGATCATCGCGTCCAGCTCGTCCAGCCGGGCGTACATCGGGCCGAGCCGCTGGTGGTGCAGCCGGGAGAAGTTCTCCACCTCGATCCGGAACGTCTCCAGCGCGATCTCGAACTCGATCAGCGCCTGCTCGGCCGCGCGCACGGCCCTCTCCAGCCGCGCCTCGGGCCGCTCCGACGGCTCCTCGGGCCGTTCAGACGGCTCCTCGGGCTGCGACGCTCCCTCGGCGGCGGCCTCCCCGGCCGACGTCCCAGGGGCCCCTTCAGGCACATGCGCCGCGTCTCGTCGTACATCCTGCTCGTCGTCGTTACGGATCATCGGCTCCCCAGGGGCGTCGTACATCACCCGTCCAGCGTACGGGCGCCCACGGCCGCCGGTGCTAACAGCCTGGTCCGGGCGTCTCCTTGAGATGGGTCTCGGCCCATCGCGACAGCTCCGCGAGCGCCGGCTCCATCGCCGCCCCCGACTCCGTCAACCGGTACGAGACCCGCAGCGGCGGCCCCTCGTCGACATCCCGTACGACCAGCCCCGCCAGCACCAGTTCGGTCAGCCGGTCCGACAGCATCCGCTCGCTGATGCCCGGGATCGCCCGCCGCAGATCGGCGAAGTAGACGGGCCGCTCCATCAGTACGGAAATGATCAGCCCCGACCACCGCTTGCCGAGCAGCGCGAAGACCCTGGTCATACCGGCGTCCGCCCTCGTGCACGCGTTCTCGCTGTGGTCCGCCATACGCACAGCGTACTGACCCGCCAAGGTGGGATGAAAAAAAGTAAGTGACTATGTTATCCATAGGAGCGAACGGAAAGTCCGTGACTGATGCAACCGATGCAACCGATGGAGACCCTCATGGCCACGCTTCTGCACATCGACTCCGCCGTCTTCCCCGAAGGCTCGGCCTCCCGCGAGATCACCGCGACCTTCGTCCGGTCCTGGCTGGAACAGCACCCCGAGGGCAAGGTCATCTACCGCGACCTCGCCACCTCGCCACTGCCCCACCTCGACATCACCGCCGTCACCGGCGGCGCGGAGAACGAGCTGCGCGCGGAACTGGCCGCCGAGCTGGCCGAGGCGGACGCCGTGCTGATCGGCGCCCCGATGTACAACTTCTCGATCCCGTCCACCCTGAAGGCGTGGCTCGACCAGGCGATCATCGTCGGCCACAACGCGGGCCCGGTGAGCCCGCTGGCCGACACGCCGTTCACGATCGTCGCCAGCCGCGGCGGCTCGTACGCCCCCGGAACGCCGCGCGAGGACTTCGAGTTCGTCCAGAACTACCTGGAGAAGGTCATCCGGGGCATGTTCGGCGTCACCGAGATCGACTTCATCGTCCCCGAACTGACCCTGGCCCGTACCAACCCGACGATGGCCGAGCTGATCCCGCTCGCGGACGCCTCCCGCGCCAAGGCCCAGGAAGAGGCCGCGCAGAAGGCCAAGACCCTGGCCTCACGCCTCGCCGCCTGAGCCCACCCGCGCCACCCACAGCTCCTGACCCCGCCCGCACCGCCCGCACCGCCCGCACCGCACACGGCGCCCGCACCGCGCACACCGCGCACACCGCCCCGTACGGGACATCCCGACCTCCCGTACGGGGTGCCGTCATGCCGCGGCACCCTGGCCCGGCCCGCCAACCACCCAAGAACCAGCCGACTTTGGGAAGAATTTACTTCGGCTACGGCGATGCGCATTGCCTCCGGAGCCGCCGCGCGAGACCGCCCGGCGACCACCGCCTGAGACGTAGTTCACACCGGAGCGATCACCCCACAAGCCCCTCAAGCCCCGTAAACGCCGAAATGGGCGGCATCGTGAAGATGCCGCCCACTCGATCTGTGCGCGAGGGGGGAGTTGAACCCCCACGCCCTTTCGGGCACTGGAACCTGAATCCAGCGCGTCTGCCTATTCCGCCACCCGCGCATTGGGTGTGCCGTCCGGTGCCTCACCTGCTGGTGTGTGCTCCTGGCGACATCGAGAAGATTAGCACGCACAGGGGGGTGCCTTCACATCCGTTCCCGCCGACGACCCGGCCCTCGAACAGGGAACGCACAGCCGCCGCCCCCACTCCTCCTGAGTACCCCCGGGGTGCGGGACACTGGCCTCAGGGCGGCTCTACGATCCCCGTGTGAGAGGTGACACTCATCAACGGGGCAGACAAGGGGAACCAGCCGATTTCCCGACGCGTGGATACGATCAGTAAGCAGTACGAGGACGGCAACGACCGAGGAGGTGCCCCATGGGAGTCATGAAGCGTTTCGAACAGCGTCTCGAAGGTTTGGTCAATGGCACCTTCGCGAAGGTGTTCAAGTCCGAGGTCCAGCCGGTCGAGATCGCGGGCGCCCTCCAGCGGGAGTGCGACAACAACGCGAGCATCTGGAACCGCGAGCGGACCGTCGTCCCCAATGACTTCATCGTGGAGCTGAGCACGCCGGACTACGAGCGGCTCAGCCCCTACTCGGGCCAGCTCGGCGACGAGCTGTCCGGCCTCGTACGGGACTACGCGAAGCAGCAGCGCTACACCTTCATGGGGCCCATCAAGGTGCACCTGGAGAAGGCCGAGGACCTCGACACCGGCCTGTACCGCGTACGCAGCCGCACCCTCGCCTCCAGCTCCTCCCAGGCCGTCGGCGCTCCGCAGGCCGGCGGTCCGGGGCCCGGCGCGGGTATGGGCGCGGGCGGTCCCGGACCGGGCCACGGCCCCGGGCGCGGCCACGCCGGCCCCCCGCCGCCGTCCTCACCCCCGCCGGGCGCCCCGGGCGGCGGCTACGGCTACCCGCCCGTCGCGGTGCCCCCGCTGCCCGCCTCCTCGCCCGGCGGCGGACCGGCCGGCCCCGGCGGGCTGTCGGGCGGCCAGGTGCGCCGCTGGATCGAGATCAACGGCACCCGCCACCAGATCTCCCGCGCGACCCTGGTCCTCGGGCGCAGCACGGAGGCGGACGTACGGATCGACGACCCGGGGGTGTCGCGTCGGCACTGCGAGATCCGGGCCGGAACGCCCTCCACGGTCCAGGATCTCGGGTCCACCAACGGCATCGTGGTAGACGGACAGCACACCACCCGCGCTACGCTCCGCGACGGCTCGCGGATCGTCGTGGGCAATACCACCATCGTATTCAGGCAAGCCGAAGGGTGAAGCGGGGGCAATGTCAGAGCTGACCCTGACGGTCATGCGGCTAGGTTTTCTGGCCGTTCTGTGGCTGTTCGTGATCGTGGCCGTACAGGTCATCCGCAGCGATCTGTTCGGAACACGCGTCACGCAGCGCGGCTCACGCCGCAACGCCGACGCCCGCCCGCAGCAGCCACGCCAGACACCGGCGCCGCCTCAGCAGCGCCAGCAGCAGGGAGGCAGGCAGCGCCGGGGAGCGCCCACGAAGCTGGTCGTCTCCGAGGGGTCGCTCACCGGTACGACGGTGGCGCTCCAGGGGCAGACCATCACGCTGGGCCGCGCGCACGACTCGACCATCGTGCTGGACGACGACTACGCGTCCAGCCGGCATGCCAGGATCTACCCGGACCGGGACGGCCAGTGGATCGTCGAGGATCTCGGGTCCACCAACGGCACCTATCTCGACCGGACCCGGCTCACGACCCCGACACCGATCGCGCCAGGCGCTCCGATCCGCATCGGCAAGACCGTCATCGAGCTGCGGAAGTAGTACGACAATGAGCGAGCGGAGCGAGCGAGCCGCAACGGTCCCGACAGCGGACCGCAGCAGGCTCCCGACCGGAGGGTGGGCAGTGTGGCTCGAGACCGGCTGGCGCGACAGTCGACCGGCGAGCCGACGGGCGAGGTGCGCATGAGTCTGTCTCTGCGTTTCGCCGCCGGGTCGCACAAAGGCATGATCCGGGAGGGCAACGAGGACTCCGGTTACGCCGGTCCCCGGCTGCTGGCCATCGCCGACGGCATGGGGGGCCAGGCCGCCGGTGAGGTCGCCTCGTCCGAGGTGATCTCCACCCTCGTCCAGCTCGACGACGACGTACCGGGCTCCGACATCCTCACCTCGCTCGGTACGGCGGTGCAGCGCGCCAACGACCAGCTGCGGATCATGGTCGAGGAGGACCCCCAGCTGGAGGGCATGGGCACCACGCTCACCGCGCTCCTGTGGACCGGCCAGCGCCTCGGCCTCGTCCACGTCGGGGACTCGCGCGCCTATCTGCTGCGCGACGGCGTCCTGACCCAGATCACCCAGGACCACACCTGGGTGCAGCGGCTGGTCGACGAGGGCCGGATCACCGAGGAAGAGGCCACCACCCACCCGCAGCGCTCCCTGCTGATGCGCGCGCTGGGCAGTGGCGACCATGTCGAGCCCGATCTCTCGATCCGTGAAGTCCGCGCCGGCGACCGCTACTTGATCTGCTCGGACGGGCTCTCCGGCGTTGTCTCGCACCAGACGATGGAAGAGGCCCTCGCCAGCTACCAGGGCCCGCAGGAGACCATCCAGGCCCTGATCCAGCTCGCGCTGCGCGGCGGCGGACCCGACAACATCACCTGCATCGTCGCGGACGTCCTGGACGTGGAGTCCAACGACACCCTGGCCGGGCAGCTCAACGACACCCCGGTCGTGGTCGGCGCCGTCGCCGAGAACCAGCTCCCGCTCAGCTCCGCCGAGAACGCCGCCGCCATGCAGACCCCGGCCGGCCGCGCGGCCGGCCTCGGCCGCGGCGTACCGCAGCAGCCCGCCGGCGGCTTCGGCCCGCCCGGCAGCGGCGACGACTACGGCATGCACGGCGACGACGGTTACGGGGCCGGACACGGCCACGGGCAGTACGACGACGAGGAGTTCATCAAGCCCCGGCCGCCGCGCCGCTGGCTGAAGACCTCCCTCTACACCGTGCTCGCCCTCGCCGTCATCGGCGGCGGTGTGTACGGCGGCTACCGCTGGACCCAGACCCAGTACTACGTCGGCGCCAACGACGAACACGTCGCGCTCTACCGGGGCATCAGCCAGGACCTGGCCTGGATCTCGCTCTCCACGATCGAGAAGGACCACCCGGCGATCAAGCTCAAGTACCTCCCGCCGTACCAGCGCAAGCAGGTCGAGGCCACCATCGCCGAGGGCAGCCTCGCCGACGGCCGGGAGAAGATCAACGAACTCGCCACCCAGGCGTCGGCCTGCGAGAAGGACGAACAGCGCCGCGCCGCCGAACAGTCCTCCAAGCCGGTCACCGGCACGGAGGGCTCCGAAGGCACCACCGATACGGAGACCACGCCCAACCCGGGCACCACGCCCGGTGCCGACAGCACCACGGGTACGGGCACCGCCACCGGCGCGGGCACCGCCACCGGTACGAATGTCTCGGCCCGCACCACCGACATCAAGCCGAAAACCGCGACCCCCACTGCTGGCCCCAGCCTCTCCGAGGATGAACAGAAAGTGGTCTCGAACTGCGGTAAGCAGCAGTAGCCGGCCGTAGGGGGCCTTTCACCACCATGAGCGTTGTCACCAACACGACCACCATCGGCGCGATCGAAGCACCGAGCCGCCGCAACACCGAGCTGTTCATGCTCGCCTTCGCCGTCGCCATCCCGGTGTTCGCGTACCTGAACGTGGGACTGGCGCTCAACGGCAAAGTCCCGGCGGGCATGGCCGGTTACGGTCTCGGCCTCGCTCTGCTCGCGGGCGTGGCGCACCTCGTGGTGCGCAAATTCGCCCCGTACGCGGACCCGCTGCTGCTGCCGCTGGCGACACTGCTCAACGGACTGGGGCTGGTGCTGATCTGGCGGCTGGACCAGTCGCCGCGGCTGATCCGGGCGGCGAACCTCCGAGGCGGCTTCAGCCCGGACGCCCCCAAGCAGCTGCTCTACTCGGCCATCGGGATCGCGTTCTTCGCGGCGGTGCTGATCCTGCTGAAGGATCACCGCATCCTCCAGCGCTACACGTACATCTCGATGGCCGCCGCGCTCGTCCTGCTGATCCTGCCCATGTTCTTCCCGGCTGTGAACGGCGCGAAGATCTGGATCAACATCGCCGGATTCACCATCCAGCCAGGGGAGTTCGCGAAAATCATCATCGCGATCTTCTTCTCCGGCTATTTGATGGTCAAACGGGATGCCCTGGCCCTCGCCAGCCGCCGTTTCCTGGGCCTCTATCTGCCGCGTGGCCGCGACCTCGGACCGATCCTCGCGATCTGGGGCGTCTCGATCCTCATCCTGGTCTTCGAGACCGACCTCGGCACCTCGCTGCTCTTCTTCGGTCTCTTCGTGGTGATGCTGTACGTCGCCACCGAGCGCACCAGCTGGATCGTCTTCGGTCTGCTGATGTCGGTCGGCGGGGCCGTCGCCGTCGCCTCCTTCGAGCCGCACGTCCAGGCCCGTGTCAACGCCTGGCTCGACCCGTTCTCCTGCTACGGAGACAGCGACGCCTGCGACCAGATCGGCCAGGCGCTGATGTCCTTCGGCTCCGGCGGCACCCTCGGTACGGGCCTCGGCCAGGGCAACTCCGACCTCATCTCGTACGCCGCCAACGCCGACTTCATCCTCACCACCGTCGGTGAGGAACTGGGCCTGGCCGGCACGATGGCCTTCCTGATGATCTACGCGCTGATCATCGAGCGCGGTGTACGCACCGCCCTCGCCGCCCGCGACCCCTTCGGCAAGCTCCTCGCCATCGGCCTCTCCGGCGCCTTCGCCATCCAGGTCTTCGTCGTCGCCGGCGGCGTTCTGGGCCTTATCCCGCTGACCGGTATGACGATGCCGTTCGTCGCGTACGGCGGTTCCTCCGTCCTCGCCAACTGGGCCCTGATCGGCATTCTCATCCGTATCAGCGACACCGCGCGCCGCCCCGCGCCGGCCCCCGCCCCGTCCCCCGACGCCGAGATGACCCAGGTGGTCCGACCGTGAACAAGCCCCTGCGCCATATCGCGATCTTCTGCGGGCTCATGATGCTCGCCCTGCTGCTCCGGGAGAACTGGCTCGCCTACGTACGCGCGGACGAGCTGAGTACACACAAGTACAACCGCCGGGTGCTCATCGAGCGGTACGCCCACGAGCGCGGCAACATCATCGTCGACGGCAAGCCCATCACGGGCTCCACCAAGACCGACAGCACGGACTTCGTCTACAAGCGGACGTACGTCGACGGCCCCATGTGGGCGCCCGTCACCGGTTACGCCTCGCAGGCGTTCGACGCCAGCCAGATCGAGAAGCTGGAGGACGGTGTCCTCTCCGGCAGCGACGACCGGCTCTTCTTCGACAACACCCTGGGCATGTTCACGGGCAAGGAGAAGAAGGGCGGCAACGTCGTCACGACGCTGAGCGGCGCCGCCCAGAAGGCCGCCTACGAGGGCCTCGGGACGAAGAAGGGCGCCGTGGCCGCGATCGACCCGCAGACCGGCAAGATCCTCGCCCTGGCCTCCACCCCCAGCTACGACCCGTCGAAGTTCGCCGGCAACAGCGACAAGGACAGCAAGGCGTGGGTCGCGCTCGACAAGAAGAACGACCCCGACGACCCAATGCTCAACCGGGCGCTCCGCGAGACCTACCCGCCCGGCTCCACCTTCAAGGTGCTGACCGCGGCCGCCGGCCTGGAGCACGGCGTGGTCAAGGACGTCGACGCGGCGACCGACTCGCCGCTCCCCTGGATAATGCCGGGCACCACCACCCCGCTGGTCAACGAGAACAACATCCCCTGCAAGGACGTCTCGCTGCGCGAAGCGCTCCGTATGTCCTGCAACACGGTCTTCGGCAAGCTCGGCGCCGACGTCGGCAAGGACAAGATGCTGGAGACGGCCAAGAAGTTCGGCTTCAACGCCGAGCAGTTCACCCCGGTCCGTTCCAACGCCTCGTACTTCCCCGAGGAGATGAACGTCTCCCAGACGGCGCTCTCCTCCATCGGCCAGTTCGACACCCGCGCCACCCCGCTCCAGATGGCCATGATCGCCGCCGCCGTCGCCAATGACGGCAAGCTGATGAAGCCGTACATGGTCGAGCGGCTCGAATCGCCCAGCGTGGACATCCTGAGCCAGACCGAGCCCGAGGAGCTGAGCCGCCCGCTCACCCAGGAGCACGCGCAGATGCTCCAGAGCATCATGGAAACGGTCGTCAACGACGGCACCGGCAAGAACGCCAAGATCCCCAACGTGACGGTCGGCGGCAAGACCGGCACCGCCCAGCACGGCGAGAACAACAGCAAGAACCCGTACGCCTGGTTCATCTCGTACGCGAAGACGGACAAGGGCTCGGTCGCCGTCGCCGTCGTCGTCGAGGACTCGGGCGCCAACCGCGACGACATCTCCGGCGGCGGCCTCGCGGCCCCGATCGCGAAGGACGTCATGAAGGCCGTAGTCGACAAGCAGTGACACCGGTCACGGCTCACATCCATACCTGCACATTGCGATACCGGTCGTATATCAGGTGACCGTTACGGGCCGACCGCGTCCGGCGTGCCCGGTACCGTAGGCGCCAGCAGCACACCGCCGGACCACACGTCGGTGCGGTCGGGGACTGACGGAGAGGGCTCGAACGTTATGGAAGAGGCGCGTCGCCTCGGCGGCCGGTACGAGCTGGGCTCGGTGCTCGGCCGTGGTGGCATGGCGGAGGTCTACCTCGCCCATGACACCCGGCTCGGCCGCTCGGTAGCCGTGAAGACCCTGCGGGCGGACCTCGCCCGCGACCCGTCGTTCCAGGCCCGGTTCCGCAGGGAGGCGCAGTCCGCGGCCTCCCTCAACCACCCGGCGATCGTGGCGGTCTACGACACCGGTGAGGACTACGTCGACGGCGTGTCCCTCCCGTACATCGTCATGGAGCACGTCGACGGCTCGACCCTGCGGGAGCTGCTGCACTCCGGGCGCCGGCTGCTGCCGGAGCGCACGCTGGAGATGACGGTCGGCATCCTCCAGGCGCTGGAGTACTCGCACCGCAACGGCATCGTCCACCGCGACATCAAGCCGGCCAACGTCATGCTGACCCGCACCGGCCAGGTCAAGGTCATGGACTTCGGCATCGCCCGCGCCATGGGCGACTCCGGTATGACGATGACCCAGACCTCCGCCGTCATCGGCACCGCCCAGTACCTCTCGCCCGAGCAGGCGAAGGGCGAGCAGGTCGACGCGCGCTCCGACCTCTACTCCACCGGCTGCCTGCTGTACGAGCTGCTGACCGTCCGGCCGCCCTTCATCGGGGACTCCCCGGTCGCGGTCGCGTATCAGCACGTACGGGAGGAGCCGCAGCCGCCGAGCGTCTTCGACCCCGAGATCACGCCCGAGATGGACGCGATCGTCCTCAAGGCGCTCGTCAAGGACCGGGAGTACCGCTACCAGTCGGCCGACGAGATGCGCGCCGACATTGAGGCGTGCCTCGACGGCCAGCCCGTGGCCGCCACCGCCGCCATGGGCGCGGTCGGCTACGACGGCGGCTACGGCGACCAGCCGACGACCGCGATGCACCAAGGCCACCACGGCGCCCCGACCTCGCTGATCCCGCCGATGAACCCGGACGACGGCGGTTACGACGGCTACGACGACCGCCCGGCCCGCCGCCGCGGCAACCAGAAGAAGTCCAGCACCTCGACCGTGCTCCTCGCGGTCGCCGGGATACTGGTGCTCGTCGGCGCGATCCTCATCGGCAAGGCGCTCTACGGCAGCGACGGCGACAAGGTCAACCAGGTGGATGTCCCGCAGCTCGTCGGCAAGACGCTCGCCGAGGCCGAGACGCTCGCGACCAACGCGGACCTCAAGATCAAGGAGTCCGACTCCAAGCGCTGCGACGTCCCCAAGGGCTCCATCTGCAGCCAGAGCCCCGAAACCGGCAAGGTGGACGCGGGCGAGACCATTGAGGTCGTCGTCTCGGAGGGCGCTCCGACGGTCAAGGTCCCGGACGTCACCGAGAAGCAGCAGCAGAGCGCGACCGACAACCTCGAACGGGACGGCTTCGTCGTCAAGACCGAGGAGGAGGAGTCGGACAGCGCCACCCCGGGGACGGTCCTGCGCCAGGACCCCGAAGGCGGCAAGGACGTCGAGAAGGGCACCACGGTCACGCTGACGATCGCCAAGCAGGCCAAGGTCACCGTGCCCGACGTGACCGGCAACGCGCTGACCGACGCTCAGTCGCAGCTGACCGGCCTCGGCTTCACCGTCTCGCCGACCCAGGTCGACTCGGATCAGCCGGCGGGAAGTGTCGTCAAGCAGACCCCGTCGGGCAACTCGAAGGCGGAGAAGGGCAGTCAGGTCTCCCTGGAGATCTCCAACGGCCCGAAGCAGGAGGAGCCCGAGAAGGTCACCATCCCCGACTTCCGGTTCCCGACGGTCTCGGAGGCACGGAACCAGCTCCAGGCCCTCGGCCTCCAGGTCTCCGTCCCGGACGGCACCCCGGACGACGCCCGCGTGCTCAGCACCGACCCGGGCTCCGGCACCGAGGTCAACAAGGGTGACACCGTCGCTCTCAAGGTCTTCGGCAGCCAGAACGGCAACAACGACAACAACAACGGGAACAACGGAAATAACGGCAACAACGGCGGCGGAAACAACGGCGGCGGCGGCCTGTTCGGCTGAGGCCCCGGCCCCCGCAGCGGGCAGCCGAGAGGCCCTGTCCCCCCACCGGTCAACGGTGGTGGCGGACAGGGCCTCTTCGTATCAGCTCAGCTCAGCTCAGCGCAGCTCCGGCGGCGGCGTCCGCTGCTTGTCGACCTTCTGCGTACGGTCCAGCTCGGCCCAGACGATGTAGCGGTAGTCCGAGGTGTAGATCGGCGTGCAGGTCGTCAGGGTCAGATAGCGGCCCGGCTTGGTCTTGCCCGACTCCTTGGGCACCGGCATCAGGACGTCGACGTTGTACTTCGACGTCTGCCGCAGCTCCTTGTAGACCTTGTAGATGTACCAGGTGTCGCGCGTCTCGAAGACGACCGGATCGCCCGTCCGGATCTTGTGGATGTTGTGGAACCGCGCGCCGTGCCCGTCGCGGTGCGCGGCCAGCGTGAAGTTCCCCTTCTTGTCCCAGGGGAGGGCGGACTTGACCGGATCCGTGTAGTAGCCGGCGATCCCGTTGTTCAGCAGCTCGGTGCTGGTGCCCTTCTTGACCAGGATCTCGCTGCCGCCCAGCGCCGGGACATGGAGGAAGCCGATGCCGTCCGCCTCGTCGTAGGACCTGGGCGTGTTCTTCCCGCCGCCACCGCCGCCGTCCTCCCGCGCCCAGTGGTCGCGTACGTCGTCGCCCTGCTTCGATGCCTCGCGGTCGGCCAGGACGTTCGTCCACCACAGCGAGTAGGCGACGAAGAGGCCCAGCACCACGCCCGTCGTGATGAGCAGTTCACCGAAGACGCTGACCACCCGCGCGATCCGGCCCCGGCCCCGGGGCCGGGGGACGGGCGGTGGTGACGGCACGCCGGTCCGCCCGTCGTGATCGGTACTCGCTGCCACCGCACCCGTCCCCGTCCCTGTCGTGATTCCGGTCGGTCCGGCCCCGGGCCCAGCTGACGAGTCAGCTGACGAGAGCGTCTGGCTTGCCCTTGCTGCGCGGCCGTTCGTCCACCATCTTGCCCCACACGATCATGCGGTAGGTACTGGTGAATTCCGGGGTACATGTCGTCAGCGTGATGTAGCGGCCGGGGCCGGTGAAACCGGAGCCGACCGGCACGGGCTGGATGACGCTCACATTGGACGGCGGGGTCTGCGGCAGGATGCTGGTCATCTCGTACGTGTAGTACGCGTCCCGGGTCTCGACGATGATCTTGTCGCCGCTCGTCAGCCGGTTGATGTAGCGGAACGGCTCGCCATGGGTGTTGCGGTGCCCGGCGACCGCGAAGTTGGCCTCCTTGTCCGCGGGCATCCCCGTCTTGAGGCCGCCCTCGGCGTAGTGGCCGACCATGCCGCGGTCCAGGACCTTCGACTTGCTGATGCCCTCGGCGATCGGAACGACCACGTCCAGCTTGGGGATGTGCATGATGGCGAAGCCCTGGCCCGGCGCGAACGCCCCGGCCGTGCGGTTCTTCGTGAAACTCTCCTGGATCTTGTTCGTCTGCTTGCCCGCGTACGCGTCGGCCGCGACGTTCGTCCACCAGAGCTGGTACGTGACGAACAGCAGCATCAGCACGCCGAAGGTGATGAACAGCTCGCCGACCGCCCGGCTGGCGATCACCGCGGGGCTCTCCTTGAGGGCGCGCGCGGCGCGGCGGGCCTCGATACGGGAGAGCGGGCGCGCGCCCGTCCCGGCGGACATCCCGGTCGGCGCGATGGGCCCGGCGTCGTCAGGCCCGTAGGAGGGGCCCTGCCCGGCCCCGGAGGCGGCCGTGGTCTCCGACCCCGTCCGCTCGTTCTCGGGCCGCTTACGGCCCCGGTTACCGCCCTTGGCGGCCTTACGCCGCTCGGCGCGGCCCCCGGCGGCGGCGGGAGCGGCCCCGGGCACCGGCCCGGCAGCGGGCGGGCGCGCCTCGGGCGCCGGTATGACGGGCATGGGCGCGGTCTGTCCGAGCACGGCGCTGGCCGGCACGGGCGGCGGCCCCGACCACTCCGGCTGCGGGGCCCGCCCGGGCCGCGGGGCCACCGGAGGCGGACCCGAAGCAGGACCCGGACCCGGTGCCGAAGCCGGTGCCGAAGCCGGACCCGGGGCCCGCGGCGCCCGCTGAACCGGCGGGGTCTCCCGCGTCTGCGGCATCGGCGGTACCGGCGGCAGATACTGCGTGGGCGCCTGGGCCGCGTCCGTCGCGTACTGCTGGTAGTAGTCCCCGGACCACTCCTGGGAAGGCCCGGACGGCCCGGACGGCACAGGCGGCCCGGACGGCCCCGGCTGTACGGGTACGACGGGCGCGGGCGCCGACACGGCCGGCGCGCCCGCCCCGACCGGCGGCGTCTTCCGGGGCCCCCGGTGCCGGCCCGACCCCGGCTCCACCGGCGGGGGCAGGAGCAGCGGCTGGGCCGGGAGCGGGGAAGCGGGCTGAGCGGGAAGCGGGGGCGCCGGTGCCAGCGGAAGCGGATCGTTCAGCGGGTCGGCGAAGCCGTCCACCGCCGCCTCGTACGCGCCCGCGTCCGGCAGCCCGCCGGGCGGACCGTCCTGTCCGTAAGGACCGCCCTGCCCGTACGGGGCTCCGTGACCGGCGTCGGGCCCGCGACGGCGTCCCGTCACGCGAGCGCCTTGCCCACCACCGGAGCCAGGCCCGTCGAGCGGGCCACCGCGCCGGGATCACCGCACTGCGCCAGCCAGTTGGCCAGCATCAGGTGCCCGTACTCCGTCAGCACCGACTCCGGGTGGAACTGCACGCCCTCGACGGCCAGTTCACGGTGGCGCAGCCCCATGATGATGCCGTCCGCCGTCCGCGCCGTGACCTCCAGCTCGGCCGGCAGCTCCGCCGGGTCCGCCGCCAGCGAGTGGTAGCGGGTCGCGGTGAAGGGCGAGGGCAGCCCGGCGAAGACGCCCTTGCCCTCGTGGGTGACGGGGGACGTCTTGCCGTGCAGCAGCTCGGGGGCGCGGCCGACGACACCGCCGTACGCCACCGCCATCGACTGCATGCCCAGGCAGACGCCGAAGACGGGCACCCCGGTCGCCGCGCAGTGGCGGACCATCTCCACGCAGATACCGGCCTGTTCGGGCGTACCGGGGCCGGGGGAGAGCAGCACGCCGTCGAAGCCGTCCTGCGCGTGCGCGGTGGCCACCTCGTCGTTCCGCACCACCTCGCACTCGGCGCCGAGCTGGTAGAGGTACTGGACGAGGTTGAAGACGAAGCTGTCGTAGTTGTCCACGACCAGGATCCGGGCGCTCATCGGGCCGCCCCCGCTCCGTCGACCGTCACGTCGTTGAACGGAAGCAGCGGCTCCGCCCACGGGAACACGTACTGGAACAGCACATAGACGACAGCCAGCGCCAATACGAGCGAGAGCAACGCCCGCAGCAACGCGTTGCCCGGCAGATGCCGCCAGATCCAGCCGTACATGCTGTCCCTTCCGTTCGGTACCGCGCCCGGCGGTACCGCACCAGACTAGAGGGCCGCACGGACACATGGGCGGTGCACGGGGCAGCTGTACGGACGTTCGGGACTTGCTCTTCGTCACAGAGGCGGGCTACCCGACGGGCTGCGCGTAGTGCAGCTCCACCGTGCCCGTGTAGCCGGGGAGCGTCTCCTTGCTCCGCTCCTCGACGCGCCAGCCGAGGCCGTACGCCTTCACGTACAGCTGGTAGTTCTGGATCGCCGGGGAGTCGTCGAGCGCCTTGCGCAGCGCCCCGCGGTCACCTACAGCGGTGATCTTGTAGGGCGGGGAGTAGACGCGCCCCTGGAGGATCAGGGTGTTGCCCACGCACCGTACGGCGCTGGTGGAGATCAGCCGCTGGTCCATGACGCGGATGCCCTCGGCGCCGCCCTGCCACAGGGCGTTCACGACGGCCTGGAGGTCCTGCTGGTGGATCACGAGGTCATTGGGCTGCGGATCGGGGTAGCCCGGGTTCGCGACGGCGTTCGGCGGGGCGTCGTTGAGGGTGACGGTGAGTCCCTGGCCGGTGAGCGGCTCGGTGCCCGCGGAGGTCTCCAGGGCGCGCAGCCTGGCCTCCTCGGCCTCGGAGGAGCCGTGGTCGCGGCTGACGAGGGCGTCGATCTTGCGGCGTACGGCGGCCGTGGAGTCGCCCAGCTCGGCGTTCTTCCGGTCCCTCTCGTGGATCAGATCGGAGAGCTTCAGCAGGGAGGCGTCCGTACGGATATTGGTGCCCCTGGCCGTGTTGAAGCTCGTGACGAAGATCAGCCCGGCCAGCGCGAAGACGGCGCCGGTGAGCAGCCGGACGGGTCGCCGGACCCGTCGGCGGACCGGCCCTGGGGGGAAGTCGGCGGAATTGCTCAACGTACCCTTATCTCCTTAGGCGCCGCGGAAGCACTACGCTAACGGACGCCCGAGGGCGGCGGTGATCCCCCTGCTCCCCGCCCGCGGTCACCCGTTTACAGTCCCCTGCGCGGTCACGCAGCGCATCGACAGGAGAGTCCCTCGTGCCGAAGTCACGTATCCGCAAGAAGGCCGACTTCACGCCGCCTCCGGCGGCCAGGACGGCGACCGCCATAAGGCTGACCAACAGGAGCTGGGTGGCCCCGGTCATGCTGGCCCTGTTCCTGGTCGGTCTGGCCTGGATCGTCATCTTTTATGTGACGGACGGCAGTCTGCCGGTGAAGAGCTTCGGCAACTGGAACATCGTGGTCGGCTTCGGCTTCATCGCCGCCGGGTTCGGCGTCTCCACGCAGTGGAAGTAGCCGGTCCGCACCCCGGCCGTCAAGCTCACCCCCGACTTGTCCACATCGTTATCCACAAGCGGGGGAAAAGGTCAGAAGATCTGTGGATAACTCCACGGGATGTTGACGCCGGTGTGACCGCGTCCACCATCCCGGTGAAGCGATTGCCCCTTGTCGCCGCTGGTCAGACCCGTACCGGCGACAGGGGGCACGCACGTTCCCCACACAATGCACAAGATCTGCCACGGTCTGTGGACAACTTTTCCCGGACGGGCTCGTTCGCGCGTATCTGACCGGTCAGGTGAGCGAAGCCGTGTGGACCACCACCATGATCAGCGACGCGAGCAGCACCAGTCCGCACGCCCCGTACTGCACCAGCGCCCGCCGCTCGCGGGGCGCGTGCACCATGGCTATGGCGATCGCCGTACCGGCCACCAGCCCGCCCACATGCGCCTGCCACGCGATGCCGGACCAGGTGAACGTGAAGACCAGGTTCAGCCCGAGCAGGATCAGCACCGGCCGCATGTCGTAGTTGAGCCGGCGCATCAGCACGGCGGTGGCCCCGAGCAGCCCGAAGACGGCGCCCGACGCGCCCAGCGAGGGCTGGTTCGGCGCGGCGATGAGATAGGTGAAGGCGCTGCCGGCGAGTCCGGAGATCAGATAGAGCGCCAGATAGCGCGCCCGCCCGAGCGCCGCCTCCAGCGGCCCGCCGAGCCACCACAGGCTGAGCATGTTGAAGGCGAAGTGCATCATCGCCTGGTGCAGGAACATCGCCGTGAAGAGCCGGTACCACTGGCCGTCGGCGACGCCCATCGGTTCGAACATCGGGCCACGGGCATAGCCGATGAGGAAGAGATCCTCGACGAGCCGGTCTCCCACGGCGAGGACGGCGACGAAGACCGCGGCGTTGATGCCCAGCAGGATCTTCGTGACCAGCCGGGGGTCGGCGACGACCGTACCGCCCGCGAGATTGCGCGGCCGGTTCGCGCCCGGCGCGTGGCCCGTACCGGAACCCTGTCCGACGCACTCCGGGCACTGGAAGCCGACGGAGGCGCTGATCATGCACGCCGGACAGATGGGGCGGTCGCAGCGCGTGCAGCTTATGCCCGTCTCCCGGTCGGCGTGCCGGTAGCAGCTGGGCATGGGCTGGTTGACGGCGGACTGGTCCTGGCCTCCGTGGCCGCCTGGCGGGTGGTCCATCGGTCCCCTCGGTCTTTCTCGTAACGGCGGGTCGTGCGGGCGGACTGTGCACGGCAGGGCACAGCACACCGCCCCGCCCGTCCGGTATGTAACCACTACGGACGGGCGGGGCGGGAGGTTCCCGTACCCCGGAAAGTCAGTGGTCGGCGGTCAGCGGTCAGCGGTCGGCAGTTCCGGCGTACGGCGGTCCGGCATTCGGCCGCTGTCCGCCGTCAGCCGTCCGCCGTCAGCGCGTCTCGACGACGACCGATTCGATCACGACGTCCTGAAGCGGCCGGTGGGTGCCCGCGTTCGTCGGCGTACGGCCGATGGCGTCCACGACCTTCCGCCCGGACGGGCCAGCGACCTCGCCGAAGATGGTGTGCTTGCCGGTCAGCCAGGTGGTCGGCGACAGCGTGATGAAGAACTGCGAGCCGTTGGTGCCGGGCCCGGCGTTGGCCATGGCCAGCAGATACGGCTTGGTGAAGGCCAGCTCCGGATGGAACTCGTCCGGGAACTTGTAGCCCGGACCGCCGGTGCCGTTGGCCAGCGGGTCGCCGCCCTGGATCATGAAGTCGCCCATGACACGGTGGAAGACGGTGCCGTCATAGAGCCGGTCGGTGGTCTTCAGCCCGGTCTCGGGGTTGACCCACTCGCGCTCGCCCTGGGACAGCTCGACGAAGTTCTTGACCGTCTTCGGCGCGTGGAACGGCAGCAGCCTCAGCTCGATGTCGCCCAGGCTGGTCTTCAGGGTGGCGTAAAGCTGCTCGGCCACGGGGTGCCTTCCGTAAGTTCTCCGCTGATGCTCCCGAAATCCTCGCACGGGACGGCATGCCGAAGTGCCCGCTCCTCCTTGTGCCGAGAGGTCGGGTATAGCCCGGATAGCCCGTACCGCGTGCCGGGGCCGGGTGGGCCGTGCATGATTTCGAAAAGGGTGGACAGGCGAAATAAACACGGAACGCCATAACGGAACGCCACCGAAGGAGGACGATCCTGTGAACCGCATGGACAGCGTGCGCGCCGCTACCGGTTCGGCGAAGGAGAGCGTGCAGCACGCCGCGGAAGCGGTGGCGCCCTACGCCGATACGGCGAAAGAACAGGCCGCTCTGGCCAGGGAACACGCCGTCGTATACGCGCACGAGGCGCGCGTACGGCTCGCCCCGGTGATGGCGAAGGCCGCTCAGCAGGCCCGTGACCAGGCCCGTAGTCAGTACGGAGCGTATGTGGCGCCCCGGGTGCCCCCGAAGCTGGACAAGGCCGCGCACCGTGGCGCCGACCGGGCCCGCAAGGCCGCGCGTCAGGCGGCGGACTACACGGTGCCGCGGGTCGGCCAGGCGGTCGCCACCGCGCAGCCGGTGGCGGAGGAGGCGGCGGCCCGTTCGGCGGCGGCGCTGGCCGCTCTGCGCGGACAGGTCACGCCGGGGGAGATCCGGAAGCTGGTGAAGAAGCATGAGCGGCGGGCGTGCGCCGGCCGGGTGACCAAGCGCGTGGTGGTCCTGGGCGCGCTGGCCGGCGGGGCCTTCGTCGCGTGGAAGTGGTGGGACAAGCAGGCGAATCCGGACTGGCTGGTGGAGCCGCCGGCCGCGACGGAGGTCTCGGAGCGGGCTCCGCTGACGTCCGTGGACGGCAGCCATGTGGCGCATACGGGGGACTCGGCGGATTCACTCGACGCGGCCGAGGCACGCGCGGCGGAAAGGGACCGGCACCGGGGCGACCACCCCTGAGCCCGAGACGCGCGGCGCCTCATGCCGCCGCCGCGACCAGCGCCGCGTCGGCGGCGTACGCGTTCTCGCGGGCCAGGGCTGCGTCGGTCTCGCTGGGCGCCGCGGCGGGCAGATGACGGACCGACGGGGACGAACCGTGCGCCTCGGCGCGGATGCGCTGCTTGATCGTCGGCGGCAGCGACCGGTCCCGCGGCAGCGCCCTGGGTACGGCCGCCCATCGGGCCGTACCCGGCTCGGCGCTGTGGCGCGCCGCGGCGGCGGGCGCCTGCGCGGGCCGGCCGGCGGGCTGGTCGGCGGGCTGCTGCGCGGCGGCGCCGGCGGCGGTGGCCGGGGCGGTGAGGCCCAGGGAGGCGAGCACCGCGAAGAACGCGGTGAGGAAGACGGTCCAGAGCTTCTTGACCTTGAGGGCGGCCATGACCCCTCGCTTTCGGTGTCGAGGTGCGGAGTTGCGGGATGTGCGCGGAACGGGATGCGGAGCGCTCGGGCTGAGCGCTCTCCCTACCTCCGTCATGATGGATGCGCATCTCGGGAATAACGGGACCTACGCCGCGCATACATAGTTCTTCTGATGAACACCACTCGTACGGTCCAACCAGACATGCGGACCAGCAGATTCCATGATCAGCGCACCGCAAGTCGCACGTAGCGCTCGGGGAACTCGCCGACCGCGGTGCCGCCGCGCTGGCCGGCCGGGCCGGCAAGGACGCCCTGGCCGCCTTCGCGAACGTCTACCGCGACTACGCCCGGGAGCATCCCGGCCGCTACACCGCCGCCCGGCTGCCGCTGCCCCCGGAGACGGCCGCCGCCAGCGCCGGTGTCCGGCACGCCCGGATGATGCGGGCGATCCTGCGCGGCTACGACCTCACGGAGCCGGACCAGACGCACGCGGTCCGGCTGCTGGGCAGCGTCTTCCACGGCTACGTCAGCCTGGAGGCCGCCGGGGGCTTCAGCCACAGCGCCCCGGACCCCCAGGAGACCTGGGCCCGCATCCTCGACGCGCTGGACGCCCTGCTGCGCGCCTGGCCCGCGCCCTGATCACCCCCCGGCCACCCCTTTCCCGCCCACATCAGCAGGCAGAGACATGACCACGCCCCTCACGCCCCACATCACGACCCCCATCACCGCCGACCTCCTGCGCGGCGCCCTCGATCTGGAGCAGACCGCGCACGGCGTGCTGCCGCACCGGCTGCCCGCCCGCGCCCGCGCCCAGTGCGCCGACGGGCAGCTGGCCATGGCCGAGTCCCAGCCCTCGGGCGTACGGCTGGTCTTCCGTACCCGGGCCACCGCCGTGGAGCTGGAGACCCTGCCCACCAAGCGGGTCTACGTCGGCGCGCCGCCCCGCCCGGACGGCGTGTACGACCTGCTCGTCGACGGTCGCCCGGCCGGTTCCGCGACCGTCACCGGCGGCAGCACCCTGACCGTCGACATGACCACCGGAACCGCCGAGCACCGGCCCGGCCCGCCCGGCACCCTCCGCTTCACCGGTCTGTCCGCCGGCGTCAAGGACATCGAGATCTGGCTGCCGCACAACGAGACCACCGAACTGGTCGCCCTGCGCACCGACGCCCCCGTCGGGCCCGTACCGGACCGGGGCCGCAAGGTGTGGCTGCACCACGGCAGTTCGATCAGCCAGGGCTCCGACGCCGCGAGCCCCACCACCACCTGGCCCGCGCTCGCCGCCTCCCTCGCCGGGGTGGAGCTGATCAACCTGGGGCTGGGCGGCGGCGCCCTGCTCGACCCGTTCACCGCCCGCGCCCTGCGGGACACCCCGGCGGATCTGATCAGCCTCAAGATCGGTATCAACCTGGTCAACACGGACCTGATGCGGCTGCGCGCCTTCACCCCCGCCGTGCACGGCTTCCTCGACACCCTCCGCGAGGGCCACCCCACCACGCCGATCCTGGTCGTCTCCCCCATCCTGTGCCCCATCCACGAGGACACCCCCGGCCCCAGCGCCCCGGACTTCAGCGACCTCAGCGACCCCGGCGACCCCAGCGACCTCAGCGCGGGAAGACTCCGGTTCCGGGCCGCGGGCGACCCCGCCGAACGGGCCACCGGCAAGCTGACCCTCAACGTCATCCGGGACGAACTGGCCCGCCTCGTGGAGCAGCGGTCGGCCGACGACCCGAACCTGCGCCACCTGGACGGCCGCGAGCTGTACGGCGAGGCGGACTTCGCCGAACTCCCCCTGCCCGACCGGCTCCACCCGGACGCCGCCGCCCACCGCCGTATCGGCGAACGCTTCGCGGCCCTGGCCTTCACCGCCGGCGGCGCCTTCGCCCCCGAAGCCGCCTGAGCGCACTGAGCCGCCTGAGCCGACTGAGCCGCCTGGCAGAACCCCCGCTCGCGGCTAATCCCCGGCGGCCCCGCGTTCGTCGCCGGCGCTGATCAGCCCCGTCTCGTAGGCGGCGATGACGGCCTGGACGCGGTCGCGGAGTCCGAGTTTGGCGAGGATACGGGAGACATGCGTCTTGACGGTCGCCTCGGCCAGCTGGAGGCGTGCGCCGAGTTCGGCGTTGCTCAGTCCGCGGGCGAGCAGGCCGAAGACCTCCAGTTCGCGCGCGGTGAGGGCGGCGAGATCGCGGTGGAGGCCGGCGGTGTCGCCGTCGCGCCGGGCGAAGCGCTGCACGAGGCGGCGGGTGATGGCCGGAGCCAGGAGCGCGTCGCCGGTGCGGACCGTGCGGACGGCGGTGGCCAGGTGCTCGGGGGTGACGTCCTTGAGGAGGAAGCCGCTGGCCCCGGCCGACAGCGCCGCGTACACGTACCGGTCGAGGTCGAAGGTGGTCAGGATGATGACGCGGGGCTCGTCCGGTGCGCCGGTGAGGATACGGCGGGTGGCCTCCAGGCCGTCCATCTCGGGCATCCGAATGTCCATCAGGATCACGTCGGGCCGTGTACGGCGGGCCGCCGCGACGGCTTCGGCCCCGTTGGTCGCCTCGGCGACGACGTCGATGCCGTCGGCGCCGAGGATCATCCGGAATCCGGTACGGACCAGGGTCTGGTCGTCGGCGAGCAGGACACGCGGCGGCTGCGACTGCGGCTGCGGCGGCGGCGACTGTGGCTGCGACTGCGACTGCGACTGCGGCTCGGTCACGGGGTCTCCAGGGGGATCAGTGCCTCGACACGGTAGCCGCGGGTCACGCGCCGGCCGGCGTGCAGGGTTCCGCCGTACACGGCCAGCCGCTCGCGCAGTCCGATCAGGCCCCGGCCGTTCCCGGTGGCCGCGCCCGCTCCCGGCCGTCCGCCGGTGTCGGTGACGTCCACCCGCAGCGCGTCGGCCGCGTACGAGACGGTCACGGTGGCGGTGGCGCCGACGGCGTGCTTGACGGTGTTGGTGAGGGCCTCCTGGACCACGCGGTAGGCGGCGAGTCCGACGCCGGGCGGTATCTCGCGGGGCGGTCCCGTCACGGTCAGGCCGACCTCCAGTCCGGCCTCCCGGACCCGTCCGACGAGGGCTTCCAGCTGGTCGAGGCCCGGCTGCGGGGCCAGCTCCGCCGCCTCGTCCGCCGGATCGGCGGCTCCGTCCGTACCCCCGTCCCCGCTCCCCATCGTGAGCAGCCCCATGACGTGCCGCAGTTCGGTCAGGGCCGCCCGGCCGCCCGCCTCCACGGCGAGCAGCGCCTCGCCCGCCTGCTCCGGTGAGGTGTGCATGATCTTCCGGGCGGCTCCCGCCTGGATGACCATCACGCTGACGTTGTGCGTGACGACGTCATGCAGCTCGCGGGCGATCCTGGCGCGCTCGTGACCGACCGCCCGCCGCAGGGCCTCGGCCTGTTCGCGCTCCAGATCGGAGAGCCGGGCGCGGCCTTCGTCGGTACGGAGTTTCCAGGTACGCAGGCCGACCGCGGCCACGGCCATCGGGGCCAGGATCAGCAGGGCGACGTACTCGTTGGGCACGATCGGGGTCACCGAGTTGCCCGACGTACCGACGAGGGTGACCGCCACCGGAAGCGCCGCGAGCGTCGCCACCCGGTAGGGGCTGTACACCGCGGCGGAGTAGACGGCGATGATGAACGCGTAGAACGTCAGCCGGGACACGGCGTACGGCGTGAGCAGCGCCGCGGTCGTCACGACGCACAGAACGGCCAGCGGACAGCGACGGCGCAGCGCGAGCGCGCCGGAGGCGACGGCCGCGAGGGCCACCATGAAGGCCAGGCCGCCGGGGCCGGACGGCCGCGACATGACGTACGCCACGCCGCCGATCTCGCGCACCACGACGTTGTCGGCGTTGTCGACGGCGTAGTAGACCGTGGTGCCGCCGACCGCCAGCGCGAGGAGCAGATCCGACCACCGGTCGCGGCGGGTGAGCCGGGGCGGCGGGCCGGTCGGGCGCCAGGCGTCCCGGGCGGCCTCGCGCGCCGCTTCCCGCAGCCGCGCCGGCGCCGTACGTACGCTCATCACCGGTTCATTGTCGCCGCCGCCCGGCCGCGTGGAGTCCGCCTCAGCGGTCGTTCCCGGCACCCGGCGTACATCGGTCGACTACATCGCGGGGATGACGTTTCGGACGGTCATCCCGGCGCGGTACGGCAAGGGGTCCGGGCGGGCGACGCGCGGCGGCCGGTCCCGCTCCTAGCGTGCACCGGGCCAGCCGCCGTCGTACCGAAGGAGCCCCCATGACCACGCCGGTGATCGAACTGCGCGAGGTGAGCCGCCGTTACGACGACGGCCCGCCCGCGCTGCACGAGGCGTCGCTGACCGTGCGGCCCGGCGAGGCCGTCGCGATCCTCGGCCCGTCCGGCAGCGGCAAGTCCACGCTGCTCCATCTGATCGCGGGCCTCGACCGGCCCGACACGGGGACCGTGACCGTGGACGGCGTACGGGTGGACACCCTGGGGGAGGCCCGGGCGGCGCGCTACCGCCGGTCGAGGATCGGCATGGTCTTCCAGTTCTTCAACCTGCTCGACGATCTGACCGTCGCCGACAACGTCGTCCTGCCCGCGCGGCTCGCCGGCACGCCCCGCCGCGAGGCCGACCGGCGCGCGGCGGGACTCCTGGAGAGCCTCGGCATCGACCGGCATGCCCATGCCTATCCGGGCCGCCTCTCCGGCGGCGAGCGGCAGCGCGTCGCGGTGGCCCGCGCCCTGATGAACCGGCCGCCGCTGCTCCTGGCCGACGAGCCGACGGGCGCACTCGACACGGCCGCCGGACGGGAGGTCAGCCGCTTGCTCGCCGAACTCAACGCCGAGGGCCAGACCATCGTCGTGGTCACCCACGATCTCGCCCTGGCCCGGTCCTGCACCCACCGTACGGTCAAGATCGCCGACGGGCGGATCACCGAGGACACCCGGGTGGGGGCGGCCGCCGCTCCGGGCACTGCGGTACGGGCCGACGACGCTCCGGGCACTGCCGTACGGGCCGCCGCTACGGAGACCGGATCCACGGAGACCGCCGCCCCGGAGACCGGCTCCACGCAGGCCGCCCGATGAGCGCGCTCGGCACGGCGGTGCGCTCGGGGGTGGCACGTCGCCGCGTACAGACGCTGGTGATCGGGCTCATCACGATGACGGCGGTGGCCGCCTCCGTGCTCGGCGGCACGCTCCTCGCGGTCTCCGGCGCCCCCTTCGACGACGCCTTCGCCCGGCAGCGCGGCGCGCATCTGACCATCGAGTACGACGCGGGCAGGGCCAGCGCCGGACAGCTGGCCCCGTCCGCGGACGCGCGCGGTGTGAGCGCCGCGGCCGGACCGTACCGTACGGCCACGGTCAGCCCGCGGCCCGTCAGCGGCATGCCCGCGTGGCCGATGACCGTGGCGGGCCGGGACCGTCCCGGCAAGGGAGTTGACGTACTGACGCTGACAGACGGGCGGTGGCCCAGCGGCCCCGGCGAGATCGTGCTGTCCGCCGATGCCGCGCTCTTCCCGGTCCTCGGCACACGGCTCGCCTTCACCGGGCTGGCCGGCGACCCGCGGCTGAAGGTGGTCGGGGTGGCCCGCTCGGTCACCCGGACCGCGGACGCCTGGGTGGTGCCCGCCCAGATGGCCGCGCTCACCGCGCCCGGCAGCGGCGGCTATCAGATGCTCTACCGCTTCGATGGCGCGGACACGGCCGCGCGGATCGCGGCGGGCCGGGCGGCCGTGACGGCGGACCTGCCGCCGGGCGCGGCCCGTGGCGAACAGTCCTGGCTCACCGTCAGGAAGAGCGCCGAGCGCGAGACCGCCCTCTACGTGCCGTTCCTCATCGCGTTCGGGGTTCTGGGCCTGGTCATGTCCGTACTCGTCGTCGGCAATGTCGTCGCGTCGGCCGTCGGCACGGCGACCCGCCGGATCGGCATCCTCAAGGCCGTCGGCTTCACCCCGGCCCAGGTCGTCCGCGCCTACGTCGGCCAGGCGCTGGTCCCGGCCGCCGTCGGCACGGCGCTCGGGGTCCCGGCCGGGCATCTGCTCGCCGTACCCGTACTGGCCGGGACCGGAGAGGTCTACGGCTCCCCGACCCCGGGCGTCGCCCCCTGGGTCGACCTGACGGTGATCGCCGGAATGCTTGCTCTGGTCACGGCGACCGCGTGGGCGAGCGCCTGGCGCGCCGGGCGGCTCCGTACGGCCGACGCGCTCGCCGTCGGGCGTACCGCGGCGGCGGGACGCGGCAGCTGGGCGGTCCGCCGGTCGGTCCGCCTGGCCGGCCGGCTGCCGCTGCCGAGGCCGCTCGGCCTGCCGGTCGCCCTGGGGCTGGCCCGGCCCTTCGCGCGGCCCGCCCGCGCGCTGATGATGGGGACCGCGGTGCTGTTCGGCACGGTCGCCGTCACCTTCACCGTGGGGATGGGCGCCTCGCTCGGCGAGGTGGCGAAGGCCAGGGCGCATGACGCCGCCGATGTGACGGTGGCCGCGCCGCCGCCGAGGACCGGGCCCGGCGGACCGGCCCCCGAGGCCCCCGGCGCGCGGCCCGACGCCGAGCGGCCCGCCGCCGATCCGGCGGAGGTCGCGGCCGTGATCGGGGCCAACTCCGGGACCGGGAAGCACTACAGCGCCGGAACGGCCCGGGCGACCGTCTCCGGCGTCCCCGGCACCACCGCCGTGACCGCCTTCACCGGCGACGCGTCCTGGGGCGGCTACACGATGGTCTCCGGCCGCTGGTTCGACCGGCCCGGCGAGGCCGTGGTCCCGACCGGCTTCCTGGCCGCCACCGGCACCGGGACCGGGGACACCGTCACCCTGAACGGCCTGGGCGATCCCGTCACGGTCCGGATCGTCGGCGAGGTCCTCGACCCGCGCTACGACGGCATGCGGGTCTTCACCGACGCGGCGAACCTCACCGCCGCACCCGCGGACCTGGCGGACATCAGCCACCACATCGCGGTCATGTCCGGTACGGACGTGGGCAGTTATGTCGAGTCGCTGAACAAGGAACTGACCCCGCTGCACGTCACCGCGATGGCCGGCGGCCCCGACCGCGGCAGCGGCATGATCGTCACCCTCAACGCCCTGTCCGCGCTCCTGACCCTGATGCTCGTCGCGGTCGCCGCGCTCGGCGTGCTGGGCGGTGTCCTGCTCGACACCCGCGAACGCGTCCGGGAACTCGGCATCCACAAAGCGCTCGGCATGACCCCCCGGCAGACCGTCGCAATGGTCCTCACCTCGGTAGCACTGACCGGCCTGGCCGCGGGCACCGCGGGCGTACCGCTCGGCGTGGCCCTGCACGGCCGGGTCATCCCCGCGATGGCCGACAGCGCCGGGCTCCGCCTCCCCGACTCCGTCCTCGCCGTGTACGACGGAGCCCACCTGCTGCCACTCACCCTCGGCGGCCTGCTCATCGCCACCCTGGGCGCCCTGCCCCCGGCCTGCTGGGCCGCCAGAGCCAGAACCACGACAGCCCTGCGCACCGAATGACCGAGAACCGGACGTTCCCGCTGGAGCATCGCTCCGGCCCCGCCCCTCCCTGCCGACTCCGGCTCCCGCTCCGGCTCCCGTTCGGGTAGTATGCATTGCATGGTAGCTGGCAATGCAAGAGAAGACGCGGAGGCCCGCGGTGTGAGCCAGCTCCGCAAGGGCGTGCTGGAGTACTGCGTCCTGGCGTTGCTGCGCGACAGGCCGCGTTACGGGGTGGAGCTGCTGGAGGCTCTCGCGGATACACCGGTCATGGCGACCAGCCAGGGGACGTTGTATCCGCTGCTGTCCCGTCTGCGCAGAAGCGGCCTGGCGGACACGTTCCTGGTGGAGTCGGCCACCGGCCCGCCTCGCAAGTACTACGAACTGACCGACCAGGGCCGGCAGGCCCTGGAGGAGTTCTCCGGGCACTGGCCCGGTTTCCGTAATGCCGTTGACCGTTTCCTCGTTCCGGGAGCTGAATCATGAGCGACGCCCTGACCCACCCGCTGGTTCGCACGTACCTGGCCTCGGTCGACAGGGAGGCGGCGGTGCTGTCCGGCGACCGGCGCGGTGACCTGGTGACAGACCTTCGCGAGCACATCGAGTCCGTACTGCCGCGGGATGCCGATGACGCGGCGGTCCAGCAGGCTCTGGACCAGCTCGGCACCCCCCGGGAGATCGCCGCCGCCGCGATCGCCGAAGAGCCCGGCGTCAATCCGCTTCAGCCGGAAAGCAGCGCGCGCACCAAGCTGACCCTGGTCCTGATGGTGGTGGCCGCCCCGCTCTTCGAGATCCTCGGCATCGGCATCGTCGTGGCCATCATCGCCTCCGTGCGGATCTGGCGCTCGCCGGCATGGACCAGGCGGGACAAGCACCTGGGCGTCCTCTGCGCCTTCTCACCCTTCCTGGTGATCCCCGCGGCTGCCGCGCTGTTCGTTCTCACCGGTGGCCTCGGTGCCGCGCAACTCATCGGCATACTCCTGATCGCCATGGTGATCCCGCTGGTCGGAGCCGTCCGACTGGGACGCAGCGCCGCCCACCTGCGCCCCCACGCGGCCTGACAGGCCCCGGGCTGCTGGACAGGCCCGTGGTCGCGGCACGATGACCCGCGGCGGCGGACCATCACTCAGCAAGTGCCGGATCTGTCCGGTGCGGGGCACCACGACGCCTCGTCGGCGCCCTTCTCCTCGCTTACGTTGAAGAAGTGAGCGATACGAGAAACGGGCGTGTGATCGTCCTGGTACTGCCCGAAGTGAACCTGCTGGATCTCGGCGGCCCGGTCCAGGTCTTCGACACCGCGGCCCAGCTGGGAGCCGGTTATCGGCTGGAATACGCCGCCGAGACGGAGAGCGTACGGTCGGCGCAGGGGCTGCGGCTGGCCGGCTTGTCACCGTTGCCGACGACACGGGCGGAGCGTGGGGACCTGGTCCTCGTCCCGGGGCCCCGGCTGACCGGATCCGACCGGCTGGTGCCTCCGGCCGCCGTGCGCTGGGTACGGGACGCCTTCGCCGCGGGCGCCCGGCTGGCGTCCGTGTGCACCGGCGCCGCCGTCCTGGGCGAGGCCGGCCTCCTGGACGGCCGCGCGTGCACCACCCACTGGTCGCTCACCGCGGCGATGCGCGAGCGGTATCCGGCTGCCCGCGTCCGCGAGGCGGCGCTCTACGTCCACGACGGCCGGATCAGTACCAGCGCGGGTGTCTCCTCGGGCATCGACCTCGCCCTCTCCCTTGTCGAACGCGACCACGGCCCGGAGCTGACCGCGGCGGTCGTCCGCGAGCTGGTGCTGTACCTGCGGCGGGACGGCGACGCCGCACAGATCAGCCCGTTCCTGCGCTACCGCGACCACGTCCAGCCCGCGGTCCACCGGGTACAGGATCATCTCGCCCAGAACCTGGACGCCGCCCCGACCCTGCCGGAACTCGCCGCGCTCGCCCACCTGTCCCCGCGCGGTCTGACCCGGGCCTTCACCGCGTCCACCGGGATCACCCCGCTCGCGTACCAGCGCCGGCTGCGCCTGGAGCGCGCCCGCACCCTGCTGGCCGACACCGAACTGACGGTGGAGGCGATCGCGGCCCGCTGCGGCTTCCGCGACGCGCGCCAGCTGCGCCGCCTGGTCGCCGAAGCCTTCGGCGCCTCGCCCTCCCGGCTGCGCGAACAGCTCCGGCCGACGGCCTGACCGCGACCGCACACCCCACGAACGTATGGAGAACTGTTGTGTCCGAGATGAGCAGAGCCCGCCGGGTGGTACGCCGCACCGGCTGGGCCCTGATGGGCACGGTGCTGTCCGTGGCATCGTTCGCCGGTATCGCCTTCGCGGGGGTGAACGCGTCCATGGCCGACAGCTTCGCCCCCGCCCCCGACGTCCGGTCCCTGCCACAGGCCCGGGCGGTGCCGCAGGGCCGTATCACGGTGGCGGTGGCCGTCAGCAACGAAGGCTCCGTGACCACCGACGTCCTGGCGCCCTACCAGGTGTTCGCCGAGTCGGAGAAGTTCTTCGTCTACACCGTCGCCGCCGAGCGCCGCGTCTCCCCGATGTCCGGCGGCGCGCACCTGCTCCCCGACCACACCCTGGCGGAAGTGGAGAGTGGCACACTGCCGGAGCCCGATGTGGTGGTCGTGCCGGCGGTCACCGCCCCCGCCGCCGACGAGGAGCAGCCGCTGCGCCGGTGGATCGTCGAACGCCACCGCAAGGGCGCCCATGTCCTCGGTGTCTGCGCGGGCTCTGAACTGCTGGCCGCCTCCGGCCTGCTGGACGGCCGCGACGCGACCTCCTTCTGGTCCAACATCGCCTCCCTGGAACGCGATTACCCCCAGGTGCACTGGAAACGCGGCGAACGGTACGTCGAGGACAAGCGGGTGACCACCACCGCGGGCATCACCTCCGGCACCGTCGGCGCCCTGAAGGTCGTCGAGGAAATGGCGGGCAGAAGCGAGGCCGCCCGTATCGGCGCGGACCTGTCGTACCCGGGCTGGACCCCGGACGGGCCCACCGCGATCCCGGCCAACCACCTGGCGATCGGCGACCTTCCCTACGCGCTCAACGCCGCCTTCCCCTGGCTGCGCCCCACCACCGGTATCGGCCTGGTCGACGGTGTCGGCGAGATCGACGCCGCAGCGGCCTTCGAGGCGTACGGCGGGGTGTCCTTCGCGACACGCACGGTCGTCCTCGGCTCCCGCGACACCGTCACCACCCGCCACGGACTGGTCCTCGTCACCCGCGCGGCAACCGGCGGCACCCACGGGGTGGACCGCTTCGTCGTCCCCGGCGTCACCGGCCCCGAAGCCGTCACCGCACCACTGCGCACCTGGGCACGGCGCAACGGACTCGCCGTCGAGCTACCCGGCGGGGGAAAGCGGCCCGCGGAGTTCGGCTTCGACCCGGTACTGCGCGACCTGGCCGCACACGCCGACCGCCGGACAGCCCTGGTCACCGCGAAGTTCTCCGAATACCCCTCCGCCCACCTGGAACTGTCCGGCGACACCTGGCCCTGGCGCGCCACACTGCTGGCCGCGGGAGCCGTACTGCTGAGCACCGCCGCCGGATTCGCACCGACAGCGATACGCCGGACGGTGCGCCGCCGCAGGACAACCTGATCCGAATCCGGCCGGCGCCGACCGGATCCGACTCTGCCCAGCCCGGTAAGCCGATCTTCTCCGCGGGGTCGAAGTCACCGAAGCACTCCGTCCCCCTCACCGCCCCATCGAATCCCTCGCCCCACCACCGGCCGATGCACCTCGGACCGAGCCCCCACACGACAACTCCACGCCCACCCGCCGCCCACCAAAACGCGAAGAAGACCCCTCCTGACCTGCGGAAACGCTGGTCAGGAGGGGTCTCAACATGTGGAGCCCAGGAGAGTCGGACCCGTTTCCATCCCGCTACATCCAGCCCGATCCGGCTCCCCCGACCCGCTGTGCCTACTGATGGGCACAGCGCCACGCGGGATTGCTCCTGCAATCTCGATCCACCCACGCCCTTGGGATCACAGGCTTTCCGACCTCACTCCCCGGCAAACGCGCAAGCGGGTTGAACCGCAGCAGCAGTCACCGTGCGAGCCGAACCTGATCGACTTGTCCAGTTGCCTCGTAGGCGTGACACGTTCGAACGGTGGTCCGCACGTCGCGCAGTGCTGGACGTGCGGACCGTTCAGGTGGACCGGGCTAGCTGGCCCGGAACCAGCTGTTGCTGGGACTGCTCCTGAAAATGCGTCGGAGGGTGGAGATCATGGCCATTCACCTCCTTCGTGTGTCTCGGGGGTTTCAGTGGGCAGGGGCCCGCTGGAGTTCGAAGGGGCCCGGGATGGAGGCGTCGGTGACCACCGTCCGTATGTCGCGACCACGTACCGACAGACGGGCTCCGGCGGTCAGCGCGGTCACGGTTGCGGTGACGAGGGTCTGTGCGACCGCCGCGCCGGCGCAGCTGAAGGGGCCCGCGCTGAAGGGTAGGTAGGGGCCGTGCTGCGCTGGTTCGCCCCAGCGTTCGGGGCTGAAGCGCTGGGCGTCGGTCCAGCGGTTCTGGTCGTGGTGGAGCAGGTAAGGGCTGACCGAGAGGGTGGTGCCGGGCCGGAGGTCGACCCCGCCGTACCGGGCGGGGGAGGGGACACGGCGGCCGACCATCCACGCCACGGGCCGGTGGCGTGCCGCCTCGCGCGTGATCCAGTCGGTGGGCCACGGCCACGATGCCCCGGGGCGGTGATGCAGGCAGGCGAGCAGCACCGACCACGCCACCGTGTAGCCCAAGGGCCCCACGATTGCGACGACCAGCATGATGTACAGCTGCGCCGCTGTCCGGTCGGTGACCTCTTCGGGGCACGCGCCGATCACCGCGTCCAGCACATCCCTTGGGGCAGGTGCCCGGACGCTCTCCGCCCGGCGCTCCGCGACATGTCCGGTCAGCGCTTCCACGAGCCTGAGGCGATGCGCTTCAGCCTGTACCCGGTGCCTCAGCCTCGGGGAACGGACCAGGCCGCTCCTCACGAACCGCCTCAGCAGCAGCCCCAGCGAAGCGGGTACACCAGGGTGCAGAAGAAGATCCGCCGAGGCCCGGTGAACCAGCATGAGACCGGTCATGGGCCATGCGCTGACGGCGGGTATCCCGTCCACCGCCCGGGCCATGTCGTGGCCGTAGGTGGGCACATGGGCACGGACCGTTTCGCGAACGGCGCGGCCGAGACCGGCCTGGGCCGCCCGTGTGGGCAGCGTGTCCCCGAAGAAGCCGGACAACCCGCTGTTGAAGGCCGGATCACGCAATACCTTGAGCGCCAGGTCGGTGTCGCGCACACACCAGGCACCCCACGGAAGCCGGAACACATCGGTCTCGCTCCGTCGAGCGCAGTCCTCGATGAACTCCAGAGGGTCCCGCCGAAATCGATACCCATCTCTCAGTGTCACGGAATGCCGCTCTCTGGGAGTCGTTTCGCCAGTGGTCCCATGCGCGAGCGCGCCGCACACGTCCGGGGGCTCCGGATCGCGGCACGTAAGCCCAGCCTTCGACACCCGAATAACTACCCGGCGAATTCGTGAGGTCATACATTCCGACAGGGGGCGCGATGGAGCGCGTGCGGAGCGAGGAGGCCGGGAGGAGCGCCGCGCAACGCCGTTCACACGCACGGTGCGCTTGTCGTGCGCGGGCACACTCCAAAAGCAAACGGTGAGCGGTAAATCAGCGTGCCACTTCGGGGCAACCACCCCTTCAATCTCCGCGACCGCTGGAGAATTACTGACGCGACGATCGGGGGCATTCTGTGGGTATTTTCTACTGGGAAGCAGGAAGAACATGATCGGGCCTACGGAACAAGGCAGCGACCACCTGGGCGAAGCTCCCTGGGACGACGGCGCGGTCACGGACCGGTTCCCGGCCTGCCCCGCGGAAGCGCGAGCGGCGGCGGAGACCGCCTGCGGCGGGCCGGTCGCACTCACGGAGATCACCTACCGACGTGGAGCAGCGGTGTGGAAGGCCACCGGACTCGCCGGCCGGTCCGTGGCGGTGAAGGCCGGATACGGGGACGTGCGGACAGTGACCGCGCGGGAAGCGGAGACCCTGGGCCTGCTGCCCGGCTACGGGGTGGTCTCCGGGCAGGACGAAGCCTCGGGGTGGCTCGTGACCCCGTGGCTGGACGGCCCATCCGTCTGGGAAGTCTTCAGGTCCGTACGCGAGGGCGCTCACGACCGGCCGGGCGTGCTGGAAGCGGCCGACGGCCTGTGCCGGGCTGTCGCCGCGTTGCACACCATGGGGTGGGTCCACTCCGACCTGCAACCCGACCACGGCGTCCTCACCGACCACGGGGTCAGGCTGATCGACCTCTCATGGGCGCTACGGCCGGGTTCCACCCCGGAGGCCACCTTCAGAGGCGGCATCCCCCACCTCGTCGCACCAGAACTGTCCGCCCGCCTCGCCGTGACCGAACATCCCGTTCCCACGACCGCAGCCTCCGACGTCTACGCCCTGGCCGGAACTCTGTGGTCCTGTGTCACGGCCCGTTGGCCACTCGACTACCGGGCAGGAGGGATCGACCCGACGCGGCTCACTTGCGCCGAACTCCGCGCCGTCATCGCAAGCCGACGGCTCCCCCTCGACGACAGACCCCTGTGGCCCGCGCTACAGAACACGCTCCGCCCGATCCTCCTGGGGCATGCCGACGACCGGCCCACCGCCTCGGAACTCGCCGAGCTGATCAGAGCCGTCGATACGCCTGACCGGCGAACATGACGCCTGACGTTTCAGCCTGCCCTTTAAGCCTCAGATGCCCTGCCGACAACTCTGTCAGGGGCGCCGAGCCGGCCCGCTGTATCTCCTCCTCGCCCAGCCTGCTCCGAGAGCGACTACGGCGATCACAGACAGCAGGACGGTTCCAAGGACCACCGTCGCCCCGGCTGAAATCACAATGATGGCCCACCACGGCGGATCAGCTTCCACAATGCCCCTTAAGGAATCACGAACACCAAACACGACGCCGGGCTCTGGGGGACTGGTTCCGTTGCGCGGTCCTGATCACTCAACGCTCGATGGCGCCAACTAAGGCGCTGCGTCCAGGCGCCGGATTCGAATGTTGCGACAAGTGAGTTCGCTCACCCGGAATTCACCGAGCAGGCGGACGGCCCACGCGTAAGCGTGCGTTCAACAGCACGATGGCGTTGAGGAACCAGGCCGAGCGCGCCGAGATAGTTCTATCCACCATCCCATCGTGGTATCCGTGTGGATGGTGCCGCGCTTGCCGTGACAGCATCTCCGGACAGCTTGTGATGAGATCCCTCGATGGTGAGCCGGCGGTTCACCAACCCAGCACAGTAGGGTTGCCGTCTCCTTCCGGCGCCGGTCTGCAACGAAACCGCGGCCCTGGTTCCACTCTGGCGGCCAGTGCTCCCCGTGCGCCTTCACGAGGTCACGGAACTTCTCAGCGGACGGGAGGCCGTCGAACACCTCAGACTCCCGCTTGCCGTTCCGGGCGCCGGCTGCACGCCAGCGGACGACGAACGTGGGGCCGTTCGGGGGCGAAGTGCGGGTGGCGGCACGGGCCTGCGTGACCGGGGCGGGATGCCAGCCTGCGGTGCTCTGTCGGTGCGGGTCCACAGCGGGTACGAGCGCCGGCTCACGGAGGATGAAGGGCACTCCAAGCTCAACCACCTCACCATCCGCGGGATCCTCACCGAGCCCGAACACGGCCTGTTCACCCAGTGCCAGCCGCACCTCAGCACAAGGCAGCGCCGTCAGCGCGCCTCACCCAAGGTCACCAGCTGGCTGACAGCGCCCGTTCAGTTTGAGGATGAACGTTTCACTAACGCAAGGTGGATCATTCTCATACCCATAAGGACATACCGGAAATTCAACCGATTAAATCGGGTTATTCTGGGTGTTTTTCTCGGCGTTGGGTGAGGCGATCGCGATCCATCCCATGGACAAGACCTGGTCGCCGCCTATGCAGAGCCTGTAGATCTCTCGCCATTGATCTCTCAAGGAGATCCGATGAAGGAGATGTGATGGGTTCTTGGTTGACCAGCAGGCCCCCCGGCCCGCTCAGATCGTCCACCGCACCTCGTGCGGACAGACGGCTGCGCCAGATAGCGGGAGCGCTGTCCCTGCTGCTGGCTGTCGAGACAGCCCTGATCGTGGAATCGACTGGGCAGGCCATAGCCGCCACCGACGAATCCTCCGCTGCCATGACGTCGGCGTCGGAGAAACCATTGGGACGCGCGGAGGCGACCGATGTGGCGTCGGCGTTGTTGATGGCACGGTTGCAGGACCGGAAGATCGAGGTGCTGTCGGAGCGGGCGGCGGATTCGACGACCTGGGCGTTGCCGAGCGGTGAGTCGCAGACTGAGTCCTACGCAGAGCCGATCCGGGTAAAGCGGGACGGCGCGTGGCAGGACATCGATACGTCGTTGTCCGACACCGGCGCCAATCTGACGCCGGAGGCCACGTCAGCTGACATTGCGGTCTCCAACGGCGGTGACAAGCAGTTGGCGTCGGTGTCCAAGGGGGACAAGTCCTTCGGCCTGGGCTGGGAGGACAAGCTCCCCACGCCGACGGTGAAGGACAGCACCGCGTCCTACGACCTGGGCGGCGGCCAGAAGCTGACGGTCACCGCGCTGGCCCAGGGGTTCTCCCAGAACGTAGTCCTGGACAAGGCCCCCGATGACGCGGTCTCCTACCGGATCCCGCTTGACCTGGACGGGCTGAAGCTGTCCCAGGCAGATTCCGGGCACCTGCTGTTGAAGGACTCCGGCGGGAAGCTGGTGGCCGAGGCATCAGCGCCGATGATGTGGGATGCGACCAAAAACGACGCCTCCGGTGAATCCGAGCACCAGGCCCCGGTCGACACGAAGATCGAAACGGCCGACGACGGCGCACAGACCCTCGTCCTCACCCCGGCCCCGGAGTTCCTGGCCACCGCGACCTATCCGGTGACGGTCGACCCCACCTCGACGCTCGCGGTGACCACGGACACCTGGATCCAGTACCCGGACTACCTCGACTCGCAGGTCGGCTCGCAGGAGCTGAAATCGGGCTCCTACGACGCCGGCACGCACGTGGCCCGCACCTACCTGAGGTTCGACGTGTCGAAGTTCTCGGGCAAGCACATCACCGGTGCGACGATGTCGCTGTACAACTACTACTCCGCCACCTGCGCCACCACAGGTGCGAGCACCACGGCACGCCGGGTGACATCCGCCTGGGACTCCCACGCGATTGTCTGGGGCTCCGAGCCGACGCTGACCACGGTCAACATGGCGACCAACACCGGGCACTGGGGCTACAACTCATCCTGCCCGGCCAACTGGTCCAACTGGACTATGACCGCCATGGTCCAGGACTGGGCCAACGGAGCCGCCAACTACGGCATCGGTATCCGCAGCGCCGACCAGAACGACTCCACCAGCTGGCGGCGCTTCCGCTCGGCGAACTACACCACCTCCGGCTACGCGCCCAAGCTGACCGTCACGTACAACTCCTACCCGGGCAAGCCCACCGTGGTCGCCCCGGTCACGGGTGCGGCGACCAATGACACGACGCCGACGCTGCAGGCAAAGGCATCTGATGCCGACGGCAACAAGCTGTACGGGCATTTCGAGGTCTGGAACTCTGCCGGTACCGCCATGATCACCTCGGGTGACTCCGCTCAGGTCGCCTCCGGTTCCACGTTCTCATGGACCTCTCCGGTCCTGGCGCAAGGTGCCTACAAATGGCGGGTTCTGTCCCATGACGGCACAGACGGCAGCGCCTGGTCGGCGTGGAGCACCCTGACAGTCGACACCACCGCCCCGAGCACGACATCCATCGCCTCGACCGACTTTCCGGCCAACACGTGGACGGGCACGCCGGATGAGAACGGGGATTTCACCGGGGACTTCACATTCACCCCGCCGCCCTCCGATACCGCGTCGGTGGTGTGGACCCTGGACGGCGGCTCCGCAAGCACCCACGCCACCACTGGTGCCGCGGTGACCGACACCATCACGTTCCGGGCGGGCAAGCACACGATCAGCGTCAGGACCCGCGACAGGGCCGGAAACGTCTCAGCCGCGACTGCATACGTCTTCTACGCCGGCTCCGGTGCGTCGCTGACCGCGCCGAACGACGGCGACCGCCCGGCACGGCGGCTGGAGCTGACCTCTGAAGGCAAGACCACGTACACGGCCGCCCGCTATCAGTATCGGCGAGGCGACACCGACACCTGGGGCGATATCCCGGTCGCGGATGTCACACGAACCGCTGACGGCACCGCACTCACCTCATGGCCCGCGCCGGCCATCAACGGCAAGCCCGCCTCGCTGACCTGGAACATCACCGACACCCTCGCCGAGGACGGGCCCGTGGACATCCGCGCGGTCTTCACCGCGGGCACTGCCACCGACAACTCTCCTGCGAATACCATCACTGTCGACCGTATCGCGGGCGCCGCCCCCGAGCTCCCGGTCGGCCCCGGCAGCCTCAACGCGCTCACCGGCGACTTCGTGCTCGGCGCGACCGACACCACCGTCTTCGGAATGTCCATCACCCGCACCGCCTCCTCGCGCCGCCCCAGCCAGGGCTCCCAGGCAGCCGGCCAGTCCGCGATCTTCGGCCCGCAGTGGTCCTCCGGTCTGGAACTGGCGGCCACCGGCAGCAAGTGGTCCACGGTCCACGAGACCGGCACTGCCCTCGCCACCGTTGCCGACGGCGACGGCAAGCGGACCGGCTTTACCGCCACCACGACCGGCGGCTGGAAGCCCGAGCCCGGAGCCGAGGGCCTCACCCTCGCCAAGCAGACCAACGGCTCGTACACGCTGACCGACACATCCGGCGTCATCAGCACCTTCACCAAGCCGACCGGCACCGACGCCTGGCAGCTCTCCAGTACCACGCGTCCTACCGACGACCCGGCCAACCCCAGCACCTATCTGCTCTCCACAGTCGTCACCGAGAACGCCAAGCAGGTATCGCGCCCCAAGTACCTGGTCACCCACACCAGCGCCGTCTCCGTCGACATCTGCAAAGTCACGCCGGCCACCAAGGGCTGCCGCGTCCTGGAGTACCTCTACGCGCCAGCCACCACCGCCACCACCAGCACACTCGGCAACTACGCGAACCGCGTCTCCGGCATCCGCCTGTGGGCCACCGGCCCCGGCGCCACCGCCGCGACCGTGACCAACGTCGTGTCGTACCTGTACGACCAGGACGGCCGCCTGCGCCAGATGTGGGACCCGCGCACGCCGTCGGAGCTCAAGACCGAGTACGAGTACGACGCGGCCGGCCGGGTCACCAAGTTCACCGAGCCCGGTGTGCTGCCCTGGGCCTTCACGTACGCCACGGCCGGAGCCTCGCCCGTGGCCGGTGGCGGCATGCTCGTCAAGGCCTCCCGCCCCACCCTCACGCAGGGTTCGGCGACCCTGACCAACGGCACCGCGACCACCGGAATCGTCTACGACGTCCCGCTGACCGGTACGAACGCCCCATACGGCATGAGCGCCACCCAGGTCGGCGACTGGGGTCAGCGCGACGTTCCGACCGACGCGACCGCCGTCTTCCCCTCCGACCAGATGCCTGCCTCTCACAGCGGTGACCAGCTGACGGCGACCGCCTACCAGCGCGCCGCGATCACCTATACCAACGCCTCCGGCCGCCAGGTCAACACCGCGCAGCCCGGCGGACACATCTCCACCACCGAGTACGACGCCTTCGGCAACGTCGTCAGCGAACTGACCGCGGCCAACCGCGAGCTGGCCCTGGGCACGGCCTCCGGCGCCACCGAGATGCTGGACGCTCTGCGCATCGCCACGCTGCCCACCGCCGAGCGGGCCAACCTGCTGTCCGCCACCAGCGTGTACAGCAAGGACGGCGTCAGTGAGATCGAGGCCTGGGGCCCGCTCAAGCTGACCGGCGTCTCCGCCCCGCTGCCCGCCACCGGCGGGCTCCCGGCCGTCTCGGCGGAAAGCGAGCTCCCCGCCCGCGAGCACACCCGCATCGTCTACGACGAGGGCCGGCCCACCAACGGCAGCGCCAAGGTGAACCACCAGGTCACCAAGGAGATGACCGGCGTGCAGGTCCCTGGCTACGCTGAGGTCGACGTACGTACCAACTCGACCGCGTACGACTGGGACAAGGGCCTGCCCACCTCCAAGACGGAGGACCCGGGCGCTCTGTCCCTGACCCGCTCCGCCCAGTACGACTCCATGGGCCGTCCGACGCTGACCACCAACCCGGCCGGCAGCGGCACCGACGCCTCATCGTTCGTGACCACGTACTGGACGGCGGGTGGCACGGGTGACTGCTCCAGCCGTCCCGAATGGGCCGACCTGGTCTGCAAGACTGCCCCGGCCGCCGCGATCAGCGGCACCAACGGCAACCCGACCGCGGGGCTGACCACGGTCACCGAGTACGACCGGCACGGCCAGATCGCCAAGGTCACCGAAACCGGCAACGGCACCACCCGCACGACCGTGACGACGTACGACACGGCGGGCCGCCCGGAGAAGACCACCATCACCGGCAACGCCGGAGCGGCCGTCCAGGAGAGCACCACCACCTACAACGCGGGCAACGGCAAGATAGCCAAGACGTCCACCACGGACGGCGCTGCCCTGACCAACGCCTACGACGCGCTGGGCCGCCTGATCAGGTACACCGACGCAGAAGGCGCCACCACGTCCACCGAGTACGACGCGCTGAACCGGACCGTGCGGACGGCGAGCTCCGCCCCGTACACGACCACCTACGAGTACGACTCCACCGCTGAGCCCCGGGGCCTGGCGACCAAGGTGACGGACTCCGCAGCCGGCGTCTTCACCAACGTGTACGACGGCGACGCCCTCACGATCAGCCAACAGCTGCCCGGCGGGATCACGATGCGCCAGACCAACGCACCCAACGGTGAAGCGGTCGCCCGCACCTACACTCTCACCGGCCAGACCGAGCCCTTCTTCGCCAGCAACGGCACCACCTCGGTACACAAGGAGACGGTCGAACGGGCCGGCCTGACGGTCGCCGTCAACGCCTACGACAATGGAGGCCGCCTCGTACGCAGCGCGACCGAGGCGCAGGACGGCTCCGGCAACTGCGCCCTCTACACCTACACCTACAACGCCAACGGCACCCGCAAGAGCGAGGCCTCGGCCACCGGCAACGCTGTGACCGGCTGCCCGACCTCGACGGGTGTCGCCACCAGCCACACCTACGACTCGGCCGGCCGAATCGTGGACGCGGGCTACGTGTACGACGGCCGCAGCCGTCTGACCGCCTCACCCGACGGACTGACCACCGACTACTTCGCCAACGACCAGCAACAGCGCCAGACGGTGGGCGACCGCCGCCAGACCTGGACACTGGACCCGGCGGGCCGTAAGCGCGGCGCGGTTATCGAGACCGGCTCGGGCGGGCTCTGGACGGTCGCGGACACCCAGAAGTTCCACTACGACGAGGCCGACCAGCTGGTCTGGACCCAGGGCACAGCCGGTATCACCCGCACCCTGATCACCGAGGTCGACGAACTCAACGGCATCGCGGCCATCGACGCGGACGGCTCGGTGACGATCGAGCTGAACGAGGCCACCAACGAGGGCCAGATCCAGTACAGCCCCGGCACCGGCGCCCTCCTCGTGCAGGACGGCGGCCAGCTCTCCGGCTCCGCCCTCGCCGACCAGCTCAGCGGCCAGGAGGTCACCGGTTCCGGTAGCGAACTCGCCCTCTGCATGGGCTGTGCGGCGGCCCCGCTCTCCGAGCCGATGAGGATCACCGCGTACGGCTCGCCCGGCGGTTCGAAGGCCTCGGCCACCGACTACTGGCTTTTCGACCGGGGCCTGTGGGCCTTCCGCGACGAGAAGAAGCGGAAGGGCCACCGCACCGACCTGATCTGGAAGGACGACGGCTGCTCGGCCCCGTGGTACAGCTACATCGTCATCGGGCCTTCACTGGCGTACTACAGCAGCCAGTTCTACTGGCCCTGTGCCCGGCACGACTTCGGTTATCGGAACTACCAGAAGCAGAAGCGCACGACGCGGCACAACAAGGACCGGATCGACTCGCGCTTTAAATACGATATGAACAAGCGGATCTGCGAGCCGAAAATGTACCTGCCCGAGAAGGCGTGCAACGGCGCTGCCTACGGTTTCTGGTATGCGGTCAACAAGTTCGGAGACAGCGCCTTCTTCTGAACCGCTGACCTCACCCGCCCGGGGGAGCGACCGTAAGGCGTTCCCCCGGGCAGGGGGTGTATCCGGCACACCGGAGCCCACCCGTAGTCCCCTCCGAGCGTCGGGGCCGTCAGCCCCCCCCTTCGCTCTCCCTCTCAATTCTTCCTTCACTCTCAGGAGACACCCTCATGAACGGCACCAGCCCCGCCGCCTCCCGCGTGGCCGCCCCGGCCGCCGCCGCCCTAGCCGCAGGTGCCTACCTCCTGCTGATGCCCTGGGACCCGCGCGCCAACGTTCCGGTCGAGCCGGGTTCGGACACGCTGACCACCGGCCACACATGGTGGGGCGTCGGTCTTTTCATCCTGATCCTGGTGGGGCTGGCCGCGACGGTGGGCCGCTTCACCGACCGGCCCGGCGTGGCCATGGCGGCTGTCGGTGGTGTTCCCTCCGCGCTGTTGCTGGCTTCTTACCTCACGCACGAGCCGGAGGCGGACGGCTTCGACGGGCTGTGGCCCACCAGTTGGCTGTTCGCGGCCGTGCTGATGGTGGCCGGCAGCTGCCTGGTGGCGGCGCTCGCCCGGCCGGGACGCGATTCTGCCCTGCTCCCGGGCGATGCGAACAACCTGCTGCTGCCCGCGGTATATGCCGGCGTCGCGGCCTTTACCGCCTTCTTCCTCAAGGCGATAGCGGCGGACTCCGGCCCGGTGGCCCGAACCGTCAGCGGCATCCTCTCCCTGGCCCTCGGGTACGGACTGGGCTGGGCGCTGCGTGCCACCGGCCGCGGCCTCGGGACCACGGTCGCCCTGGTGGCGGGCGCGGTGGTACTGATCGCGGCCATCGACAACTCAGCCGCCCCGCTGTGGGGCCGGCACATGCCGGACCTGGCCGCCTGGACCGTGACGGTCGCCGCGTACGTCCTGGGCACGGCCCTGGCATTCGCGGTCCACCCGGGCCGGGCCGTGCCGACGCGCCCGGCGCACTGACACCGGACACGCTCCCCGAAGGAGTCTTCATCGCCCCGGCGAAGACAGCGGTCCAGCCTGCCGTCGACAGGCCCTGAAGAACGCCGGCACCACGGCGAGCGTCAAGGGTCTGCTTGTGCGCGAGCTGACTTCTCCTTGTAGATACGGCAACGAATCATGCTTGTGCCGGCGACGGAAGCAGACGTTGGGGAAGAATCTTCGGCGGCTCGGGGAACGATCAGCCAGGGCATGAATACCCGCACGTCAGCCCCACTCATGAACAGACCGGTGCCGCACACCACATCAGGTGCGCGGCACCGGGTGTTATCCGACCTTCCCGGCGGAGAATGAGAAATGACATCCATGGCTGATACCGCTTACGCGGCGCTCACCGCAAGTGCTGACCAGTTCGAGCAGCACGGGATGCGTTATCAGGTTACGGACGCGACCCACGCCGAGGCCGCCGACGTCTGGACGAACCGACGTTTTGGACTCGTCCTAGTACTGCACCGCAGAAAAGATGGCCTGGTCGCGAGCGAAGTCTTTTCGGGAATCCTGGCGCACAAATAACGATTGCCAAGGCAAACAGCATCGCACCCCTCCAGGACTTGCCACGTGGCACTCCGAACTGGCTCATCACCGCGCCGCAACCTGGACCGATCCCCCCTCCACTCCCGGGATCACGAATACGCTCAAGCCACGGGAAGATCTACACAGGGCCAGCATCGGCACGGCGCAAAGCCAAGCAGGGGAAGTCCAGCGGCAGACAGACCGACGCAGACCCAAAAACAGAAGCCAGAGGAGACGGGGATGCAAGCGGCAAGCCGGGTGGAGCCCGACCGGGTTCCCCAGAAGCACATAATGCCAGCTATGTCGGAATCTGGAGAAGTGAGTAAAAACAGGCGCCTGCCCAAATAAACCCGCAGGTCGGCGCCTGTGGTCCCCGCGCCCGCGGGGTTGGTCCCCCAGCCGCGCGGCCGTCCGCCCGCTGGATACTGTGGTCCCCGCGCCCGCGGCGTTGTTCCCCCGCCCGTAACGTCCGTCACTGCGCCACCATGGTGGTGCCCGCGCCCGTGGGGCTGGTCCCTCACCTGGCACCACCAGATGGCAGAGTAGGACGCGCCCCCGCGCCCGAAGCCGTCTTCGGGCGATCACCCTGGGGGAAAACTCAGGCTGAGTAACGCTCAGGGTCTGGACACACCAATGCCATGGGCCCCGACGCGCACAGCCACCACAGCTTCATGATCTACGCAGGCTCACGCCCACCGCCATCTCGGCAAGCGACTTGGCGCTACGCAGCGGCCTGGGCTGCTTGAGGTCGGGCACCTGAGGTCTGGCCCAGTGCCCGTTCGACCGAGACCAGGATGACCACCCGCTCAGGGTCCGGGGCCGGCGTACGGCCGTATCGCTTTCCGTAACGGGCAACCGCGTCCTCGACTACAGCCTCGTCGGTGCACACCTCCGCCGCTCCTTCGAGCGTGGCCCACCGGCCGCCGTCGACCTGGCACAGGGCTGCGCGGGCTTCACCCCCACCCGCGAGGATATTGGCCACTTTGCGACTTGATTTGCGAGTGATAATGCGGGCCACGCCAGTGGCGACATCCACCGTCACGCCGACCGGCACGACATGCGGTCGCCCATTCGGCCGCAGCGTGGTCAACGTGCACAGGTGACGCTCGTTCCAGAACTCCAGATAGCTGTCCGACTGGGCACATATCGCATTCAACATGACTGAAAGCATAAGCGCCGCAGTTGCCCGAACTGCCCCAAAGTGACCGCCACCACACGCTCCCCCGATCGGGGGCTTTGTCCACTTCACGACCTTTTACGGGAATACCACTCCCACCTAGAGTCTCAGGTTAATAACGGAGCCCTCCACCGACTCACAAAGTTGATCAATTCACGCCAGGCCGCAAAGCCGCAGCTCAAAGCCTCGCGTGGGGTTAAAAAGGGTTGATTTACGCCACTTTGAGTGGTCGAAATTACCTGTCATCTACACGAATCGATCATGGCTACTGGGCAAGGTCCTGTCGGAAGCGTCACGTACTGTCCAAAGAGGTCCCCGGGGACTCCACGGCGCAGCGCCGCTCAGGGCGTCAGCGCGCATTTGCGTACGTGATATTCGAGCAGATGGGAGGCCCTGGATGCCCGGCATCCTTACCCCTACGAGGGGGGGTAGTGGGGCGCGGCCGCAACCGCCTGCGGTCGTTTGCGGCGCCGGGAACCGGACGTCATCGACGTGGGCGCTCTGTCGCCCGGCTCAGGAGAGCCATCATCAGCCGACTTGGAGGGATTACTCAGTGTGGTCAGATAAGGGTGGTCGAGACGCGGCGGAGGCCACTCCCGCTCAGGACGGAACCAACCGTCGGCGCCTTGGGCGCTGGCGCACAACCACGGCCCGCCCGGTGGAGAAAGACCTGCATCGCCTGATTCGCCGCGAGCTGCAAGACCTCGGCGCCACTCCCCCACTCGACGTTCACGATCTTTGCGAGAGGCTGAGCCGACGGCGCGGGCGTCCTCTGTTCCTGCGCGAAGCTCCGCTGCCCAAGCCCGGACCCTCGGGCATGTGGGCGGAGTACGACGCGTACGACGTGATCCTTTACCAGCAGGAGACGACCCGCCTTCACCAAGAGCACATCATCCTGCACGAGGTCGGGCACATCATCGTGGCCGAGAATGAGAAGGCCACTGAAGACCCTTCGGGCAAGGCCGAGATGGACACGCCGGTTACCGATTCTGACGAAGAGGCGGCGGCCATCCACGTGGAGGGGTGGGCCACTCTGCTGCCCGTCTTCGGTACCGAATCGATCAAGCGTGTCGCCCAGCGTTGCTCGTACGACGACGGCGAGGAGTGCTCCGTCGAACTCGTGGCCACGATCATCCTGGAGTGGTCGGCCCTGCTCGCAAGCTCCACTCCTCCGGCTGATGATCCCGCCCTGCGACGGGTCGAGGCAGCTCTTGGTGACCGGCGAGGATGGCTGTAACTCGTGGAACTCCTGCTCTTGGGGCTCTTGGCCGCTCTGGTCTGGAAGCTCTACCAGTGGAAGCGAAGCCCGGATGACGCACCTCTTCGCTCGGTCACCCTCTGCCTGCTGTGTGCCGCGCTCTCGTATCCCGTAGCGATGCCCGGCGGAGCGTCCGGTGTCGACACCGTCGCCGGACACGGGACGGCGAAGCTGATCCAGAACGTACTGCTGCTGCTCGCGGTGTACTTCTTGATGTGCTTCTACCTCTACTCCGCCGCCGACGAAGATGCGGGCCGACGCAGGGCCCGGAAGGAAGCCGTCGTTGTCGCGGTCGTCGCGGTAGCGATCACCGTGGCTGCCGAGTCGGTGCCGCACAAGGTCTTCGCCGGCTCCTTCAGCACAGCCGACATGACGGCTCCGCAGATCGCGCTCTTCTACGGCGGCGCCGGCCTCTACCTGATGTATGCGCTCGGTATGGCGTGCCGGTGGACCTTCCGCTACGCCCGCATGTCCCGACGCCCGCATTCGACCGGGCTCTGGATGGCCGCTGTGGGGCTGGGAGCGATGTCAGTGGCCTGCGCAATCCGCGTCGTCATCGTCAAGAGATTTTCGCGGAGCACACGGGGCAGAAAGTATCCAAGTGGGAGCCTTTCACGGCCGAGCCGAGCCGTGCACCGGCAGAACCGCGACGGCCAGCCCACCGTGACGCGGTGACCACATACGGAACTGACCTCATCACCATCAGCTCCGAGCCTCCGGCGATCCAGTGCGGCGTCAGGCAGCGTTTACCTGGTAGAGAGCGGCGCCCGGTGCGTGCTCTCGGCGTGCCGACCCGGAGCCCTCGTACTGGATGTACCTGGCCGCCGAACAGCGGTTGATGGTCAAGAAGCCGTTCCACCTGTCGATGACCTCCCGATGCATGGCCTTGGCGTCGGTGGGCTCGTCAGCGTCGACGGGGTGACCGGCGAGGGTTTCCGCGAGGAGGGCGAATGCCTGGTCACGGGCATGGTCGATGCGGTGCCAGTCGTACGTCCGGCCGGCGGCTCCCCGACCGTGGCCGGCGGCGATTTCGAGGGCGCCGCGCGGCCAGCACGGCAACGTGGCCGTACGGCCGGGACCGGCGAACAGGTGCGGGCCCTGGTGGATGCCGACGTGTTCGATGTGGCGGGCGGCCCATTCCAGGATCGCGGCCGGGGTGTCCGAGATAACAATGCTTTCGGGGGTGTGGTGGGGCGGCACGGTGCTGTCCTTCGGGAAAGCGGGGGCGGCGGCGCGCTGCCGCCGCCCCTTCGGCCGGGCTGCTAGTGGTAGGCGGGGATCAGTCGGCGGACCTTGTCCTCTCCGATGCACCCGCCCTTGTGATGGCGCGCGCTCGGCGGCTCTCCGTTGCGCCCGCGCAGGTGGCTCCAGAACTTCGGGCCTTGCCAGTCGCACAACTCGCAGCCGAGGAACCAGTGGTTATCACTGCCGGGGAAACCGCTTCATCAGATGATTCCGGCAGACCATGTTTAATCCTCCGCGCAGCGGCAAGACGGCCCGGGCAACGTTATCTCGAAAGGAGACGTTCGATGAGTTCGGTCACAGACATTGCGAATGTCCAGGTACCGGTTCACACTGCATACAACCAGTGGACACAATTCGAGGAATTTCCGAATTTCATTGAGGGTATGAAGCAGGTCACCCAGATCGACCACCGGGAGTTCGACACTCAGATCGTCGATCAGTTCCCCGACGAGCGGAAGCGCGGCGGCGAGACCGGCGCATGGCGCGGCCGGATCCCCCCGCTCTGACCGGACTGACAGCCGTGCAGCCCGGAACGGGCTGTAACCAGCGAGGACGACACCGCCATTCCGGGTACCCGAACCAGGAAACCGGCGTGCGGCAAAAGCAATTCAGGGAAACCAATCCACAGGAGATCTCACATGGTTCCGCTGCTTCTTGTACTGCTTCTCGCCCTGATTCTTTTCGGGGCAGGGTTCGCGGTAAAAATACTTTGGTGGCTCGCCCTGGCCGTTCTGGTTCTGTGGCTGCTCGGTTTCGTCGCACGTGGTACCGGCGCCGGCGGGACCAGGTCACGCTGGTACCGCTGGTAGCAGTTCTGGTCTCCAAATCCGTAAGACAGCCAAAGCGGTAACGGCCGACAGAAAAGGGTGGCGGAGGATTTCCGCCGCCCTTTCGCCGCCGTTTCGCCGCCTTTTGGCGTCAGCGAGGCGTGCTCAGTCCCGCCTTCCCGCAGCTGCGCCTATTACTCCAGCTGTAGATCGTGATCTTGCCGCCAGGCAGGACCTACTCGTTCGCGCCGTGCCCGGGTGGCCACCCGATGACGCCTTCCGCTTGAACGTTACGCAAGGCCGCTCCGTCGAACCGGGCACCGGTGATGTTGGTCAGCCCGAGCGGGGGCACGCCAGTGTTTACGCTTCCGAACCTGGCGTCGGTCAGATCGGCGTCGCGCAGGTCAGCACCCCGCAGATCGCATCCGGCCAGGCTGACCTCGCGCAGTGAAGCGCTGCGCAGGTCTGCGTCGCTGAAGTCACAGAACTTGAACCAACAACCGTCCAGGGTGGCGTGGCGTAGATCGGCCCCGATGAACGAGCAGCGAGTGAACCGCAGCCGCGACGTGCGAGCTGAAGCAAGGTTCTGGCCGGTGAAGTCCTCACCGTTCACGGCCGCATAGTTGTGGAGCGCGGCGAGTCGTTGTCTCGCGGTCAGTGGCGTGGTCATGCGCGCCAGCGTGTCAGCCGGGTCGGTGGCCGTCGCCCGGATTTCCGGCAGTTCGCCGTCCGTCAGCCGGTCACACAGGTCCGGGCTGGTGCGGGAGTCCCGGGCAGAGGAGGGCGCATTGCTGATGCTGGAGTGGACGAAGGAGGGTATGGCCGCTCACGGCTGGTTCATGGAGGAGACACTGTTCGAAGAGGGCTGAACTTCGAGCTACGGCTTTCCCTGCTGCGTTACGGGCGTGGGGTGAACGGCACGCTGCGGCACGGGAGGGGCGGGCATAGGTGGTCGCGGTCGATGCCCTCCTGGCCTTCGGCCGGAAGCTGATACCGGTCTACAGGATGCTGGGACACCGCCTTGGCGTCGCCGTCCAGGCTGTGTCCCCCCAGCGAGCGGAGGCTGCCATTTGTCCGGGGTAAAGGTCGAATTGGCCCTCGCTGTCGACCCGACGCCGCTCGGCTGCCCTAGGCTCCACTCATGCCGATACCGAAGCGCGGATACGACGCTCTACCCACGCCGCACCGCGTTCTCGGAGGCAGTATGGCGCCCAGCCGCCTGGAGATCCTGCTCGCCAAGCGGCCCATCGTCACGGGCATCGTCGTTGCGCTCCCCATCGGCATCGCCACAGCCGTAATCGCCCAACCTCTCACGGGCATCATCGCGACCCTCATCGTCGGTGCCCTCGCGGGAGCCGACGGTTACGTGCGGAAGAGCCGGCACGAGACGCTCGTCCACCAAGGACTGTGGACACCCCGCGGCTAAGCAGAGCCGGGCTTCCCACCACCGGTCTTCTTCGCATGCGCCATCTCGGCCGAGGCGTCAGTCCGTACGGATCCCGCGCTCATCGCGCACCCCGCCCTCGCGGATCACCAGCGGCGCGTACCCGCCGCGCCGCCGGCCCTAGACCCGCGGCGTCAATCCTGCGCAGCGGTGTCATCTCTTTTGCGACTTCCCTATTGTGTGTGGGTTCGACAATTGGGCCCGCGGATGTTTTTGAGAGAAAGACCGCCTCCAGGCTTACCGTACCGGCACCCGCCACCACCGAACGTCCAGGAGGAGCACCGCATGAGCATCGAGAAGACCCTTATCGCAGCAGCCTTGCCCTCGGATGGTGACGAGGGTCCGGTGGAGACGGGGGAGCGTAAGCGGCGTTTGCGTCGGCGTCTGGAGCGGCTGATCGGGGTGGCTGCGACCGAAGGCAACGAGCTTGTCCCGTTGCGTAACGGCGATGAGATCTTTCCCGCGATGCTGGCTGCGGTGCGCGGGGCCGAGTACACGATCGACCTGATGACGTTCGTGTACTGGCGCGGGCAGATCGCGCGCGACTTCGCCGCTGCCCTGGCCGACCGCGCCCGCGCCGGCGTTAGGGTGCGGCTGCTGCTGGACGGCTTCGGCGCCAAGGAGATCGAGCAGGACCTTCTCGATGACATGGACGCCGCCGGGGTGCTGGTCGCCTGGTTCCGCAAGCCTGCGTGGATCTCCCCGCTCAAGCAGAACCACCGCTGCCATCGCAAGGCTCTCATTGTGGATGAGCACACCGCGTTCACCGGCGGGGTCGGCATCGCCGAGGAATGGTGCGGCGATGCCCGTACCCCCGAGGAGTGGCGTGACACACACGTCAAGGTCCGTGGCCCGGCGGTGGACGGGATCGCGGCCGCGTTCGCCCAGAACTGGGCCGAGTGCCACGAGGAGCTTTTCGATGACCGCGACCGGTTCACTGAACATGCCCAGCCGGGATCCTCGACCGTGCAGGTGGTGCGGGGCTCGGCCAGCTTCGGCTGGCAGGACATGCAGACCCTGATCCGCGTCATGCTCACCTCCGCACAGGAACGCTTCCGCCTGTCCACCGCCTACTTCGCCCCTGACACCTACTTCATCGACCTGCTGTGCGCCACCGCCCGCCGTGGCGTCCAGGTCCAGATCCTGCTGCCCGGCCCCCACACCGACCAGCGCGCCTGTCAGCTCGCGGGTCAGCACCACTACGCCGCGCTGCTCGCGGCCGGTGTCGACATCCGCCAGTACCAGCCGACCATGCTCCACACGAAGATCATGACCGTGGACGGGGTCGCCGCGCTGATCGGCTCCACCAACTTCAACCGCCGCTCGATGGATCATGACGAAGAAGTCATGCTCGCCGTCCTCGACGAGGCCTTCACAAGAGTCCTGGACGACGACTTCGATCACGACCTGACACGCAGCGAGGCGATCGATGCTGCCCGGTGGAAGCGCCGGCCCCTGCCCCAGCGTTTGAAGGAAGCGGCCGTCATTCCCGTGCGGCGCTTCCTGTGACCGTGCGGGCTCTGCGCTCGGGCTCTTGGCACGTGGGGAACCAGCGCGAAGACCTCCGAAGCGGGCTGTCCTGGCCCTCCCAAGGGCGGGCACAGGCGCCGCCGGCGGACACAGCGGCGGGGCCACAGCTCTGCCGGCTGTGGCCCCGCCGTGAAGTGAAGCGCCCGGATTAGGGCCTGTGTGAGGTCGTGATCATCTGGTCGTGGGTATGAGGTCGTTGATCCAGAGCATGGAGGCCCTGAGGTGGAGGCCGGCGTCGTAGCTTTCGGGGGTCTTGTCGTAGCGCTGGCGATGCCTCGCCAGGCTTTCAGTCTGTTGATCATGCGTTCGACGGTGTTGCGGTCCTTGTAGAGGTCCGTGTCGTGGGTGAGGGGCCGGCCGCCTCTGCGGCCTCTGTTCTTGCGGTGGGCGGCTTGGTCCCTCTTCTCCGGGATGACGGCCTTGATGCCGCGTCTGCGCAGGTAGGCGCGGTTGGCGCGGGAGGAGTACGCCTTGTCCCCGGCCACGGCGGAGGGCCGGGTGCGCGGGCGCCCGACGGACAGCCGGACACGGACCTTCTCCAGGATCGGGACGAACTGCGGGCTGTCGGCGGCCTGTCCGGCGGTCACCACGATCGCCAGCGGCCGGCACCAGCGGTCGGACGCAAGATGGACCTTGCAGGTCAGGCCACCTCTGGATCTGCCGAGCAGGGCCTGTTTCAGACGGACCCTGCGCCGGCGCCGGACGCGTCGCCGCTCTTCGGGGCCGGGGCCGTCTCCGGTGTCCTGTCCGTTCTGTTCCGCTGGGCCGCCCCCTTTTGCCGGGTCTGTTCCTGTTCCCGCACGGCCTTCTCCAGGGCTTCCATGACCTCGGGATCGATGCGCATCCCGGCGGCATCGTGATGCGCTCGGGCGGTCGTGGAATCCACACTGACCAGCGACAGGTCCGTCTTCCCCCGCCGGGCGGCCTCGGCGATCAGCCCTTCCAGCAGCGCGGTGAAAACTCCCGCGTCCCGCCAGACCCGGAAACGGCCGTAGACGGTGGGCCAGGGGCCGAACTCCGCGGGCATTTCACGCCACTGAGCGCCGGACCTAAAACGCCAGATCACCCCCTCGAACTGCTCCCGAAGTTTCACCGGATAGGGGCCGTACTCGCCGATCGGCAAGTACGGCTGGATGAGTTCCCACTGGTCGTCGCTGAGTTGTCGGCGCGTCACACCGACTTCCTACTGCGATCCACCCCTGCACGGCAGCGAAATGAAAATACTGATCACGACATCACACAGGCCCTAGTCCTTGAGGGCGTCCTTGATCTTCTCGCCTGCCTGCTTGATGTCTCCCTTGGCCTGGTCGGCCTTTCCCTCGGCTTCCAGACGCTGGTTACCGGTCACCTTGCCGGCCGCTTCTTTTGCTTTGCCCTTGAGCTTGTCACCAATGTTGGCGGCCTTGTCCTGTGTGCTCATCGAAACCATTCCTCCCAAGTGGGCGACATCCCTGGAGCCCAGCTGATGCCCGGCCCGCACCGAACCTCTACCCCAAAAATCGGCACGGACGACTCCGCCGCCCACAGGACACCCTCAATGCCGAAGATCGACTGCGCCGGGCCCCGCCCTGGCGCTGGGACCCGGCCAGCCGTCTCCCAGGGCCGGATCAGCGGGCGGCGGCGCTGCGGGCGGTGGCCGCCGAGACGTCCGGATGGATGGTGAACACCCGGTCCAGGCCCACGGTGCGCAGGATGCGGGCAGTGTTGGCGGGTACGGCGGCCAGAGCTGTGCCCGCGCCTTGTTCGATGGCCAGGCTTCGGGCCGACAGCAGAGCGCTGATCCCGCTGGAGTCGCAGAAATCCAGGCCGGCCAGATCCAGAACCAAGAGTTGCCCCGCGGCAACGGTCAGGCCGTTCACGATCTTGCGCAGCTCGGGCGCCGTCGCGTAGTCGAGGTTGCCGGTGATCTCCAGTACGGGGCCGGTGGCGGCGTCTTGGGCAGTGATCGTCAGTGGGCTCATGTCAGATCTTCACTCGTGGTGCTCGGAAGCGCGGCGGGCACGCCGAGGGCGAGCAGTGCTGTGTCGTCGTCGAGGCCGTCGCCGAACGCGGCGAGGAGCCGGGTCAGGGCTGTGACCAGGGCCTGCGGGCCGGCCGGGGGCTGATCAGCGGTGAAGGCGCGCAGGGCGTCCTCTCCGTACAGCTCGCGGTCGGCTCCGGTGCGGGCCTCGGTCACGCCGTCGGTGTAAAGGAGCAGGGTGTCACCGGGCAGCAGCCGGGCACGGGCGGCAACGACCTCGACCTGGGGCAGAACGCCGATGAGCATGCCGCCGGTGGTGGGGAGGTAGTCGGCACTGCCGTCCGCGCGCTGGATCAGCGCGGAGGGGTGTCCGCCGGAGGCAAGGTGCACGCCGACGTGGTCGCCGGTGAGGTCGAGGACACCGAATATGGCGGTGCAATAGCGGGGGTCGCCGCTGGTGTACCGCTGGTGCAGCACCGTGTTCAACGTGGTCAGCACGCTGACCGGATCGGCATCGTGGAGGGCGGTGGCGCGCAGGGTGTAGCGGGCCAGCGAGGTCACGGCCGCGGCCTGGGGGCCCTTGCCGCAGACGTCGCCGAGGAAGAACGCCCACCGGCCGGCGACCAGGGGGAACAGGTCGTAGAAGTCTCCGCCCAGCAGATCCGGCGAGGCCGTGTGGTAATGGGAGGCTGCCTCCAGGCCCGGAACCGTGGGCAGCTTGGCGGGCAGCAGGCTCTGCTGGAGGACGGCAAGAGCTTCCTGGAGCCGCTCGCGGTCGGCCTCGGCCTGCCGGCGTGCTTCCTCGGCCGCCTGGCGGCCGCGCAGCAACTCGCTCTCGTACGCGCGGCGGTCGCGGGCGTCGAAGACGGTGGTACGGATCAGCAGCGGCTCGCCGTCCTCGCTCGTCTTCACCTTGGAGGTGACCAGCACCGGCATCCGCCCGGCTGCGGCCTTGATGTCCATGGCGATGCCGCTGACCTCGCCCTTCATCTGCAACAGTGGCGCGAAGTGCGTCTCGTGGTACAGCTTGCCGCCCACGCTCAGCAGATCAGCGAACCGCATCAGCCCCACCACCTGGGCCCGCTCCAGGCCCAGCCACTCCAGCAACGTGGTGTTGATCTTCGCGATGGTGCCGTCCATCAGCGTCGACAGATACCCGCACGGGGCCTGCTCGTACAGCTCCTTGGCACTGTCCTCCAGCAGCGAGGCGAACACCACATCCTTGGCGTCCACATCCTGCTCCTCACCCGGCTCCGGAGCCTGGCCCGTACGGCACATCATCAAACCGCTCCGACGAAGTCGGTGATCGCCCCCGTGGTGGCCCGCGGTGCGCTCAGCTGCGGGCAGTGCCCCGTCGCCTCCAGGGTGACCAGCCGACTGCCGGGGATGGCGTCGCGGACGTAGGCGCCGACCTCGCGGGGAGCGATCACGTCCTGCCGGCACTCCAGGATCAGCGTCGCCACTGTGACCGTCTTCAGGTCCGCGCGGCTGTCGGACAGGAACGTCGTGCGGGCGAAGACCCGGGCCATGTCCGGGTCGGTCGCGCAGAACGAGCCGGTCAGCTCCTGGCCGAGTTCCGGACGGTCCGCGTTCCCCATGATGACCGGTGCCATCGCCGCCGACCAGCCCAGATAGTTCGACTCCAAAGACTCCAGCAGCTCGTCGATGTCCTCCGCGCTGAAACCGCCACGGTAGCCGTCTTCGTCGATGTAGCGAGGCGAGGGAGCGACCATCACCAGACGCGAGATACGCTCCGGCGCCTTCGCAGCCGCGTGCACCCCGACCATCGCGCTGACCGAATGCCCAACGAACGTCACATCCCGCAGATCCAGCTCCTCGGCAACCTCCAGCACATCGCGCGCGTAGCCCTCCAGCGAGCTGTAGCGCCGCTCATCCCAGGCCGAAGAGTCCGCCCGACCCGAGCCCACGTAGTCGAAGAGCACCACCCGGAAGCTCTCGGCCAGGGCGGGGGCCACCAGACGCCACATGTTCTGGTCACAGCCGAACCCGTGGGCCAGCAGCAACACCGGCCCGTCCGCACGGCCGGTGACGGTGACGTTGTTCCTGCGACGGATATCCATACCCGCCAGTTTCCCATCGCCCTCCCTTCTCAAAGCAGGGGCTTGGCCGTCACCGGCGACAGCCGCGGCTGTGACGGCGCGAATTCGCGCGACGGCAGGAAGCGCCACATTCTGACCGACACCCTGGGCCTGCTGCTGAAGGTGACCGTGCCTGCCAATGTGCACGACTCGATGGCCTCCCCGGGGTTGCTGAAGCGGTTCATGGCCGCGCCGGGCCGGCTGCTCAAGCTGGTCTGGGCTTGCAGCCCCTTGGCCCGGCGTCCGGCCGGAGCGGGAGGGCCGCCCGCGGCCCGGACGTTCCGGCCGGCTGCGAGCCGGGCCGGGCTGAGCCGTCCCGAAGGGCGCGCCCTTCGTACAGGGCCCGGTGTCCGGGGCCGGCCGCCGACGCGGGCGGTTCCGGACGGCGGTGGGCGCTGCGTGGGGTGGGCGGCTCGATGCCGCACGGCCCACGGCCCGGCGGCCGGGGTCCGGCCGGGCGGTGACTCTCGCCCGGCCGGGCTCCTGCTACGCGGCGACCGGTTCGCGTGCGGCGACCCGGCACCGGGTGAGTACGGTCTGTGCGGTCTCGCCGTAGATGCTGTGGTCCTTGACCGTGCCGGTCAGCTCGACCTCGTCGCCCTGGTCGGGGACCGTCCCGGCGCTGCTGAACCAGACGAACACGTTGCCGCTCGGGTCCTGGAACTTCACCAGTCGGCGGCGCTGGGTGTGGTAGCCGTACGTACGGTCCTCCAGCTCGATCACGGTGGTGACGGTGGCGGTGGTGGTGATCCGCTCGCCCACTGTGCCCTGCGGCTTGCTGTTCTGGGTGGCCCGCTCGGCGGCTTCCTTCTCCTGGTCGCGGTACCAACCCGCGATGGCGGACACCAGCGTCGGCAGGTGGCGCGGGTCGACCGTCTCACCCTTGGCGAGCTGGCCCACCTTGTGGCGGTAGTCGGAGAGGCTGCCGTATCCCTGGACGGCCCACGCCCGGACGGCGGCGGCGGTGGTCGGCGCGTCGGGGTTGGCGTCGATACCGTCCTTCCACTCCTGCGGGGCCTTGCGGTCGAAGAAGTACGCTTCGACGCCGTCGGCGGTCGGCATCGTGTTCTTCCACTGCTCGGACCGGCTGTAGAACCTGCCCTCCGTCTTCACGATGGCGGCGGTGACCCGCAGAACCTCGGTCACCGGGACGCGGAGGTCGGCCGGGATGCCCCCCCTCGCCGTCCCAGTCGGAGTCCTTCAGTGTGCCGAATCGCCACAGGGCCTCAAGTCCCTTGATCGGCAGACCGGTGTACGGCTCGACGCACGTCGTGCCCAACTGCCGCATCTCGCCGTTCTCGTGGCGGGCGTACGGCACCGCCGACAGCGTACGGCAGCAATCGAGAGCGCCGATGCGCTCGCCCCGGTGGCGTACGGGGAACGGCTGGCCGGGGGCGGGGATGGCGAGCGCGTACAGTCCGCGCGCGGTGTCCACGCGCAGTACGACGGCGGCGGCTTCGCAGTCGTACGCGGCTGACCAGCGGGCGGACCCGATGCCGAACTCCGCGAGCCCTGCGGCGATGGCGCGGGCCTGCATGACGTCGGCGGTGGTGCTGGGGTCGGGCTCGGCCGGGGCGGGGACGCACCCGCAACCGTGGTCGTCGGCGAGGGTCTCGAACAGGGGCGTACGGGTCACTGTGGGGCTCCTGGGGCGGCCGGGGGCGGGGAGATTCCCGCCCCCGGCGTCGGGCGGCTGCGGGGCTAGGCGGCGGCTTCGTCGTCGCTGGCCGGTTCGTCGGCCCCTTCGACCTCCGGCGCGCTTGTCTCCTCGTCGGTGCCGGGCTCCTGCTCGGCCTCCGGTTCGCTGCCGGACGTGATCGCGGCGCGGGGCTTCTTCTTCGCCGGGTCGTACGGCTCCTCGTCCACGACGGACTGCTCAATGGGCGTGAGCGGGTACCCCAGAGACGCCAGGATCTTGAACCAACGGGCGGTGGGCTTCCGCGTCCACGGGGCGTGCTGGTCGTCGGTTCGCCACGCAGACCGGTTCGCGCACTTCTCCCGTACGGCGGCGATGGCGGCGAACTGGAGCTGCGGGGCCCGGCGCGGGTCCTTGGCGACGTGCCCGGTGAAGCTGCCCCGGTCCTTGGCCTGCTCGGCGTTCAGCCCCAGGAAACCGGCCAGGATCTCGGTGGTGCCCTCCTTGTTCAGGTCGTCGGAGATTCCCCAACTGCCATTCAGTAGAGCTTCATTGACGTGCTCGATCAGAGTGCTGGTGGTGCTCTTCGGCAGGTTGCGGCGCTTGCTCAGGTCCGTGATCCACTTCCGGCGCAGGGCCTCGGCCGCGTCCCAGTCGATGTTCCCCTTCTTGACGGCGGCGCGGGCGGCGCGCTCGGCTTCCTTGTCGGCGCTGGTCGTCGCACTGCCGCTGGCGCTGGCACCCTCGGGCACCGCGTGCCCGTACAGACCGGGGGCGGAGCAGTAGGGCTCGTACCGATCCCCCCGCCGCTCGTCGAACACCCACACAAGCCCCTTGCACTCGGTGTGCTCCTCGATGCTGATGCCGCGCAGCCGCCACACGGGCACCGCCCGCTCGGACAACTCCTCGGCATCCCTGATCTTCTGCCCGGCCGTCTCCAACTCCGCCCGGTGAGCCTCGGCCTTGATCCGCTTGTCGCGCTTGGTCCGTTCCACGGCAATGGCCCAGTCGACGTCTCCGGCGTCCGCGTCGTCCTCGACTGCGGCCTCGGTGATCGCGGCGAGCGCTTCGGCGTCATCGGCAAACTCGCCGAGAGCGGCCATGTGCTCGAACGTCCACTCGTAGCTGCTCGCGCCGCTGACGGCGGCCGACAGCTTCTCGTCGGACCGCACCTTGACCAGCGCCTTGACGTCCTTCTGCCGCACGCCTGCGGCTCGGGCGATACGGCCGACCTGGGCGCCCGCCTCGGCGGCGCTGAACATCGCCTGGTTCATCTCCGACGGCGTCAGGCTCTTGCGGTGCTGGGCGGTCGTGATCATGTCGAGAAACTGTCCGGCCGCGTCGCGATCGTCGTCGTCCCACTCGTACGGCAGGTGGGTAAGACCCGCGTCCTTCGATCCGTACAGGCGGCGGTTCCCGTCGTTGACCTGGAGGACTCCGCCGTCAACTCGCTGGATCTTGACCGGGTCCCGGCAGCCCTCAGCGCGGAGGGACTCCACGAACGGCGCGTTGATGTCCAAGTCCTCGCGGGCGTTCTTCGGGTGCGGGGTGAGCGCGTCGATCCGGATCACGGGGCGCGGGGTGACCGGCACGGTCTCCAGCCCTGCGGCGACGGCAGCGGCCAGTCGCTGGAATCCGTCGATGACCTGCGGCACGTCGCCGTGGGTGCGCACGACGTACAGCGGCTCCACGACGCCGTTGTCCTTCACGTCGGCCAGCAGATCGGCCGGGGCCTGGATGTCGCGGACGTTGCCGGGGTGCGCGGCCAGCTCGGCGACCGCGAGGGTCGGCCACGGGGCAGGGGAGGTCTGGACGCCGGCCTGGGTCTTGGTGTTCGTCATCGATCCTTCTCATTCTGGTGAGAGTGCGCCGGGCCGTTCGGCCCGGTGGGGTGCCGGTCGGGGGGTTGCCCGCCCCCTTCCGATATCACTAATTAAACCATGTTCTAAGGATTGAATCAACCTGCTATGGGCCCTGACCTGCTCTTTCCCGCCACCGTCGACCCGCACCCGCCCGGCCGGGCCCGGCCACAACGCACCCGGGCGGGGTTCCCTCCTCGGTCGGACAGCTCCGCCGTACCAGGGTTCCGGGCGCGGTGTCCAGGCTCGCGAAGCGACCGCGCAGCGGCCCGGCCTGGACGCCGTGTCCGGGTTCCTGGTACGCCCCCTGGGGTGTCCGGCCGAGGAGGGAACCCCGCCCCCACCACCCGCACCACAACGCGCCCGCACCCAACCCACCAGCCCCCACCCCCTCCGAGAGAGGACCCGCCAGAGGCAGCCTTTCGCCCTCGCCAGCACCTGCCGAAGGCGTGGTTCGAGATGTCCGCGGACCTGTGCCTACGGTGCGCGCGACGAGCACTGATTTCGAACAGAGTGGGGGCACGGTGGGCACCAATTCGGCAGGACCGGTGAGCGCGTCGGAGCTGCGCCGGCGGGTTCGCGCTGCTGAAGCGCTGAAGGCGAAGACGCGGGAGATGGCTGCCGCAAACGTGCTGACTGCACGCGAGGCCGCGGTGAAGGCGGCCAAGGCGAAGGAGGAGGCCGACGTCACGGCGCGGGAAGCTGCTGCTGTAGTCCTGCGACTGTTCGGCAACGACGCCGAGTTGGTCTCGGAACTCCTGGGCGTCCCGGCGGAGGAGCTGGAACGCGAGGCGAAGCCTGTTACCGCCGCTCGGGCGAGGGAGATCATCGAAGAGCTACGTGCCCACGCCGAGCGGCCCCGCTCGACCCGACCCCGTAAGCCTCGACCGGATGCGGCCGGCGCTGCCTCCGCGACCTCGGGCGTCCCGGCCCCGGCCGTCACGACGGACGACAGCCGGGCTGATGCCGCCTGAGAACGACTTCGGGCCCGGCCTCTTCCCGCTCGCGGCGGTGAACGGGGCCGGGCCCGTTCACATTGACGAGCAACTTTCCCTCATCGGTGAGCCAACTCCCGTCCGCGTACCGGCCGTTGAGTGGACGGTCTGGCTGACCGACGAATCCGTGCAGACCCGGTACTGGGCGAAGGTCTACCGGACCCCGTCAACCGAGGACTGCTGGTTCTTCTTCGGCGGGATCTCCAGCACCGGCCACGCCAGCTTCAGGGCCGCCTCACGGCCGGGCAGGACGCGCAAGGGGACGGTGCCGGGCCATCTGTACGGGTACCAGCTCGCCCACGGCGTCATCCCCCGCCTCGGCTGGGACACCAACAGCCCCACCGTCTGCCACACCTGCGACAACCACTCCTGCCAGCAGCCGACGCACCTCAGGCTGGGCACGGCGGCCGAGAACCGGGCCGAGTGGCTGGCCCGCCGCAGAAACCCGGGCAGTCCCCTCGCCGACCTCCGAGGCCCCGCCGGCCGCTCCCGCGCGATCGGCGCCGCCATCCGGACTGGCCGAGAGGCCGGGGAGCCCAGCGCGGATATCGCGGCACGCATTCGCGCGGCAATGCGAGCGGGCCGCCCCCTCAGCCTCTGGTGAACCGCCTGCCAACGGACCCATCCACGGTGACGACGAAGACAGGTCAGCCGCCGTACGAAGCGCCCTGCTGCCCCAGTTCGCTCGCGTCCTGCCCCATGTCCGCCGATGTGCCGGACCGCTGCCGGGGAACCTCCGGAAGCCCCTCCGTCACAGACGCGAGACCGGTGTCCGCCAGGAACTTCGGAAGCTGAGCGGTCGGATCCATCGCCCACTCGACGGCGGACATGACCTCGTCGTCCAGCGCGTCCAGGAGGTGGCCGTACCGGTCCACGGTGGTGGTGATGGACTCGTGGCCCAGCCGGGCCTGAATGGCTGGGAGAGGGACCTTGGCGGCGATGAGCCACGCGGCGTGGGAATGCCGGATGTCGTGAATTCGGGGCCGCTTGATCAGGCCGAACTTCTCCGCGGCAAGCGTGATCGCGGGCAGCCAGCGAAGCCGGCGGAACGTTCCCGCATCCCATTGATTGCCTGTGGGCCCCTTGAACATCAGCTCGTCGGGAGCCAGCCCTTTGGCGCGCCGACGGAGCATTCGGTCGAGCTTGAAAGTAATGACCATCGTCCTGCGGCTCTTCTTCGTTTTCGGCGCGCCCATGTAGGGCTTGCCGTCCTCGTCCCGCTTCCAGGCTCGCTGGATACGGATCGCGGGGCGCCCGTTGCGGCGCCGGAGATCGCGCGGCTGAAGCGCGGTCACCTCTCCCCAGCGTGCACCCGTCTCGGCGAAGGTCTCCGCGAGGTTTTGGGCGTCCTCCGCCATGCACTCGTGGATCTGCGCCCACTCCTCCCGCTCAAGGAAGGTCATCTCCTCGTCGACCTCGTCACCGTCCAGTCGCGGCAGCCGGGTGTGCGCGCACGGATTCGCGGCCCTGAGCTGCGGCTCGGCGTCGACGGCCGACTGGAGAATCGCGGACAGCAGCCCATGCTTGTCCTGGACGGTCTTCGGCTTGTACTTCGTCCGTGGCTTCCGGTCCGGCCGGTCGAGAGGGGCCGGCCTGCCGTTCTCCAAGTCGTTGACCCAGTTCTGCACCATGTCCCGGACGACGGCGCCCTCGCCGTCCTCCACGGAGTAGGGCCCGAACCAGGGGGCCATGTTCTCGCGTATCTCCTTCTTTTACTTGCTTCGTGTGTCGCCCTGGATACCGGTCAGCCGGTCGACGTAGGCGAGAGCGAAGGGTTCGAACATACTTTCGGGTCGTCGCAGGTCCGCGATGAAGCCCTCCCCGCGCACCCAGCCCGGCGGCCACCGCTGGCCGTGTCCGTTCACCAGATCCCGGAAGCGCTCGGCAGCCCCGGAGTCGTCGAAGACTTCCGATTCCTGCTTGCGACCGCGGGCCCCGCCGGCCCTCCACATGACGGTGAAGCTCGCCGTTCCGTCGCGCTTGTCCCGTTTCTTGATGTACGCCATGGAAGGCACCGTAAATCAGACCGGTGCTGACACGGTGCTGACGTTATGAACACGGAGAGGTCCCCTGATCAGCGTTTCCGCAGGTCAGGGGACCTCTCTGATTGTGGAGCCTAGGAGAGTCGAACTCCTGACATCTGCCATGCAAAGACAGCGCTCTACCAACTGAGCTAAGGCCCCGCTAAAGGTGGGTACGCCGAGCCGTCGTCGCCGGGGCCCTGCGCGTCACCGGGAACCAGAGTACCGGGTGTGGGCGGGTATCCCGCAAAAGGATTGGGGCTCCCCGCGCGCGACCACTCTCCGTAAGATGCCCCACGAGGTTCGCAGCAGCGAAGCTGCCGCATGGGGAAGCGATGGGGAGACGCGCATGGACGCCGCACAGCAGGAATCGACCGCCAGAGCCAGAGAACTTCAGCGGAGCTGGTACGGAGAGCCTCTGGGGGCGCTCTTCCGCCGGCTCATCGATGACCTGGGGCTGAACCAGGCCCGGCTCGCGGCCGTCCTCGGGCTGTCCGCCCCGATGCTCTCCCAGCTGATGAGCGGTCAGCGCGCGAAGATCGGCAATCCCGCGGTCGTCCAGCGGGTGCAGGCGCTCCAGGACCTCGCCGGGCAGGTGGCCGACGGCAGCGTCAGCGCCGGTGAGGCGACGGACCGGATGGAGGAGATCAAGAAATCGCAGGGCGGCTCCGTCCTCAGCGCCACCAGCCAGACGACCCACAGCACGGGCGCGCCCACCGTCCGCCGGGTGGTCCGTGAGATCCAGTCGCTGCTGCGGTCGGTCGCGGCGGCCGGCGACATCATAGACGCGGCGGACTCCCTCGCCGCGACCCAGCCGGAACTGGCAGAGTTCCTCCGGGTCTACGGCGCCGGACGCACCGCCGAAGCCGTCGCCCACTACGAGGCGCACCAGAGCTGACAGACGGACCGGGGCCGGCAGGCGGTTCCGGGCACGGCACAAAGACGCGACACAAAGACGCGGCACACAAACGGCCGAGACGACGGGGAGCGGGCGCGGCGCAATGGGTGAGATCTTCGCGGGACGGTACGAGCTGATCGACCCGGTCGGCCGGGGCGGCGTCGGTGCCGTCTGGCGCGCCTGGGACCACCGGCGGCGGCGTTACGTCGCGGCCAAGGTCCTCCAGCAGAGCGACGCGCACACCCTGCTCCGGTTCGTCCGCGAACAGGCGCTCCGGATCGACCATCCGCATGTCCTCGCCCCCGCGAGCTGGGCCGCCGACGACGACAAGGTCCTCTTCACCATGGACCTGGTCAGCGGGGGGTCGCTGGCCCATGTCATCGGCGACTACGGGCCGCTGCCGCCCCGCTTCGTCTGCACCCTGCTCGACCAGCTCCTCGCCGGGCTCGCCGCCGTCCACGCGGAAGGCGTCGTCCACCGCGACATCAAACCCGCCAACATCCTCATGGAGGCGACCGGCACCGCCCGGCCGCATCTGCGCCTCTCCGACTTCGGCATCTCCATGCGCAAGGGCGAGCCCCGCCTGACGGAGACCAACTACGTGGTGGGCACGCCCGGTTACTTCGCTCCCGAGCAACTGATGGGCGCCGAGCCCGACTTCCCCTCCGACCTCTTCGCCGTCGGCCTGGTAGCGCTCTATCTGCTCCAGGGGCAGAAGCCCGACTCCCGGGCCCTGATCGAGTACTTCGCCGCACACGGCACCCCCGGCGCGCCCGAGGGCATCCCCGAGCCGCTGTGGCAGGTGCTGGCGGGACTGCTCCAGCCCGATCCGCACGCCCGGTTCCGTACGGCCACGGGCGCCCGCAAGGCGCTGACGGCGGCCGTGGAGCTGCTGCCCGAACCGGGCGCGGACGACGAGCCGGTCGAGGTCTTCGACCAGATCGGCCCGCTGCCGGCCGGCTTCGGCCCGCAGGGCCCCCTCCCGGCCGCCGAACCAAAGCCCGAACCGGAACCCGAACCGCAGCCGCAGCCGCAACCCGAATCACAGCCGGAAACCACGCCCCCGCCGCTCCCTCCCCAGCCGCCGGCATCCTCCCCCGTGTCCGGCGCCATGTCAGAGACCGGCAGCTTCCACCTGCCTCCTCCGCCCCAGCAGCCCCTCCACCCCCAACACCCGCAGCAGTTGCTGGCCCACGCACCGACCGAAGCGGTACGGCACGAGCAGGCCCTCACCCGCCCCTACACCGCCCCGCAACTCCAGCCCCAACAAACCTCCGCGCCGACAGCGGCACCCGCGCCCCACCGCCCCGGCCCGCCCCTGAAGGTCGCCGTCCCGGTGCTGCTGCTCGCCCTGGCCTGCTTCGCGGTCGGCTTCTGGGCGCTGTCCCGGATCTGAGCAGCCGCGCCGCCGCCGCTCACCGCCCGGGAGGCGGCCCGTACCCCTGCGGCCCGTACCCCTGCGGTTCATACGAGGGCCCAGCCGTCACCTGCGCCGGTACGCCGCCCGCCGCACCCCCTGCCGCGTTCCGCCGCGCGCGCAGCGTCCACACCCCGAGTCCGAGCACCAGCGCCGTCCCCGTGCCGATCCCCGCCGCCGCGATCAGCGCCATGGTGTCGCCGTTCGCGCGGTCCGACGGCGTCAGCCCGTCCGCCGCGACCTCCCGGTCGTCCGGCGTCACGCCGAAGTCACCCGCCGGTCCCGCGTACGCGGGCCCCGGCTTCGCCTCGCCCGTGACGTTGACCCGCAGCGTCAGCGGGATCGGCGCGGTCCCGAACGAGGTGGCGACCTCCGGGTTGAGGCTGACCCGCAGGTAGTACCAGCCCGCGAACCGCATGTCCTTGTCACCGGTCGCATAGCCGAACCGGTTCTCGTACGCGACCGGCGGCAGCGGCGAGAGCGCCACCGTCTTCTGCCGGCCGTCGTACGAGACCGGGCTGCCGCTGCCGACGAGCCCGAGCGCCGGGTTGTACAGGGACACGGCGAACGCGCCGCTCACCGCTGGCCCGTCCGTCACCTCCGAGCTGCTCAAGTCGGCGGCGACGAACAGCTGCTGCCCCCAGTCCACCGGGATCCGGTAGAAGAGCGAGGCCCCCGGCTCGATCCCCGTCGTCCACTCGCCGCCGCTCAGCCCCTTCGCGTCGTAGAAGCTGCTGCCGCCCTTGCGCTCGCCCGTACGGTCGCCGGCGGCCGGCCCCGGGGACGCGCTCGGCCACACCGTCGGCGCGCTGGTGGGGCCCTGCTCCGTCAGCCCCGGCTCGGCGACATGGCGGATCTCCAGCTCCCAGGGCTCGGGCGTGGAGGTCTCGTCGCTGGTCCGCTCCACGACGACGTAGTACCGGCCGGCGTCCTTGCAGAGGTACGAGCCCTTCTCCACCGTCCGGTACGCGTAGGCCGCGAGGGGACGCGGGAAGGCGCCCACGCCGCCGAACCTGGCGTCGTTCGAACTGCACTGGTTGCCCTGGCCGTTCTGGAGCGAGACCTTGATGTTGTCCGAGGGGGCGACCGTCGTGCCCGGCTTCGGCACGGCCACGGCCGAGACATACGCGTTTGTCTCCGCGTCGAGGTCCAGCCGGTAGATACGCCGGCCGCCCGGCTCGATCGTGTCCTTGTACGTGGCGCCCGCGTCGAGGGGCCGCGCGCCGCTGGTGGTCGCCGAGCCGGTGACCGGCTTCGTGTCCGGCCCGAAGGCGTACGGAGCGGGCTCGCCGGCCGCCCAGGCCCGCCCCGCCGTCCCGGGCAGCGCCGCGACCGCGCAGAGGGCCGCCGCCGCACACACCGCCGACGCCCCGACCGCGCGCACCCGGCGTACCCGCTCGCGCCGTACCCGCAGAAGTCCCCGTACCCGCACGCGTACCCGTACCCGCTCGCGCCGCTCCCGCTCCCGCTCCCCGTTCACGCGCTTCCCCTTCGCCGTCCGGCGCCCTCCCGGGCACCCCGCGCCGCATCATGGTGCCGGTCCATCCTGCCCCGGCCGTCCCGTCGCTGTCTGCGCGGCCACCCGAATCACCCACGCGCCCCGCCGGCCGCCGTACGCCCTGCGGCCCCAACGGCCTTACGGAGCACGCCAGTCGGGCCCCAGAGCGCCTCGCGGGCCCCATCCGGCCCCGTACCTCACCAGCCCGCCGAAAGGCCGCCAGAGGCCATCCAGGGAACCGCCGGAAAGCCGCCGCAAGCCCCGGTCCAGCCCCAGACCAGCCCCAAAGCCAGACCTAGACCCAGACCACAGACATTTGCCCGAGCAAGCAGATTATTCACGTACGCAAACCATACGCGCTCGCCACACCCCAGCAAACCGCCCCCGGACAGCACGAAGCCCCGGCCGCTCGGCGGCCGGGGCTCGCAATTCGGACTGCTGCGACTCACACACCCGAACCTGCGGGCACGGAGTCGGTCGCCTCCGTCCACAGATCCTGCTCGGCGCGGTCCGCCTGGATCTGGCGGTACACGAGGAGCCCGCCGATGGCGGCCAGTGCGACCAAGAGAAGCTTCTTCACCGCGCGACCTCGTCTTTCCTTGACGTAGGGACTTCTGGCGCCGACTATACACACCGGCCGATACCGATCGGTGATCTGCCCGCGCTCCCCGATCCGCGCAATGGGCCAGTCGGCGCCGCTGTCAGGGCTTAGACCGACCGGCACATGGGGGGCGGCGTCACGGGGGCTGGCACGCACATCTGCGGCGTTGTCGTCGGTCACGATGGCTCCGCCATCACTCCCTCCTCCGCCTTGCAGCTGCACGCACCAGCCCCCGCTCCTTCACCCACCCCCCATGTGCCGGTCGGTCGTATGCGTCGGGGTTATGCAAACGGCCCGTACGGATGATTTCCGTACGGGCCGTTCTTCGCGGTGGGGCTAACAGGATTTGAACCTGTGGCCTCATCCTTATCAGGGATGCGCTCTAACCAACTGAGCTATAGCCCCGCGCTGCCCCTGAAGATTAGCGCACTTCAGGGCCAGCCCCAAAATCGGTTGGGACGACGCTCACTCGTCCTCGGCGAGCGTCAGCTCGACACCGCCCACGAAGCCCGCGGACAGGTTGTAGATGAAGGCCCCGAGCGTCGCCAGCGCCGTCGCGAGCACCACATCGATCACCGCGATGACCGAGGTGAAGATGAGCACGCGCGGCAGCGACAGGAACGACTGGAGATCGAAGCCATTGCTCTCGGTCGAGCCCGTGGCCTCACTGATCGTCCCGCCGACCGTCGAGAAGACGCCCATCGCGTCCATGACCATCCACAGCACGGCGGCCGCGACGACCGTGCACACGCCGAGCGCGATGGAGAGCAGGAAACTGACCTTCATCACGGACCACGGATCGGCCTTCGACACCCGCAGCCGCGCCTTGCGTGTACGCGGTGTGGTGCGAGCGCCGGTCCGCGGCAGTCTGACGGCGGCGGTGGCCGCGGCGGTACCCGAAGCGGCAGTTGTCACGGAGACTCCCTGTTGGCCCTGGCCCTGGCCGAAGATCTGGCCCTGACCCTGGGTCTGACTCTGACCTTGGCCCTGCTGCGTTCCGACCTGCGCACCCGCACCCGCGCCGGTGCCGGCACCGGCACCGGGCTGCGGTGCCGAAGCGGGCGCCGGGGCCGGATACGCCTGCGGCGGATGGTAAGGCTGAGCCGCCGGCTTCGGCTGCTCAGTACCGTAAGTCTGCTGGTACGGGGGCTGCTGCCCCCGGGTATCGGTCACCGCTACCCCCTGGGAGTCCGTGGCAGGGCCACGGGCACCGTTCCCTCCGGAAGCGTTCGATCCGGCGCCCGTGGCTCCACTCACGCTTTTACTCCTCGTGCTCCCCGGCCGAGGACTGAGTGCCCTCGGCTACGACCTCGGCCGTACCGGCCGCTTCGGCCGCCGGGTCATCGCTCCCGTCGACCTCTTCGGCCTCACGCCCCGCCTCGGCATTGCGTGCGATACCGACGACGGCATCACGCTTGCCCAGGTTGATCAGTTGGACGCCCATGGTGTCACGGCCCGTCTCCCTGACTTCGTTGACGCGCGTGCGAATCACACCGCCGCCGAGGGTGATGGCAAGGATCTCATCCGTCTCCTCGACCACCAACGCACCGACGAGAGAACCACGGTCCTCCACGATCTTGGCGGCCTTGATACCGAGGCCGCCGCGGCCCTGGACGCGGTACTCGTCGACGGCGGTCCGCTTCGCGTACCCGCCGTCCGTCGCGGTGAAGACGAAAGTACCGGGCCGGACGACATTCATCGACAGCAGCTCGTCCCCTTCGCGGAAACTCATCCCCTTGACCCCGGATGTCGCTCGTCCCATTGGCCGAAGAGCGTCGTCCGTCGCCGTGAACCGGATGGACTGCGCCTTGCGGCTGATCAGCAGCAGATCGTCCTCCGCGGACACCAGCTCCGCCCCGATCAGCTCGTCGTCGGCGCCCGACTCCGTCTCCCGGAGATTGATCGCGATAACCCCGCCCGAGCGCGGCGAGTCGTAATCCTTCAGCGCCGTCTTCTTCACCAGCCCGGCCTTTGTGGCCAGAACGAGATACGGCACGGCCTCGTAGTCGCGGATCGCCAGGATCTCGGCGATCTGCTCGTCCGGCTGGAAGGCCAGCAGATTGGCCACGTGCTGGCCGCGCGCGTCCCGGCCGGCGTCCGGCAGCTCGTACGCCTTCGCCCGGTAGACCCGGCCCTTGTTCGTGAAGAACAGCAGCCAGTGGTGGGTCGTCGAGACGAAGAAGTGGTCGACGATGTCGTCTTCCTTGAGCTTCGTCCCGCGCACGCCCTTGCCGCCGCGCTTCTGCGAGCGGTAGTCGTCCGCCTTCGTACGCTTCACATAGCCGCCGCGCGTGATGGTGACGACGATGTCCTCCTCGGCGATCAAGTCCTCCATGGACATGTCACCGTCGAAGGGAACCAGCTTGGACCGCCGGTCGTCACCGAACTTGTCGACGATGACGGTCAGTTCCTCGCGGATGATCTGACGCTGCTTCTCCGGCGAGGCCAGGATCGCGTTGTACTCGTTGATCTTCTGCTGCAACTCGTCGTGCTCAGCGACGATCTTCTGCCGCTCCAGCGCGGCCAGCCGCCGCAACTGCATCTCCAGGATCGCGTTCGCCTGGATCTCGTCGATCGAGAGCAGCCCCATCAGGCCCTCGCGCGCGATCTCGACCGTGTCACTGCGCCGGATCAGCGCGATGACCTCGTCGATCGCGTCCAGCGCCTTGAGCAGACCGCGCAGGATGTGCGCCCGCTCCTCGGCCTTGCGCAGCCGGAACCTCGTCCGCCGGACGATGACCTCGACCTGGTGCGTCACCCAGTGCCGGATGAACGCGTCCAGCGACAGCGTGCGCGGCACACCGTCCACCAGCGCCAGCATGTTCGCGCTGAAGTTCGACTGGAGGTCCGTGTGCTTGTACAGGTTGTTCAGCACGACCTTGGCGACCGCGTCCCGCTTCAGGACGACGACCAGCCGCTGTCCCGTACGCGAGGACGTCTCGTCCCGGACGTCGGCGATCCCGCCGACCCTGCCGTCCTTGACCAGATCGGCAATCTTCTGCGCGAGATTGTCCGGGTTGGTCTGGTACGGCAGCTCCGTGACCACCAGGCACTGGCGGTTCTGGATCTCCTCGACCTCGACCACCGCGCGCATCGTGATCGAGCCGCGGCCCGTCCGGTACGCCTCCTCGATGCCCTTGCGGCCCACCACCAGCGCGCCCGTCGGGAAGTCGGGGCCCTTGATCCGCTCGATCAGCGCGTCGAGCAGCTCCTCGTGGCTCGCCTCCGGGTGCTCCAGCGCCCACATCGCGCCGGCCGCCACCTCCCGCAGATTGTGCGGCGGGATGTTCGTGGCCATCCCGACGGCGATCCCGGCGGAGCCGTTGATCAGCAGGTTCGGGAACCGGGCCGGCAGGACCGTCGGCTCCTGGTTGCGCCCGTCGTAGTTGTCCGTGAGGTCGACGGTCTCCTCGTCGATGTCCCGGAGCATCTCCATCGACAGCGGCATCATCTTGCACTCGGTGTACCGCATGGCGGCGGCCGGGTCATTGCCCGGGGAACCGAAGTTGCCGTTGGAGTCGACCAGCGGCATCCGCATCGACCACGGCTGCGCGAGCCGCACGAGCGCGTCGTAGATCGAGGAGTCGCCGTGCGGGTGATAGGTACCCATGACGTCACCGACGACACGGGCGCACTTGTAGAAGCCCTTCTCGGGCCGGTAACCGCCGTCGTACATCGCGTACAGCACCCGGCGGTGTACGGGCTTGAGGCCGTCCCGTACGTCCGGCAGCGCGCGCGACACGATGACGGACATCGCGTAGTCAAGATACGAACGCTGCATCTCGGTCTCTAGCCCGACCGGCTCCACGCGCAGGGCCAGGCCCTCCACCGCGGTCACGGTCTCGGGGGCGCCGCCGTCCGCGCCGGCGGGCGGAGCGGGGGAATCAGGGGTGTCGGGGGTGTTCTCGTCGGCCATTGCTGGTCAGTGTTCCTTTCGGCCTATTCGAATCCGTCAGCTGAGACCGACTCAGATGTCGAGGAAGCGGACGTCCTTGGCATTGCGCTGGATGAAGGACCGACGAGCCTCGACGTCCTCGCCCATCAGCACCGAGAACAGATCGTCGGCCTGGGCCGCGTCGTCCAGGGTGACCTGGCCGAGCACGCGGTGGTCGACGTCCATCGTGGTGACCCGCAGCTCCTCGGCGTTCATCTCGCCCAGGCCCTTGAAGCGCTGGATCGAGTCCTCGCGGATCCGCTTGCCGTTCTGCTTGCCCAGCTCGACCAGGGCGTCGCGCTCCCGGTCGGAGTACGCGTACTCGAAGTCGTCCCGGCCCCACTTGATCTTGTAGAGGGGCGGCCGCGACAGATAGACGTGTCCGGCCTCGACCAGCGGGCGCATGAACCGGAACAGGAACGTCAGCAGCAGCGTGTTGATGTGCTGGCCGTCGACATCGGCGTCCGCCATCAGGATGATCTTGTGATAGCGGAGCTTCTCGATGTCGAAGTCCTCGTGCACCCCGGTGCCGAAGGCGCTGATCAGCGCCTGGACCTCGGTGTTCTGGAGGATCTTGTCGATCCGGGCCTTCTCGACGTTCAGGATCTTGCCGCGGATCGGCAGGATGGCCTGGTACATCGGGTTACGGCCGGACTTCGCCGAACCGCCGGCGGAGTCGCCCTCGACGATGAAGATCTCGCACTTCGACGGGTCGTTCGACTGGCAGTCGCTCAGCTTGCCGGGCAGCGACGCGCTCTCCAGCAGCCCCTTGCGCCGGGTCAGATCGCGCGCCTTGCGGGCCGCGACCCGGGCCGTGGCGGCCTGGATCGACTTGCGGATGATGTCCGCGGCCTCATTGGGATTGCGGTCGAACCAGTCCGTCAGATGCTCGTGCACGATCTTCTGCACAAACGTCTTCGCCTCGGTGTTGCCGAGCTTGGTCTTCGTCTGGCCCTCGAACTGCGGCTCACCGAGCTTGACGGAGATGATCGCCGTCAGACCCTCGCGGATGTCCTCGCCCGCCAGGTTGTCGTCCTTCTCCCGCAGGAACTTCTTCTCGCGCGCGTAGCGGTTGACCAGCCCGGTCATCGCCGCGCGGAAGCCCTCCTCGTGCGTACCGCCCTCGTGCGTGTGGATCGTGTTGGCGAAGGAGTACACCCCCTCGCTGTACTGCGAGTTCCACTGCATCGCGATCTCGACCGAGAGCATCCGCTCCTTGTCCTCGGCCTCGATGTCGATGACCGTCGGGTGGATCAGCTCACCCTTGCGCGAGTTCAGATACTTCACGAAGTCGACGATGCCGCCCTCGTAGAAGTACGTGACCGTACGCGCCGGCTGCTCCTCGCCCGCGCTCTCCGGGGCGTCCGTGCCCGCGACATCCGCGCCCACGACGGCCTTGGCCGACTCGCGCTCGTCCGTCAGCGTCAGGGTCAGGCCCTTGTTGAGGAAGGCCATCTCCTGGAAGCGCCGGGACAGCGTCTCGAAGGAGTAGTCCGTCGTCTCGAAGACATCCGGGTCGGCCCAGAACGTGACCGTCGTACCGGAGTCGGACGTCTCCTCCTTGCGGTCCAGCGGCGCGGTCGGCACACCGAGCTTGTAGTCCTGCGTCCAGCGGTAGCCGTCGCGCTTGACGTCGACCGCGACCCGCGACGACAGGGCGTTGACGACCGAGACGCCGACGCCGTGCAGCCCGCCGGAGACGGCGTAACCGCCGCCGCCGAACTTGCCGCCCGCGTGCAGCACCGTGAGCACGACCTCGACGGCCGGCTTGCCCTCGGACGGGACGATGTCCACCGGGATACCGCGGCCGTTGTCGATCACGCGCACCCCGCCGTCGGCGAGGATCGTGACGTCGATGGTGTCCGCGTGGCCCGCCAGGGCCTCGTCGACGGAGTTGTCGACGACCTCGTACACCAGGTGATGCAGTCCGCGCTCGCCCGTCGAGCCGATGTACATGCCGGGGCGCTTGCGGACCGCGTCCAGACCTTCGAGCACGGTGATGGCACTGGCGTCGTACGAGGCGGTCACCTCGCCGTTCTCACCGACGCCGGTCGACGGAGACTTCTCATGGGGGTTGCCGGAATCGGCCACGAAGCGCCCTTTCTGGCACAGCACAGGCCGTTCTCCGAGCAAGCGGGAGCGGCTGCGTCGTTCGGCTTGTGTCAGCATCTGTTGACGGTTCCCGCAAGCACGCGGGATTCTCCATCAGTCTACCGGTAGCGCCGACCCGAATGGGGGTTTGCCGGTACCTGAGTCCGCATGTGCCGCCCTGGATGAGCGGCTCACGACTCCCCATATTCGGGAAGGGGCTCCAAGAGGCTCACACGGGCATTGAGCGCTTCGGCCTGTCAACCTCCCGCTACGGTGAGGGACACCTCACTCTTCCGGCCCTCCCGCCGGGGCCACGGCGCTGCCGGGAGACCGTACGGCGGCGGTACGGAGAGACCGCGCGAGCGGTACGGGAGGGGGCCGCCGGGGGTGCCGCCGGTGTCTTCCACGACGGGCGGACGGGGCGGCGGGGTGGCCGAAAAGAGAGGGGGAAGAGGGGACGTTCAGCGGAACCGGTGAGCGAACGGGCGGACGAGGCGAAGACGCAGGCGCACGAGCCGGACAGCGCCGACCGGGCGCCGCGCCTGGGGCCCCCCGGGCCCGTACCCCGTAACCCGCGGCCTGCGCGCCGCGTCCCGCCTCAGCCGTACGTGTCCCCGGGTCCCTGGCTCCCCGGCGCCCGCAGCCGGCCGGACCGCGACGGCGGCCCGCCAGGCCCCAGTACCTTGATCATCCGTACGGTGCCATGCCCCAGGTCCTCGTTCAGCCGGGCCACCAGCCGGGGCGCCAGCAGCCGCAGCTGGGTCGCCCAGGCCGTGGAGTCGCACTGCACGGTCAGCACCCGCTCGTCACGGCTGTCGTCGTACCGCTGCGGCACGCAGTGCTTCGCGACGTCCTCGCCGACGATCTGCGGCCACCGGCCCATCACCCCGCCGACCGCCGCGGGCGTCTCCCAGCCGCGCTCCGTGATCAGCCGGTTGATCGCCGCGCCGAGCGGCAGCGGGTCGCGGCCGTCCGCGCCGGACCCGGACCGCAGTCCGCCGCCCCGTCTGGCCTGCTTCTTCTGCTGTACGGCGGCGCCGCGCGCCCGCGCCTGCTCCTTCGCGGCGCGCAGCGCGACCCGCGCCAGATCCACCCCCGACGACTCCGGGACGGCGGCCGGACCGGGCACCCCGGCGGCCCCCGTAGCCGTGACGGCACCCGCGCCCGTGCCGGATTCCGGAATCATGCCCTGACCGCTCATACCCGCTCCACCGCGCCCTCGGCCACCATGTACCGCGCCCCGGCCAGCACCCCCGGCACATCGTCGGCCACGGCCGCCGTCACCAGCACCTGCTCGCCGGGCACCACCAGCTCGGCCAGCCGCTCCCGGCGCCGCGCGTCCAGTTCGGCGAAGACATCGTCCAGGACGAGCACCGGCTCGTTCCCCTCGGCGCGCAGCAGATCGTACGAGGCCAGCCGCAGCGCCAGCGCGTACGACCACGACTCGCCGTGGCTGGCGTACCCCTTCGCGGGGAGCCGGCCGAGCCGGAGCACCAGGTCGTCCCGGTGCGGCCCGACGAGCGTCACGCCCCGCTCGATCTCCTGCTTGCGCACCCCGGCCAGCGCGGCCATCAGATGCCCGTACAGCTCGTCCCGCGAGGCACCGGCGGCCATCCCCGCGCCACCCGCATCAACGGTGTCGTCGGAATCGCCCGAGCCACCCACGCCACCCGGCTCACCGGCCGAGGAGCGGTACTCCAGCGTCACCGGCCCGCCGCCGGGCGCCAGCTGCTCGTACGCCTTGTCCGTCAGCGGCTGGAGCACCGTGATCAGATCCGCCCGCTGCGCCAGCAGCTCGGCCCCCGCCCGCGCCAGATGCTGGTCCCAGACATCCAGCGTCGACAGGTCCATGCCACGACCGCCGTGCCGGCGCGCCATCGCCGCGGATTTGAGCAGCGTGTTGCGCTGCCGGAGCACCCGCTCGTAGTCCGAGCGCACCGCCGCCATCCGGGGCGAGCGCGCGGTGACCAGCTCGTCCAGGAACCGCCGGCGCTCGCCCGGGTCGCCCTTCACCAGCGCCAGATCCTCCGGCGCGAACAGCACCGTCCGTACGATGCCGAGCACATCGCGCGGCTTGACCTGCGAGGACCGGTTGATCCTGGCCCGGTTCGCACGGCCGGGGTTCAGCTCCAGCTCGACCAGCTGCGCCCGCTCGCCCTGCGTCACGGCCGCCCGTATAACGGCGCGCTCCGCGCCCATCCGCACCAACGGCGCGTCCGACGAGACACGGTGGCTGCCGAGGGTCGCCAGATAGCCGACCGCCTCGACCAGATTGGTCTTGCCCTGCCCGTTCGCCCCCACGAACGCGGTGACGCCCGGATCGAGGGGAACCTCGACCCGGGCGTAGGACCGGAAGTCGGCCAGCGACAGATGCGTGACATGCATAGGGTGCGCGGGCCTCTTCCGGTTCGGTGCTCAGTGCTCAGCTCAGTGCTGAGCCGCTCAGTGTTTCGCGTCGCTCGATTCGACAGCATGGCCGCCGAACTGGTTGCGCAGCGCCGCGACCATCTTCATCTGCGGCGAGTCCTCCTGGCGCGACGCGAACCGGGCGAACAGCGACGCGGTGATCGCGGGCAGCGGCACCGCGTTGTCGATGGCCGCCTCGACCGTCCACCGGCCCTCGCCGGAGTCCTCCGCGAAGCCGCGCAGCTGGTCGAGGTGCTCGTCCCGGTCCAGCGCGTTGACCGCGAGGTCCAGCAGCCAGGACCGGATGACCGTGCCCTCCTGCCAGGAGCGGAAGACCTCACGGACGTCCGTGACCGAGTCGACCTTCTCCAGCAGCTCCCAGCCCTCGGCGTACGCCTGCATCATGGCGTACTCGATGCCGTTGTGGACCATCTTGGCGAAGTGCCCCGCGCCGACCTTGCCGGCGTGGACGGTGCCGAAGTCGCCCTCGGGCTTGAGCGCGTCGAAGACCGGCTGGACCTTCGCGACGTTCTCCGGGTCGCCGCCGTACATCAGCGCGTAGCCGTTGTCGAGGCCCCAGACGCCACCGGAGACACCGCAGTCGACGAAGCCGATGCCCTTGATGCCCAGCTCCACGGCGTGCTTCTCGTCGTCCGTCCAGCGCGAGTTCCCGCCGTCGACCACGACATCGCCGGGGGAGAGCAGCTCGGCCAGCTCGTCGACGGTCGCCTGGGTCGCCGCGCCCGCCGGGACCATCACCCAGACCACCCGGGGGCCCTTGAGCTTGCTCACCAGCTCCTGAAGGCTGTGCACATCGGCGAGGTCCGGATTGCGGTCGTATCCGATGACAGTGTGGCCGGCGCGGCGGATGCGCTCACGCATGTTGCCGCCCATCTTGCCGAGACCGACGAGACCGAGCTCCATCAGGTGTTCCTTAAGCGTTGAGGCGATTCGTACCCAAGTCCGAGACTACGCCCGGACCTGGGTACTCACCTGTGGGGTCAGCCGCTCAGGCGTACCGGCATGATCAGGTACTTGTACGCCTCGTCGGCCTCCGCCTTGACATCCGCCCGGCCGCTCAGCAGAGCGGGCTTCGTGGAGGTCGTGAAGGAGAGCTGGGCCACCGGTGAGTCGATCGCGCTCAGCCCGTCCAGCAGGAAGGTCGGGTTGAAGGCGATCGAGATGTCGTCGCCCTCCAGGTGCGCGTCGACCCGCTCCACAGCCTGTGCGTCGTCGCTGGAGCCCGCCTCCAGGATCAGCACGCCCTGCTCGAAGCTGAGCCGTACGGGGGTGTTCCGCTCGGCGACCAGGGCCACACGCTTGACGGCCTCGACGAACGGAGCGGTCTCGATCACCGCGACCGAGTTGAACTCGGTGGGGAAGAGCGTGCGGTACTTCGGCAGGTCGCCTTCGAGCAGTCGGGTGGTCGTCCGGCGGCCCGCGCCCTCGAAGCCGATCAGACCCTCGCCCGCGCCGGAGCCGGAGAGCGCCAGCGTGACCGTGTCACCGCTGGTGAGCGCCTTGGCGGTGTCCAGCAGCGTCTTGGCGGGCACCAGCGCGACGGCGGAGATGTCCGCGGCCTCGGGCTTCCACAGGAACTCGCGGACCGCGAAGCGGTAGCGGTCGGTCGAGGCCAGGGTGACCGTGTCGCCCTCGATCTCGATCCGTACGCCGGTCAGCACCGGCAGCGTGTCGTCGCGGCCGGCGGCGATGGCCACCTGGGCGGCGGCCGAGGCGAAGACCTCACCGGGCACGGTGCCGGTCGCGGTCGGCATCTGCGGCAGCGCCGGGTACTCGTCCACAGGCAGTGTGTGGAGCGTGAAGCGGGAGGAGCCGCAGACCACGGTCGCCCGTACACCGTCTGTGGAGATCTCGACCGGCCTGTTGGGCAGGGCGCGGCAGATGTCGGCGAGGAGCCGGCCGGAGACGAGGACGGTGCCGTCCTCCTCCACCTCGGCGTCCACCGAGACCCGCGCCGAGACCTCGTAGTCGAAGCTGGAGAAGCTGAGCGCGCCGTCCTCGGCCTTCAGCAGAAGACCCGCGAGTACGGGCGCCGGCGGACGGGCCGGGAGGCTGCGGGCCACCCAGGCCACCGCCTCAGCGAGTACATCGCGCTCCACCCGGATCTTCACCGGAACCGCCTCCTGCTGTTGCTGGCTCGCCCTGCTGGCCTTACGTCGTCGGCTGTGATGCCGGGGACCAGTCTGACGTACGGCACCGACAGTCGGTGCTGCTGCGGGTCAAGTCGATGCCCGTGGCGGCCCGGGCTCGGAGGCCGAGTTGTGCACAGGCCCCGCTTCCAAACGAATCTCTCGCTAACTCAAGGGGGTAGTAGTAGTAGGGCCTGTGGAAACCGTGGATAACGTCGTCCGTGCAGGTCAGACAGCGTTTTTTGTCCACTGGTCCTGTGGGCGCCACCCGTGGATAACCGGCCTCTTCTGTGGAAAGCCGAAAGTTGTGCACACCCCATGCACAGGGGACCCCTACTTCTCCCCAGCTGCGTCCCCAGTTTTACCCGGCTTCTGCACAGCCCAACCACCTGCCTCGGTGTGACGCCTTTCACTCGACTCAGCGATCCCGGGCGTTTTGTTGCCGAACAGTGGACAGCGCTGTGGAGAAGGTGTGGGCAACCGGGTCCGGCCTGTGGGCCGCCGGTGGACAGTCACGACGGCCCCCTGTGGAGGAAATCTCTGTCCACAGCCTGTGGAGAATCTTCAGCCACAATTCCACAGGCGGCTGACCTGCCCCGACGGTGTTCCGTCCACCGGGCCTGTGGACAGGATCTGGACAACTTACGGGTCCCCAGGCTGTGGACGGAAGATTCTCCCCCGATCTGTGGAGAAGTAGTCCCCCGAGGCCCGTATTCGAACAGCGGCGACCGGCCTCGACGACCGCGCACAGCCGCCGGAAGGTGCTCGAAGGACTTCCGGAGGGCGATCGGAGAGCGATCGGAAGCCGGTCGGAGGGGCCCGTGGCACGCCGAAGGGCGCCCGGGGACCGTTCCGTACGGTCTCCCCGGGCGCCCTTCGCCGTACCGGCCGCCGTGCCTCCGTGCCGGCCGTCAGCCGTTCTTGATGCGGTTGGTCAGCTCCGTGACCTGGTTGTAGATCGAGCGCCGCTCGGCCATCAGCGCGCGGATCTTCCGGTCCGCGTGCATCACCGTCGTATGGTCACGGCCGCCGAACTGCGCGCCGATCTTCGGCAGTGAGAGATCGGTCAGCTCGCGGCAGAGATACATCGCGATCTGCCGCGCGGTCACCAGCACCCGGCTCCTGGAGGAGCCGCAGAGGTCCTCCACGGTCAGCCCGAAGTAGGCGGCGGTGGCCGCCATGATGGCGCCCGCGGTGATCTCCGGAGCCGAGTCCTCGCCGCCGGGGAGCAGGTCCTTCAGCACGATCTCGGTGAGCCCGAGGTCCACGGGCTGCCGGTTGAGCGACGCGAACGCCGTCACCCGGATCAGCGCCCCCTCCAGCTCACGGATGTTGCGTGAGATCCGGGAGGCGATGAACTCCAGCACCTCGGGCGGCGCGTTCAGCTGCTCCTGCACGGCCTTCTTGCGCAGGATCGCGATCCGGGTCTCCAGCTCGGGCGGCTGGACGTCGGTGGTCAGCCCCCACTCGAAGCGGTTGCGCAGCCGGTCCTCCAGAGTGATCAGCTGCCTGGGCGGCCGGTCGGAGGAGAGCACGATCTGCTTGTTCGCGTTGTGGAGCGTGTTGAACGTGTGGAAGAACTCCTCCTGCGTCGACTCCTTGCTCGCCAGGAACTGGATGTCGTCGACCAGGAGGATGTCGACATCGCGGTACCGCTTGCGGAAGGTGTCGCCCTTGCCGTCCCGGATCGAGTTGATGAACTCGTTGGTGAACTCCTCGGAGCTGACGTACCGCACCCGGGTGCCGGGGTACAGACTCCGCGCGTAGTGCCCGATGGCGTGCAGCAGGTGCGTCTTGCCGAGCCCGGACTCGCCGTAGATGAAGAGCGGGTTGTACGCCTTCGCCGGCGCCTCCGCCACGGCGACCGCCGCCGCGTGCGCGAACCGGTTGGACGCGCCGATGACAAAGGTGTCGAAGAGGTATTTGGGGTTGAGCCGGGCCTGCGGCTCACCGGGACCGGGGGCGGGCGCCGGCTGGGCGCCCAGCGGACCGGCGCCGCCGCCCCGCGCGCGGCCCACGCTCTGCCCGCCGCCGTGCCGGGGCGCCGGCGGTTCCTGGGAGTCGTGCGGGTCGTGCCGGCCCCCGTGCTGCTCGTACGGGGACCGCTCCTGGCCCTGCGGCTGCCGGTAGTCGTGCTGCGGCTGCTGCGAGTGCGGGGTGGCGTACGGATCGCGGTCCTGGTAGCCGCCGAGCCGCGGCTGCTGCCAGGAGAGGTCCTCCTGGGTCCGCGGCCAGGCGCCGGGGTCCTGGCGCTGCTGTTGGTACTCCGGGTACGCGGGCCGTACGGAGGGCATGCCGTCGTCCTGCGGGCGGTGCCCGCCGTATCCGTCGTATCCGTCGCCAGGCCGCTGGTCGTCGAGGGGCGGGCCCTGGTAGCGGTGCTGCTGGGGCACGGCAGGCGCGGGCGGGGCGGGCTCGCCGGCCGAGTCGTCGACGGTGATGGCGATCCGGATCGGGCGGCCGCACTCATGGCTCAGCGTCTCGCTGATGAGCGGTGCGAGCCGGCCCTCCAGCACCCGCTTGCCCCACTCGTTGGGGACGGCGAGCAGCGCGGTGTCGGCGACGAGGGCGAGGGGCTGGCAGCGCTCGATCCACTGCTTGTCCTTGGGCTCGACGCCCTGCTGGCCCTCCCTGAGGAGCTGCTCCAGCACTCGTGGCCACACTGCGGCAAGATCGGCAGGTACATCAGCCACAGGGGCACGCTCTCTCAGCTGGTCCCACGAATGTGTGGTTCTCGGGACGGGTTCGGAAGTACAGGCGGGAAAAGAATCCGGAGTTCAGCCAAGGTAGTCAGGCCGACCCGCGCGGTTCAAGTTGTTGTCCACAGCCTGTGCACAATGGAGCCCGGCACGGAGCTGGTTTGACCGGATGGCGTAGCCGCGCGTACCGTGACCAGGTCGAGTTGTCGATGGCTGCTGCCGCCTGCCTCCGATGGGCAAAGATCACGATCTGTGGTTGTGAAGCGGTGCACTAGGGCGTAATCGCGAGCTTCTCGTGGGCGCACGGTGACAGCCAGGCGATGTCCCGCCATCCACACATCATTTTCTGGAGCCCCCGAGTGAGCAAGCGCACCTTCCAGCCGAACAACCGTCGTCGCGCCAAGACCCACGGGTTCCGGCTGCGCATGCGGACCCGTGCCGGCCGCGCGATCCTGGCGACCCGCCGTAGCAAGGGCCGCGCCCGTCTGTCGGCCTGATCGCCTGATAGCCAACAGGTCATGACGTGCTGCCTACAGAGAATCGGCTGAGGCGGCGCGAGGATTTCGCGACCGCGGTACGCCGAGGACGCCGGGCCGGTCGCCCGCTTCTCGTCGTCCATCTACGTAGCGGTTCAACGGACCCGCACGCGCCTGGGGAGAGCGCTTCCCCACCGCGTGCGGGTTTCGTTGTAAGCAAAGCCGTGGGTGGATCCGTCGTGCGCAACGTGGTGAAGCGGAGGCTTCGCCATTTGGTGCGCGACCGACTCTCCGAGCTGCCCCCCGGTAGCCTGGTTGTCGTACGGGCGCTGCCCGGAGCGGGCGACGCCGACCATGCACAACTGGCCCGAGACCTGGACGCCGCTCTCCGGCGGCTGCTGGGAGGGGGCACGCGATGAAGTACCCGCTGCTGGCTCTGATCAAGCTGTACCAGTGGACGATCAGCCCGCTCCTCGGGCCTGTCTGCCGGTACTACCCGTCGTGCTCGCACTACGGATACACCGCCATCGACCGGCACGGCGCGGTGAAGGGCACGGTGCTCACCGCATGGCGCATCCTGCGGTGCAACCCGTGGTCGCCGGGCGGTGTGGACCATGTCCCGCCGCGCAAGCGCCCACGCTGGCACGAACTGCTGCGCGATGCCCTGCGCGGCGGCAAGGGCGGGCACTCCGCCGCCGGCGTGCCTTCCGGGGGATCGGCCCCCGACACCCCCAGTCCGGCCGCAGAGACCTCGTCCAAAGCTCAAGGAGCCTGATTAGTGGACACGATTGCCAGTCTGTTCAGTTTTATCACCACACCTGTTTCCTGGGTCATCGTCCAGTTCCACTCGCTGTACGGGATGATCTTCGGCCCCGACACGGGCTGGGCCTGGGGACTGTCCATCGTGTCCCTGGTGGTGCTGATCCGGATCTGCCTGATCCCGCTCTTCGTGAAGCAGATCAAGTCGACCCGGAACATGCAGGTGCTCCAGCCGAAGATGAAGGCGATCCAGGAGCGCTACAAGAACGACAAACAGCGTCAGTCCGAAGAGATGATGAAGCTGTACAAGGAGACGGGCACCAACCCGCTCTCCTCGTGTCTGCCCATCCTGGCGCAGTCACCGTTCTTCTTCGCGCTGTACCACGTGCTCTCCAGCATCGCCAGCGGCAAGACCATCGGTGTCATCAACCAGGGGCTGCTCGACAGCGCCCGGCAGGCGCATATCTTCGGCGCTCCGCTGGCCGCCAAGTTCACGGACAGCAGCGAGAAGGTGCAGTCCCTGAACGCCTCGCTGACCGATGTGCGGGTCGTCACCGCGATCATGATCGTGATGATGTCGGCGTCGCAGTTCTACACGCAGCGCCAGCTGATGACGAAGAACGTCGACCTGACGGTCAAGACGCCGTACATGCAGCAGCAGAAGATGCTGATGTACATCTTCCCGGTGATCTTCGCCGTCACGGGTGTCAACTTCCCCGTCGGTGTCCTCGTCTACTGGCTGACCACCAACGTGTGGACCATGGGCCAGCAGATGTACGTGATCAACCAGAACCCGACACCGGGCAGCAAGGCGCAGGACCAGTACCTCCAGCGGCTGCTGAAGAGCATCACCTCGCGCGGCGAGGTGCGGTCCCGTCGTAAGCGCAACATCGTGCAGGCGATCGTGTCCAAGGGCCCGGACCGTAATGACAACGAGCGCAAGTTCGTCATGGGCCTGGCCAAGGTCGGCCTCGCCGCCCAGGCAGACGGCACGGTGATCAAGAGCGAGACCGCGGCCGCCGACGCCGAGGCCGGTAGCGCCCAGAAGCGGCAGCAGCCCAAGAGGCTGACCAAGGCGCAGCGCCAGGCCGCCGCCCAGCTGGGTGCGGAGAAGCCCGAAGATTCCACGGACACCGCGGACACCAAGGACTCCGGGGCCACCGATGAGCCGGCGAAGACCTCGTTGCAGAAGAAGGACGAGCCGCAGGACACCCCGCCCAAGCCGTCGGGCCGGCCCGCTGCCGGTGCCACGCGCCAAAAAGCCAAGTCGGGGCAGCGCAAGGGTCAGCAGCGGCCCAAGCACCCGTCCAAGAAGTAAGAAGGAGTCCATCCGTGACGGAAGGCACCATCTCCGCCCCCGCCGAGGCCGAGCCCGGCGACACCCTGACCCGCCTGGAGCAGGAAGGGGAGATCGCGGCCGACTACCTCGAAGGTCTGCTCGATATTGCTGATCTCGACGGCGATATCGACATGGACGTCGAGGCCGACCGCGCCGCGGTCTCGATCATCAGCGACTCCGGCCGGGATCTGCAGAAGCTGGTGGGACGCGACGGCGAGGTGCTGGAGGCTCTCCAGGAGCTGACGCGTCTTGCCGTGCACCGGGAGACCGGCGACCGTAGCCGGCTCATGCTGGACATCGCCGGCTTCCGCGCCAAGAAGCGCACCGAGCTGGCGGAGCTGGGCGCCAAGGCCGCGGACGAGGTCAAGAGCACCGGTCAGCCGGTGAAGCTCGACCCGATGACGCCCTTCGAGCGGAAGGTCGTCCACGACGCGGTCGCGGCCGCCGGTCTGCGCAGTGAGTCGGAGGGCGAGGAGCCGCAGCGCTTCGTTGTGGTGCTCCCCGCCTGAGCGGTCCATCATTTCTCGGCCCCGTCTGTTGCGCAGACGGGGCCGATCTTTGTCAGCCTGATAGTCAGCCACCATCGGTGGTTCGGTATGGAAGGACGGTTCCGTGACGGAGGCAGCAGAGCTTCCCCCCGCGCCGGACGAGGCGCGCACTGTTTTCGGTGAGTTCTTTCCGGAGGCTGTCCGCTACGCGGAGCTGCTGGCGGACGCGGGGGTCAAGCGCGGTCTGATCGGTCCACGTGAGGTGCCGCGGCTGTGGGAGCGGCATCTGCTGAACTGCGCGGTGCTCTCGGAGGTCGTTCCCGAGGGGGTGACGGTCTGCGATGTGGGCTCGGGGGCCGGGCTCCCGGGGATTCCGCTGGCGCTGGTCCGGCCGGATCTGAAGATCACCCTGCTGGAGCCGCTGCTCCGGCGGACGAACTTCCTCCAGGAGGTCGTTGAGCTGCTGGGGCTGGACCATGTGACGGTGGTGCGCGGCCGGGCTGAGGAGGTCCTCGGAACGCTTCAGCCGGTGCATGTGGTGACGGCTCGCGCCGTGGCCCCCCTGGACCGTCTGGCGGGCTGGGGAGTGCCGCTGCTGCGTCCCTACGGGGAGATGCTGGCGCTGAAGGGCGATACAGCGGAGGAGGAGATCAAGGGGGCCCGTGCGGCACTGAGCAAGCTCGGTGTGGTGGAGACCTCCGTGCTCCAGGTCGGCGAGGACATCGTCGATCCGCTGGCCACCGTGGTGCGGGTGAAGGTCGGGGAGAGCCCGGGCGGGGTCCGGTTCGCGACGAAGCGGGCCAAGGCCGCCCAGGTCGGCCGTGCGCGGCGGCGCCGCTGAGCCGTACAGTCCGTACTGCCTATCAGTGATGCTCCATACAAGCAGCCATACCTATGCATTGCGGAGTGTCGTGACGGCCTAGCCCTGAGGCCCGTGCATCGTGTTTCACGTGAAACGTCGCTCACTGCTCCAGGGCATCATCGGCCGTGGCCGCGCGGCTGCCACACCGCGCGGCCGAAAGCCCCTCGGAAGGGGCACGAGGTTGTCCACAACGGTGGATTCATCCACAGAACCAAGGGCCTCGCTGGTTCACGACCCCGAAAGCATGGCAGGCTCTGTCCATTGCGAGTCTGAAGTCGAGGAGAGTGAATCCTTGCGGTCCGACGCCAACATCGCGGGACCGATGACCGATCCGGTCCCCGGTCCCCGTACCGAGTCGGCGGGGGATGTTTCACGTGAAACACCGCCCCCGATGGACGACACCCCCATGGGGCGCGCTGCCCACCTGGCCGTTGAGGCACTGGGCCGCGCCGGTGAGGGGATGCCCCGCCCTGAGCAGACGCGTGTCATCGTCGTCGCCAACCAGAAGGGTGGCGTGGGTAAGACCACCACCACCGTTAATCTGGCCGCTTCGCTGGCGCTCCATGGAGCGCGCGTTCTGGTGATCGACCTGGATCCGCAGGGCAATGCCTCCACGGCGCTCGGGATCGACCACCACGCCGAAGTCCCCTCGATCTATGACGTCCTGGTGGAGAGCAAGCCGCTCTCCGAGGTGGTCCAGCCTGTGCCGGACGTCGAAGGTCTCTTCTGTGCCCCCGCCACTATCGATCTCGCCGGTGCGGAGATCGAGCTGGTGTCGCTGGTGGCACGGGAGAGCCGGCTTCAGCGGGCGATCGAGGCGTACGAGCAGCCGTTGGACTACATCCTCATCGACTGCCCGCCCTCGCTCGGCCTGCTGACCGTCAACGCGATGGTCGCCGGAGCGGAAGTGCTGATCCCCATCCAGTGCGAGTACTACGCGCTGGAGGGGCTCGGCCAGCTGCTCCGGAACGTCGAACTGGTCCGTGGCCACCTCAACCCGTCGCTGCATGTGTCGACCATTCTGCTGACCATGTACGACGGCAGGACTCGGCTCGCCTCGCAGGTGGCGGACGAGGTGCGGAGCCACTTCGGCAAGGAAGTACTGAGGACGAGCATCCCTCGGTCCGTACGTATCTCCGAGGCACCGAGCTATGGCCAGACGGTGCTGACGTATGACCCGGGATCCAGCGGATCCCTCTCGTATCTCGAGGCCGCCCGTGAGATCGCGCTACGGGGGATCGGGGTGCACTACGACGCCCAGCAGGGGCATGTGGGCAGCCAGAACAGTCAGCAGAGTATGTCGGAGGGGATCCAGTGAGCGAGCGACGTAGAGGCTTGGGGCGCGGGCTCCAAGCGCTGATTCCCGCCGCTCCGCAGGAGAAGCAGGTGCCCTCCACCGGGGTGGCCTCGCCTTCTCCCGGAGCGGCGCCGGTACTGGTCGCCGATCGGACGGTGGCCACCCTGAAGGGGACCTCGCTGCCGCAGGTGGCCATTTCGCCGGAGTCGGTGCCGGAAGAGCCAGAGCAGGAGGCGGAGTCCGGACCGGTAGGGACCGATGTGGCGTACTTCGCCGAGGTGCCGATCGATTCGATCACGCCGAATCCGCGGCAGCCCCGCGAGGTGTTTGACGAGGACGCCCTCGCCGAACTGGTCACCTCGATCAAGGAAGTGGGGCTCCTCCAGCCGGTGGTTGTCCGGCAGGTGGCGCCGGAGCGCTATGAGCTGATCATGGGCGAGCGGCGCTGGAGGGCATGCAAGGAAGCCGGGCTGGAGCATATTTCAGCGATCGTCCGCGCCACGGACGACGAGAAGCTCTTGCTTGACGCGCTCCTGGAGAATCTGCATCGAGCGCAGCTGAATCCGCTGGAAGAGGCATACGCCTACGATCAGCTGCTCCAGGACTTCAAGTGCACGCACGACCAGCTGGCCGACCGGATCGGGCGTTCGCGCCCGCAGGTCTCCAACACCCTGCGGCTGCTGCGTCTCTCTCCCCCGGTGCGGCGCAGGGTGGCGGCCGGCGTGCTGTCCGCCGGTCATGCGCGGGCGCTGCTCTCGGTGGAGGGTTCCGAGGAGCAGGACCGGCTGGCGCACCGCATTGTGGCCGAGGGGCTCTCGGTGCGGGCTGTCGAGGAGATCGTGACCCTGATGGGTACGCACCCCGAGGCCGCCCCCAAGTCGAAGGGGCCCCGGGCGGGCGCCCGGGTGTCGCCCGCGCTGGGCGATCTGGCGTCGCGCCTCTCGGACCGCTTCGAGACCCGGGTGAAGGTGGATCTGGGACAGAAGAAGGGAAAGATCGTCGTTGAGTTCGCTTCGATGGACGATCTGAACCGCATCCTCAACACGCTGGCTCCCGGCGAGGGACGTGTCCTGAACCAGGGGCTCACCGAGGAGACAGCGCAGGACGTGGAGGACGAAGAGAGCTGACGCTCTCTCACCGTCCGCCGGGGCGGGCCGTGTTCCGCACTGACCGGAACGGGGCCCGCCCTTTGCTGTCCCTCGGTGTGCCCGGCGGCTTCGGATGGCTACGATCGCTCGGTAGGGCGCGGGCGAGGGAAGTGAGGAACAACCTCCATGGGGCGTCGGCTCGTACCGCTCACGCTGGACAACCTTCCGGATCTCCCCGACCGCTGCCGCTCATGTGTTTTCTGGGAGCTTGATCCGGTCAGCGGGGAAGCCGCGGTACGAGCGGGCGGAGCCGAGGCACAGAAGGAAGCGTGGGTCTCGACCGCACTTCTGGAGTGGGGATCGTGCGGTCGGGTCGTCTATGTCGATGACCGGCCGGTCGGCTTCGTTCTCTACGCGCCTCCGGCGTATGTGCCGCGCTCCACGGCGTTTCCCACCAGCCCGGTGTCGCCGGATGCCGTCCAGCTGATGACGGCCTGGATCATGCCCGGGTTCCAGGGGCAGGGGCTTGGCAGGGTGATGGTGCAGACCGTGGCCAAGGATCTGCTGCGCCGGGACTTCAAGGCCATCGAGGCGTTCGGGGACGCGCGATGGCGTGAGCCGGCCTGTGTGCTGCCCGCCGATCATCTGCTGGCGGTGGGCTTCAAGACCGTACGGCCGCATCCGCGGTATCCACGTATGCGGTTGGAGCTGCGAACCACTCTCTCCTGGAAGGAAGATGTGGAGCACGCGCTGGACCGGCTGCTCGGCGCCGTGAAGAAGGAACCGGCGCTACGTCCGCTCTGAACGGGAAAACGGGTCTGTTCCCCAGAGGGAGCAGACCCGTTTCACGTGAAACATCGAAGGGCGTCAGCCCTTGTCGGTGCCTTAACCGATGAAGTCCTCAAGGTCGCGGACGAGCGCGGCCTTGGCCTTGGCGCCGACAATGGTCTTGGCGACCTCGCCGTTCTGGTACACGTTCAGCGTCGGGATGGACATGACGCCGTACTTGGCCGCGGTGGCCGGGTTCTCGTCGATGTTGAGCTTGACGATTTCGATCTTGTCGCCGTGCTCGGCCGCGATGGCCTCCAGAGAAGGCGCGATCTGACGGCACGGTCCGCACCAGGCGGCCCAGAAGTCCACCAGGACGGGCTTGTCGCTCTTGAGAACGTCGGCATCGAAGGAATCGTCGGTTACATGCTTCAGGGCGCCGGCCACGGCGGCCTCCTTCAAATGGTGGGGTGGGGGTGGGTACTGCGGATCAGACGGTGGCGGTCTTCTCCGCCTCGGCGGCGTTCTCGCTGTCGCTCAGCGCGGCGAGGAAGTGCTCCGTGTCCAGGGCGGCGGAGCAGCCGGTGCCCGCGGCGGTGATCGCCTGACGGTAGGTGTGGTCGACAACATCGCCGGCGCCGAAGACTCCGGAGAGATTCGTCCGGGTCGACGGGGCGTCAACGGTGAGATAGCCCTCGTGGTCCAGGTCGAGCTGTCCCTTGAACAGCTCCGTCCGCGGGTCGTGGCCCACCGCGATGAACAGGCCGGTCACCGGAAGAGCGGAGGTCTCGCCGGTCTTGGTGTTCCGCAGCGTCAGGCCGGAGAGCTTCTGGTCGCCGTGGATCTCCGCGACTTCACTGTCCCAGGCGAACTTGATCTTGGGATCGGCCAGCGCGCGGTCCTGCATCGCCTTGGAGGCGCGCAGGGTGTCCCGGCGGTGGACGATGGTGACGGACTTGGCGAAGCGCGAAAGGAAGGTGGCTTCCTCCATCGCGGTGTCGCCACCGCCGATCACGGCGATGTCCTGGTCCTTGAAGAAGAAGCCGTCACAGGTGGCACACCAGGAGACGCCGCGCCCGGAGAGAGCGTCCTCGTTCGGCAGGCCGAGCTTGCGGTGCTGCGAGCCGGTCGTGACGATCACGGCCTTCGCCCGATGCACCGTGCCGGCCGTGTCGGTGACCGTCTTGATGTCACCGGTGAGGTCGACCGAGATGACATCGTCCGGGACCAGCTCGGCACCGAAGCGCTCCGCCTGGGCCCGCATGTTGTCCATCAGGTCCGGGCCCATGATGCCGTCGCGGAAGCCCGGGAAGTTCTCCACATCGGTGGTGTTCATCAGAGCGCCACCAGCGGTGACGGCGCCCTCGAAGACCAGCGGCTTCAGCGAAGCGCGCGCGGTGTACAGCGCGGCCGTGTAGCCGGCGGGCCCGGAGCCGATGATGATCACATTACGGACGTCGCTCACGGGTTACTTCCTCGTCTCTGCAGACTGCCTACTGGGGCCGGATCAACGACTTTCACCCCATCCAACGGATCCTACGGGTCTTGCATTCCCGAGGTCCTTCGGCTCCACAGAGCGAGTGTTGTCAGCGGAGAAGGTAGGCATGCGTCAGCAGGACTTTTCCCTTCGCCGCCGACGCGTTCTCCACACAGGACGCGTCGATCACATACGCCTGGACCCGGTCGTTGTCCCCGGAGTACGGCAGCACGACGAGATAGGCCGGGCTTCCCTCATAGCTGCCCTGCTCAGCGGCGAGCGCGGTATCGGAACGCCCGGTGCCACGCTGAATACAGTCCGGGATCTCGGGCAGGCCCCGCAACCCGTAGGAAGGCGAAGCGGAGCGCTCTCCGCCCGTGCCCCGGAAGGGCACGGACGCGGTGGCGTCCTTGGGCACGGCGCGCTCGGCCGCGGGGGTGTTCAGCAGGGCGTCCACCCGGCTCTGGAGATCTCCCGAGAACTCCACACCGCCGTCCTGCCCCGAGGCGCTCGCGACCGCCTTGGCCTGGCTGTCGGAGGCGTCCTGAGTGGATACCGCGCCGTTCTGGAAGAGCAGCACACCGACGCCCACGGCGGCCGTGCCGAAGACCGCGCCCAGGAGGGCGGTACGGCGCCGCCGCGCCCTGGTGCTCCGGCCAGGTCCGGTCGCGGCCCTCGGCCGCCCCGCGGGCCTGTCCGACCGCACACCTTCCGCGGCCACCAGCGGGGCGGGCTCGGCCGGGGACGGTGTTTCACGTGAAACACGCGCCGACTCGTCAGACTCGGCGCGGGCCGTCACCGCGGTGGTCACCGGTTCGTCGGAGACGGACTCGGCGGGTGTCGTCGCGTTCAGCAGCGCTTCGGCCGCCAGCGCGGCATCGATACGGCCTGCGATATCGGCCGGCATCCGCGGCGGCCCCGGCAGGGTGCCGAGCAGCCCCTTGATCTCCTCCAGGGAGTCATGGACGTCGGCGCAGAGCACGCAGCCGTCGAGATGGTCCCGTACATCGCTGGTCCGCGAGGGGGAAAGCAGCCCCTCCGTGAGATCGGAGATCTCCGAGACATCAGGGTGCTGAGCCGTGTCGGTCGTCGATGTCACGCGCGCCCACCTCCGCCCTTCACGCCGGCAGGATCGCTCGATCCTGAATCCTGTGGCTCCGCTGCCGGTGGGACGGATGTCCCCGGCGTCCGGTTCCTTGCCCTGACCGGACCGCTGATATCCCCGATGTCCGCACGCAGATGTGTGAGCATCGGGAGAAGTCTGGCTCGGCCGCGGGCACAGCGGCTTTTCACCGTTCCGACAGGCACTCCGAGCACCGCGGCGGCCTCCGCCACCGGGAAGCCCTGCATATCGACAAGGACAAGCGCGGCGCGCTGGTCGACGGGCAGCTTCGCCAGCGCGGCCAGCAGCTCCCGGTGCAGATCGCGGCGCTCCGCGGGGGCCTCCGCCGACTCATGCGGCTCAAGGAGCTGCTCCAGCCGTTCCGTGTCGTCCATGGGGGAGGTCTTGCGGGAGGCGGCCTTGCGGGCCCGGTCGAGGCACGCGTTGACGGTGATGCGATGGAGCCAGGTCGTCACGGCGGACTGACCCCGGAAGGTGTGCGCGGCGCGGAAGGCGGAGACGAGGGCGTCCTGCACCGCGTCCGCGGCCTCCTCGCGGTCGCCCAGGGTCCGCAGGGCCACCGCCCAGAGACGGTCGCGATGGCGCCGCACCAGCTCGCCGAAGGCATGCGGATGACCCGCCGCATGAGCGCTCAGAAGATCATGGTCGTTCGCATCGGCGAGCACGACATCGTCCAACGTGAGCCCCCTCCCCCAGATGCGGTCAGCCGCTGATCCGGATCTCCGAAATGCCGCCCCGGAAGCGATCGTTGCGTCCGTCCGTCGGCAGTTCGGTGATGTGGATCAATACGTATCGGGTTCGCACGGGCTTGTCGAGGGTGCTCTTGAGCGTTCCGCCGACCGTCTCCAGCTTCGAGAGCCGCTGGGAGAAGTCCGCCAGCGAGGTGGGGTTCGACGCGTCCTTGCCGGCGGCGAGGACTTCGGCCTTCTGGCCGCTGCGGTACATGTCGATGTCGAAGGCGGACACGCTCCGTACGCTGCCCAGGTCGACAACGATTCCGCTGCCGTCCTTGCGGTCCGGGCGATTGCCGAAGTTGGCGAAGTTCTGGTACTGCGCGGTGATCCAGGCGGTGTCGGTCTTGCCGTCGATGGCGTTCGGCGCGAGTTCGGGACTTATCCCCGAACCGCCGGGGGTGAACTCGACCGCGCTGTCGATCTTGAGCGGCTTGATGGGCTTGATCGCCTTGTCGTCGTCGCCGGTGGTCGTCTGGGTGGGGCTCGTGTTTGTCTCGTTGTCCGGGACGAGCAGCCGGTCGGCGACCTGCCAGCTGCCGAGACCCAGCGCGGCGATGAGCAGCCCGGCGACGGTCCACTTGAGCACCTTGCCGGTACGGCTCTGGAGCGGTGGCGGCGGAGCGGCGACCTGGTGGTGCATCGCGGGTGCGCCGTGCCCCTGCTGCGTCCGTCCGTAGGTGCCCTGCTGGTAGGTGGTGCGCTGGTACTCGGGCGGGGCCGTGAAGACGGGCTCCGGCGCCTTGATCCGCGGCATCTCGGCGACGGCTGCCGCCAGCTCGTCCGGGGTGGTGCACGGCGGGTCCTGCCGGGAGGCGGTGGCGCCGTCGTTCACCAGGGCGCGCATCGCCAGCTCCGAGAGACCGCGGTGGACCCCGGCACGCACCTGGTCCGGGGCGATGAGCCCGACGCCCTTGGGCAGACCGGAGAGCCCGTACGAGTCCGTCTCGTACGGCCACCGCTGGGTGAGCGCCGCGTAGAGCAGCGCTCCGATGGCCTCGGTGTCCGTACGCTGCGGCCGGTCGGCGCGGATACCGCGCAGCGCCGCGTTCACCGCGAGGCCGCGGATCCGGTACTGGCCGGTGGAGGTGCGCAGCACCGCGCCGGGCGTCAGCCGCAGATGGGCCAGTCCCTCGCGGTGGGCGGCCGCCATGGCCTGAGAGAGCTGGCTGACCAGCTGGTAGGCGTCGTGGGCGGCCATGGGCCCGGCGGCGAGGAGGGCGGTGAGTTCGGTCGCGTCCGGCAGCCACTCGTGGACGACGTAGACGAGGTCGTTCTCCTCGACCGCGTCCAGCACCTGGACGAAGCGCGGATCGCCCAGAAGAGCGGCCGACCGGGCGGCCGCGAGCACGGAGCGGGCCCGCGGGTGGTCGGCGGGGAGAAGATGCACGCCGACGGCCCGGCGCAGTTTCTCGTCGACCGCACGCCAGCTGCTGAAACCGTCCAGACGGGTGACGCACTCCTCCAGGCGGTAGCGTCTGGCGAGTTTGTGGCCGCTGTGCAGCTCGGGCGCCGCGCTGCCCGCGCCGGTGCTCAGCAGCTCATCACGCGAGTCCTGCGCGGACTCCTCCGCCGTCTTCTGGGTTTCCGCCGGCCCGTCGGCCGTGGCCTTGTCCGCCTTGGCGGTCAGCGGCTTGTCACCGCTGTTGTCGGCCACGTCGACGGCAGCCGTGCTACGTTCCGCCACCGTCGCTCCTGCCTCCCCATCCATTGCGCCCTGTCCAACAGCCAAGCCAATTGTGCCCACAGTCGGACGCTATGCACGACACGCGGCGGCCGTCGATGGTTGTGCTCGGCCGGTCGCTCAGCGTCCGAGCCGCCCGCGGACCATGCCGAACATGGCGTTCAGCTCCTCGATCCTCATCTTCTTCGCCGCCATGAAGAACACGGCGAGCAGCACCGCGCCACCGGCGACCAGCGCCACGATCGAACTGACCGCGCTGCTGCCGAGGGTGTGCAGAATGCCGTAGGCGACGCCGCCGGCCGCCAGGGCGCCGGGAACGGCCGCCAGACAGAGCCTGGCGTACGTACGCAGCACCCGGCCGCCGTCCAGATCGCCGTCCAGCCGGTTCTTGAGCCGGCGCCACGCCACGCCGACGCCGACGGCGTAGGCCAGCCCGTACGAGGCGGCCATGCCGACCACGGCCCAGCGGGACGGCAGGACCACGTAGCAGAGTGCGGAGGCCGCGGCGTTGACCAGGGCGACGATCACCGTGTTGTAGAACGGCGTCCGGGTGTCCTCGTACGCGTAGAAGCCTCGCAGGACGACGTACTGCACGGAGTACGGAATGAGCCCGAGGGCGAATGCCATGAGGATGAAGCCCATGGACCGGGCCGACTCCATCCCGCTGGACGAGAACATCAGGATCGACAGCGGGACGCCGAGGGCCAGGAATCCGAAGGCGATCGGGACGATGGCCACCGCCGAGTTGCGCAGGCCCTGCGAGATGTCGTCGCGCACGGCCCCCGGGTCGTTGTCGTGGGCGGCGCGGGAGATCCTCGGCAGCAGCGCGGCCATGACCGAGACGGTGATGATGGCCTGCGGCATGCCCCAGATCAACTGGGCGTTGCTGTAGGCGAGGATGCCGGTGCCGGTCCTGCCGGACGCCTCGCCGGCCGCGGTCGCCAGCTGGGTGACGACCAGCACGCCGGCCTGGTTCGCGAGGACGAAGAGAACGGTCCACTTGGCCAGCTTGACCGTCTTGCCGAGCCCGTGCCCCCGCCAGTCGAACCGCGGCCGGAACCGGAACCCGGCCTCGCTCAGATAGGGGATCATCGCGAGAGCCTGGACGACAAGGCCGAGCAGCGTGCCGATGCCCAGCAGCCGCACCCCGTCCGGCGGAATCGTCCGGACGGTCATGCTGGAGTCCGCGGCCGTGCCGTAGACCCAGATGAACAGACCGAACGTGGCGATCATGACGATGTTGTTGAGGACCGGGGTCCACATCATCGCGCCGAACTTCCCGCGCGCGTTGAGGATCTGGCCCATCACCACATGCACACCCATGAAGAAGATGGTGGGCAGGCAGTAGCGGGCGAAGGTGACCGCGACATTGTTGGCGGGCGGGTCCCCGGCGATGGTGTCCGACATCAGGCGGACCAGCAGCGGAGCCGCGAACACCGCCGCGGCGACGATCGCGCCGAGCGCGACCATGACGAGAGTGAGCAGCCGGTTGGCGTAGGCGACGCCACCGTCGTCGTCGTTCTTCATCGCCCGGACGAGCTGCGGGACGAAGACGGAGTTGAGGCCGCCGCCGACGGTGAGGATGTAGATCATCGTGGGCAGCGTGTAGGCGACCGTGTAGGAGTCACCGAGCAGCGCCGCGCCCAGCGCGGCGGTGATCACCAGGCTCCGTACGAACCCGGTGAGCCGGGACACCAGGGTGCCCGCGGCCATCAGCGCGCTCGACTTCAGCAGCCCCGATGCCTTGCCTCCGGACTTCTTCGCGGGCGGCGGGGCGGGCGCGGCCTCGGGCTCCGGGGCCGTCAGCACCTTCCCCGTGCCCTGCTGATCCCGGTAGAGATGCGCGAACGCGTCCGCCGGCGGGCTGTCGTCACCGGCCCGCGAGACCAGATCGTCGACGCCCGTGAACTGGGTCGTCCTCGCGTCGTCCCCGTAGGGGAGGTGCCGGGAGGGACCGGAGGGCTCCGGAGGAGGTGTCTGGGCCCAGATCCGGGGGTCGGGCGCGTACTGCTGTGCGGGAGGCTGCTGGTACAGCTCCTGGCTCTCCGGGTAGGTGCCCGGAGGCGGCGGCGGATGCGAGGCGCGGTCGTACAGCGCCTCGGCCACCGGGTCCTGCGCGGAGAGGTCCTGGGCCCAGTAGGGGTCCTGCTTGTAGGCGTCCTGGACATAGGGATCCTGGGCGGCCGGCGGGGCGGGCGGCACCTGTCCCGCCGGATCGCCGCCCGCGCCCTGCCCACGGTCACCGTCGTACGGCGCGTTCATGGTTACCCCACCTCATCGTCCCCGGCCGACCGGCCACGACATCGCTCAACGGTCCACTTTCTCACCCGTGCCCGACGCGTCCGCGCTTTCCGGTCCGGTGTCCGGTGTCGGGTCACTCGGCTGCCCGGGATCCGTGTCCTCGGAGGCGCCCGGACCGGTCTCACCGGCGCCGTCGGTGCCCTCTGAGGGTGCCGCTGCTTCCTTGCGGGCGACCGCCCGCTTGCGGCGGCTGTACATCTTCACCCCGGCCAGCACCAGCAGCAGCACTCCGCCGGCGATGACGAGCATGACGGTGGGCGTGATCTCGGAGACCTTGACCTGGAAGGTCATCGGGGCGCCGTACGGTCTGCCGTCCACCGTGTACAGCTGGGCGGTCACCTGGACCGGACCGTTGGCGTTGCCCGCGCCGGTGAACTTCACCGACTGGCTGTGCCCACCGTCGATCTTGATCGGCCGCTCCGCCACGGCTTGGTCGTCGTCGAGCTTGAGCCGGGTCGGGTTGTCGGACCTGAGCCGCAGCACCAGATCCTGGACGCCCTGCAACAGCTTGTTCTGGACCGTCACCGGGATGGTCGCACTGCGTCCCGACAGGGTGAGGACCGACTTGGGGATGAGGCGGACCTCGCTGGTCAGCCCCGTCAGATAGTCGTTCACCGCCTCGCGGTACTGCCGGCCCCCGATGGCGTTGCCGCGCCAGGACGTCGACATCGCCCGGCTGACCGCGTTGCCGAAGGGAGCCGCCACCCGGTCCGGCGAGCTGAGGATGGCCTTGAAGTTGTCCAGTCGCTCCTGTGTCTTCTTGATCGCGAGGAACGCGTCGGTCGGCAGCTCCCGGGCCCGCAGTTTCTCCGGGTAGCGCGAGGCGCTCGGCACCTTCGTGGTGGCGTCGGAGTCGGGCTGGACCGCGGCGGCGGCGATCAGATCGCTCGGCTGCGTCCAGCGCTCGGAGTCCAGGGCGCGCAGCGCGCGCGCCAGCGACTGGGCCTGCGCCGCCGTGGGCATCCGCTGCGGAGCGACCACGATGCTGCGCTGGTTCTCGGGCTGCTGGAGGGTGACGGCCAGGGTCTGCGCGAGGAACTTCTGCACGGCGAGGGTGGAGCTGCCCGCCGCTGTCATGTCGTTCTCGAAGGCGGTGGACAGCCGGGTGTCCGCGACCACGGCTGTCGTGCCGCCGCCGATCGGCCGCGCGGCGTTCGGGGTGTAAGAGAGATTGTCCTGGAGGCTGTCGCTGCGGGTGATCACCTTGTGGGCACCCGCCGATGTGGCGACATCGACGATCGAGGGGTCGATCGCGCCGTCCACGGGCCAGGCGAAGTCGACCGACGGCTGCACATGGAGAATCGTCTCCACGGTCCTGGCGGCCACATCGGTCGCGGGCTGGAGATGGCTGAGCGCGCCGGGGACGTCCTTGCCGCGGTGCGCGAGCGACGCCAGATCGGGGTCGGCGAACGGCAGTGCGATGACCTTGCTGTTCTTCACCGCCTTCTCCAGCGCGTTGAGCCACTGGGTGGCGACGGCCTGGTTCCGGCCGGGAACGACCGAGTCCCCGTTCCTGATGTTGTAGTTCCGCGTCATGGCATCGGCGGTGGCGAGGACATCGGGATCGATGACCCAGGTCACGGGCAGCCGGCTGCCGACGGAGACCAGCTGCTCAAGGCGTCCGCCCGGGGCCAGCTCCTCCGCCAGGTCGTCGTTCTCGAAGACGGGCGTCTGCCGGTCGTCCGAGCCGGTCTCCGCCGAGAGATGCGTCGAGGAGATCAGCGGCCAGAGGACCGTGAGCTGGGTCTTCTCGTCGGTGGCGTCGGGCTGCCAGGGGAGGAAGGTGCGCTGGATGCCGAGCACCTGGTCGTACGGCGCCGCGGTGGTCCGGCCGGTCAGCGAGACGCCGAGCTGGTAGACCCCGTCCTCGTCGAGACCGAGCTTGTCGACCGGTACGGAGAGCGCGAAGTCCCGTGAGATACCGGCGGCCAGCTCGGGAAAGGTGACCTTGTACTTGCCGCCCACCGGAGCGGCGTCACCGGTGGAGCTTCCCGAGCGCGCGGCGGCGTCGTCGATGGCCGTCCGGCCGGTCAGACGGGGCCCCACCCGCAGATCGACCTGGGCGTCGGTGACCTTGCTCTTGCCCTTGTTGGTCACCGTGCCGGAGATCGTGAGGGTGTCGCCCTTCACCGGAGCGCTGGGGGCCAGTGTGTCCAGCGCCACAGCGACCGTGCTGGAGCCGGTGGCCTGTGTCGCGGCCCGGGCCGCCGGGGCGGTGGTGCCTGCCAGCAGACTCGCCAGAAGCGGTACTCCCGCGATCACCGTGGCTGTGCGCCGCAGCCACCGGCGGGCAGGAGAAGGGCCCAACCCCTGGAAGTCTGCCGCCTCGGCCACGCGCCTGCCCGTCCCTCGTCATCGTGTACTTGCCGTTGGTGGTTGTCGGTTGCTGCGTCCACGCATGGTAACGATGTGCGCTGTGGCGAAGTGCTGGGGACTGCTCCACATGATCGGAAGAATCTCATGGGTCATGGGAAACCCGTGCATCGGAGCCGGGGGAGCCGAAACGGGGGCGCCCTCGCGGTCCGCGGCACGTAATCTTTTCTGTTGTGCCGAACGCCAATGAAGACAATCCCCGTGCCCTCAGCCAGGTGCAGCGCCGCGCGGTCAGTGAACTGCTGCGGGTGTCCCCGGTCGCCGACGATCTCGCGCGCCGATTCCAGGAGGCCGGATTCAGCCTCGCGCTGGTCGGCGGTTCGGTCAGGGACGCCCTTCTCGGCCGGCTCGGCAATGACCTGGACTTCACGACCGACGCCCGGCCCGAGGACGTACTGAAGATCGTCCGGCCCTGGGCGGACGCCGTGTGGGAGGTCGGGATCGCCTTCGGCACGGTGGGCTGCCAGAAGGACGCGCGCGTCGGGGACACCGATCAGCGTTTCCTGGTCGAGGTGACGACCTACCGTTCGGAGGCGTACGACCGGACCTCCAGGAAGCCCGAGGTGTCCTACGGGGACTCCATCGAGCAGGATCTCGTCCGCCGGGACTTCACGGTGAACGCGATGGCCGTCGCGCTGCCGCAGAAGGAGTTCATCGACCCCCACGGCGGGCTCAAGGATCTCTCCGAGCGAGTACTGCGCACACCCGGCACCCCGGAGGACTCCTTCTCCGACGATCCGCTGCGGATGCTCCGGGCCGCGCGATTCGCCGCGCAGCTCGACTTCGATGTGGCGCCCGAGGTGGTCGCGGCGATGAAGGACATGGCCGGCCGTATCGAGATCGTCTCCGCCGAGCGGGTACGGGACGAGCTGAACAAGCTGATTCTCTCCACCCACCCCCGTAAGGGGCTGGCCCTGCTCGTCGACACCGGACTCGCCGACCACATCCTGCCCGAGCTGCCCGCGCTGCGGCTGGAGGACGATGAGCACCACCGGCACAAGGATGTCTACGATCACTCGCTGATCGTTCTGGAACAGGCCATCGACCTGGAGGAGGACGGCCCCGATCTGGTCCTCCGGCTCGCGGCACTGCTCCATGACATCGGCAAGCCCCGGACGCGGCGCTTCGAGAAGGACGGCCGGGTCTCCTTCCACCACCACGAGGTGGTGGGAGCGAAGATGACCAAGAAGCGGATGACCGCGCTCAAGTACTCCAATGAGCTGGTGAAGGACGTCTCGCGGCTGGTGGAGCTGCATCTGCGCTTCCACGGCTATGGAACGGGTGAGTGGACCGACTCGGCCGTACGGCGCTATGTGCGGGATGCCGGTCCGCTGCTGGAGAGGCTGCACAAGCTCACCCGCTCGGACTGCACCACCCGTAACAAGCGGAAGGCCACCGCCCTCTCCCGGGCGTACGACGGTCTGGAAGAGCGCGTCGCTCAGCTCCAGGAGCAGGAGGAGCTGGACTCCATCCGACCCGATCTGGACGGCAACCAGATCATGAAGATCCTCGGGGTGGGGCCCGGCCCCGAGATCGGTGCGGCCTACGCGTTCCTGCTGGAGCTGCGGCTGGAGAACGGACCGGTGGGCCATGACGCGGCCGTCACCGCTCTGAAGAAGTGGTGGGCGGAGCGCGGCTGAGTCTTATACGGGTCATGTTTCACGTGAAACATGACCCACGCGCGGTGTCCCGGAGGCGATGTTTCACGTGAAACATCGCCTCCCGCGCGTCAGGGTCACGGCGACCGCCGCATAGAGAACGGCGACCATTATGACGAGGGGGGCCGACCGGCCGTCCGCCGGCAGTATCAGCGCGGCCACCGCCGCGGCGCCCACAAAGGCGATATTGAAGAGAACGTCATAGAGCGAGAAGACCCGGCCCCGGAACGCGTCATCCACCGACGTCTGGACCACGGTGTCCGTGGCGATCTTCGCGCCCTGGGTGATCAGCCCGAGGACGAACGCGGCTATCAGCAGGGGCACCGGGGCGAAAGGCAGCCCGAGGGCGGGCTCCAGAACAGCCGCCGCCCCCGCGCACAGCGCCATCCATCCGTACGGGCCGAGCCGCGACACCGCCCATGGTGTGAGGACCGCCGCCGCGAAGAATCCCGCCCCGGATATACCGAGCGCGAGCCCCAGCAGCGCCAGCCCGTCGGACTCGCGCTCCGTCCACGCGTAGCGGCACAGCATCAGCACCATCACGGTCATGGCCCCGTAGCAGAAGCGCATCACCGTCATGGCGGCCAGCGCGCGGGCCGCCGCCCGCCGCTCCACCAGATGGAGCACCCCGTCGGAGAGCCCCTTCGCGGTGGAAGCCAGTGCTGCCCTCAGCCGTGGCTGGAGCAGTGCGGGATCGGGGCCGAGCAGCTCGCGTGCCAGCAGGAGGGAGGTGAGTGCCGCGCAGAGATAGAGGGTGGCGCCGAGCAGGACCACCGCGGCATCGGAATCGGCGACCGCGAGCCGTACGACAAAGGCGAGCCCACCGCCCGCTGTCGCGGCCAGCGTGCCGGCCGTCGGTGAGAGAGAGTTCGCGATCACCAGATGCTCGTCGTCGACGACCCGCGGCAGCGCTGCCGAGAGACCGGCGAGAACGAACCGGTTGACCGCGGTCACGGAGAGCGCCGAGGCGTAGAAGAGCCAGTCGGGCACGGAGGCCACGATAAGCAGCGCCGTACAGCTCGCCAGGAACGCCCGCAGCAGATTCCCGTACAGGAACACCTGACGGCGCTGCCAGCGGTCCAGCAGCACCCCGGCGAACGGGCCGACCAGGGAGTAGGGCAGCAGGAGCACCGCCATGGCGGAGGCGATCGCGGCGGGCGACGTCTGCTTCTCGGGGGAGAACACGACGTACGCGGCAAGCGCGACCTGGAAGACGCCGTCGGCGCCCTGGGAGAGAAGGCGGACCGCCAGCAGCCGGCGGAAGTCGCCAAGACGCAGGAGCACACGCAGTTCACGTCCGACAGGCATGTGGGCCAGGGTCACACACGTCACGACGGGGACAACGAGAAGGGTCACCGGACGGCGGTCCGGTGACCCTTCTCGTTACTTATGTGACCAGCGGCTGGGCTGGTGCGGGGAGGGCGACTAGCGCTCGACCTCGCCTGCGATGAACTTCTCGACGTTCTCGCGGGCCTCGTCGTCGAAGTACTGGACCGGCGGGCTCTTCATGAAGTACGAGGACGCGGAGAGGATGGGGCCGCCGATACCGCGGTCCTTGGCGATCTTCGCCGCGCGGACGGCGTCGATGATGACACCGGCGGAGTTCGGGGAGTCCCAGACCTCCAGCTTGTACTCCAGGTTCAGCGGGACATCGCCGAAGGCGCGGCCCTCAAGGCGGACATACGCCCACTTGCGGTCGTCGAGCCAGGCGACATAGTCCGACGGGCCGATGTGCACGTTGTCGGCGCCCAGGTCCCGGTCGGGGATCTGCGAGGTGACGGCCTGCGTCTTGGAGATCTTCTTGGACTCCAGGCGCTCACGCTCAAGCATGTTCTTGAAGTCCATGTTCCCGCCGACGTTCAGCTGCATCGTGCGGTCCAGGACGACGCCCCGGTCCTCGAAGAGCTTCGCCATGACGCGGTGCGTGATCGTGGCGCCGACCTGGGACTTGATGTCGTCACCGACGATCGGGACACCGGCCTCGGTGAACTTGTCCGCCCACTCCTTGGTGCCGGCGATAAAGACCGGAAGGGCGTTGACGAAGGCGACCTTGGCGTCGATGGCGCACTGGGCGTAGTACTTCGCAGCCGAGTCCGAGCCGACGGGCAGGTAGCAGACCAGGACATCGGCCTCGCTGTCCTTGAGCGCCTGGACGATGTCCACCGGCGCCTCGGCCGACTCCTCGATGGTCTGGCGGTAGTACTTGCCCAGGCCGTCGAGGGTGTGGCCGCGCTGCACCGTGATGCCCTTGGACGGCACGTCGCAGATCTTGATGGTGTTGTTCTCGCTGGCACCGATGGCGTCCGAGAGGTCGAGGCCGACCTTCTTCGCGTCCACGTCGAACGCGGCCACGAACTCGATGTCCCGTACGTGGTACTCGCCGAACGAGACGTGCATCAGCCCCGGCACCTTGCCCGCCGGGTCGGCGTCCTTGTAGTACTCGACGCCCTGCACCAGTGAGGCGGCGCAGTTGCCCACGCCGACGATGGCTACGCGTACGGAACCCATTCCGGTTGCTCCCTGTGTGATCTCAGTGGTCGTGATGAAGCCTCGCGGAGATGCGAGATCTCACCCGGCGCCTTCCGCGGACGGATCCGGCGGTCCGGGACGTCCCGGGGGCGTACCCCCGGAAGACGCGGCGTCCTGGTGCCGGGGCAGGCCGTCCGGTTCTTCGGAGGCGCCTTTCTGTTCAGCGGGCTCTGCATGGACGGACCGTCTCTGATCCCGTCCCGCCCGCTCGCTCTCGATGAGTTCGTTCAGCCAGCGCACTTCGCGCTCCACGGACTCCATGCCGTGCCGCTGAAGCTCCAGCGTGTAGTCGTCGAGACGCTCGCGCGTACGGACCAAGGAGGCGCGCATCTTCTCCAGCCGCTCCTCCAGCCGGCTGCGCCGGCCCTCCAGCACCCGCATCCGCACCTCGCGCTCCGTCTGCCCGAAGAAGGCGAACCGAGCAGCGAAGTGCTCGTCCTCCCAGGCGTCGGGGCCGGTGTGCGACAGCAGTTCCTCGAAGTGCTCCTTGCCGTCCGCCGTCAGCCGGTAGACGATCTTGGCCCGGCGGCCCGCCAGGGAAGCGGCGAGCGCGTCCTCCGGGGCGCTGCCCGGCTCTTCGATCAACCAGCCGTTGGCCACCAGCGTCTTGAGGCAGGGATAGAGCGTCCCGTAGCTGAAGGCCCGGAAGATCCCCAGTGACGTATTGAGCCGTTTCCGCAGCTCATAGCCGTGCATCGGGGACTCGCGGAGCAGGCCGAGGACGGCGAACTCAAGGATGCCCGAGCGTCTGCTCACTCTCGCCTCCTCCGCTCTCCGGGGTGCTTATGCCGTGCTGATGTATCGACTCGATACATCTTGACGATAGAACGGAGTGCGGGTGGGAACAAGGGGGCTCATGGTGAACGGCGTCACATCCACAATTCTCATGAAGCAACTTGCCTGTTTTAGGGTGAACTTCAGCTCTCGGTTGGTTTTGACCGTGCGTAGTCTGTGCGGCATGCAGACCACCGGGGCCCGAGGGACACCGGTGACCGCCATGTCTGCCGGCTTACCGGCTGCATGCCGGATGAGTCCGATGCCGGGCCGGTCCGTGTTCATGTCGGGGGACCGGAACTCACCAGCCGTTTCCAGGCGTACACGCCTGCCCGAGGAGTAGTCGTTCGATGAGCGAGCACCGTCGCAAGCCGCCACAGCCAGAGGGGGGCGGTCGTGCCGCGGCCAGGCGTGCGTCCCAGCAGTCGTCAGGCCGCCGCGCCGCGCCTTCCCGAGAAAGCACCGAATCGCCCTCCGCCGCGCACGACAGCGAGGAGCGCCCCTTCAGCAGCAGGGCCGAGGCCAGACGGGCTGCCCAGCGCGGTGGGCGGCGCGGCGGCGGGGGGGACTCCGGCCGCGCCGAGCCGTCCAAGAAGCGGCTGATCGACTACCCGCGCCACGGCAAGGACGGCTGGCAGCGCTGGATGCCGTCGTGGAAGCAGACGACCGCGCTGGGGGTCGGTGTCGTCGGCTCCATCCTCGCCGCCGGGACCGTCGCCTACGCCCTCGTCCAGGTTCCGGACCGGCAGCTCGCCTCCAGGGCCGAGAACAACGTCTACTACTGGGACGACGGCTCGCAGATGGCCGCGACCGGCGGTACGAAGAACCGGCAGGAGGTCGGGATCGCCAAGATCCCCAAGGCGATGCAGCACGCGGTCATCTCCGCCGAGAACAAGTCGTTCGAGGACGACCCCGGCGTCGACTTCAAGGGCATGGCCCGCGCGCTGTACAACATGGCCAAGGGCGGCAACACGCAGGGTGGTTCGACCATCACCCAGCAGTACGTCAAGAACGCCCGGCTCGGCGACCAGAGCCAGACGCTGGACCGCAAGTTCAAAGAGCTGTTCATCGCCATGAAGGTGAACGCCGAGATGGAAAAGCCCCAGATCATGGAGGGCTATCTCAACTCCTCCTACTTCGGACGCGGCGCCTGGGGCATCCAGGCCGCCGCCCGTACGTACTACGGCAAGGACGCGGTCGACCTGAGCCCGAGCGAGTGCGCCTTCCTCGCCTCGCTCCTCAAGGGCGCCACCTTCTACGACCCGGCCGGCAATGTCGCGTACAACTCGAACGCCACCGCTGAGAAGAACACCGAGCGGGCCACGAAGCGGTGGAGGTGGATCCTCGACGAGATGGTGAAGGACGGCCACCTCGACGCGGCCAAGCGTGCCGAGTTCACCAAGTTCCCGATGCCGAAGAAGCTGAAGCAGAACGACGATCTCGGCGGTCAGATCGGCTACCTGGTCGACCTCGCGCGGGCGAACTTCGTCAACAGCAACAAGGCTGGCCACACCGTCGAGGATCTCGCCAAGGGCGGCTTCGAGATCCACACGACCTTCGACAAGAAGAAGGTCCAGGCGCTGGAGAAGGCCGTGGTCAAGATCCAGAAGGAGCACATCGACCCCGAGAAGCGTCCCAAGACCGACACCCATGTCCAGTTCGGCGGCGCCTCGGTCGAGCCGGACACCGGGAAGATCGTCGCCATCTACGGCGGTGAGGACGCCACCAAGCACTTCACCAACAACGCCGACAAGACGGGCGCGCAGGTCGGCTCGACCTTCAAGCCGTTCGTCCTGGCCGCGGCCATGAAGAACGGCGTCCGGGACAAGAAGCTCGGACGGGAGCAGTCCGACGCGCAGCGGACGAAGGTCTCGCCGGACAAGTCGATCTACAACGGCGACAACAAGGTGAAGATCAAGAACTACGACGGTTCGGTCTGGACCAACGAAGAGGGCAAGGAGTGGCTCCAGACGAACGACGGCGACGCGTCGTACGGGCCCATCGACCTCCGTGAGGCCATGCGCGAGTCGGCCAACTCCCCCTTCGTCCAGCTGGGCATGGACATCGGCATCCCGCTGGTACGGCAGGCGGCCATCGACGCCGGCCTGCGCGACGACGACACGCTCTCGAAGTCCGAAGTGCCGTCGTTCTCGATCGGTATCTCCTCCCCCAGCGCCATCCGGATGGCGGGCTCCTACGCCACCTTCGCCGCCAGCGGCAAGCAGCGTGACGTCTACTCCGTCACCGAGGTGTTCAAGCGCGGCAAGTCCATCTACAAGCACGAGGGCAAGGAGAAGACGGCCTTCTCCGCCGCGGTCGCCGACAACGTCACCGACGTACTGAAGACCGTCGTCGAAAAGGGCACCGGCACCAGCGCCAAGCTGGAAGGGCGCGATGTCGCCGGCAAGACCGGTACCACCGACGGCAACAAGTCGGCCTGGTTCGTGGGCTACACGCCGCAGCTGTCCACCGCCATCGACATGTACCGCATGGACGACGACGAGAACAACAAGAACCGCGAGTTCCTGCAGATGTACGGCACCGGCGATCAGGATTCGATCCACGGAGCGTCCTTCCCCGCCGAGATCTGGCACGACTACATGAGCGAGGCGCTCAAGGACGAGAAGATCCTCAAGTTCCCCAAGCCCGAGCCCATCGGTGACGCGGTGATCGACGGCGAACCCGCCGGCCCGTCCGAGAGCCCCTCGGAGTCCCCCTCCGAGACGCCGTCGGAGAGTCCCTCGGAGACCCCCACGGACACGTCCTCGGAGCCGACCGCCTCGGAGCCCCCGAAGTCGTCCCCGACCAATACCTGTCTCCCCCTGGTCGGCTGCGGCAATGGCGGCGGCAACGGCAATGGCGGCAATGGCAACAACGGCGGCAATGGCAACAACGGCGGCAGCGGCGACACCGGTACCGATCAAGGCACCGACAGCGGCGGAGGCAGCGGCGGAGGGGAATCCGCCTCTCCGACCCCCTCCGAGGACGAGACCAGCAGCGATGCCGGCGGCGGCACAGGAATCTTCGGAGGCAGCAGAGGCGAGAGTTAGCTGCCGGTCCCGAGAGGAGCCCGCGGCATCCTGAGGATTCCGCGGAACCCGCCACGAGGGCCGTCGCACCGGGCACGTACGGAAACACGTACGCGCGGTGCGGCGGCCCTCGCCGCGTCCACAGAGGCGTACGGCAGGATGGGCGCCATGCCCAGCGCAGAAGAGACAACCGTGCACCAGGACCGGCCGGACGTACCGCCCACGCGGCGGGACGAGGTGGCGGCGGCCGGCAGTGAGCTGATCGGCGGTCCGATCGGCCGCTGGGCCTGGATCGGCAGCAGCCGGCTGACCCCCGTCCGCGTCGTCGCGCTGGTGGCCATCGGGATGTTCGCGCTGGGCATGGTGCAGAAGATGCCCTGCTACAACTGGGCCTGGTTCCGCGGAGCCAGCTCCCAGTACACGCACGCCTGCTACTCGGACATCCCGCACCTCTACCTGGGACGCGGCTTCGCCGACAACCTCGTCCCGTACTTCGACCGCATCAGCGGCGATATGCAGTACCTGGAGTACCCCGTCCTGACGGGCCTCTTCATGGAGGTCGCCTCCTGGTTCACCCCCGGCGGATCCATGCAGTACCGCGAGCAGATGTACTGGATGGTCAACGCCGGCATGCTGATGATCTGCGCCGTGGTCATCGCGGTCTGTGTCACCCGCACCCACCGGCGTCGCCCCTGGGACGGCCTGCTGGTCGCCCTCGCCCCCGCCTTCGCGCTCACCGCCACCATCAACTGGGACCTTCTCGCGGTGGCGCTCACCGCCGCCGCGATGCTCATGTGGGCCCGCGGGCGGGCGCTGGCGTTCGGCATCCTCATCGGTCTGGCGACCGCCGCCAAGCTCTACCCCGTACTGCTGCTCGGACCGCTGTTCCTGCTCTGCTGGCGCGCCGGGAAGTTCCGCGAGTACGGCACGGCCGTCCTCGCTACGGCCGGCGCCTGGCTGGCGGTGAACCTGCCGGTCATGCTGCTCGCGCCCGAGGGATGGAAGCGGTTCTACGTCTTCAGCCGGGAACGGGGCATCGACTTCGGCTCCTTCTGGCTGATCATCACCCAGCGCACCGGCACCTCCATCGACGTCGGTGTCGTCAACACGTACGCGACGCTGCTGATGCTCCTGGCCTGCGCGGGCATCCTTGTCCTCACCCTCACCGCGCCCCGCCGTCCGCGCTTCGCCCAGCTCGCCTTCCTGGTCGTCGCCGCGTTCATCCTCACCAACAAGGTCTACTCACCGCAGTACGTCCTGTGGCTGATCCCGCTGGCCGCCCTCGCCCGGCCGCGCTGGCGCGACTTCCTCATCTGGCAGGCGTGCGAGGTCCTGTACTACCTCGGCATCTGGATGTACCTCGCCTACACCACCAGCGGCGACGCCCACAAAGGACTGCCCGCCGAGGGCTACCAGCTCGCCATCGCCCTGCACCTGGCCGGCACGCTCTATCTCTGCGCGCTCGTCGTACGGGACATCCTGATGCCCGAACGGGACGGTGTACGGGCCGACGGCTCCGACGACCCGTCCGGCGGCATCCTGGACGGCGCCGAGGACAGATTCGTCCTCGGCCAGGCCCGCCGCCCGGCTCCGTACGAGGCACAGCAGGTCGAGCGGGAGCGGGTGGAGTGGGGCGTACGGCCCCCAGAGACGCTCTGAGTACCCCTTGACGCCCTCCACCGGCGTTTGAACGGCCCGGGTGGCCCGGAACGCCGAAGGGGCCCCCGGCAGGCCCGTGAGGGCCGCCGAGGGCCCCAGGGCCCGGAAAGAAGCGTGCGCGGAGCGTGCGACTGCGGCTCAGCGGTCGACGAGCCGGTCGAACTGTGTCGTCGTGTGGCGCAGATGCGCCACCAGCTCGTCGCCCACTCTCGGCTCCTGAGCGTCCGACGGCACAAACAGAATCGACACCTGCATGTGCGGCGGCTCGGCGAACCACCGCTGCTTGCCGTCCCACACGAACGGCGACAGATTCCGGTTCACCGTGGCCAGACCCGCCCGGGCGACGCCCTTCGCGCGGGGCATCACCCCGTGCAGCGCCTTCGGAGCCTCCAGCCCCACCCCGTGCGACGTTCCGCCCGCCACGACCACCAGCCAGCCGTCCGAAGCGGCCTTCTGCTGGCGGTAACCGAACCTGTCCCCCTTGACCACCCGCGTCACATCCAGCACCGAACCCCGGTACTCCGTCGCGTCATGGTCACCCAGCCACAGCCGGGTACCGATCCGCGCGCGGAACCGGGTCTGCGGGAACTGCTGCTGCAAGCGCGCCAGCTCCGGGGCCGCGAGATGGCTCACGAACATCGTGTGCAGCGGAAGCCGGGCGGCCCGCAGCCGGTCCATCCACGCGATGACCTCCTCGACCGCGTCGGAACCGTCCGTACGGTCGAGCGGGAGATGCAGGGCGAAACCCTCCAGCCGCACATCCTCTATGGCCGCGTGCAGCTGGCCCAGCTCCTCCTCCTTCACCCCGTGACGCTTCATCGAACTCATGCACTCGATGACCACGCGCGCGCCCACCAGCGCGAAGACCCCGTCGACGGAGGACACGGAACGCACCACGCGGTCCGGCAGCGGCACCGGCTCCTCGCCCCGCCGGAAAGGCGTCAGCACCAGCAGATCGCCGCTGAACCAGTCCTTTATCCGAGCGGCCTCGTAAATGGTCCCCACGGCCAGCGTGTCGGAACCGAAGCGATTGGTCTCATCGGCGAGACGCTCATGACTGAAGCCGTAACCATTGCCCTTGCAGACCGGGACAAGTCCCGGAAACTGCTCGATGACCGACTTCTGGTGCGCCCGCCAGCGCGCGGTGTCGACGTAGAGGGAGAGCGCCATGCCGGTCCGGGACCTTTCTCTTGGCTGCGATGTATTCAGAAAAGGAGAGTCTTGACGTCAGCGGCGCGACATATACATGTCGAGCGCCTTGTGAAGCAGCTTGTTGAGCGGGAAATCCCACTCGCCGATGTACTCGACGGCCTCGCCGCCGGTTCCCACCTTGAACTGGATCAGGCCGAAGAGATGATCCGTCTCGTCCAGTGAGTCCGAGATACCGCGCAGGTCGTAGACCGTCGCGCCCATCGCATAGGCGTCCCGCAGCATCCGCCACTGCATCGCGTTCGACGGGCGCACCTCGCGCTTGTGATTCGCGGAGGCGCCGTACGAGTACCAGACATGCCCGCCGACGATCAGCATCGTCGCCGCGGCCACGTTCTCGCCCTCGTGGCGGGCGAAGTAGAGGCGCATCCGGTTCGGGTCCTCGGTGTTCAGAACCGACCACATGCGCTGGAAGTACGACAGCGGGCGCGGCCGGAAGCGGTCCCGCTCGGCCGTGATCTCGTACAGCCGCTGCCACTCGGCCAGGTCCTCGTAACTGCCCTGGACGACATCGACGCCGGCCTTCTCGGCCTTCTTGATATTGCGTCGCCACAGCTGGTTGAAGCCCTTGAGGACATCGTCCAGCGAGCGGTTCGCCAAGGGCACCTGGAAGACATAGCGCGGCTGTACGTCACCGAATCCGGCACCGCCGTCCTCGCCCTGCTGCCAGCCCATCTTGCGCAGCCGGTCCGACACCTCGAAGGCGCGCGGCTCGATGTGCGAAGCCTCCACATCGCGCAGCCGCTTGACATCCGGATCCTGAATGCCGGACTTGATCGCCGCCGCGTTCCAGCGGCGAATGACCACCGGCGGGCCCATCTTCACCGAGAAGGCGCCCTGGTGCTTCAGATGCGCCAGCATCGGCTGAAGCCACTCGTCGAGATTGGGCGCGTACCAGTTCAGCACCGGGCCCTCGGGCAGATAGGCCAGATAGCGCTTGATCTTGGGCAGCTGACGGTAGAGCACGAGTCCGGCACCGACGAGCTGGTCGTTCTTGTCGAACCAGCCCAGGTTCTCGGAGCGCCACTCCGTCTTGACGTCAGCCCATGCCGGGACCTGGCAGTGACTCGCCGCGGGCAGGCTCTGGATGTATGCCAGATGCTGCTCACGGCTGATGGTCCTCAGGGTCAGGCTCATACGGGGCGCTCCTCGGCAGGTGTGTCCCCATGGATACAGGGGCTCCGGCTCTCGCGCCGAAGCCTACTGCGCCGGAGGGAGCGCCCCGTTTGGCCCCGGGGCGGAGTGGACGGCTCGTACGGGCGCCGCCGTTACCCGATGACCCCGCCGAAGAGACCGCCGTGGGCCATACCGAGGAAGAAGCCGACGGCCGCGGCCCCCAGCCCGATGATCGTCAGGAACCGTTCCCGGGTGGTCACGGAGATGAACTGGCCGTACGCGCCGGTCAGGATCCCGACGAGCCCCGCCCACGAGCTCAGCAGATGCAGATCCCGGAAGAACGCGGAGACGAAGGCGAGAAGACCCAGCGTGAGCGTGACCGCCACCAGGGTGTCCTGGAGGGGATGGGGTTTCCCGTCGGTGGCGAGGAGAGAGTTGGAGGAGTTCGGTCGCATTGCCTGTGCCATGAGGCACCTCCTGGCCCTGTGGGCCTGCCGGCGGCGGCGCCTCGTGGCACCGCGCACACCCGATGTGTACAGATTGCGGCCAAGGGCAGCCGGATTTCAACCGGAAGCCGGTGTGCGGGTAGTCTGTACCGTCTGCACCGGTGTCTGCCCAGGCCAGTAGCGATCCCTCGTACTCCGAGCCGGATTGTCAGTGGCCGCGGATACCGTTGCTACGCATCACGACCCTCCTGCCACGGAACGACCGTGGCCGCTGAGTCCAAAGGAGGTGGGTTCCACATGCGTCACTACGAGGTGATGGTCATCCTCGACCCCGATCTCGAGGAGCGCGCTGTCTCCCCGCTGATCGAGAACTTCCTCTCCGTCGTCCGTGAGGGCAACGGAAAGGTCGAGAAGGTCGACACCTGGGGCCGTCGTCGTCTCTCTTACGAGATCAAGAAGAAGCCCGAGGGCATCTACTCGGTCATCGACCTTCAGGCCGAGCCTGCGGTCGTCAAGGAGCTCGACCGACAGATGAACCTGAACGAGTCGGTCCTCCGGACCAAGGTCCTCCGCCCCGAGACCCACTGAGCGTCTAGCTCAGAGGTCATCGGGTCCGAGTAGCAGCAAGCAGCCAGAAGCAATCCCCGCCGAGAGGTTCACCCATGGCAGGCGAGACCGTGATCACGGTCGTCGGCAATCTCGTCGACGACCCCGAGCTGCGCTTCACCCCGTCCGGTGCGGCGGTCGCGAAGTTCCGTGTCGCGTCCACTCCCCGCATCTTCGACAGGCAGACCAATGAGTGGAAGGACGGTGAGGGCCTCTTCCTCACCTGCTCGGTCTGGCGTCAGGCGGCGGAGAACGTCGCGGAGTCGCTCCAGCGAGGCATGCGCGTCGTCGTGCAGGGCCGGCTGAAGCAGCGGTCCTACGAGGACCGTGAGGGCGTCAAGCGCACGGTCTACGAGCTGGACGTCGAAGAGGTCGGTCCCAGTCTCAAGAGCGCCACGGCCAAGGTCACCAAGACCACCGGCCGCGGTGGTCAGGGTGGCCAGGGTGGCTACGGCGGCGGCGGCCAGCAGGGCGGCGGCAGCTGGGGCGGTGGCTCCGGCGGCGGTGGCCAGCAGGGCGGCGGCGGTGCTCCCGCCGACGACCCGTGGGCGACCAGTGCGCCGGCCGGCGGCGGTCAGCAGCCGCAGAGCGGTGGCAGCGGAGGCGGCGGCTGGGGCGGAAGCTCCGGCGGCGGCTACTCGGACGAGCCGCCCTTCTAGGGCGGGCTCGCACCCCACTTCTTGATCACACAGGAGAAACACCATGGCGAAGCCGCCTGTGCGCAAGCCTAAGAAGAAGGTCTGCGCATTCTGCAAGGACAAGACCCAGTACGTGGACTACAAGGACACGAACATGCTGCGGAAGTTCATTTCCGACCGCGGCAAGATCCGTGCCCGCCGCGTCACCGGCAACTGCACGCAGCACCAGCGTGACGTCGCCACGGCCGTCAAGAACAGCCGTGAGATGGCGCTGCTGCCCTACACGTCCACCGCGCGATAAGGGAAGGGTGACCGAATCATGAAGATCATCCTCACCCACGAGGTCTCCGGCCTCGGTGCCGCCGGCGATGTCGTGGACGTCAAGGACGGCTACGCTCGCAACTACCTGGTCCCGCGCGGTTTTGCGATCCGCTGGACCAAGGGCGGCGAGAAGGACGTGGCGCAGATCCGCCGCGCCCGTAAGATCCACGAGATCGCGACCATCGAGCAGGCCAACGAGATCAAGGCCCGCCTCGAAGGCGTGAAGGTGCGTCTGGCCGTTCGCTCCGGCGACGCCGGCCGCCTCTTCGGCTCCGTCACCCCGGCTGACCTCGCTTCGGCGATCAAGTCCGCCGGTGGCCCGGACGTCGACAAGCGCCGTATCGAGCTGGGCTCGCCGATCAAGACCCTGGGCTCGCACCAGGTGTCCGTGCGTCTGCACCCCGAGGTCGCCGCGAAGCTCGGCATCGAGGTCATCGCCGCGTAACCGCTGCGCTCGGCAGAGCATGGAGAGGGCCGCATCCCACCGGGATGCGGCCCTCTCACTCTGTTCACGGAGGCTGGTTTCACGTGAAACCATCCAAGGCGGATGTTTCACGTGAAACCCTCCGAATGTCCCGGCTGGAAAATCCCGACCGGATCAGCGGGTCGCTCCCGTCACCAGCCAGCGTCCGGATCGTGTGCGCAGCCAGAGCGTCAGCAGGCGGACCGCCATCATCAGCCCCATGGTCCACCAGAGGGCCGTCAGTCCGCCGCCGAGGCGGGGAACGAGCAGCGCGACCGGGGCGAACACGGCCAGCGTCACCAGCATGGCCCGGGCGAGATACGGGCCGTCTCCCGCGCCCATCAGCACTCCGTCCCAGACGAAGACGATCCCGGCCACCGGCTGGGTCACGGCCACCACGATCAGCGCGGGCAGCAGGGTGTCGCGTACCGCCGGGTCGCCCGTGAACAGTGGGATGAAGAGCGGGCGCGTCAGCACGATCAGCGCGCCGAGCAGCACTCCGGACGCGATGCCCCACTGGACCATACGGCGGCAGATCTCCCGGGCGCCCGCGGTGTCCCCCGCGCCGAGGCAGCGGCCTATGAGGGCCTGCCCGGCTATGGCGATGGCGTCGAGCGCGAAGGCCGTGAGACTCCACAGGGACAGCACGATCTGATGGGCGGCGATCTCCGTGTCCCCGAGCCGGGCGGCGACCGCGGTGGCGATCAGCAGCACCGCCCGCAGCGAGAGCGTACGGATCAGCAGGGGCGCGCCGGCCTGGGCGCTCGCCCGTATCCCGGCGGCGTCCGGGCGCAGGGAAGCGCCATGCCGCCGCGCTCCTCGTACGACAACCACGAGATAGACGGCGGCCATCGCGCACTGGGCGATCACCGTGCCCCAGGCGGAGCCCGCGATACCGAACCCGGCCCCGTAGACCAGGACGGCATTGAGCACGGCGTTGGCGCCGAAGCCGCCGATGGCGACGTACAGCGGGGTCCGGGTGTCCTGGAGGCCGCGCAGCACCCCGGTCGCGGCGAGCACGACGAGCATGGCGGGGATACCGAAGCTGGAGATCCGCAGATAGGTGATCGCGTACGGGGTCGCGGTGTCCGATGCTCCGAAGAGGCCGATCAGCCAGGGCGCGGCGGGCAGTGTCACGGCGACGACCCCGGCGCCGAGCAGCATGGCCAGCCAGATTCCGTCCATGCCCTGCCGGATCGCCGCCTTCGGATCACCCGCGCCGACGCGCCGGGCGACCGCCGCGGTGGTGGCGTAGGCGAGAAAGACGAAGATGCTCACGGCGGTGGTCAGCAGGGCGGCGGCCACCGCCAGCCCGGCGAGCTGAGGGGTGCCGAGATGGCCGACGATCGCGCTGTCGACCAGGACGAAGAGGGGCTCGGCGACAAGGGCGCCGAAGGCGGGGACGGCGAGCGCGACGATCTCGCGGTCATGCCGGCGGCGGTCCTGCCGGGAGGGCGCGGGAGCCTGTGTCATGCACTCAATCTAATCTTCCACAGGTAAGAGACACAATCCCTTACTGATCCTTACTCGACGCCGTGGCGGGGCCAGTGGGGCGGACCGTTTGTTCTGATCTTGGTCCAGTCGGGAAAGTTTTTCTTCCCCACAGCCGGTGGATGAAAAAAGCCCAGCTCAGAAGGGTTGCGCTGAGGTTGATATGACTTTGTCCACAGTGCCGTCCCCCGGTCCGTGCACAGGTTCTCGGGAGTTCTCCACAGCATCTCGTCCTTCGTCCACATGGCCTGTGGATAACAAGATTGGCTGACGTCGCTCGCGGGCCTACCGTGGACCGGCGTCCGACGCGCCGGAACCGGAGTCAGACCTCTCGTTTTGTCAGTGTCGTGCCGTACAAAGAGTGGCACGGCGAGGGTCCGCTGAGCGGACGTGAGGAGGTGGCCGGTGAGCATCCCCGAGCCATTGGACGACCCCTGGACCGACGCCGGTCCCAGCGACCGGCTGCCGGTCTCCCGGCAGCGCAGAGGCGAGGGCCGGGGCAGGGGGGACGAGCGCGACCGGGGCGGCGACGGCGGCTCCTGGGACGGCGGCGGGTCCCAGGGCTTCGAGCGGGTCCCCCCGCAGGATCTCGACGCCGAGCAGTCCGTCCTCGGCGGCATGCTGCTCTCCAAGGACGCGATCGCCGATGTCGTGGAGATCATCAAGGGCCATGACTTCTACCGGCCCGCGCACGAGACGGTCTTCCAGGCGATCCTCGACCTGTACGCCAAGGGCGAGCCGGCCGACCCGATCACGGTGGCCGCCGAGCTGACCAAGCGCGGCGAGATCTCCCGCGTCGGCGGCCCCTCGTACCTCCACACCCTCGTCCAGTCGGTCCCCACCGCGGCCAACGCGTCGTACTACGCGGAGATCGTGCACGAACGGGCGGTGCTCCGGCGGCTCGTCGAGGCCGGTACGAAGATCACGCAGATGGGATACGCCGCCGACGGGGACGTCGACGAGATCGTCAACTCCGCCCAGGCCGAGATCTACGCCGTCACCGAGCAGCGGACCAGCGAGGACTATCTGCCGCTGGGCGACATCATGGAGGGCGCGCTCGACGAGATCGAGGCGATCGGCTCGCGCAACGGCGAGATGACCGGTGTGCCGACCGGGTTCACCGACTTCGACTCCCTCACCAACGGCCTCCACCCCGGCCAGATGATCGTCATCGCGGCCCGTCCCGCGATGGGCAAGTCGACGCTCGCGCTGGACTTCGCCCGGGCCGCGTCCATCAAGAACAATCTGCCCAGCGTGATCTTCTCGCTGGAAATGGGGCGCAACGAGATCGCGATGCGCCTGCTCTCGGCCGAGGCGCGGGTGGCGCTGCACCACATGCGCTCCGGCACGATGACGGACGAGGACTGGACCCGGCTGGCCCGCCGGATGCCCGATGTCTCGCAGGCGCCCCTGTACATCGACGACTCCCCGAACCTCTCGATGATGGAGATCCGCGCGAAGTGCCGCCGCCTCAAGCAGCGGAACGACATCAAACTCGTGGTCATCGACTATCTGCAACTCATGCAGTCCGGCGGCTCGAAACGCGCCGAGAACCGCCAGCAGGAGGTCTCGGACATGTCCCGAAACCTCAAGCTCCTGGCGAAGGAACTGGAACTGCCGGTCATCGCCCTCTCCCAGCTGAACCGTGGCCCCGAGCAGCGCACGGACAAGAAGCCGATGGTCTCCGACCTGCGTGAATCCGGCTCCATCGAGCAGGACGCGGACATGGTGATCCTGCTGCACCGCGAGGACGCCTACGAAAAGGAATCCCCCCGCGCCGGCGAGGCGGACCTCATCGTCGCCAAGCACCGTAACGGCCCCACGGCCACGATCACGGTCGCGTTCCAGGGCCACTACTCGCGCTTCGTGGACATGGCGCAGACCTGATGTCCGGCCGTGGGGACCGTGCGGAGGGCCTCGCGGCTGATGCCGGTGAGACCGGCGTGTGGATGCCGTGGCTCAGTGTTTAGTCTCGTATCTGGTCAGGACCACGCCGCCGGGGAGCGTCCGGGTCTCCAGGAGGTTCAGGTTCACCCAGCTGTCCAGTGCGGTGAAGAACGGTGTGCCGCTGCCGACCAGGACCGGGTGGGTGGCGATCACGTACTCGTCGATCAGTCCGGCGCGCATGGCCGCTCCGGCGAGTGTCGCGCCGCCGATGCTCATCGGGGCGCCGTCCCCGGCCTTGAGACGGGTGATTTCGGCGAGCGCGTCGCCGGTGACCAGGCGGGTGTTCCAGTCGACCTCGTCGATCGTCGAGGAGAACACCACCTTCGGCGTGTCCCGCCAGGTCCGCGCGAACGCGATCTCCGCCGGGGTGGCGCCCGGCTGCTGGTCGCCGGTCGGCCAGTAGGAGCTCATCGCCTCCCACAGCTTGCGCCCGTACAGCGACAGGCCGCTCGCCCGCTCGTGGTCGAGCCACCACTGGAACAGCTCGTGGCTCGGCGGTCCGCTCCAGCCGATGTCGTCGCCGGCCGCGGCGATGTAGCCGTCCAGGGTCAGGTTCATGCCGTAGATGAGTTTCCGCATGACTCAGCCTACGGCCGGAAGGTGCGCCGCGTCGTCCCGATGAGGGCGTCCCGTCGTACACCGAACGGTGTGGTCGACCGGCGGGCCGCACCCTTCGGTGTACGTACGGGACCGCAGGCCGTCGGTGGCTCCGGAGGCGGGAGCCGGGGGATTACGCCACGGTCTCCGGCTGCGGGTTCGCCCCGGCGACCGGGTCGGGGGTGGGGCGGGAGAGGCGGGTGGCGGTGAAGGCGGCGCCCGCGGCCAGGGCGGCGGCCGCGATGAGCAAGGTCAGCGTGTAGCCGTTGTCGAAGGCCGTGTGCGCGGCGGCCAGCAGGCTGTCGGCCTGGGGAGCGGGCAGTTCGGCGGCGGTGACCCGGGCCTGGTCGAGGCTGTCCTCGGCTGCGGCGGGCACGCCCGCGGGGAGGTGGACGGTGGCGGTGTAGACGGAGGTGAGGGCGCTGCCGAGGAGCGCGACGCCGGAGAGGCTGCCGAGTTCGTAGGAGACCTCTTCCACGGAGGAGGCCATTCCGGCCCGCTCGACGGGGGCGTTGCTCATGATCGTCGTGGAGGCGGCTGTCATGGCCAGGCCGATGCCCGCACCGGCCACCACGAGGCCCGGGACGATCCATGCCTCGTGGGCGGGATGGATACGGAGAAAGGGCGCCACGCCGGGAGTGAGGAGCACGATGAGCAGCACTCCGGCGGTGCCGGCCAGGAGACCGCCGACGATGAGGGGGCGGGGGCCGGTGCGATGGGCGATTCCGCCCGCGATGACGCCGGCGGGCAGACAGCCGATGGCGAACGCGGCCACCAGCAGCCCCGCGTGCAGGGGCGTCAGGTCCAGGACCAGCTGGAGCCGCTGGGTCAGGATCAGCTGGATACCGGCGGTGGCGAACATGGCCAGCGCGGCGGCGACGATGCCCGACAGGATCCGCGGATGGCGCAGCAGGGCGAAGTCCAGCAGCGGGTGCTCCTGGCGGCGCTGCCGGCGTACGAACAAGGTGAATCCGAGGGCGGAGACGAGCAGCGCCAGGATGAGGTGGAGGAGGTCCGGGCCGGGCTTGGTGATCTCCTTGACGGCGTACACGAGACCCACCAGACCGGCCATGATCTGAAGGGAGGCGATCACGTCCCAGGGGCGGTCGGAGCGGCCGGAGGCGCTGGGGGCGAGTACGGCGCCGGCCGCCAGCGCGACGACGACCACGGGCACATTGACCAGGAAGACCGAGCCCCACCAGAAGTGGCTCAGGAGCAGGCCGCCGAGTACGGGCCCGAGAGCGGCGCCGACGACGGACATCGTGCCCCAGATCCCCATGGCGATATTGCGTTCGCGCTCGTCATGGAAGGTGGTGCGCACCAGCGACAGGGTGGCGGGCATCATGGCGGCGGCGCCCACGGCGAGGAGGGCGCGGGCCGCGATCAGGGTGGCGGCCGACGGTGCGAAGGCCGCGGCGCCGGAGGCGAGGCCGAAGACGGCGAGTCCGGCCAGGAACATCCGCTTGTGGCCGACGCGGTCGCCGAGGGTGCCGGCGCCGAGCAGGAGCCCGGCCATCACCAGCGGATAGGCGTTGATGATCCACAGCTTCTGGGAGGCGTCCGCGCCCAGGTCGTGGGTGAGGGTGGGCAGGGCGGTGTAGAGCACCGACATGTCCACGGTGATCATCAGCAGGCCGGCCGATACGGTCGCCAGCAGCCACCAGCGTTGCGCGCCGCCGCTCATGGAAATCCACCTTGTCCTTCGTCGGTTCGTCAGCTTCGTCAAGTTGTCCGCGTGTGGCGGTACGGGGGTAGCGCGGCCTCCGCCCCCGTACGACCGGCCGCCGGGACCGTACGACCGGCCGCCGGCTCAGGCATCGTCGGAGGGGGCCGTCAGCTCGGCCAGGCGCTCCCGCAGCGCCTGCTTGACCGGTTCGGGCAGCGGGGCCGCGCTGGTGGCCTCGTACAGCCACAGCCCGTCAGCGGCCAGCCGTGCCAGGAGCAGGTCGATCTGGTCCCGTTCCGTCGAACTCGGCGACGGGCTCCAGCGGCTCATCATCTGGTTCCATACGTGCGCCAGCTCGGGCTGGCTGACGGACTCGACCATGAAGGCGAGGTCCGCCTTGCTGCTTCCCCCTTGGCTGCCCATCCGGGTGTACGCGCCGACGGTCTCCCTGCTCGACGCCTCGGAGAGCGGCTTGCCCAGCTCGTCGGCGAGCCGCTCCTCCCAGGCGGCGGTGAGATGCCGCTGGATCGCCAGCAGCAGGTCGTCACGGGTGCGGAAGTGGTACATCAGTCCGCCCTTGGTCACGCCGGCCTCCTCGGCCGCCGATTCCAGGGTCAGGCTGGTGATGCCGTCGCGTTCCACCACGCGGATCGCGGCATCGAGGATCTGGTTCCTGTTACTGGGTCGCATGGCATAACTATACCATCTGGAAGGTATAGTTATTGGGTCGTGCGCGTCCTCCGGTCCCTCGTGTCCCGGGCCTGTTTCCGCTGGTCAGACCACGCGGAAGTTGGCCATCATCGCCATGTCCTCGTGTTCCAGGTTGTGGCAGTGGAGCATGTACCGGCCGCGGTACCCATGGAAACGGGCCAGCACGTCGACCGTCTCGTACGGCCGTACGTCGACGGTGTCCTTCCAGCCGCCTTCATGGGCGGCCGGCGGACGGCCGTTGCGGGCCTCCACCTGGAAATGCGCGAGGTGGAGGTGGACAGGGTGATGGAAGTCGCTGGTGAAACGCCACCGTTCGACCGTTCCCAGCCGGGGTGAGGCCAGATACCGCTCGGTGTCGAAGGGGTGTCCGTTGATCGTCCAGGCGTGGCCGCCGTCGGTGGCGGTCATACGGAAGTCGAAGCGGCGGGTGGCCACGGCGTCCGACGCGCTCAGCGGCCTGAGGTCTCTCAGCCGGGTGGGCAGATGGGAGGGGTCCTTGGCCCGGCGGGCCACCCGGAACCGAAGGACGTTCCGCATCGCGCCGTCCTCCAGCGTGTTGACGAGTGTGACGGTGTCGCCCGGCTTCCACTGCTTGAAGTCGATCACCATCTCGGCGCGTTCGGCGGGAGCGAGCGTGACGGTGTCCAGCCGCTGGGGCCTCGGCAGCAGGCCGCAGTCGCCGGCCACCTGGGTCATCGGCGCGCCCGGTTCCAGGCGCAGCCGGTAGCGGCGGGCGTTGGAGGCGTTGAGGAGCCGTAGCCGGTAGCGGACGGCGTCCACCTCCAGCTCGGGCCAGGGCGCGCCGTTGACCAGCGTGACGTCGCCCATCACGCCCTGTGTGTAGGCGTCCTCGACACCGGGCCGGCCGGTCAGGGACGGGTCGAGGGCCGGGTAGCGGAAGGAGCCGTCCTCCTCGAAGGCCCGGTCGCAGATCATCAGAGGAATGTCCCGGTCTCCCGAGGGCAGCGGAAGGTTCTCCTCCACGGCGTCCCTGACCAGGAAGAAGCCGGCCAGACCGCGCCAGACCTGCGGGGCGCTGAAGTCCATGCGGTGGTCGTGGTACCAGAGCGTGGCCGCTTCCTGGTCGAGGGGATAGTCGTACCGCTTGGTCTGCCGGGAGATGGTCCAGGCGTCCGGTGACATCTTCATACCGCCGTGCCCGCCCTGGCTGTCCTGACCGCCGTGCCCATCGGGTCCGCCGGGTCCGCCGGGTCCGCCCTGGCCGTGCGGGTCGTGCCGCCAGCCTTCGGGGATCACGATGTCCGTGGGGTAGCCGTCCGAGTCGGGGGGTGTGACGCCGCCGTGCAGATGGGTGGAGGTCGGCACCGGAAGCTCGTTGCGGACCGTCACCAGGACCTTGCGTCCGGAGCGGCCGACGAAGGTGGGGCCGGGGAACAGGCCGTCGTATCCCCAGACAGGGGTGCGCAGTCCGGGCAGGATCTCGACATCGGCGACGCGCTGCGTCACCTCGTACCGGTCCACGCCGCCGGTCGTACGGACGGGCCGCGCGACGGTGGGGACCGGCAGCGGCACGGTGAAGGGGCGCGGCAGCTCCGCCCGGCCGGCCAGCCGGCCTCCGGAGACCTCCCGGCCGCCGGATGCGGTCGCGGCGAGGGTGCCGCCGCCCGCCGCCGCCACGGTCATGCCGCCGGTGACGGCGAGGAACCCTCTCCGGCTCAGTCGGCGCGTCCCGTTCATCGGACCTCCTGCGCGAGGCCGCTGACCTGGACCGGGATCCACCGGTTCTCGGTCAGGACGAGCAGCAGTGCCAGCATGGCGACGGCCGCGGTCGTGACCCCGATGAACATGTGCGGGGCGACCACGCGGGCCATGCCCAGGCCGATCTGTCCGACCGTCATCACCAGGGCGAGTACGGAGAGCACGATCAGCCGGCGGCCGGCCGGCTGCCCCGCGCGGGCACGCCCGCGGCGGTCCAGGACAGCGGCGATCACCTGGACCGCCGCCACCACGGACAGGGTTCCCCCGACGGCGCTGTGCACGGTCAGCAGCCCGGCGTCGCCGGTCACGAAGAGCCCGGCCAGCAGGCCCTGAGCGAGGGTCATGAACAGAAAGAGCGCGGCGGTCACCCGCAGGGCCCATGTCGTCCAGGGAACGGCGGGGTTACTCGTGGGCGGCATGCGCATCCTCCAGTGGTTGTCGAGATGTGCCGGGTCGGCCGGGCGGTGTCGCCGTGTAACGGGGGCTGACAGCACGGGGCGCGGGGCGGCGGGGCGGGGCGCAGGGCGTCGCGCGGGACCGCGAGCGGGCGTCCAGAACATGGAAACTGTACCATCCAGAAGGTATAGTTACGGGTGAGGGGGCGCCGGAGGGCGGCGCGCACTGGCTCGGCTGAACTGAGCTGGGCTCGGCTCGGCTCGGTGAAATGGGCTCGACCCCGGTGAGGTGTCACCGGTAGATGTGGTGCATGACCTCACCCTGTGAAGAACTGCTGCCCGCTACTCGACGGGCCCTGACGCATCGCATCGCCCTCGCGCAGACCGAGGGGCGTGCGCCGTCGTTGGTGGGGGCGGTGGCGCGCGAGGGGCGGATGGTGTGGACCGGCTCGCGCGGTGGTGTGGACGGGCGGGCGCCGGACGCGGAGACGCAGTACCGGGTGGGGTCGATCACCAAGGTGTTCACCGCCGTTCTGGTGCTGCGGCTGCGTGACGAGGGGCTGCTCGATCTCGGCGACCCCCTGGAGAAGCATCTGCCCGGCACCGGTGCGGGGGAGGCGACGATCGCTCAGCTTCTCTCCCACACCGCGGGGTTGGGTGCCGAGTCACCGGCCCCGTGGTGGGAACGTACGCCCGGCACGGTGCGCCCGGGGCTCGCGGACGTTCTCGGTGAGCGGCCCGTGGTGCATCCCGCAGGACGGCGGCACCACTACTCGAACACCGGCTACACCCTGCTCGGTTCGCTGGTCGAGGCGGTGCGCGGCACTTCGTGGGAGGAGGCGCTGCGGTGCGAGATCCTCACGCCGCTCTCCATGGAACGTACGGGGCCACAGCCCGTCGCTCCGTACGCGCGCGGCTGGGCCGTGCATCCGTGGGCCGATGTGGTGCTTCCCGAGCCGATGGAGGATCTGGGGCTGATGGCGCCGGCGGGGCAGCTCTGGTCGACGGCGGCGGATCTCTGCCGCTTCGCGATGTTCCTCGGCGGGGGCGACGAGAGGGTGCTGAGCGCCGCGTCCGTGGCGGAGCTGCGGACCCCGGCCGTGCCGCCGGAGGGGGATGACGTGGACGGCGGCTATGGGCTCGGGATGCAGTTGACGCGACGGGAAGGGCGGTCGCTGGCCGGTCATACGGGCTCACTGCCGGGCTTTGTCGCCTCCCTCTGGGTCAGCGTGGCGGACGGAGTGGCCGCGGTGGCGCTCGCCAATGCCACGTCCGGGCCGCACATCAGCGCGGTGGCCGCCGACCTCATCGGCATCGTGGCCGAGGCCGAGCCCCGGATTCCCGAGCCATGGCGGCCGCTGCCCGAGGTCGACCAGGAGCTGCTGTCCCTGACGGGGCCGTGGTACTGGGGTACGTCCGCCGTTGGGCTGAAGCTGGTGGCGGACCGGGGGCTGGAGCTGTATCCGCTGCGAGGTGGCGGACGCGGCTCACGCTTCACCGCGCTTCCGGACGGCACCTGGGTGGGGCTCGACGGTTACTACGCGGGCGAGACGCTGCGGGTGGTGCGGCGGCCGGACGGTGCGGTGAGCCATCTCGATCTCGCGTCGTTCGTCTTCACCCGCGAGCCGTACGAACCGGGTGGGGCGGTTCCCGGCGGGGTCGACGAGGACGGCTGGCGCGGTCTGCCGGAGTGAGGCGCGGGTGATGTTTCACGTGAAACGGGGTGCGGGCGGCCCGGACCGACACCGGGCGACGGGCGGCAGCGACGAGGGGCGCGCCCTCAGATGCTCAGCTTGAAGCCGACGTGGGAGGCGGTGAAGCCCAGCCGCTCGTAGAAGCGATGCGCGTCGGTGCGGGTGGCGTCGGAGGTGAGCTGGACAAGTCCGCAGCCCTGGCGCCGTGCTTCCTCGACCGCCCACTCGATGAGCTGGGTGCCGAGCCCGCTGCCCCGCTCGTCCGCGTGGACGCGCACGGCTTCGATGACCGCGCGCGTGGCGCCGCGCCGGGAGAGTCCGGGGATGACGGTGAGCTGGAGCGTACCGACCACCCGGCTGTCGCGTACGGCGACGACGAGGTGCTGGTGGGGATCGTCGGCCAGCCGCCGATAGGCCGTGGTGTACGGGGCGAGGTCGCCGGGGGACTCGCGCTCCGCGCCCAGGGGGTCGTCCGCGAGCATGGCCACGATGGCCGGGATGTCGTCCTGGCCCGCGGGCCGTATCTGCGCGTCGCTCATGGGCCGAGCCTATGCCGGAGCGGGCGACCGTCAGCAGCCCCGGCAGCCCTGGCAGCCCCGGCCGTCCCGGCCTCCGCCGGCTCCTCGGCGGATGTCAGCCCGTTGCCATGTTCAGTGGTGCGAAGTGCCGGGCGCGGTCGCCCGGGAGGTCGGGGATTCCATGGACCATCACGGTGGTCCGGGTGACCTCTTCGAGGCCGTGTTCCTTGACCCAGCTCAGCAGCTCCTGGTGACGCACATCGATGTGGATGCGGACCGGCCGGTCCGGGCCGGGGACGATTGAGGTGACCAGGGCCTGCGCTGTCCGCGTGTCGCGGGCGATCAGCGGGCCGATGACATCCGCCGCGGGGGTCGGCCAGGACGCCGCGTATCCGGAGAGGACGGCGTCCTCCTCCATGACGCTGAGCCGGTCGGCGAAGGCGGGCAGCCGGGCGATCATGGAGGTGCGGTCGATTCCGACCGCCTCGGTGTCCAGGCCGATGACGGCGGGCAGATCACCGGCGGTCGCGGCGCGGGTACCGGTGAGGGGGCCGGCGTCTGTGCCGGTGGCCGAGGGGCGGAAGAGTCCGGCCATTGTGGCCACCTCGCCGACGTTTTTGAAGCCCAGCTGCTCATAGAGCGGCCGGCCGTACGGGGTGGCGTGGAGGGAGCATCAGCGGGGTGTCACCCGCTTCGTGCAGGACATGGGTCATCAACCGTCGGCCGAGCCCCTTCCTGGTGTGGTGTCCCGCGACAAGCATCATCCCGATGCTGGCCAGTTGGGTGCCGTAGGGGGTGACCACACAGGTGGCGGCCAGACGCCTGCCGTCGGCATCATCGGGATCGCTGATCCCGTAGCCGGTGCCCGCGGTGAGCAGCAGGCTCCATTTGTGTTCCTCGCGGGCCCAGCCGCGATCTTCGGCCAAGTCCGCACAGGCGGTGAGGTCGCCCATCGTCAGAGGGCGGATGGGCAGCGTGGAGAGCATGGTCGACATGGTGGCCAGGCTGTCGGAGTGGGAGCGGGCGCGTCCACCGCTTTACAGGAAACGGGATGTTTCACGTGAAACACGGCGGCCGTCCGGTGGGTCGGGAGCCGCGAGGCGCGGTGCCGGGGCACGCGAGCCCGGCGCGATCCCCACGAGGGGTACTAGCCTCGGTGCACATGGCTACCCTGCGCAGACTTCATCTCTTCGATCTCGACGGGACCCTCATCCGGGGGTCGGCGGCCGCGGTGGAGATTTCCCGGCAGTTGGGGCTGAGCGCCGAAATCGCCGAGCTGGAGCGGGAGTTCCTGTCCCAAGGGCTGGAGCCGGGCGATTTCGCCGTCAGGGCCCGGGAGTTGTGGACCGAACTCACGGCGGAGCAGGTGACGGCCGCTTTCGAGGGCGCTCCGTGGATGACCGGCATCCGGGAGGTTTGGGCGGACATTCGGGCGCGTGGGGATTACTGCGCCGTTATCTCCCTCTCGCCCGATTTCTTTGTGTCGCGGCTGCTGGACTGGGGCGCGCATGCCGCGCATGGCTCACGCTGGCCCGCGCTGCCTTTCACGGATCCGGTCGACCGGACCGGCATTCTCACCCCGGCCGCCAAAGTGAAGATCGCGAACAGCCTGTGTGCGGAGTTCGGGGTGAGGATGGACGACTGCGTTGCCTATGGTGATTCCATGTCCGATGCGGAGATCTTCGCCGTGGTGCCCAGGTCGGTTGCGGTGAACGCGGATCACCATCTGTCGGGACTGGCAACGCACATGTACACAGGGGGCGATCTGCGTGAGGTCTATGAACTGGCGCGCCTCCAGCAGTAATACTCTGACCCGTGATGCCGCGGGAAACGTGGTCGGAATCCACCGGATGAAGACGGGAGCAATGCAGCCTAACGGTAAATCCGGTACGGATGGCCGGACTTCGCGCTCTTTGTCCCGTGCGGCGGCGGGGCCTGTCATGCTGCGACGGCAGGTACTGCGGGCCATGTCGTGTTCCCTGGCCTCGTGTCCCGACTCGGGGTACGGCGGGGGTTGACACCGGCTGCCGGCAGTTCCGATCGGAGCGGGGGATTCATCAGCGTATTCCGGGCCAGCGGATGTACGCAGACCGACTGAAAGATGTTCGAGGCGAGGCAGACCATGGACGCTCCGACCACCACGTCGGCCGACAACGGTTCTTCCGGAGACGGTGGCACCCCCGGGGACGGCCCGGGAGGCGGCTGGTTCGCTCCCCGCAAGACCCCGGGAGCCGGCGGCGGCCGACCGGATTCCGGGACGGCAGAGGGGGCCGAGGCGGCGGGACGGGGGCGAATACCCGTTCCGGGCCGCTCGCTTGCCTCCATACGCCCGGTGGGCTCGGGCGGGACCCGTCCCGCACCCCCGCCGCCGCGCGAGGGTGCCGAAGGGCAGGAGCGCCCCTCGGCCGCCGGTCCTTGGCCCCCGGCTGCCACGGAGGGTGTTCCCGATGCTTTCCAGCCGCGCGCCAAGGGGCCCCAGAGCGGCGAGGGGCCGGTCGCGCACCCGGAGGTCTCCGAGGGGACCAGCGCCGCGGTGGAGAGCGGCGGTGAGCCGCTTCCGGCGGAGGCCGGGCCGGCTGCCGCGCGGTCCGTCGACGCCTCCGCCGCCCTGTCCGCCGACGCGCCGCCGTCGCCCGCCGCGGCGCCCGGGGTGCTGCCGCCCGACGCCGTACGGCCCCATCCCGTACCGCACGAGGCCGATCCCGGGCCGTCCGCCGGTGCCCCGCCCGGTGGCGGGTCCGCGGCTCTGCCGCCCGAGGCGCCGGTGCCGGCCGCGCTGCCGCCCGAGGTCCAGGCCGAGGCCGAGGCTCCGCCCGAGGTTCTGGTCGACGCTCCGGCCGGGGAGCCGCCGGCCGCCGCCGCGGACATCGACCCGAACGCCTCCCCCGACGCCGTTCTGGTGCGCCGTACGCTCGCCGTGATCGGTCCCGTCGCCGACCAGGTCACCTCGTACTTCTACTCACTGCTCTTCGTCCGGCACCCGGATCTGCGGAGCCTCTTCCCCGTGGCGATGGACGCGCAGCGCGACAGGCTGCTCAAGGCGCTGCTGACCGCGGCGGAGCACATGGACTCCCCGGCCGTACTCACGGGCTATCTGCGCCAGTTGGGCCGCGGGCACCGCAAGTACGGTACGCAGGCGACGCACTACCCGGCCGTCGGTGAGGCGCTGCTGGGCGCGCTGTCCCGCTACGCAGCCGACATCTGGGACGAGGACACCGAGGGCGCCTGGGTCAGGACGTACACCACGATCTCGCAGATCATGATCGACGCGGCGGCCGAGGACGAGGCGCACGCTCCCGCCTGGTGGCAGGCCGAGGTGGTCGCGCACGAGCGCCGTACGTCGGACATCGCCATCGTCACGGTCCGTCCGGACCAGCCGTACCCGTTCCGCGCCGGGCAGTACACCAGCCTGGAGACGTCCTGGTGGCCCCGGGTCTGGCGGCACTACTCCTTCGCCTCGGCGCCCCGGCCGGACGGTCTGCTGTCCTTCCACGTCAAGGCGGTCCCGGCCGGCTGGGTCTCGAACGCGCTGGTCAACAAGGCCGCCGTCGGCGATGTGCTGCGGCTCGGACCGCCGGCCGGTTCGATGACCGTCGACCACAGCACGGACAACGGCCTGCTCTGCCTGGGCGGCGGCACCGGGATCGCACCGATCAAGGCGCTCATCGAGGATGTGGCCGAGCACGGCCACCGGCGCCGGGTCGAAGTCTTCTACGGCGCGCGCAGCGACCAGGATCTGTACGACATCGAGACGATGCTGCGGCTCCAGAGCGAGCATCCGTGGCTGGCGGTACGGCCGGTGGTCGCCGAGGGGCCCAGCCAGGGGCTGACGGGGCGGCTTCCGGAGGCGGTGCGCGACTACGGCCCGTGGCATGAGTACGACGGGTATCTGTCCGGCCCGCCCGGGCTGATCCGCAGCGGTCTGGACGCGCTGCGGGGGGTCGGTATCCCGTCGGAGCGGATCCGGCACGACTCCCTGGAGCAGCTGATGGCCGCGGCCAGCTAGCACCCGGTCCCTCCCCCAGGGGGTGTGTCAGCCCAGGTCGGGGGCGTGCATCGCGCGTACGCCCTCGATATTGCCGTCCAGGTAGTGCCGCAGTGACAGGGGTACGAGATGGACGGCGGCGATGCCGACGCGGCTGAACGGCACCCGGACGATCTCGTACTCCCCGTGCGGCTCGTCGATCTCGGGGCCGTGCCGCCGGGAGAGATCCATCGACTCCAGCCGGCAGACGAAGAAGTGCTGCACCTTCACGCCGGTGACACCGCCGTCCGCGATGTGCTCGATGGTGTCGACGAAGCAGGGCACGACATCAATGATCTTGGCGCCCAGCTCCTCGTCGATCTCGCGGTGGAGCGCGTCGACGACGGTGGCGTCGCTTCTCTCCACCCCGCCGCCGGGGGTGAGCCAGTACGGATCCACTCCGGGTTTGGTGCGTTTGATCAGGATCAGGTCAGCGCCGTCCAGCAGGATGGCGCGTGCGGTGCGCTTGACCACGGGCCGTTCGGTCATGGGAAGAGGTTCGCCCGCGACACGCCGTCTGAAACGTTCCGGGACACCGTGGTCACCAGCCGACGGCGGCGCGCAGCAGCCACTCGTGCGCGCGTGCGATGGGGGTGAGGGCGAGGGTGCCGGTGCGTACGACGAGGAAATAGGTGCGCAGCGGGGGCACGGGCGGGTCGAGGAGCGCGACCACCTCGCCGCGTTCGAGCGCCGCTTCGCACAGATAGCGGGGAAGCACGGCGAGCCCGGCCCCGGCGGCGGCGCACTCCAGGACGGCCCGCAGATCGGGGACGATCACGGTGCCCGCGGTGGCCGGCCGGGAGTCGAAGACGGCGGCCCAGTAGCGCGAGACGAGGGGCAGGGACTCGTGCACCTCGACGACGGGCAGCTGCTCCAGCACCACCTGCCCCTCGCGGAGCACGGTGTGGCCGAGCCGGGCGGCCCAGCGGGGCGCGGCGATCAGCACATGCTCCTCGTCGCAGAGCGGAGTCGCGGTGAGGAGTCCGCCGCGCGGGCGGGCTGTGGTGATGGCCAGATCGTGGTGCCCGGCGGCCAGGCCCTCCAGGGTCTCCTCGGTGTTCGTGAAGAACGAGGTGCGCAGGGCGAGGCCCTCGGCGGTGAGCGGGGTGAGGGCGGGGAGCGCGCGCAGGGAGGTGAATTCGGGCGGTCCGGCCAGATGGAGGGTGCGGACGCCGGACGCCTCGTCGAGGCCGGTCTCGGCGATCTCGACGAGCGCGTCGAGATGGGGAGCGGCGCGGTGCGCGAGTTCGTCGCCGATCGTCGTGGGGGTCACGCCGCGGGCCTGGCGCAGGAAGAGCGGGCGGCCGAGCTGGCGTTCCAGGGTGCGGATCTGGCCGGTGACCGCGGGCTGGGAGAGGCCCAGCAGCGCGGCGGCGCGGGTGAAGGAGCCGGCGCGGTGCACGGTGACGAACGTACGCAGCAGGGCCAGGTCCATGTCCTGCTCTCCTCTTTCCGCCTCGCCCCCGCGGTAACTCCGGACCGTCAACTATAAATAAGTCGATAGGTCGCTGTCGCTACTGTGATTGGACACTGACGCAGAGTCAACTAGCCTTGGGCAAATGGTTCTCCGCGCGTGGAACCTGGGACGGTCCGAGCCATGAGGGGGGAGGCTCGGACCGTCCGTTCGTGCGGTCCCCGGGTCAGCCGGCCGTCTCGTCCAGGGCGCGCAGGACGTCCGCGACGATGTCCTCGGGGTCCTCCGCCCCGACGGAGAACCGGATGAAGCCCTCCGGCACGGCGTCGCCGCCCCACCGTCCGCGCCGCTCGGCGGTGGACCGTACGCCGCCGAAGCTCGTCGCGTCGTCCACCAGCCGCAGCGCGCCGAGGAAGCGTTCGGCCCGGTCCCGGTCGGGCAGGACGAACGAGACGACGGAGCCGAAGCGCCGCATCTGCCCCGAGGCGACGGCGTGCGAGGGATCGCCGGGCAGTCCGGGGTAGCGCAGCCCGGTCACCGCGCCGTGCTTCTCCAGTGCCCGGGCCAGCTCCAGCGCGGTCGCGCACTGCCGGTCGACACGGAGCTGGAGCGTGGCCAGGGAGCGGTGCGCGAGCCATGCCTCCATGGGGCCGGGGATGGCGCCGACGACCTTGCGCCAGCGCCGCACGCCTGCCGTGAGCAGCGGATCGGCGCTGGTCACATGGCCGAGGAGGATGTCCCCGTGGCCGGTCATGCCCTTGGTGTCGCTGGCGACGGAGAAGTCCGCGCCCAGCTCCAGCGGCCGCTGGCCGAGCGGGGTGGCGAGGGTGTTGTCGACGGCGACGAGGGCGCCCGCGTCGTGCGCCGCGCGCACCAGCCGGCGTACGTCGCAGACGTCGAGCCCGGGGTTGGACGGGGTCTCGATCCACAGCAGCCGGGCCCCGTCCAGCACACGCAGCTGGGCGTCGCCGCCGGTCGGCGCGGTCCGTACCGTCACGCCGTACGCCTCGAGCCGTTCGCGCAGCAGCGGCAGGGCCTGGTAGCCGTCGTCGGGCAGGACGACGGTCTCGCCGGCCGACAGCTGGGAGAAGAGCACCGCGGAGATCGCGGCCATCCCGGAGGCGAAGGTGACGGTCTCGACGGTCCGCCCCGGCGCCTCCAGCTCGCTGATGGCGCGTTCGAGATGGGTCCAGGTCGGGTTCTCGTCGCGGCCGTAGGTGTACGGGCCCGTCGGCTCGCCCGGCAGATGGAAGTGGGCGGCGAAGACGGGTCCCGGCAGGGTCGGTTCGTAGGGGACGGGGTCGGGCAGTCCGGCCCGGACGGCCCGGGTGCCGTCGCCGACGTCCGCGCGGGGATCAGTCATTGTCGGGAAGCACGACGTTCATGGCCCAGGAGACCACGGAGATGATCAGGCCGCCGAGCACCGCGGTCCAGAAGCCCTCGACATGGAAGCTCAGGTCCAGCTTGTCCGCGAGCCATGAGGTCAGCAGCAGCATCAAGGCGTTGATCACCAGCGTGAACAGGCCGAGGGTGAGGACGAACAGGGGCAGGGTCAGCAGCTTCACAACGGGCTTGACGACAAAGTTGACCACGCCGAAGAGCAGCGCGACGAGGACCAGGGTCAGGGCCTTTTTGCCGGTGCTGTCGCCGGTGAGCGTGATGTTCTGGATGAGCCAGACCGCCACTGCCAGGGCAGCGGCGTTGGCGATCGTCTTGACTAGGAAATTCTTCATGTGTCTGATCGTGGCATGAAGGCATTCCGACTGGATGAGCTGGAGGCGGAGCGAGCCGCCAACGACGGCGCGTATCTGCAGTTCGTGCGCGAACGCAACATGTCCGTGGGCCTGTACGCGCTGGACGCGGGGACCACCGACCCGCAGCGGCCGCACGCGCAGGACGAGGTGTATCTCGTGATGAGCGGGCGGGCCTCGATCACGGTCGGGATGGAGACGACTCAGGTGGCGCGGGGCAGCGTGGTGTACGTGCCGGCGGGGACGCCGCACAAGTTCCACCACATCTCGGAGGATCTGCGGGTCATGGTCGTGTTCTCCCCTCCCGAGGGCTGACGCCGGGCCGGTTTCCCTGAGTGTTCCGGCCTCCGACCCTCAGTCGGTCCTCAGGGTCGGATCAGGGAAGAGCGGGGGATCGCGGAGCCCCCACCGGCGGCACGCGCGTTCTAGCATCGAAGGCGTAAGGAGATTCCACTGGCACTCGGTGAAGCGAGGTAGGAGCGATGGCGGTTCAGGAGATATTCACGGGGATGCCGTGGTGGGTGAAGTGGATCGCGGTGCCCGTGATCGCCATCGTCGTGTTCGGCGGGCTGATCGCCAGCGTGCTGACGTTCGTGATCAGCCTGCTCTTCAAGGTGCTGGTCTTCGTGGCGCTGGTCGGCGGGCTGATCTATGTCGTGCGCAAGTTCATGTCGTCCTCCTCGTCCTCGCGCGGCGACTGGTAGGGCTGTCGTCCCGTAGGCCCGTATGACGGTTAGCCCGCGAGAGGGAAAGGTGAACGGGAAACCATCCCGGGCCGCCACCTGCCCCTAGAGTGGCAAACCGCTGCCGCACCCTGGGAAAACACCCTCAGCGATCGCCATGACCATGGGTTTGTGCGATCTTTCCGGGCGGGGTCTCACGGAATCTCGGGTCCGCCTCCGGTTCTCCGGATGCCGGGCCCCGGTTTCCTCAGGGGTGCGGCGGGCGCGCGGGGGCGGCCCCCGCGGGCGGGCATCTGCCCGTCGGCACGCCTGGGGGTGACCTTTGGCCACAGCTACATCCACCGCAGTCCCCACCCTGATCGGTTCGGTGCGACGGGCGCTGAGACTGCTGGAAGCGGTGGGTTCCCATCCGGACGGGGCCACGGCCAAACAGCTGGCGCGTGAGGCCGGGGTGTCGCTGCCCACCGCCTATCACCTGCTGCGGACGCTGACCTACGAGGGCTATCTCCGCCGCGAGCGGGGGGTCTTCGTCCTGAGCGACGCCGTGGGACGGCTCGCGTGCGGCGAGGCGCTCGGCGGTCGCGGCCCGCACCGCGGCAACGGGATCGCCGATTCGCTCGGCCACTGGCGCGACACCGTCCGAGCCCCCGTGTACTTCGCGGTCTACCACGAGGGCGAGATCTGCCTGGTCGCCGTCGCCGACAGCCCCGCGGCGCCCGCGGTCGACGACGGGGCCGACTTCCGCGAGACGGCGCATGCCCACGCGATCGGCCACTGTCTGCTGAGCCAGCTCGGTCCCGCGGCGCGGCGCGATCATCTCGACCGCCACCCGGTCCGCCCGCGCACCCCCTACTCCCTGCCGGACGGAGCCGCTCTGCTGGCGCGGCTGGGCTCCCTGGGACGGATGGAGCCGGTCGTCGAACGGCAGGAGTACGCGCTCGGCACCGTCAGCGCCGCGGTGCCCGTCACCGCCGGATCCACCGCCGCCGCATTGGCCATTTCTCTACCACTCGACCAAGAGGCGCGACTGCTGCCGGCCGTCGAATGGTTACGGAGAGAGATCGGCACGCTCCTGACCTCCCTGGCCTTCTCTATCAGTATCTGAAAAATTACTCCTTGTGATCTGCTAGCGCTTACAGCACGATGGCGTCAAGAGGGTCCATGGGGATCATTCCCAGCCACTGCTTCATCTACTCCGGAGAATCACGATGCGCGAGTCGGTCCAGGCCGAGGTCCTGATGAGCTTCCTCGTCTCCGAGGAGCTCTCGTTCCGTATCCCGGTGGAACTTCACTACGAGGTGAGGGACCCCTACGCGGTACGGATGACCTTTCATCTGCCCGGCGACGCCCCCGTCACCTGGACGTTCGGTCGCGAACTGCTGCTCGACGGCATCAACACCCCCAGCGGGGACGGCGATGTGCATATCTCGCCGACCACGCCCGACGATCTCTCCGATGTCCATATGCGGCTCCAGGTGGGCGACGACCACGCGCTCTTCCGGGTCAGCGCCGCCCCGCTGGTGGCCTTCCTCGACCGTACGGACCGGTTGGTCCCGCTCGGCCAGGAGTGCGCCCTCAGCGACTTCGAGGGCAATCTGGAGCAGGCGCTCGGCCGTATCCTCGCCGAGGAGAACGCCGGCTGACCCGGGCCGGACGCCGGCCGGGCAGAGCCGTGCGGGTGATGCGGTACGGGGCTACTTCTTGCGGCGGCGGCCCCGGCCGCCGAGACCGCGCGCCGAGGAGCCCGGCAGCGGCGTCGAGAGCGTCTCCTCGGGCCCCACGGGCGTGGCGCCCGCCGGGCCGTCCCACCCGCCGGTCCCGGCGCCCGCCGTACCGGCCTGAGCCGCCCCCGGGGCTTCCGGCGCGCCCGGTGCAGGCGTTCCCGGGCCACCCGGGCCTCCTGGGCCCGCCGTACCCGGCGCGGAGGCCGGCCGGGGCGGGTTCCCCGGGGCCGGGCGGTCGGCGGAGACCACGAGCGCCGCCAGCGCCGTTGTGACCGGGACGGAGGCGACCAGCCCGATCGAGCCCACCAGCGTCCGTACGATCTCCTCCGCGACCAGTTCGCTGTTGGCGACCGAGCCCACGCTCGACTGCGCGATCGAGAAGAGCAGCAGCAGCGGCAGCGCGGCGCCCGCGTAGGCGAGCACCAGTGTGTTGACCACCGACGCGATGTGGTCGCGGCCGATCCGGATGCCCGCCTTGTACAGATCGCGCGGCCCCATCGTCGGATCCGCCTGACGCAGCTCCCAGACCGCCGAGGTCTGGGTCACCGTCACATCGTCGAGGACACCGAGCGAACCGATGATGACACCGGCCAGCAGCAGACCGCTCATATCGATCTCCGGATAGAGACCGTGGATCAGACCTGTGCTGTCGTCGGTGTTGCCGGTCAGACTCGCCCAGCCGATGAAGAGCGAGCCCAGCAGCCCGATCAGCAGCAGCGAGATCAGGGTGCCGAGCACCGCGACCGAGGTCCGGGCCGTCAGCCCGTGGCACGCGTACAGCGCGATCAGCATGATCGCGCTGGCCCCCACCACCGCCACGACCAACGGGTTCGACCCCTGAAGGATCGCCGGCAGGATGAACAGCGTCAGAATGGCGAAGGAGATGATGAGCGCGACCAGCGCCATCACCCCGCGCATCCGCCCCACCGCGATCACCACGAGCGCGAAGATCGCGGCCAGCAGCGTCATGGGGAACCGGCGGTCCACATCGGTCACCGAGTACTGGAGATCACGCGGCGCGTCGGGGGCGTACGCGACCACGACGCCCTGTTTCACGTGAAACTGCCGGGGGGCGTCCGGCTGGACGATCTCGATGAACGTCCGCCCCTTCTCCTTGCCGCTCTCCAGCTGGATCGTGGCCTTCTTGCACTTCCCGGTCTCCCCCTGCACCGCCTCCCGCCCCTGCGGGGTGGAGGTGTCGCCCGTCGACGGGATCTGAGAGGCGTTCACGTCCTTGCAGTCGATGCTTTCGAGCTGGACCACCTTCCCCTGCACGGTCTGCCGGTCGAAGCCGACACCGGTGCGCTCGTGCGCCGGGGCGCCACCCGGCCAGAGCACCGCGAGCCCGACGACCACCGCGGTCGCGAACGGGATCAGCACCGCCGCGATGACCTTACGGAGGTGCTGCGAGACCGGTGCGGCGGGCCCATGGCTGTGGGAGTGGCCATGCGCGTGGCCGTGCGGATCGTGAGTCTGCTGGGGTGAGGTCACCGCCAGATCATCGCAAGAAGCGGGGGGCACTCTGTTCAGCACGCCGGAAATGACGCTAGCGTGGGGACACCTTTGCACACGCGGGAGCTCGGAGCACCGGGCTGAGAGGGCGCTGACAGCGGAGACCCGGGGACTGTTCCCCGAGTTCCTGAGCTGCGCCGACCGCTGAACCTGTTACCGGGTAATGCCGGCGTAGGGAGTAGGTCTCATGACCGTTCAGGACGCACGCACGCCTGCCTCCGATTCGGGGAATCCGAACGAGGCCGGGAAGTCCATCGGCTGGCACAAGGGATACATCGAGGGCTCACGCCCCGATCTCCGGGTGCCGGTCCGTCAGGTGCACCTCACCAACGGCGAGGACGTGACGCTGTACGACACGTCGGGCCCGTACACCGACCCCACCGTCGAGACCGATGTACGCCGCGGTCTCGCGCCTTTCCGGGCCAACTGGATCATCGCGCGCGGCGACACCGAGGAGTACGAGGGGCGGCCGGTCCGCCCCGAGGACGACGGACTCAAGCACACCGCCCCGCGCGGGGGAACCCTGCGGAGCGGTACCGCCGATCTGCGCGGGCTCGACGCGGTCTTCCCCGGCCGCCCGCGCCGTCCGCGCCGGAGCCGGGACGGGCAGCCGGTCACCCAGCTCTCCTATGCCCGCCGCGGGGAGATCACACCGGAGATGGAGTATGTCGCGATCCGCGAGAACGTCTCCCCGGAGACCGTCCGTGAGGAGATCGCGGCGGGCCGCGCCGTACTGCCGGCCAACGTCAACCACCCGGAGATCGAGCCGATGATCATCGGCAAGCGTTTCCTGGTGAAGGTCAACGCCAACATCGGCAACTCCGCGGTCACCTCCTCCATCGAGGAGGAGGTGGACAAGATGACATGGGCGACCCGCTGGGGCGCGGACACGGTCATGGACCTCTCCACCGGCCGCAACATCCACACCACCCGTGAGTGGGTGCTGCGCAACTCCCCCGTCCCCATCGGCACCGTCCCGCTCTACCAGGCGCTCGAAAAGGTCGACGGCAAGGCCGAGGAGCTGACCTGGGACATCTACCGGGACACCGTGGTCGAGCAGGCCGAGCAGGGCGTCGACTACATGACGGTGCACGCCGGAGTGCTGCTGCGCTACGTACCGCTGACGGCCCGTCGCAAGACCGGCATCGTCTCGCGCGGCGGCTCGATCATGGCCGCGTGGTGCCTCGCGCACCACAAGGAGTCGTTCCTGTACGAGAACTTCGAGGAGCTGTGCGAGATCCTCGCGGCGTACGACGTGACGTACTCGCTGGGCGACGGGCTGCGGCCGGGGTCCATCGCGGACGCCAACGACGAGGCGCAGTTCGCCGAGTTGCGCACCCTGGGCGAGCTGAACTCGACCGCCAAGCGGCTGGGTGTCCAGACGATGATCGAGGGGCCCGGCCATGTCCCCATGCACAAGATCAAGGAGAACATCGACCTCCAGCAGGAGATCTGCGAGGAGGCCCCGTTCTACACGCTCGGCCCGCTGACCACGGATGTGGCCCCGGCGTACGACCACATCACCTCCGGGATCGGCGCGGCGATGATCGCCTGGTGGGGCACCGCGATGCTCTGCTACGTCACCCCGAAGGAGCATCTCGGGCTGCCGGACCGCGACGACGTCAAGACGGGCGTCATCACGTACAAGATCGCGGCGCATGCGGCGGATCTCGCCAAGGGGCATCCGGGGGCGCAGGAGTGGGACGACGCACTGTCGGACGCCCGGTTCGAGTTCCGCTGGGAGGACCAGTTCAATCTGGCTCTGGACCCGGACACGGCACGGGAGTTCCACGACGAGACGCTGCCGGCGGAGCCGGCGAAGACGGCGCACTTCTGCTCGATGTGCGGCCCGAAGTTCTGCTCGATGAAGATCTCACAGGACATCAGGCGCCGGCACGGCGCGGAGATCGGCGCGGAGACCGGGGCCGATACCGAGGCGGGCATCGAAGCCGGCATCGAGGCGGGGATGGCCGAGAAGTCCAGGGAGTTCGCCGCGGCGGGCAACCGCGTCTATCTTCCGCTGGCCGACTGATCCACTGACCGACCGGCCGATGCCGATGCCATGACGGGCGGGCCGCGGCCGGAGTCCGGGGGCGCTCCGGGCTCTGGTCGGGCGGGCCGAGTCGGGCTGGGCCGGGTCCCGTGGAACGGGCGCCGGCCGGGGATCACTCCGGCCGGCGCTCCGGGCCGAAGTCAGGGCTGGAGAAGTCCGGGCTGCTGAAGGTGGGGCGCTTGCCGGGCGAGGAGTCCTCGTCCGGACTGCCGAAATCGGGGCTGGAGAAATCAGGGCTCCCGAAGTCGGGGCTGCTGAAGTTCGGACCCTTGCCAGGTGTGGAGCCCTCGTCCGGGCTGGCGAAGTCGGGGCTGGAGAAGTCCGGGCTCCCGAAGTCGGGGCTGCTGAAGTTCGGACGTTTGCCGGGCGTGGAGCCCTCGTCCGGACTGCTGAAGTCGGGGCTGGAGAAGTCGGGACTGCCGAAATCAGGGCTGCTGAAGTCGGGACTGCTGAAGTTCGGGCGCCGGCCGTCGGCGGAGCCCTCGTCCGGGCTGCTGAAGTCGGGACGGCTGTAACCGATCTTGGGCAGCCCTCTGGTGGGGCTGGGCGGTCCCGGCGCGGTCGGGTCGGCGCTCGGATCGGCCAGCGCGGACCGCAGGAACGGCAGGATTCCGCGCTCCCGCACGGCATGACGCCAGGCGTCCCGGGCGCGGGCCACCTCGTCCGGCAGCTCCTTCCTCGGCGCCTCCTCCGCCGGGACCTGTGTCGCGCTGTTGCGCAGCGCCGTGACCACCAGGCCGATCGCGGCGGCGAGGACCCCGAGCCCGGTGACGGCCGCGAAGAACCAGCCGACGGCGAGCATGCTGCCCGCGAAGGCGGGCGGCGGGTCGAGTGCTTCGAGGAGATAGCCGACGAGCAGGAAGATGATGGCGGCGGTGCCTCCCAGGATCGGGAGCAGCACCGCGATGACCGCGGTGAATCCGGCGCCGGAGCCCGGCGTTCTGTCGTCCGCGGCGTCCAGGACGGCTTCCTGGACGGAGACGGCGAGGGCCGGTGCGCGGGCGTCGTCGCGGATCTTGGCGTAATGCTGATACTCCGGGGCCGCCGCGGAGGTGATCAGCGTGGTGGAGTTCAGGGCCATGGTGCGCAGTTGTGCGGTATTGAGCCGACGGCCGATCTCGGCGAGATCGGGGCGTTCGTGTGCATTCCTCAGTACATCGTCGAGGATCCGCTCGAAATCCGCGCGATCCTCGCTCTGGAGGTGTGGAGCGCTATTCATGGGTGTGCATCCCCCGATGCTCTGTGGGGCCGTCGTCCGTGAGGTACGGACAATCGGCGGAAACGGAGGAGAGCCTGCTACGGATAAGGCGATGGTAGAGCTGTTTTGGCGGGACGGGACAGAGGGTTTCCGGAAAACGCCGTTGGGGCTTTCCTCCGGACACTCCCCCTGACGGTCGCTCAGCCGGTCAGGGGAAGCTGGACCACCAGCAGTTTTCCTGCCATCGTGACGCCGCCGTCCATGGCGATGGCAAGTCCATCGGCATATACGTGCGGCCCTTCCACCAGAGGGCCGGAGTCCTCTTCGCCGTCCGCCGCGTCCTCGGTGCCGACTTCCCCGAGGAGATAGGGAATGGGGCTGTGGCCGTGGACGACGCGCTGTCCGCCGTACTGGGAGAGCAGTTCGCGAACGGCCTCGGGGCCGCCCTCGTCACGGAACGCGAAGCGCTTGGTGAGCTTGCGGAACAGATCCCAGCATTCGTCGGCGTCATTGCGGGTCAGGATCTGATGGACCGTGTCGTTGACGTCGTCGATCGTGGATCCGTAGTCCAGATAGGCGGTCGTGTCGGAGTGCATCAGCAGATGCCCGTCCTGCTCGACGACCGCGTCGAGCCGTGACATCCACTGAAGATGGACGTCCTGGAGCCGCTCCATGTCCGTGCGCTGGCCGCCGTTGAGCAGCCAGGCGGCCTGGAAGGTGGCGGTGCCCGCACCGGAGTTGACGGGGGTGTCGCCGAAGCGCTTCGCGCCGATGAGCAGCAGCTCGTGATTGCCCATCAGGGCCTTGCAGTAGCCGCCGGAGGCCGCCGCTTCGGCGGAGAGCCGCATCACCAGATCGATGACGCCGATGCCGTCGGGGCCGCGGTCGGTGAAGTCGCCGAGGAACCAGAGGCGGGCGTTGCCCGCGGCCCAGTGGCCCTCGGCGTCGATGAGGCCCTGCTCGGCCAGCGCGCCGATCAGTTCGTCCAGATAGCCGTGGACGTCACCGACGGCGTAGAGCGGGCCGAGACCGTCGGCCGCGGCGGGCGTCTCGACGGGGTCCACCCGTACCAGGACGGTGTCCCCCCGGTTGATCACCGGGAGGTCGCGCACGGTGGGTGTGTAGTCCGCGGGCAGTTCGTCCGCCGGGATGGCGTTGCCGGGGTGCACGGACGACGGACCGTCGGCCGCGGCGGGGGACGGACCGCTCGCCGCCGGGGCGGGCAGACCGCCCGCCGGGGCGCCGGCGGGTTCGGCCGGTCCGGGCTGCCGCGGCTGTTCGGGCTGGTCCGGCTCCCCGGACCGCACGGGTACCTGCGCGTACGGCGGTACGCGGAAGTCGCGCAACGTCGCCGTCCGCACCACGGGTCCCTGGCCGGCCCCCTGTGTCATCGACCCCTCCACCACCGTCGCGCCGCCGTACACCTCTCGGGCCTGCCCGGCCGGGATGGGGATCTGCCCATCGACGATAGGGGAAAGTCCGTGGTGTCGTGCGCCCATCATAGGAACGCCGCTGGTCCTGTGGGACGCACCAGGGGTGGTGAATCCCGTCGGACCTTTGGTTCGGCGGCGTTTTTCGCGCCGATCGCCCGAAATGCGAAAGGTCTGATCCTCCAGCCGATTCCCGAGAGTCTACGGCCGGCCGGCGCGCCGCCTCGCGGGAACCGGGCACGGTCAGTCGCCCGCGGGGGAGCGGGGCGGGCTGACCGTGGTGCGGGGCGGGCGCCGTTGCGACGACGTCCGGATGATCAGCTCGGTCGGTATGACCTGCTCCACCGGCCGGTCGTTGTCGATCCCCTCGATGGCGTCGATGAGGAGCTGGACGACGGCGGTGCCGATCCGGCGCGGTTTGAGCGAGAGCGTGGTGATGGGCGGTTCGGTGGCCGCGTACACCGTGGACTCGCTGCAACAGACGATCAGCAGGTCCTCGGGGACGCGCAGGCCGTACCGCCGGGCGGCGGCGAGGAGGTCGGTGCCGTTGGGGTCGAAGAGCCCGTAGACGGCGTCGGGGCGGTCGGGGCGGGCCAGGAGCCGGTCGGCCGCCACGGCCCCGGCACAGGGGTCGTGGGCGGGGTACGACTCGTACACCGGTTCCTGGCCGACCCGCTCGCACCAGCGCAGATAGGCGGTGGTCGAGAGCCGGGTGTAGGTGTCGGTGGTGGTGCCGGTGAGGAGGCCGATCCGGCGGGCGCCGGCGTCGGCGAGATGGTCGAGGAGATCGAGGACGGCCGCCTCGTGGTCGTTGTCGACCCAGGCGGTGACGGGAAGGGTGCCCGCGGGCCGGCCGTCGGAGACGACGGGAAGGCCCTGGCGGACGAGTTCCGCCACGACGGGATCGTGGTCGGAGGGGTCGATGACGACGGTGCCGTCCAGGGCGACGTTCGCCCAGACATCGTGTCGGGAGGTGGCGGGGAGGATGACGAGGGCGTAGCCGCGGGCGAGCGCGGCCGAGGTCGCGGCCCGGGCCATCTCTGCGAAGTAGGCGAACTCGGTAAAGGTGAAAGGTTCATCCCCGTACGTGGTCACGGTCAGGCCGATGAGGCCCGATTTGCCCGTACGGAGGGTTCTGGCCGCGGCGGACGGCCGGTAGCCGAGGCGCTCGGCGACCTCCCGGACATGGCGTCTCGTGGCGTCGGGTAAGCGGCCCTTGCCGTTGAGCGCGTCCGAGACAGTCGTGATGGAGACACCGGCTGCGGCGGCCACGTCCCTGATGCCCGCCCGGCTTTGCCGGTTTCCCCGGCGGGTTGTGTCCGTCCGGCTCACCTGGTGTTTCCCTGCTGCTGTCATGGCGAGCCGATAGTAGGGCTCGGGCGGGCGGTGGGGCCGGTCGCATATGCACCCGGCAGCAGGCACGTTTCTGCATGGTCTAAAAAGCTTAACTGCCCATGAAGGTAAGGTAGTTGGTGTAGTTTGCCATGGTCTCCTGTGCGAGGAGCGGTCTGGACCTGTTGAAGGGGCCATGTTTCGAAGAGGTCTCAACTCACCACTACGGGGGATGCGCGCCACGGCGCGAGCCACGGGCGCGCGCCAGGACGGCGAACGCGCCCCTCGGGCGGCGCCCCGTGCGCGGGCCCTTCGCGGGTCCTCGGCGGGCCCTTCGCGACGGCCGGGAACCTCATAAGCTGAGCATGGGGGCGGACGTCCGGACCGGGAGCGGCCCGTACGGCCGGGCCCCCGTACCCCTGTACGGACCCGTGAACGGCCGAGGAGGACCTGCGGTGAGCGAGACCAGCCCCAAGCTGCGCGCCGAGCTGGACGGCATTCCCACGTACAAGCCGGGCAGGCCGGCGGCGTCCGGCGGGCCCGTCGCGTACAAGCTGTCCTCCAACGAGAACCCGTATCCGCCGCTGCCCGGGGTGATGGACCGGGCGATAGCGGCCGCCGGGTCCTTCAACCGCTACCCCGACCTGGCCTGCACCGGACTGCTGACCGAGCTGGCCGGCCGCTTCGGTGTGCCGGCCGCCCATCTGGCGACGGGGACCGGCTCGGTGGGCGTCGCCCAGCAGCTGATTCAGGCCACGGCGGGACCGGGCGACGAGGTCGTCTATGCCTGGCGCTCCTTTGAGGCTTACCCGATTATCACCCGGATTTCGGGGGCGACTCCGGTGGAGGTGCCGCTGACCGGGGAGGACGTGCACGACCTCGACGCGATGGCCGACGCGGTCACCGAGCGGACGCGGCTGATCTTCGTCTGCAACCCCAACAACCCGACCGGTACGGCGGTGCGCCGGGCCGAGCTGGAACGGTTCCTCGACCGGGTGCCGGGCGATGTGCTCGTGGTGCTGGACGAGGCGTACCGCGAGTTCGTCCGCGACCCCGAGGTGCCGGACGGCGTCGAGCTGTACCGCGACCGGCCGAATGTGGCCGTCCTGCGCACCTTCTCCAAGGCGTACGGTCTCGCCGGTCTGCGGATCGGCTTCGCGATCGCCCACGAGCCGGTCGCCGCCGCGCTGCGCAAGACGGCGGTCCCCTTCGGGGTGAGCCAGATCGCGCAGGAGGCGGCGATCGCCTCGCTGCGCGCCGAGGACGAGCTGATGGGCCGGGTCGGGTCCCTGGTCACCGAGCGGGCGAGGGTCCGGCAGGGGCTGGTGGGGCAGGGCTGGACGGTGCCGGAGACGGAGGCCAACTTCGTCTGGCTGCGGCTCGGCGCGCGCACCCAGGACTTCGCGGCGGTCTGCGAGGCGGCCGGGGTGGTCGTACGGCCCTTCGCGGGCGAGGGGGTCCGGGTGACGATCGGCGAGCACGAGGCCAACGACCTGTTCCTGCGGACGGCAGAGGCGTTCCGCAAGGAGCTGTAGGGGTTGTAGGGGCTGCGGGGGTTAGTCGGGCTCTTGCGAAGCCGGCGCGGAGAGTTTCGGCCGAGGGCGGTCCCATGCGGGGCCGCCCTCGGCCGTCCCTGCCCGCCGTTCAGGTACCCCCCCCACGCGAAGATCGGGAAAGTGTGTGCGACATAATGCTTGTGAATGTGAACGCGTTCACAAGCGTGTCCCGTTCCTGGTGGTACGTCCAGGGCGAAAGGGGCAGGCCGCCGCCGCTGTGACCATGGCGATGTGATGTAAGGAGAGAAGACGTGGACCTCGCTCTGGCGCCGGAGACCCTGGCGCGCTGGCAGTTCGGCATCACCACCGTCTACCACTTCCTCTTCGTTCCCCTGACGATCTCGCTCGCGGCGCTCACCGCCGGGCTGGAGACCGCGTGGGTCCGCACGGAGAATCCCAAGTACCTCAAGGCCACCAAGTTCTGGGGCAAGCTCTTTCTGATCAATATCGCGATGGGCGTGGTCACCGGCATCGTGCAGGAGTTCCAGTTCGGAATGAACTGGTCCGACTACTCGCGCTTCGTGGGGGATGTCTTCGGCGCCCCGCTCGCCTTCGAGGCGCTGATCGCCTTCTTCTTCGAATCCACCTTTATCGGACTGTGGATCTTCGGCTGGGACAAGCTGCCGAAGAAGATCCATCTGGCCTGTATCTGGATGGTCTCGATCGGCACGGTGCTCTCCGCGTACTTCATTCTGGCGGCCAACTCCTGGATGCAGCACCCGGTCGGCTACCGCATCAACAAGGAAGCCGGACGGGCCGAACTCACCGACTTCTGGAAAGTGCTCACGCAGGACACCGCACTCACCCAGTTCTTCCACACCCTGACCGCGGCGTTCCTGGTCGGCGGCGCCTTCATGGTCGGAATCGCGGCCTTCCACCTGGCGCGCAAGAAGCACATTCCGGTGATGCGCACCTCACTGCGGCTCGGCCTGATCACGGTGGTCATCGCGGGAATGCTCACCGCCATTAGCGGCGACACCCTCGGCAAGGTCATGTACAAGCAGCAGCCGATGAAAATGGCGGCGGCCGAGGCCCTGTGGGACGGCGAGAAGCCCGCGCCGTTCTCGGTGTTCGCCTACGGAGACGTCGACAAGGGGCACAACTCCGTCGCCATCGAGATACCCGGACTGCTCTCCTTCCTCGCCAACAGCGACTTCACCTCGTACGTCCCGGGCATCAACGACGTCAACAAGGCCGAACAGGAGAAGTACGGGCCCGGCGACTACCGGCCCAATATCCCCGTCGCCTACTGGAGCTTCCGCTGGATGATCGGCTTCGGCATGGCGTCCTTCGCCCTCGGGCTGCTCGGCCTCTGGCTCACCAGGAAGAAGTTCCTGCTGCCGGCCGCGCTGCGGACGGGGGAGGACGAGGTGCCGCATCTGGTGCTCTTCCGGAACAAGGCGCTCAGCCCGAGGTTCGCCACGTGGTACTGGGTCACCGCCCTCTGGACGATGCTCTTCCCGCTGATCGCCAGCTCCTGGGGCTGGATCTTCACCGAGACCGGCCGTCAGCCCTGGGTCGTGTACGGAGTGCTGCGCACGGCCGACGCGGTCTCCCCGGGCGTCTCCCAGATCGAGGTGCTTATCTCGATGGCCGTCTTCACCCTGCTGTACGCGGTCCTCGCGGTGATCGAGGTCCGGCTGATGGTGAAGTACGTCAAGGCCGGGCCGCCGGAGCTGACGGACGACGACCTCAACCCGCCCACCAAGATCGGCGGCGACCATGCGGACGCCGACCGGCCGATGGCCTTCTCGTACTGAGGAGTCGATGAGCCATGGAACTCCACGACGTCTGGTTCGTGCTGATCGCCGTCCTCTGGACCGGCTACTTCTTTCTCGAAGGGTTCGACTTCGGCATCGGGGTCCTCACCAAGCTGCTCGCCCGTGACCGCGCGGAGCGACGGGTCCTCATCAACACCATCGGGCCCGTCTGGGACGGCAACGAGGTCTGGCTGCTGAGCGCCGCCGGAGCCACCTTCGCGGCCTTCCCGGACTGGTACGCGACGCTCTTCTCCGGCTTCTATCTGCCGCTGCTGCTCATCCTGGTCTGTCTGATCCTGCGCGGTGTCGCCTTCGAGTACCGGGCCAAGCGGCCGGAGGAGAGCTGGCAGCGCAACTGGGAGCACACGATCTTCTGGACCTCGCTGCTCCCCGCCGTGCTCTGGGGGGTCGCCTTCGGCAACATCGTGCACGGGGTCAAGATCGACGCCCACAAGGAGTACGTCGGCGGTCTCGGGGATCTGTTCAACCCGTACGCGCTGCTCGGCGGGCTGGTCACGCTGGCCCTCTTCACCTTCCACGGCACGGTGTTCGCCGCGCTGAAGACCGTCGGCGACATCCGGGTGCGGGCCAGGAGGCTGGCGCTCGGGCTGGGCGCGGTCGCCGCCGTACTGACCCTCGGGTTCCTGGTCTGGACGCAGCTGGACCGCGGCGACGGCGGCAGCCTGATCGCGGTGATCGTCGCCCTCGTGGCGCTGGCCGGGGCGATCGTGGCGATAGCGGCGGGGCGCGAGGGCTGGTCGTTCGCGCTCTCCGGGGTGACGATCGCGGCCCTGGTCGCCACGTTCTTCCTTACGCTCTTCCCGGACGTCATGCCGTCCTCGCTGAACGACGCGTGGAGCCTGACCGTCACGAATGCCTCCTCCACCCCGTACACCCTGAAGATCATGACCTGGTGCGCGGGTATCGCCACTCCGGTGGTGATGCTCTACCAGGGCTGGACGTACTGGGTCTTCCGCAAGCGGATCGGTACGCAGCACATCGCCGACGCCACCCACTGACGAAGGCGGGTGTTTCACGTGAAACCAATCGATCCGCGACTGCTCCGGTACGCCCGCGCCACCCGCTTCTTCCTGGCGGCGGTCGTGGCGCTCGGGCTGGCCGGTGCCGGGCTGGTCATCGCCCAGGCGATGCTGATCGCAGAGCTGGTGGTCGGCGCCTTCCAGCACGGGCTGGACGGGACCGCGCTGCGTACCCCGCTGCTTCTGCTGGCGGCGGTGGCCCTCGGGCGCGGTCTGGTCGCCTGGCTCACCGAGCTGGCGGCCCATCGGGCGAGCGCGGCGGTCAAGTCCGAGCTGCGGCGACGGCTGCTGGCTCGGGCGGCCGAGCTGGGGCCCGCGTGGCTGAGCGGCCGGCGTACGGGCTCCCTGGTGGCGCTCGCCACCCGGGGAGTCGACGCCCTGGACGACTACTTCGCGCGCTATCTGCCGCAGCTGGGGCTCGCGGTGGTGGTGCCGGTGGCGGTGCTCGCGCGCATTGTCACCGAGGACTGGGTCTCGGCCGCCGTCATCGTGGTGACCCTGCCGCTGATCCCGATGTTCATGGCGCTCATCGGCTGGGCCACCCAGTCCCGGATGGACCGTCAGTGGAGTCTGCTCTCCCGGCTGTCGGGCCACTTCCTCGATGTAGTTGCCGGACTGCCGACGCTCAAGGTCTTCGGCCGGGCCAAGGCACAGGCCGAGTCGATCCGTACGATCACCACGCAGTACCGGCGGGCCACGCTGCGGACACTGCGGATCGCCTTCCTGTCGTCCTTCGCGCTGGAGCTGCTCTCGACGCTGTCGGTGGCGCTGGTCGCGGTCGGTATCGGGATGCGGCTCGTCCACGGAGAACTGGATCTGTACACCGGCCTGGTGGTGCTCGTTCTCGCGCCCGAGGCGTATCTGCCGATCCGGCAGGTCGGCGCCCAGTACCACGCGGCGGCCGAGGGGCTTGCCGCCGCCGAGGAGATCTTCACGGTCCTGGAGACCGCTCCTCCGGCGCGCGGTACGAGCGCGGTGCCCGGCGCGCCGAGGCTGGAGCTGACCGGGGTGACGGTCCGCCACCAGGGCCGTACGGAGCCCTCGCTCGACAACGCCTCCCTGACGGTCGAGCCGGGCGAGACGGTCGCCCTGGTCGGCCCGAGCGGCGTGGGCAAGTCCACGCTGCTCCAGGTGCTGCTCGGGTTCGCCGTGCCCGACGAGGGCCGGGTACGGGTGGACGGCCGCGAGCTGGCCTCCCTCGACCCGGACCGCTGGCACGAGCGGATCGCCTGGGTCCCGCAGCGCCCCCATCTCTTCGCCGGGACCATCGCGGAGAACGTCCGGCTGGCCAGGCCGGACGCCGAGGCGGCGGCGGTGTGGGACGCGCTGCGCGACGCGGGCGCGGCCGACTTCGTGGCCGCGCTCCCCCGGGGCCTCGACACCCCGCTCGGCGAGGACGGGGCCGGGCTCTCGGCCGGTCAGCGCCAGCGGCTCGCGCTGGCCCGCGCCTTCCTCGCGGACCGCCCGCTGCTGCTTCTCGACGAACCCACGGCCGCGCTGGACGGGGAGACGGAGGAGGGCATCGTCGAGGCCGTACGCCGGCTGGCGGTCGGCCGTACGGTCCTGCTCGTCGTCCACCGGCCGGCGCTGCTCGCGGTGGCGGACAGGGTGGTGGAGCTGCCGGCCCGGACCGTACGGACGGCACGGGAGACCGGCGACGGGCTGCCGACGCCCTTGGCGTCCGGCGCGCGGGAGCCGGACGCGTGGGACGCCGTGGAGGACATCATCGGGAGCGCCGCCGGGGACGCCGAGGAGGACGTCCCGCGGCCCGCCGGCTCCGGCGCGTACGACGGGTTCGATGCGTACGACGGCTCCGGTACGTACGACGGGTTCGCGGCGTCCGGGAAACCCCTCGCGCGGATGCGGGCCGCCGCCGGGGCGCTGCGCGGGCGCTTCCTGCTCGCCCTGCTCCTCGGAAGCTGCGCCCTGGGCTCCGCCGTCGGGCTCATGGCGGTGTCCGGCTGGCTCATCTCGCGCGCGTCGGAGCAGCCGCCCGTGCTCTATCTGATGATCGCGGTGACGGCGACCCGTGCCTTCGGCATCGGCCGGGCCGTCTTCCGCTACGCCGAGCGCGTCGTCTCCCACGACGCCGTGCTCAGGATGCTCGCGGACCTCCGGGTCTCCGTGTACCGGCGGCTGGAGCGTGTCGCCCCCGCCGGACTGCGCGAGACGCGTCGCGGGGATCTGCTGTCCCGGCTGGTCGCGGATGTGGACGAGCTTCAGGACTACTGGCTCCGGTGGCTGCTGCCCGTCGGCAGCGCCCTGCTCGTCGGCGCGGGCACCGTCGGATTCACCGCGTGGCTGCTGCCGGAGGCGGGCGCCGTCCTGGCCGCCGGGCTGCTCGCCGCCGGGGTGGGCGTACCGCTGCTGAGCGCGGCGGTCACTCGCCGCGGTGAGGGGCGGCTGGCCCCGGCGCGCGGGCTGCTCGCGACCCGGGTCACCGATCTGCTCGCCGGTATGGCCGAGCTGACCGTCGCGGGTGCGCTGAAGGGCCGGCTGGAGCAGGTACGGCGGGCCGACGGCGCGCTCACGGCCATCGCGTCGCGCGGTGCGAGCGGCAACGCGCTCGGCAGCGGCCTCTCGGCCCTGATCTGCGGACTGACCGTGGCCGTCGCCGCGTTCGTCGCGATCCCCGCCGTTGGTGACGGGCGGCTGGCCGGCGTCGAGCTGGCCGTGATCGTCCTGACGCCGCTCGCCGCGTTCGAGGCCGTCGCCGGGCTGCCCCTCGCCGTACGCCACCGCAGGCGGGCCGCGCGCGGCGCCGAGCGGGTGCACGAGGTGCTGGACGCCCCCGTACCCGTACAGGAGCCGGCGGAGCCCGCCGCCGCCCCCGTGTCGCCGTTCCCGCTGGAGGTACGCGGACTGACCGCGCGCTACGCCGGGCAGCGGCGGGACGCGCTCAGCGGTCTCGATCTGACGCTGACCGAAGGGAAGCGCGTCGCCGTCGTCGGCCCCTCGGGCGCGGGCAAGAGCACGCTCGCCCAGGTGCTGCTGCGCTTCCTGGACGCGCGTGAGGGCGAGTGCCGCCTCGGCGGTACGGAGCTGGCCGCGCTCGACGGGGACACGGTCCGGCGCTTCGTCGGGCTCTGCGCCCAGGACGCGCACCTCTTCGACAGCTCCGTACGGGAGAACCTGCGGCTCGCCCGTACGGACGCGTCCGACGACGCGCTGCGCGACGCGCTGCGCCGGGCCCGGCTGCTCGACTGGGTGGACGCGCTGCCCGCCGGTCTCGACACCCTCGTCGGCGAGCACGGCGCCCGGCTCTCCGGGGGACAGCGGCAGCGTCTGGCGCTGGCCCGCGCGCTGCTCGCGGACTTCCCCGTACTGATCCTGGACGAGCCCGCCGAGCATCTGGACCTGGCGACGGCGGACGCCCTGACCGCCGATCTGCTGGCCGCGACCGAGGGGCGGACGACGCTGCTCATCACCCACCGGCTGCGGGGTCTCGACACGGTCGACGAGGTGATCGTGCTCGACGGGGGCCGCTGCGTACAGCGTGGTCCGTACGCCGAACTCGCCGCCGGGGAAGGGCCGCTGCGGCGGATGCTGGAGCGGGAACGGGCCGGGGATCTGCTCGGCGTCCAGAAGTCGACTTTCCCTGTCAAATAGGACTTACTAGGCTCTTGGGTATGAAAGTGCCCGAGCCCATGGATCCCCTCGAAGCCGCCACCCACGCGGCCGGCAGTCTGGAGGGCCTGTCCGCCGAGGCCACCGCTCGGGTGCCGCAGCTGCTGGAAGCGATGTGCTCAGCCGGCGCGGGGCTGGGGCTGCACGCCACACTCGACCGGATCTGCGGGACCGCGGCCGAACTCATCGGGGCCCGGTACGCCGCGATCGGCCTCCTCGACGAGACGGGCGAGCGCCTCGCCGACTTCGTCGCGTACGGGGCCGGGGAGGACATGGCGCGGCGGATCGGGCGCCGGCCCGACGGGCACAGCGGGCTGCTCGGCGCCCTGATGCGGCATCCCGACCCGATCCGGCTCGCGGATCTGACCACGGACCCGCGCTCCGTCGGATTCCCGCCGGGCCATCCGCCGATGCGCACGTTTCTCGGGGTCCCCATCCAGGTGCAGGGCGAGACCGTAGGCAACTTCTATCTGACGGAGAAGCAGCCGTCCCAGCGTGGCGTGGGTGCGCGCCGGGAGGGGGGCGACGATCAACGGGACGGGTTCAGCGACCACCCTGACGGGTTCAGCGATCACGACCTGCGGATGCTGCGCGTCCTGGCCAACGAGGCCGGCACCGCCATCGGCAACGCCCGGCTGTACGAGGCCGCCCGGCAGCGCGAGCGGTGGATCGACGGCTCGGTCGCCGTCACCACCGCCCTGCTCTCCGGGGGCGGCGACGATGCCGACGACGCGCTCTCCGTCGTCGCGGAACAGGCCCGCAGACTCGCGGATTCCGCGGTCGGGGTGGTGATGCTGCGCACCCCGGAGGGCGGGCTGGAGATCGTGGCCGTCTCGGCCGACCATCCCACCACCAGACCCGGTGATGTCATCCCGGCCGACAGCCCCGTCGTCGCGACCGTCCTGGCCGGCGAACCCGTCTTCGTCGACGACGCCCCCACCGACCCCCGGATGATGACCCCGCCGGACACCGGGTTCGGCCCGAGCATGCTGCTGCCGCTGCGTACGGACGGCCGGGTGCTCGGCGCGCTCATCACGCCCCGGCTGCGCGGCGCGCGCCGCTTCGGCGCGCGGGAACGGGCCCTCGCCACCCAGTTCGCCTCGCAGGCGGCGCTGGCGCTGATGATGGCCGAGGCACAGCGCGACCGCGAGCGGCTGGCCGTCCTGGAGGACCGCGACCGGATCGCCCGCGATCTCCACGATCTCGTCATCCAGCGGCTGTTCGCGACCGGGCTGATGCTGGAGAGCGCCCACCGCGGCGCGGTCGCGCCCGAGGTCCACCAGGGCATCGACCAGGCGGTCGAGGCCCTCGACGTGACCATCCAGGAGATCCGTACGGCCATCTTCGCGCTCCAGCAGGGCTCGGCCGAGGCACCGGCCGGGCTGCGCACCCGGGTCCTGCGGGAGATCAACATGGCGGCGGTGCCGCTGGGCTTCCGGCCGGGCCACCGCTTTGTCGGCCCGGTCGACGCCGCCGTCGGGGAACTCGTCGGGAAGAACCTGATCGCCGCGCTCCGGGAAGCCCTCTCGAACGCCTTCCGGCACGCGCGCGCCACCCGGATCGAGGTCGTCGTGGATGTCACCGTACGGCTGCCCGACGGCCGGGGCGCGGTGCGGCTGTCGGTCGCCGACGACGGGGTGGGTATCCCGGCGGGCGGCCGCCGTAGCGGGCTGCGCAATCTGCTGCGGCGGGCGGAGTCGCTGGGCGGGTCGAGCAGCTGCGCGAGCGGGCTCGCGCCGGGCGGCGGTACGACGGTGATCTGGGAAGCCCCGCTGTGAGACTTCCGCGCTCCCGTGGTTAGGGCAGGTTGGTCACGGCTGCCGCCGCGCCAGGATCTCCTCGATGATGACCGCCACGCCGTCCTCGTTGTTGGTGACCGTACGGCCGGAGGCGGCGGCCAGTACGTCCGGGTGCGCGTTGCCCATGGCGTAGGAGCTGCCGGCCCAGGTCAGCATCTCCAGATCGTTCGGCATGTCACCGAAGGCGACGACCTCGTCGGAGGAGATGCCGCGCTCGGCGCAGCAGAGGGCGAGCGTGCTGGCCTTGCTGACGCCCGGGCCGCTGATCTCCAGCAGCGCGGACGGGCTGGAGCGGGTGATGTTGGCGCGGTCGCCCGCCGCCGTACGGGCCAGGGCGAGGAAGCCGTCGGGGGTGAGGTCGGTGTGGTGCGCGAGCAGTTTCAGCACCGGGACGGTGTCCGCGAGGGCCGAGGCCGGGGGAGCCTGCGCCGGGCCGCTTTCGCTCAGCAGGTGCTCGGCGGTGCCCAGACTCACGGCCGGGTCGTCGGCGAAGCGCGGGTACCGCGGCTCGTAGTGGATGCCGGTGGTCGTCTCCACCGCGAAGGTCGTCCCCGGCGCGGCGTCGCGCAGCGCCCGTACGACGTCCAGCGCCACCGTACGGTCCAGCGGGCGGCTCCTGAGCAGCTTGCCGCCGGCGTGCAGATCGACCACCGCCGCGCCGTTGGCGCAGATCGCCATGCCGTGACCGTGTACGTGGTCGCTGACGACGTCCATCCAGCGGGCCGGCCGGCCGGTGACGAAGAAGACCTCGATCCCGGCCTCCTCGGCGGCGGCGAGCGCCTTGACCGTACGCTCCGAGACGTATTTGCCGTCGTGCAGCAGGGTGCCGTCCAGATCGGTGGCGATCAGCCGCGGCCGGGCGGGGAGCGGGGAGTCGTCGGGCGGGGTCTGAGATCCACGGGGCAGGGTCACGGGATCATTCTCGCGCACGGATCCGCACGGGCGTGCGGAGGGGCGCACATCTGAGTGGGCGTCGGGTGCGGTGCTCCCGGCGCCCACCGCGCGAGGGCTTCGGACGGGTTCGGACGGCTCGGGCGCGCTCTCAGGCGGGCTCGGCCCGGCTCGGAGTGGCTCGGCCCGGCTCGGAGTGGCTCGGACCGGCTCAGGACTCCGGTGTGCCGAGGAGGGCGACCATCGAGAAGGTCGCGCCCTGGGGGTCCTGGACGATGGCCAGCCTGCCGACCTTCTCGATGTCGAAGGGCGGCACCAGCAGCGTCCCGCCGGCCCGGACGAGCGCGTCGACCGTGCTGTCCGTGTCGTCCACGGCGAAGCTGACGAGCCAGTGCGGCGGGACGCCCTCGGGCAGGTTCTCCATGCCCTGGAGGCTGCCGACCGTACGTCCCTTGACCTGGAAGCCGGTGAATCCCGGCATGCCGGGCATCGGTCCGGCCTCCAGGCCCAGCGCGGCGCGGTAGAAGGTCCCGGCGGCCTCAGGGTCGGAGGTGCTGAGCTGGTTCCAGACCAGCGCGCCCGGCTCGTTGACGATCTGGGCGCCGGGGAAGTCCAGCGGCTGCCACACCCCGAAGAACGCGCCCTGGGGGTCCGTGGCGATCAGCATGCGGCCGATCGTGCCGACATCCATGGTCGGGGAGATCACCGAGCCGCCGTTCGCGCTGATCGCGCTCTGGGTGGCGTCCGCGTCCGCGCTGGAGAAGTACGTACTCCAGTGGGGTGGCGGCGCGGGCTCGGCGCCCTCGGGGGCCATCGCCTTCATGATCCCGGCGACGGGCTTGCCCCTCAGGGTGCACATCGAGTAGCCACCGAACTCCTCGGGGCCGATCTCGCCCTGCCAGCCGAACAGGTCCCGGTAGAAGTCCAGGGCGGCCTGCTGGTCGGGGACCATCAGATCGACCCAGCAGGGCGTGCCGGGCTCGTACGGGGTGGTGACCTCAGGCATCTCGCGTCTCCAAGCTGTGGTCTGCGACGGGCCGCGAGCCCGCGCCGATGGGCTCCCCCCTCGGACCACCTTGCGTGCGATCAGCCGATCCCGCATCCGCCGATCCCGCATCTGCCATCTGCCGATCCCGCATCCGGCGTCCCGTCAGCGCCCGCCGATGCCGCATCCGGCGGCGGCTCATCGGCGGCGGTTCACCGGAGCTGGGCGGGGGCCTCCGTGACGATCTTCTCGAAGACGGCCTGATCGGCGGCGAAGTCGGAGTCGGGGATCGGCCAGTGGATGACGATCTCCGTGATGCCGAGGTCCCTGTGCCGGCCGGCGAAGTCCACGAAGGCGCCGACCGATTCCAGCGGGCGGCCGCGGTCCGGGGTGAAGCCGGTGAGCAGGATCCTGTCGAGTTCCGCGATCTCCCGGCCGCTCTCCACGCACGCCTTGCCGAGCCGGTCGATCTGTCCCCGGATGGCCTCGGCCGACTGCTCGGGGGTGCCCTCCTCGAACAGCTTCGGGTCGCCGGTCGTCACCCACGCCTGGCCGTGGCGCGCGGCCAGCTTCAGCCCGCGCGGGCCGGTGGCGGCGACGGCGAAGGGCAGCCGGGGGCGCTGGACGCAGCCGGGCAGGTTGCGGGCCTCCTCGGCGGAGTAGTGGGTGCCGGTGCTGCTCACCGAGTCCTCGGTGAGCAGCCGGTCGAGGAGGGCGAGGAACTCACCGAACCGGTCCGCCCGCTCGCGCGGTGTCCACGCCTCCTGGCCGAGGGCGGTGGCGTCGAAGCCGTTGCCGCCGGCGCCGATGCCCAGGGTGAACCGTCCGCCGGAGATGTCGTCCAGGGACATCAGCTCCTTGGCCAGCGGCACCGGGTGCCGGAAGTTGGGGGAGGTCACGAGGGTGCCCAGGCGGATGCGCTCCGTGGCGGTCGCGGCGGCGGTGAGGGTGGGCAGCGCGCCGAACCAGGGGCCGTCGCGGAAGGTGCGCCAGGAGAGGTGGTCGTAGGTGTACGCGGCGTGGAAACCCAGCTCCTCGGCACGTTGCCAGCGCTCACGGCCACCTTCGTGCCAGCGGTCGATGGGCAGGATCACGGTGCTCAGGCGCAGGGTCATGCCCACGAGCCTACGTGCGGCCCGAGCGGCGGCCGTACGGTACGTACCGCGCGCCCGTGCCGGCCCGTGCCGGCCCGTACCGGCCCGTACCGGCCCGGACTGTCGCGCCGGGGTCAGCCGCGGAAGCGGATGTACCGCGTGGGTACGGAGTCGGTGAGCCAGACGCCGTTCGCGCTGACCCGGAAGACCAGCCCGGCCCCGTGCATCGCCGCCGCGTCCACCGGAAGGACGACGGGCCGGCCGCGGCGGGCGCCGACGCGGGTGGCGGTCTCGCGGTCGGCGGAGAGATGGACGTGGTGGCGGCGCATGGGGCGGAGCCCCTCGGCGCGGATGGCGTCCAGGTTGCGGGCCACGGTCCCGTGGTAGAGGTACGCGGGCGGTGTCGCGAGGGGCAGGTCCAGATCCACCGCGACGGTATGGCCCTGGGCGGCGCGGATCCGGTCGCCGTCGATGGTGAAGCGCTGTTTGTCGTTGATGGTCACCACATGGTCGAGTTCGGCACGGGTCAGCCCGAAGCCGTGCGCGGCGGTGGCACGGAGGAGGGTGTCGATCGCCACCCAGCCATTCTCGTCGAGGGTGATGCCGAGACGTTCGGGCTGGTGGCGCAGATGCTTGGCGAGGTACTTCGATACCTTGACGGCCCGTCTTTCCTCTGGTTTTCCGGTCATTGGATCAGCGTGCCGGTCGGGTCTCCGGGCCGCTACTTCTTTTCGATCCCGTGCCGTTCCACATGTTTGATCCACAGCCAACTCGGTTTATCCACAGGCTGATTGCCGGATCTGTGGACAAGTGGGCTCCGTTTCAAGGCTTTTGGGTAATGTGTTCGCTCTGTCCGGTTGGTTGAGGCCCGGGCGGGGCTCGTCGGGGCGCCGTCGGGGTCGTGCTGACGGCCGACTCGGCGTACCCATCCCTTACGAGGCCCTTACGGGTCCCTACATCTGGAGGCTGACACGGATACAACCGCCTGGTCTGACGACCGGTGTGGGCCGCGCCACTACCTTCGAAACGTGACTGTGATCGCGACCGAAAGCCTGAGTATGCGGTTCCCCCGGGTAACCGCGCTTGACCGGCTCTCCTTGGACATCGGCCCCGGTGTGACCGGGCTGGTGGGCGCCAATGGGGCCGGCAAGTCCACCATGATCAAGATCCTGCTGGGTCTGACCCCCGCCACGGAAGGCCGGGCCGAGGTGCTCGGGCTCGACGTCGCCACCAGTGGCGCCGCCATCCGTGAGCGTGTCGGGTACATGCCCGAGCACGACTGTCTGCCGCCCGACGTCTCGGCCACCGAGTTCGTCGTACATATGGCGCGCATGTCCGGACTTCCCGCCACGGCCGCTCGCGAGCGGACCGCCGACACCCTGCGCCATGTCGGCCTGTACGAGGAGCGGTACCGCCCCATTGGCGGCTACTCGACAGGTATGAAGCAGCGCGTCAAGCTCGCGCAGGCGCTGGTCCACGACCCCCAGCTGGTGCTGCTGGACGAGCCGACCAACGGCCTCGACCCGGTCGGCCGCGACGAGATGCTCGGCCTCATCCGCCGGGTCCACACCGACTTCGGCATCTCCGTACTGGTCACCTCGCATCTGCTCGGCGAGCTGGAGCGCACCTGCGACCATGTCGTCGTCATCGACGGCGGGACACTGCTGCGCTCCAGCTCCACCAGCGACTTCACCCGTACGACCACCACCCTCGCCGTCGAGGTCACCGACACCGACGCGCACCCCGACGGTACGAAGGCGCTGCGCGAGGCCCTCACGGCGGCCGGGGTCACGCTCCAGGCGGGTACGGAGCAGGGACTGCCGGGCGCGGGCCACATCCTCCTGGTCGAGTCCAAGGGCGACGACACGCTCGACACCGTCCGCGACACCGTGGCCGGCCTGGGCCTCGGGCTCGTACGGATGGAGCAGCGCCGCCACCACATCGCGGAGGTCTTCCGCCCGAACCAGGCCGGGACCGCCGCTCCCACCACCACTTCCGAGCCGGCCGGTACCGCCGCGACGGACCACACACCGCAGCCGACGGGAGGCGCCCGCGATGAGCACTGAGATCCAGCCGGGCACGGAGACGACCAGGGGCACCGGCGTCGGCAGCGGCGCGGGTTCCACCCGTATCCACAACATCGGGTACCGCAACTACGAAGGAGCGCGCCTCGGCCGCGCCTACGCCCGCCGCTCCCTCTACTCGCAGTCCCTGCGCGGGTCGTACGGACTCGGCCGCTCCGCCAAGTCCAAGGTTCTTCCGATGATCCTCTTCGCGGTGATGTGCCTGCCCGCGGCGATCATCGTCGCGGTCGCCGTCTCGACCGACCTCAAGAGCCTGCCGCTCGACTACACGCGCTACGCGATCTTCACCCAGGCGGTCATCGGCCTCTATCTCGCCTCGCAGGCGCCCCAGTCCGTCTCCCGCGACCTGCGCTTCAGGACCGTCCCGCTCTACTTCTCGCGGCCGATCGAACGCGTCGACTATGTCCTCGCGAAATTCGGAGCGATGGCCTCCGCCCTCTTCGTACTCACCGGGGCGCCCCTCGTGATCCTCTACGTCGGCTCGCTGCTGGCCAAGATGGACTTCGTCGACCAGACCAAGGGATTCGGGCAGGGGCTGGTGTCCGTGGCGGTGCTCTCCCTGCTCTTCGGCGGGCTCGGCCTGGTGATGGCCGCGTTCACCCCGCGTCGCGGCTTCGGTGTCGCGGCCGTGATCGCCACGCTGACCATCTCGTACGGCGCGGTCTCCACCGTCCAGCTGATCGCCTATTCCTCGGGCGAGACCGGGGCCGTCAAGTGGCTCGGTCTCTTCTCCCCGATCACCCTGATCGACGGTCTCCAGAGTGCGTTCCTGGGCGCCGGATCGTCCTTCCCGGGCGAAGCCGGCCCCTCGGCCGCCGCGGGCGTCGTCTATCTGCTGGTCATTCTCGCGCTGATCGCCGGCTCGTACGCCGTTCTGATGCGCCGTTACCGGAAGGTCGGGCTGTGACCACCATCCATATCGATCACACCTCGCGCTGGTTCGGCAACGTGGTGGCCGTCAACGACGTCTCCATGGACGTGGGCCCGGGCGTCACCGGACTGCTCGGTCCGAACGGCGCGGGCAAGTCCACGCTGATCAACATGATGGCCGGATTCCTCGCACCCTCCACGGGCACCGTCGCCCTCGACGGAGAGCCGATCTGGCGGAACGAGTCCGTCTACCGGCAGATCGGCATCGTGCCGGAGCGGGAGTCGATGTACGACTTCCTCACCGGCCTCGAATTCGTCGTCGCCAATGCCGAACTCCACGGACTCGGCAAGAAGGCGGCGCGGGCGGCGCTCGCCACCGTCGAGATGGAGTACGCGCAGGACCGTCGGATCGCGACGTACAGCAAGGGCATGCGCCAGCGCGTGAAGATGGCCTCCGCGCTGGTCCACGAGCCGTCCGTACTGCTGCTGGACGAGCCGTTCAACGGTATGGACCCGCGGCAGCGCATGCAGCTGATGGAGCTGCTGCGGCGGATGGGCGACGAGGGCCGCACCGTGCTGTTCTCCTCGCACATCCTGGAGGAGGTCGAGCAGCTCGCCTCGCACATCGAGGTGATCGTGGCCGGCCGGCACGCCGCCTCGGGCGACTTCCGCAAGATCCGCCGCCTGATGACGGACCGGCCGCACCGCTATCTCGTACGGTCCAGCGACGACCGCGCGCTCGCCGCGGCACTGATCGCCGACCCGTCGACGGCCGGGATCGAGGTCGATCTGGTCGAGGGCGGGCTGCGGGTGCAGGCGATCGACTTCGGCCGGTTCACCGAGCTGCTGCCGCGCGTCGCCCGGGAGCACTCCATCCGGCTGCTCACCGTCTCGCCCTCCGACGAGTCCCTCGAATCGGTCTTCTCCTATCTCGTAGCGGCCTGAGCGGCCTGAAAGGAGCTGTGACGTCATGTACAACCCCACAGTCGCCCGGCTCACCCAGCGGGCCCTGCTCGGCAGGCGCCGGGCCGCCATTCTCTTCGTACTGCCCGCTCTGCTGATCCTGATCTCGGTGGCCGTCCGTGTCTTCGACGGCGTGGACGACCAGATCGCGTCCGATGTGCTGGGCGGCTTCGCACTGGCCACGATGGTGCCGCTGATTGGCGTGATCGCGGGCACGGGCGCGATCGGGCCCGAGATCGATGACGGCTCGATCGTCTATCTGCTCTCCAAGCCCCTGAAGCGGTCGTCGATCATCTTCACCAAGCTGATCGTGGCGATCGCCGTGACCATGGCGTTCTCCGCCGTCCCCACCTTTATCGCCGGGTGGATCCTCAACGGCAACGGCCAGCAGATCGCGATCGCCTACACGGTCGCGGCGCTCGTCGCCTCGATCGCGTACAGCGCGCTGTTCCTGCTGCTCGGTACGGTCAGCCGCCACGCGGTCGTCATCGGGCTGGTCTACGCCCTGGTCTGGGAGACGTTCTTCGGCAGCCTGGTGGAAGGCGCGCGGACGCTCAGCGTCCAGCAGTGGTCGCTGGCGCTCGCCAAGAAGATCGGCGGCGACGGCATCATCGCGTCGGACGTGACGCTGCCGCTCGCGGTGATCCTGCTGGTCGGGGTGACGGTGGCCGCGACGTGGTTCGCGGGGCAGAAGCTGCGGACGCTGAAGCTCGCGGGCGAGGAGTGAGCGAAGAATCGACCTCTACGTGGCAACCCCCGTCCGATGGGCGGGGGTTGCCACGTAACTGTACGGTTATCGGTTCGTTTGCCAGGGTGCGTGGAGGCAACTGGAGTCTGTTGCGTCGAGTGTTCGTGAATCTGGGGATTGCCGGTGCCGGATCGAGAGCCGCACCGGTCATTGAGTGAGTAGCCACCGTGAGCCGACCTCCACCCCTGAAGCCCGGGGAGAGGGCTGACTTCGTTGTTGGTTGGTTCGGCTTCACGGAAAGAGAAGGCATTCCCATGCCACCAGAAGGTGCTCTGCTCGAATCGCGCACGATGCGCGACAGCGTCATGGAGCGGGTCGAGACGCTCGACAAGATCAAGGCCCTGGCGATGCTCCCGGACGGCATCCATGTCCGTACGGAGGACGTGGCCCGGTACTTCGAAGTATCCACAGGCGTCATCAGGCAGTTGACAGCGCGGCATCGCGCGGAGCTGTGCGAGAACGGGATGCAGGTGCTGCGAGGCTCTGACCTGCGACGCTTTCATAGTGACATGTTGTCACTATGGAGCGAGGGCAGGGGTGAAAGTTATCCACAGGCCGCCACCCAGCTCACGCTCTACGGCCGCCGCGCCGTGCTCAACATCGCGATGCTCCTGCGCGACAGCGACATCGCGCGCCGTGTCCGTACGTACCTCCTCGATGCGGAGGAGGGCTGGCGCGAGGGGTACGCCTCGCTCGACCGGCGCGTGACGAAGATCGAGTCGTGCCTCGGCGGGGTCGGGCTCGCGCTCCAGGAGCTGGGGCCGGTGCTGAACCGGATGTCGCAGCGGCTCGACAGCCTGGACCGGCGGCTCGACGCCACCAACCAGGTGGTCGCGGCCCTCAGCAACCGGGTGTGCGAGATGTCCGTCCGGATCGACCAGGTGGACGCGAAGGTCGATGACCTCGCCCGCCAGGTGAGGGATCTGCGCCGCGGCCGTAAGCACCGCTGATCCGTCCCCGCGGCCCGCGGCCGTCCCTCCGGGGGCGTACGCGGGCCGTTGGCGGATATTCGGTGGCGCCTGGCCGTGGCCGCGGGCACAGTTGTGGTGTGCGGGGCACGCACCGCGCACACCACAGACCGGGAGCGGAACACGGCGATGACCGGCAGTCCGAGTCCGTCGAGTTCCCAGCAGGGCAGCACCGCGCGGGCACCGGAGTAGCCATCACCGCTCCGTGTGCCGCCGGCACGCTGCCCGGGGGTGGCCGCTTCGAGCGCGCATCCGCGCGGGCCACCCCTCCCGGACCCTCTCTCGGGGCCTGGGACATCCGCGGGCTTTTACCCGAGCAGCAGTTTCTCCAGCACCACGGCGATGCCGTCGTCCTCGTTCGACGCCGTGACCTCGTCCGCGACGGCCTTCAGCTCGTCGTGCGCGTTCGCCATGGCCACGCCGTAGCCGGCCCAGCCGAACATCGGGATGTCGTTCGGCATGTCACCAAACGCGATCGTGTCCGCCGCCTTGACGCCGAGGCGCCGTGCGGCCAGTGACAGACCGGTGGCCTTGCTCAGGCCCAGCGGGAGGATCTCCACCACGCCCGCGCCCGCCATCACCACGTCCACCAGCCCGCCGGCCGCGGCACGTGCCGCCAGGGCCAGCGCGTCGTCGTCCAGCTCCGGGTGCTGGATGTAGACCTTGTTCAGCGGCGCCGACCACAGCTCCGCCGGATCGGCCACCGTCACCGCCGGAAGCGCGCCGTCCAGCGTCCGGTAGCCGGGGCCGATCAGCACCTCGCCGTCGAGCCCGTCCCGGCTCACGGCCAGCGCCGGGGCGCCGATCTCCGCCTCGATCCGGGCGAGCGCCACCTTGGCGAGCTTCCGGTCGAGGGTCAGCGACGTCAGCAGCCGGTGCTCACCCGCGTGGTAGACCTGCGCGCCCTGGCCGCACACCGCCAGACCCTCGTACCCCAGGTCGTCCAGGATGTGCAGGGTCCAGGGCACGGCCCGCCCCGTGACGATGATGTGCGCGGCGCCCGCCGCGGTCACCGCCGCGAGGGCCTCGCGCGTACGGCCGGAGACCGTGTTGTCCTCGCGCAGCAGTGTGCCGTCGAGGTCCGTCGCGACGAGCTTGTACGGGAACGGCGCGGCGGGCACCGGCGCGGCGGCGAGCGATGCCGCGAGCGAGGTGGCCGCGCGCGGCGCGGCGGGGTCGGTGGTGCTCACTTGGCGACCGGCTCCAGCACCTCACGGCCGCCCAGATACGGACGGAGCACCTCGGGGACCCGTACCGAACCGTCCGGCAGCTGGTGGTTCTCCAGGATCGCCACGATTGTGCGCGGTACGGCGCAGAGCGTGCCGTTCAGCGTCGACAGCGGCTTGACCTGCTTGCCGTCCCGCATCCGGACCGAGAGCCGGCGGGCCTGGAAGCTGTCGCAGTTGGACGCCGAGGTCAGCTCGCGGTACTTGCCCTGCGTCGGGATCCACGCCTCGCAGTCGAACTTGCGCGAGGCGGACGCGCCCAGATCACCGGTGGCCACATCGATCACCTGGAAGGGCAGGCCGAGGGCGGTCAGCCACTGCTTCTCCCACTCCAGCAGCCGCTGGTGCTCGGCCTGGGCGTCCGCCGGGTCGACGTACGAGAACATCTCGACCTTGTCGAACTGGTGGACCCGGAAGATGCCGCGCGTGTCCTTGCCGTACGTACCGGCCTCGCGGCGGAAGCACGGCGAGAAGCCCGCGTACCGCAGGGGCAGCTTGTCGGCGTCGATGATCTCGTCCATGTGATACGCGGCGAGGGGCACCTCCGACGTACCGACCAGGTAGTAGTCGTCCTTCTCCAGGTGGTACACGTTCTCCGCGGCCTGGCCCAGGAAGCCCGTGCCCTCCATGGCGCGCGGGCGGACCAGCGCCGGGGTGAGCATCGGGATGAAGCCGGCCTCGGTGGACTGCGCGATCGCCGCGTTGACCAGAGCCAGCTCAAGGAGCGCGCCGACGCCCGTCAGATAGTAGAAACGCGAACCGGAGACCTTGGCGCCGCGCTCGACGTCGATGGCGCCCAGCGCCTCGCCCAGCTCCAGGTGGTCCTTGGGCTCGAAGCCCTCCGCCGCGAAGTCACGGATCGTGCCGTGCGTCTCCAGGACGACGAAGTCCTCCTCGCCGCCGACCGGGACGTCGGGGTGGACGACATTGCCGAGCTGGAGGAGCAGCTGCCTGGCCTCCTCGTCGGCCTCGTGCTGCTCGGCGTCGGCGGCCTTGACGTCGGCCTTCAGCTGCTCGGCCTGCTTGAGCAGCTCCGACCGCTCCTCGGCGCTCGCCTTGGGGATCAGCTTGCCGAGCGATTTCTGTTCCGAGCGCAGCGCGTCGAAGCGGACGCCGGACGACCTGCGCCGCTCGTCGGCGGAGAGCAGGGCGTCGACGAGCGCGACGTCCTCTCCACGGGCGCGCTGGGAGGCGCGAACACGGTCGGGGTCCTCACGGAGCAGGCGAAGGTCAATCACCCCACCAGGCTACCGGTGTGCACCGACACCACCCCACTCGATATCGGCAGGCGCGCCCCTTTGTCCTAATTGCGGCAATTGTGGAAGGTGGTGGGGAATCCTGGAAGGGGCGCCCGGAGTTTGCCCGCCGTTCGTCAATAAAGGGGGCGCAATTCCCTGGAATGAGGCAGTCCGTTGCCGCCGCCTTGACTCACGACCCTTGTGCGGGACGGGACTTGGGGCGGCCGGGCAGGGGCGTTGTCCACAGAGGGGGTGTGTCGGCAGAAGTTATCCACAGGCTGTGTGGAGGGTCTGTGGATCGCGCAATTGGCGTCCGTGAAGGCCGTGGAAGGGGTGCGGAATTCCCTTCTTAAACCCACTTAGCGCACTCATTCGGGTGGGAATTACTCGCTCTAACGAGTTGATCACTGGAATTGAGGTGACGCGGGCCGGTCTGGCGCCCTGTGGATGGAGGTGGGGCGACTGGGCCGATTTGTCGACTGTGTCGGCTACGGGTGTCGACTTGTCCCCAGGGTGAGCCGCTCGCCTGTGGATAACTTTGGCATACATCCACAGCCCTCCTGCCCGTGCCCGGCGCCAGCCCTCGCCAGGCGCGGTCTGCGCGCCGGGCGAGGCCCCGTGCAGCCTTAGACGCGGCCGTCCTGGATGCGCGCCAGCCAGTCCGCCGCCGAGATGAACTCCGCGTCCGACGTACCGGGGCGCAGCGCCGCCGTATCCGCCGGGGACACCCCCGCGCGCGGGTACGAACCGAGGAATCGCACCTTCGGGCAGATCCGCTTCAGCCCCATCAGCGCCTCGCCCACCCGCCGGTCCGTGATGTGCCCCTCGGCGTCCGCGGCGAAGCAGTAGTTGCCGATGCCCGCGCCGGTCGGCCGGGACTGGATCAGCATCAGGTTGACCCCGCGCACCGCGAACTCCTGGAGCAGTTCGAGCAGCGCGCCCGGGTGGTCGTCGCCCAGCCACACGACCACCGACGTCTTGTCCGCGCCGGTCGGCGCCGACGGGCGCGCGGGCCGGCCCACCAGAACGAACCGCGTCTCCGCGTTCTCCGCGTCATGGATCTCGCTGACCAGCGGCTTCAGCCCGTACCGCGCCGCCGCGAACTCCCCGGCGAAGGCGGCGTCGAAACGGCCTTCCTGCACCAGCCGCGCACCGTCCGCGTTCGACGCGGCCGACTCCCACAGCGCGTCCGGCAGATGGCCCCGCAGCCAGTTGCGCACCTGCGGCTGGGCCACCGGATGACCGGTCACGGTCTTGATGTCGGACAGCTCGGTCCCCGGCCGTACCAGCAGGGCGAAGGTGATCGGCAGCAGCACTTCGCGGTAGATCATCAGCTGCTCGCCGGAGGCGAGTTCGTCGAGGGTCGCGGTGACCCCGCCCTCCACCGAGTTCTCGATCGGGACGAACGCCGCGGCGGCCTGTCCGTTCCGTACGGCGTCGAGGGCCGCCGGGACGGACACCATGGGGACCAGTTCCCGCGTGGCCGCTTCCGGGAGCGTGCGGAGAGCGGCTTCGGTGAAGGTGCCCTCGGGGCCGAGATACGTATAGCGCATGGCCGACATACGGTCACCTTAATGGGCCGACCGGGGTCACCGTTCCCGCGCCGAGTCCCGCGCCGAGTCCCGCGCGAGGTCCTGCCCCCGGTGTCCGGAGCGGAGTGCCGCAGGTCCTGCCCCCGGAGTCCCGGAGTTCTGAATCCTGACCCGGGCCGTGGTCCCGGCTCAGGACTCCAGCAGGCGCTGGCCCACGTACTCCCCCTGCCGCGCGCCCCCCGGTACGGCGAACAGCCCGCTCGCCTCGTGGCGGATGAACGCCGACAGCGCGTCCCCGCGGTCGAGCTTGCGCTGTACGGGGACGAAGCCCTTGAGCGGATGGGCCTGCCAGCAGACGAAGAGCAGCCCCGCGTCCGGCGTGCCGTCGTCGCCGATGCCGTCGTGGAATGAGAAGGGGCGGCGCAGCATGGCGGCGCCGCCGTTCGACTCGGGCTTGGAGATCCGGGCGTGCGCGTTGGCCGGGATGACGAGGCTGCCGTCCCGGCCGAGCTTGTCGAGGTCCATCTCCGTGGTCTCCGTACCGCCGGTGAGCGGGGCGCCGTCGGCCTTGCGGCGGCCGATGACCTGCTCCTGACGGGCGACGGTGAGCTGTTCCCAGTCGTCGAGGAGCATACGGATCCGCCGTACGACCGCGTAGGAGCCGTCCGCCATCCACGCGGGCGTGCCGGCGGCGGGGGCCGAGGGGACGAAGATCCGGCGGTCGTAGTCGGGCTCCGAGGGTTTGGGGTTGCCCGTGCCGTCTATCTGTCCCATCAGATTGCGGCTGGTCATGGGTTGCGGGGTGGCGCCGGGCGAACGGTTGAAGCCGTTCATCTGCCAGCGCACCCGCGCCGCCGCGCCCGCGTCCTTCTGGAGCGTGCGCAGCGCGTGGAAGGCGACGAGCGCGTCGTCGGAGCCGATCTGGATCCAGAGGTCGCCGTCGCTGCGGCCGGCGTCGAGATGGTCGTTGGAGAAGGCGGGCAGCGGGTCCAGGGCCTCGGGGCGCTGCCCGGTCAGCTCCGTACGGTCGAAGAAGGTACGGCCGAAACCGAAGGTCACGGTGAGGGAGGACGGGCCGGCGTCCAGCGCGATGCCGGTGTCGTGGCCGCCGGCACCGCCGCCGTTCGTGGCCGGCTCGCCCGCCATCAGCGTCCGCGCCGACGCCGACCAGCGGCGCAGCAGCGCGGCGGCCTCCTTGCGGCCCGCGCCCGGGAGCAGGTCGAAGGCGATCAGATGGCCGCTGGCCTGCACGGGGGTGGTGATGCCGGGTTGGTGGACACCGTGGAACGGCAGATAGTCGGTGCCGATGGTGGTCAGCGCCGTCACCGGTTCGGGGCTCCCGGCCGCGTAACCGGTGGCCCCGCCGACGGCTCCGAGCGCCAGCCCGACGGCTCCGGCGGCGCCGGCGGTGCCGAGGAGCCGTCGGCGGGAGATGACGGGGGCGGGCGGCCGGTCGTCGTCGGACCGGCTCTCGGGCCGGCTCTCCGACCGGCTTTCGGACCTGTCGCCGGGCTTCGCGCCGGACTTGTCGTCGGACTTGTTGTCCCGGCTGTCATCGGGTCCGTCGTCGGCGTGCCGGTGTTCGTGGTTCTGTCGGGTGTCGCTCACGGTGGGTCAGCCGATCTTCACGTTCTTGTCGACGGTCGTCTGGTCGATGTCGGAGGTCCGGACGGTCACCCTGAGCTGCCAGTCGCCCGGCATGGGCAGCAGTACGGGGTCAGCGGTCCAGTGTCCGGCGGCGGAGCGTACGGGGGTGATCGGCAGGGGGCCGATCTTCTTGTCCACGAGGGTGAAGGCGATCTTGATCTCGGGGATGTCCAGCGGCTTTCCGCCGGGGCCGTCGATGTAGAGCTGCATGACGTTGGCGCCGGGGGAGGCCGGGTCGAGGGTGAGCCGGACGGTGCCCTTGCCCTTCGCGCCGCCGGTGTCGAAGGGCAGCGTGAGGCTGACGGGTTCCTTGGGACCGGGGGAGGCCGTGGACGCGCCGCCGGTACGGCTCGCCTCCAGCTCGGCGGTGCGGCCCGGTTCGGTGGAGGTCAGTACGGTCGTGATGGCGAGGAGGACGACGGCCACCCCGGCCTCCGCGAGCACGGAACGGCGCAGTCCGGTCCGCTCGGGATCGGAATCCCGGTTCCGCTTTTGGCGTGCTGTCGCCAATGCGGCTTCCTGGCGGGTGAGCTGGGTAAGCCTTTCACTGTCAGTTACGGAAGGCGTGGTCGAGGCGGCGGATCCGTCACCGTCTGTCGTCTCGTCTCCGCTCTTCGCTCCGTGTCCCTTCCCCGACTCCGACTCAGCTACCGACTCCGACTCAGCTCCCGACTCCGACTCAGCTACCGACTTCGACTCCGACTCCGACTCAGCTCCCGACTCCGACTTCGACCCAGATTCAGAACCCGACCACTCTCCGAGCCGACCGGTCCACCGCCGTGAGAACCAGGCGATGCCGACCATCACGGCGACCAGCCCGACCTTGACCAGAAGGAGCCGCCCGTATGACGTTCCCCCGAGCGCCGACCATGATCCGACCTGACGCCAGGACTGGTACAGCCCGGTCGCGGCGAGCACCACGACGCTGATGAAGGCGGTGCGGGAGAAGCGCCGTACGGCCGCGCTCTCTATGAAGGGTGCCCGGTAGAGAGCGACGAGCAGCGCGGTGAGCCCGCCGAGCCAGGTCGCCACGGCGAGCAGATGAAGCACGTCCACCGGCATGGCGAGTCCGGTCTGGATCCCCGTTGAGGCGTGTTCGGCCAGCGCCCAGGTGGCGGCGATCCCGGCGGCGACGACGGTGCCGCCCAGGGCGAGTCCGAAGGTGAGGTCGTTCTTCGCCGTGCCTTCCTCCTTCGCCGCGCTCTCCTCGCCGTCCGTGTCCTTCTCGCCGCCTGTGTTCCTCTCGCCGTCGGTACCGCTCTCGCCCGCGGTGTTCCTCTCGTCGTCCTCGCGCTTGGTGTACGCGCCGAAGAGGACGGCGATGAACAGCGCGGCGGCGCCGAGCAGCAGCAGCCGGGAGATGAGCGCCGCGCCGGTCTTGGTGGTGAGGACGTCCTGGAGCCCGCCCAGGTCGAAGGCATCGCCCAGTTCGCCGGAGCCGGTGTACGGGGTGCGCAGGAGCAGCATGGCGAGGGTGGCGGCGGTCAGCGTCAGCCAGCCCCCGACGATCAGCCGCTGCAACGGCCGTACGGAGGCGCCGCGCTGCCAGCAGCCGAGGATGAAGGCGACGCCGCCGACGAGCAGGATGAAGCCGGTGTACGAGACGTAGCGCGCGATGTCGTACAGGGTGCCGACCAGCCCGCCGCCCGCCTGTTGGGCGGGCAGGACGGCGACGGTCTTCGAGGGCGCCCCGATGGAGAAGGTGAAGGCCCCGGCGATGGGGTGGCTGTCGGCGGAGACGGCCCGCCAGGCGACGGTGTAGGTGCCGTCGGCGAGGCCGGTCTGGAGATCGACGCCGTAGCGGACGGTGCCGCCACCGCTCATGTCGCGGATCTTCGCGGTGTCGACCCGCTTGCTGTCCGGATCGAGGACGCGGATCGAGTCGTTGCCCAGCGAGACCTGTTCGGAGAAGGAGAGGGCGATGTCCTTGGGCGCGGTGGCGACCACCGCCCCGTCCTCGGGGGTGCTGCCGGTCAGCGCGGCGTGCGCCGACGCCGTGCCGGAGGACACGGTGAGGACGGTGCCGAGCAGCACGGCGGTGACGAGCAGCAGTCGCATCAGGGCGACGGCTCTGGTGGGGCCGGTAACTCCGAAGCGCGGGGCGGTGGCTGTCATGGTGTCCCTCAGTCCCTCGGTCAGCGGGTGGCCGGGTTGTAGTTGGTCTCCTTCACGGGAAGTTCGACCTTGATGGGGTCGGTCTTCTCGAAGTGCAGCTCGATGCCGACCTCTTGGCCCTGGGCCGGCCGCTCCTTGAGGTTCATGAACATGATGTGGCTGCCACCGCGTTCGAGATCCAGTTCCCCGCCGGCGGGGATGTCGAAGGACTTCACCTCCCGCATGGCCTGGTTCTCGGTGCGGTGGATGGTGACGCTGTCGGAGATGGTGCTGGTGATGGAGGTGAGTCGGTCGGCGGAGCGACCGCTGTTGGTGACGGTGAGGAAGCCGGCCGCCATGTCACTGACGGGCTTCGGCATATAGGCGCCGCTGACCTTCAGGCTGGGCGCGGCTCCGGAAGAGGAGGACACGGAGGAGGACGACGAGGAACAGCCGGTCACCACCAGGACCGCGGCCGCCGTGAGGCTGCCGCAGAGCCCCAGAGAGGAGCGGCGGGTCACGGGTTCTCCCCCTTGATGATCTTCGGCAGGTCCTTGGCGTAGTCGTCCGCGGTGGCGTCCTCGCCGTACAGGACATAGCCGGCGTCGGTCTTCGGGGAGAAGGCGATGACCTGGGTGCCGTGCATGGAGACGACGGTGCCGTTCTTCTCCTTCTTGGGCGCGTCGATCCCGATGCCGAGCTGGCGGGCGCCCGCCTGGATGGTGGGGAAGTCGCCGGTCAGGCCGATGAAGGATGGATCACCGGCGCTGGGCAGCCACTTGGCGAGTTCGGCGGAGGTGTCCCGTTCCGGGTCGGTGGTGACGAAGATGACCTGGAGCTTCTCGCGGTCGGCCGCGGACAGCGACTTCATGGCGATGGCGATGTTGCTCATCGTCAGCGGGCAGACGTCCGGGCAGTTGGTGTAGCCGAAGTAGATCAGGGTGGGCTTGCCCTCGGTGGCCTCGCGGAGGTCGTAGGACTTCCCCTTGGTGTCGGTGAGGACGAGGTTCGGCTTCTTGAAGGGCTGGTCGAGCACGGTCGCGGCCTGGGTCTTCGCAGAGGCCGAGATATCGGCGATCGGCTTGGAGGAGGCGTCGTCGCTGGAGCAGGCGGACAGGGTGAGTGCGGCTGCCACAGCGAGGGCGGCGGCGCTGGTCACGGTCTTCTTGCGCATGGGGATATGTCCTGGTGCTGGGGTTGTGTGGCGCGGCGCGCGGGCCGGGAGAGTTCCGGCCCGCGTGCCGCGGAGCACAGTGCGTGGTGCGTCGTGCGTGGTGTGGTGGCGCAGGGGTGCGTCAGGTCGTGGTGCGGCGCCGGCCGGCCAGGACTCCGAACGCGACCCCGGCCGCGCCGATGACAATGGCGATCACACTGAGCACACGGGCCGTGGTGTCGCTGTCGGAGGAGGACGAGGCGGCGGCCGTCGAGGCGGCGGTGTCGCTGTCGTCCGCCGCGTCGTCGTCGTGCGAGGCGGTCTCGGCGCTGGGCTTGTCGCTCGGGGCGCCGTGCCCGTCCCCGGTGGCCGCGCTGAGCTTCAGGACGGGCGCGGGGCTCTCGGGCTCATCGGCGCCTTCCTCGGTCTCGTCGATCCAGCGGACGACCTCCTTGTTGTCGTACGTCTGGAGGGTCTTGAACGTCAACTGGTCGGTGTCCTCGGGGAGCTGTCCGACCGAGAGGGGGAACTGCTGGAACTGGCCCGGTCCGATGCCCGGTCCGGTCTTGCCGCCGGTCGCGGTCCAGGTCACCTTGGTGACGGCCTCGGTGATCGTGTTGCCGTGCATCTCCAGCGGCTTGGCGAGCTTGTCCTTGGTGACCTTGACGTCCCAGCCCGGCACCGGCTGCGGCATGACGGACGCCAGCGGGTGGTCGGCGGGGAAGTTCACCTCGAGCTTGGTGGTGGAGGCGTTGTCCCGCTCGTTGGGAACCTTGAAGCTGATCGTGGCGTAACCGCCCTTGGCGGCCTCGCCCTGCGGCTGCACGCTGACATGCGCCGAGGCGGGGCCCGCCAGCAGCAGAAGCGCGGTCGCGGCGATCCCGCCGGCGACGGAGAGACGCGTGACGGTGACGCTTCTGGCCGAGAACGGCGAACGGGAGGAGCGGGACGCGGGGGAGTCGGAGGACGCGGGGGAGGCGAACGGCTTTGCGAACACGGAAACACTCCACGGTATGAGCGGAAAGCGGCGATCGGACAGGGCGCCGCGGCGCGCGGTCGCGCGACGGCACGGCGACAGCACCCCCGTCCGTACGGAGTCGTGGAGCGCGTCGCGTCAGGCTGCGAGAGCGAGTACGGCCGGCGGGCCGCGTCTGATCACCGAGTGCTGGAGTGTCTCCCCGCCGCCCACCGGGGGAGGCGGGTCGAAGCCGCGGGGGGCGTGCGGCTCCGGCGCGGTCGCGCCGGGCAGCCCCGCGAGCAGGGCGCGTACGAGCAGGAGCGCCGCGCGCAGGCCGCGCAGCGGCGCGTTCCCGGCCACATCGCTGATACCGCGCGCCGAGAGCCGGGTGAGCCGGAGCAGGGCGAGGTCGCCGTGCCGCAGCAGCCAGCCGGTCGCGAGGGCGGCCAGCAGATGCCCGAGAATCATGGGCAGCGAGGGCAGCAGCCCGTCCACGGTGCCCGCGGTGGCGGCCGTGCCGCCGGCGCCCGCACCCGTCGCGGCCATGTGCTGGTGGACGGCGCCGCCCGCCATCGTGCCGGCCGGGCTGAGCCCCGCGTTGGCGATGATCCGCTCCGCGTCGAGCGGGCTGATCGCATTCGGCCCCGCCCCGCAGACCAGCTTGGCCGCCATCCTGATCAGGACGTCGTTCGTGCCCGGCGGCACCGTGAGATGCCGCTGTCCCAGCCCGAAGAGGCTGTGCAGGATGAACTGCCCGCCCAGCAGGGCGATGACGACGGACGGGGTCGAGCGGGCGCGCCCGGCGAGCGGCGCGGCGACCGCGAACACGCCGAGGAAGCCGAGGAGCAGCGTCCACCACGGGACCGGCGCGCAGGCCGCCATCGCGTGTCCCGTCGCCGACAGCACGACACAGACCGCGGTGAACACCGCGGCCCTCAGCAGCCGTGGGGCGGCCGCGCAGACGCGCACGGGAATGGAGACGGGAATGGGCATGGCCGGGTCATCATCGCACTGCGGCCGTCGGCCCCGAGGGGCAGGTCCGGAAGGTCACGCTCTGTCCAGTACGGTGCGCACCGTACGGTGCGCCGTGCGAGGCCCGTTACGGAGTGTCCCGCGCGGGCGCACCGTTCTGTGCCGCCCTATACACCTCTGTGCGCCGCATGCGCGTCCGCCGGATGAGCGATATCACGTCAAGTAGGGGCTTACGGACCGAGCGTAGGGGCAATACGTAACGGTATGTCGAGCCGCAGCCAGGAGGCTGGAGCATGAGCATCTGGTGGTCTCTCCACTTGCGGCGCGAAGCCGCGAGCGTTCCGCTCGCCCGGCGCCTGCTGCTCGGCACGATGGAGACGGCCGGGGTCGATCCCGAGGTCTCCTTCGATCTGTCGGTCGCGCTCAGCGAGGCATGTGCGAACGCCGTCGAGCACGGCGGCGGTGGCGAGGGCCCCGGCGAGGCGCCCGGCGCGTACCGGGTGACGGCGTATCTGGACGGTGAGCTGTGCCGTATCGAGGTGGCCGATTCGGGCCCCGGCTTCCCGGCCCGGCGCATGGCGGGCCGAACGGCGCCCGTACCCGCGCCCGTACCGACGTCCGTTCCCGCGCCTGTGCCCGTACCCGCGCCCGCTGCCGTCTGTGTGCCGGTCCCTGCCGCGCCGGTCGTTGCCGCGCTCGCCGAGAGCGGGCGGGGGCTCGGGCTGATCGAGCAGCTCGCCGATCATGTCCACGTCCGTAACCGGCCGGGGAGCGGCGCGGTGGTCAGCTTCGACAAGATCCTCAAGTGGCGGGAGGGTGCTCCGTTGGTCGCGGTGTAGCGGGTGCGGCGGTCGACTTCCGGATCCGGAATCCCAGGAAGCCGCCCGCGGCGAGACCGACGAGCGCCACTCCCAGGGGCGCGCCGGTCCACGTGTCGACACCGGGCAGCCCGTACCAGGCCACGGCCAGCACCAGCAGAAGGCTGACCGCGACCCACACATAGATCCACGGGGCGATGTAGACGCTTCTGCGCGGTGACGCGGGAGGGTGGGTGAGCTGCGACGCGGGGCCCGTGACCGCCGCCTCCGGCCGCTTGTAGTACGCGAAGGGCCCCCACACACCGAAGAGTTCCCACCCCTCGGGCGCGAGCCGCTCCGTATGCTCCGCGCGCTGACGGTGGCTCACCGCCTCACGGCGGTAGCTCCAGCGCATCGGCCGGTCCCGGTCGCGGCGGCAGACGAAGCGGCCCAGCCGGTCGAGCCGCTGAGCCTCCCAGCCCTGGGCGCCGAAGTGCTCCAGCAGGCGCTGCTCCTTCAGGGCGTCGGCGGTCCACGTCCAGCTGTCCGCTCCGTCCCCGGGCCCGTCCTCGGTCCCCGTCGAGCCGGCGTCCGCCCGCTCGGTCAGCCGCGCCGCCAGCTCCTCGACGGGGCCGAACTCCACCTCGCCCGGGCTTCCGGCCTCCGCCGCGTACGCGCCCAGTTCCTGTACGAGCGCCTCGGCGCGCGCCCGCGGCATGCCCCGCTCCGTCAGCAGGGCGGACAGCGTCGTGAAGTACGTGGTCGTGTCGGTCATGCGTGGGCCTCCCCCTTGTCCAGCATCTCCGTGACGGTGCGGTGGAATCCGAGCCAGGCGTCGCCCTGCTCCGTGAGCGTTCGGCGGCCTTCCGCCGTCAACCCGTAGTAGCGCCGCCCCGGACCGCGTTCGGTGGCCCGGAACTCCGCCTCGACGAGGTCCGCCTCCTCCAGCCGGTTCAGTACGGGATAGAGCGTTCCGCCCTTGACGCGCCCGAGCCCCGCGTCGTCGAGGCGCTTGGCGATCTCGTAGCCGTAACTCTCGCCGTCGGTCAGGCACGAGAGCACCAGTAGATCGAGCACGCCCTTGAGCCAGCTGGCTCTTCTATCGACTGCCATACCTAGATGAGATCACATGCTAGATAGCTATGCCAACTAGGTGGGCATGCTGCTCCACCTGTTTTTCCCCTCGCCCCGGCCCCAGCCCCCGGCCCCAGCCCCTGGCCTCCGCCCCGGGGCTCAGGACCGTGTGAGCGTCCTGAGCCCCGAGGGAGCCGGCGGCCGGATCAGACCTGGCGCAGGCCGGCCATCCACGCCTCGACCTCGTCGGACCGGCGAGGCAGCCCCGCCGACAGGTTCCGGTTGCCGTCCTCCGTGACGAGGATGTCGTCCTCGATCCGGACGCCGATGCCCCGGTACTCCGCGGGTACGGTCAGATCATCGGCCTGGAAGTACAGCCCCGGCTCCACGGTGAGGCACATCCCGGGCGCCAGCGTGCCGTCCGCGTACGCCTCCCTGCGCGCCGCCGCGCAGTCGTGGACGTCCAGGCCGAGCATGTGGCCGGTGCCGTGCAGCGTCCAGCGGCGCTGGAGGCCCAGCTCAAGGACCTTCTCGACCGGGCCGTCCAGCAGCCCCCACTCGACGAGCTTCTCGGCGAGCACGCGCTGCGAGGCATCGTGGAAGTCGCGGTACTTCGCACCGGGCCGCACCGCCGCGATCCCGGCCTCCTGCGACTCGTACACCGCGTCGTAGATCTTCCGCTGGAGATCGCTGTAGCGGCCGTCGATGGGCAGTGTGCGCGTGACATCGGCGGTGTAGAGCGTGTGGGTCTCCACCCCGGCGTCGAGAAGCAGCAGGTCCCCGCGGCGCACGTCGCCGTCGTTGCGCACCCAGTGGAGCGTGGTGGCGTGCGGGCCGGCCGCGCAGATCGAGCCGTACCCGATGTCGTTGCCCTCGACACGGGCGCGCAGGAAGAAGGTCCCCTCGATGTAGCGCTCGCTGGTCGCCTCCGCCTTGTCGAGGATCCGTACGACGTCCTCGAAGCCCCGCACGGTCGAGTCGACGGCCTTCTGCAGCTCACCGATCTCGAACTCGTCCTTCACCGCGCGCGCCTCGGAGAGGTACACGCGCAGCTCCTCGTCCGTCTCGGCGGTGACCTTGTCGGCGAGCGCGGCCTCGATGCCGGCGTCATGGCCGCGTACGGCACGGACCCGGCCCGTGGCCTCCTTGAGGGCGGCGGGCAGCTCCCGTACGTCCTTGGCGGGGATCCCGAGCAGCTGCTCGGCCTCCGCGAGCGAGTGCCGGCGGCCGACCCACAGCTCGCCCTGGCCGTCGAGCCAGAACTCGCCGTTCTCCCGGTTGGAGCGCGGCAGCAGATAGATGGTCGCCTCGTGGCTGTCGTGGCCCTCCTGGTCCGGCCGCGGCTCCAGGACGAGGACGCCGTCCTGGGTCTGGTCGCCGGTGAGGTACGCGTACTCGGTGGCGGCGCGGAAGGCGTACTCGGTGTCGTTCGACCGCGTCTTGAGGTTGCCCGCGGGGATGACGAGGCGCTCGCGCGGGAAGCGCGCGGAGAGCGCGGCGCGGCGGGCGGCGGCGTACGGCGCCTGGGCGAGGGGCTCCAGACCGTGCAGCTCGGTGTCCGCCCAGCCGGACTTCATGTTCTCCGCGAGTTCGTCGGACACGCCCGGGTACAGACCGTTCTTCCTCGGCTTGATCGATTCCTCTTCTTCTTCGGTCTCTGGGGTCTCCGCGTCCTCAGCCACGTCTTCTTCTCCTTCATACGACGTCTACGGCACTGGTCCAATTCCATCGTATGTGTGAGGGGAAGGGGGTTTCGGGGGGAAGCTCGCAAGAGCGGCGCCGATCAGTCGAACCGCACGGCGAGCAGCACGAAGTCGTCGGATTCACCGATGTCGGCACGGGTGTCAGCGAGGATGTCAGTGCCGGTGTCAGCGTCATTGCCGGCGTGGGTGTCGGCGCGAGTGCCGGTGCCGGTGCGGATGCCGGTGCGGGTGTCAGCGGTGTCGTACGGGCGCGGGCCGGCGGAGTCCTCCGGCAGGAGCGTGCGCAGTACGTGGTCGGCGACCGCCCCGGGATCCGCCAGCGCCGCCGCGGGCACGCTCGCCGCCGCCGCGCGCAGCCGGGAGAAGGCGCGGTCCATGGCGTCGCCGGTGTGCCACAGCAGCCCCTCCGTGTAGAGCAGCAGCGTCTCGCCGGGCGCGGGCGTCAGCACCACGCTCGGCGCCTCCCAGCAGGTGAGCATCCCGAGGGGCGCGGACAGGGACGTCTCGACGAACTCGGCGCGCCGCTCCCCGATGATCAGCGGCGGCGCGTGGCCGGCCCCGGCCAGCACGATCCGGCGCCGGTCGGGTTCCGCGTACGCGAAGAGCGCGGTGGCGGTACGGGCCGGTTCGGTCAGCCGCAGGAGCAGCTCCAGATCGGAGAGTACGGCGACGGGGTCCTCGCCCTCCATCACGGCGTACGCCCGCAGACAGGCGCGCAGCCGCCCCGACGCGGCGACCGCGCCGGGCCCGGAGCCGCCGACCGAGCCGACGGCGAGGCTGAGGGCGCCCTCGGGGAGCGGGAGCGCGTCGTACCAGACGCCGCCGGTCGCTCCCGCGCCGTCGGACGGCCCGCCGGACGCGCGCGGTGTGCCCGCGCGGCGGCGTCCGGCGAGCTGGACGCCCGGCATCCGGGGCAGCCGGCTGGGCAGCAGCTCCTCGGTGAGGGCGGCGGTCCGTGCCCGGCAGCGCTCCAGCTCCAGCAGCCGGGCCAGATGCTCGCCGGCGAACCGGGTGTAGAGGGCGAGGAGGTGGCGCTGTCTCGCCATCGGCTCGGTGGGCTCGTCGTACAACCAGACCGCCGTGCCGAGCTGTTCGGTCGGCACGAGGCCCTCGGCGTCGGGGGCCTCGCTGGTGCTGGCGCCCGTACCGGTGCCGGCGTCTGTCGTGGTCGTGGTCGAGGCCGGCGCCGCGGAGTGCGTACCGGCCAGGGGTACGGCGTAACTGGCGCCGTACCCGAGCCGGACCGCGACCTCGCGCTCGCGCGGGTCCAGCTCCGCGTCCGCGAGCAGATCGGGGACGCACACGGGCTCGGTGAGGTCCCGGCCGTACGAGGTGGCGTGCCGCGGAATGGTCTCCAGATGGCCGAGATCGGCGTGCGAGAGCCCGAGGCCGCGTGTGCTGACCGGTCCGAGACCGTCGGCCGGTTCGAGCACCGCCAGCCCCCGGCGGGCCCCGATCAGGGCGGCGCCGGCGCGGAGCAGTTCCTGGAGTGCGCGGTCCACGGAGCGGGTCCCGGCGAGACGCTCGGTGAGTTCGCGGAGGGTGGTGAGATCGGAGATCTGGTCCGAGAACCGGTCCGGCACCCCGTCCGGCGACCGATCCGGGACCTGATCCGCGAGCTGACCGGTGGCGGCGGCCGGCCGGACGGTGGCCGCCGACTGCTCGGACGGCGGGACAGTGTGGGCCGGAGCGGGTGGAACTGGATTGATTCCAGCCACTTTCGGCGGGTGCCGGGCGCTCATGGCAACCGGCTGTTCGACTGGTGTGTTTCGCTCAATAGCATGGCGAACCCCCATGTCATTCTGCGCGATCGGCAACGCATCCACATGTACACGCACACCGGATGTGATGTCCAGCATTGTCCCGGTGGATCAGCGGGATCACGGGCGGCGGGCGCGGAGATCCATGGATTCCTCAGTTTGGCCGGAAAATGACCTGCTGTCCCAGGTTTTGCGATCGACTGAGGGTGTTGGACAGGGGGATCCTCCGGGACCGGTGTCCCATGCGGTCCGGGTGGAGCGTCATTCCGAACGTGATGGGTACGTAAACGGTGACGGACAGGGGCAGTTGCGACCGCCCCGGAACCTGGCGGCGGGACCGGGCGTCTTAACCGCCGTAGGTCGCGCCCCATCCCCCGGAGTGGCGGGAAAAGTACAGCGGGACAGTAGCGGGACAGCAGCAGGTCAGTAAGCGCCATGCGCACGCCACCCCTCGCCACTCGTCGGATGAAGACAGTCCGTGAGCCATCTCAGGTACGGTGCGACGCGCGCCGTCGATCTGGGGGCCCGCCGCCGTAGTACGCACCGGAGTACGGCAGTGTTACGCACGTCCTGTTTATGCGCGTCAACGTACGTCCCAAGGCACGTCAACGCACGTCAACGCATGTCAATGCACGTCAAAACATGGCAACGCATGCCAACGCATGTCTCAACGCACGCCAATGTCTCACCGCACGCCAACGCACGTCCCGCACACGATGTACGCACGGCGAAGTGATGCACACACATGGTGTCAGTGTCATGTGGACCTCGGCGTTCAACGGAAAGGAACGAGCGCTTATGCGCGAGATCCTCGGAAGGCGACGCAGGCTCTGGTTCCGGCGCAACGGGCGGCGGCCTGCCCAGCTCGAAGCGGCGCTCACCTGCGCCACCGCGTGGAACTGGCCCGTACTCCCGGGCGCCGGGCTGAAATCGGCCGGCGGACTCGGGACCCGTGGCCGGGGCTGCTCCTGCCCGGACCCCGACTGCGTCGTACCCGGCGCGCACCCCTTCGACCCGGGGCTGCTCACAGCCACCACCGACGCGCGCATGGTGCGCTGGTGGTGGAACAACCGCCCCACGGCCCCCATCATTCTCGCCACCGGCGGTACGGCCCCGTGCGCGGTGAGCCTGCCGGCCGTCGCGGGCGCCCGTGCGCTGGTGGAGCTCGACCGGATGGGCATGCGGCTCGGTCCGGTCGTGGCGACGCCCACCCGCTGGTCGCTGCTCGTCGCGCCGTACAGCCTCGAACAGCTCGGTGAACTGCTCTACAGCAAGGACTGGGTGCCCAGTTCGCTGCGTTTCCACGGGGAGGGCGGCTATCTCGTACTGCCGCCGTCCGAGGCGGCCGGCGGACAGGTCCGCTGGGAGCGGGCCCCGCTGGAGGGCTCGGCGGCGCCGTGGCTGCCGGATGTGGAGGCGGTCGTCGACGCCCTCGTCGAGGCGAGCACGGGCGCGCCGGACGGTGGCAGCCGACTCGCGTACTGACGGCGTACGCGCCGGAGACGTAGCGCTGGAGACGTACGCGCGGAACTGGCGTACGCGCCGGAGTGGGCCTGGCGGGAGTGTGTGCCCAGCGTGCGCTGGGGGCGCGTCAGGGGCGCATCCGCTGCCGCGTTGTCGTGTGCAACGGGCGGAGAACGGGCGGGAAGCCGGGAACGCGAACGCCCGGTCGCTGGCGACGGGGGATGCACCAGCGACCGGGCTTCTAGAACGGTAACAAGAGATCGGCAGTTAGCAAATTCGATCTGGTGTATTCAGGCAATGAATTACTTGCCGGTAGGGCGGGCGGCGCGACAGGTGCCACGGATGTCAGGGATGTCGCGGATGGCCGGGCGGGTCGATCACAGGACCGACAGCCGCCCGCACGCTCCACCGATAGACCGATCAACCGATCGATAGACCGGCCGCGTCAGCTGAGCGTGATCTGCCGGTTGGTGAGTCCTCCGCGCGCCCGGCGCTCCTCGCCGGTCAGCGGCGCGTCGACCGCGAGCGCCGCCGCCAGCCGCTCGGCGAACTCCGCCGCGGGCTTCTCGCACTCCTCCGCGCCCATGGCGCTCGGCAGGTCCCACACCGGCACGGTCAGCCCGTGCGCCCGGAAGGAACCGACCAGCCGGGTGCCCTCCCCGAGGCTCGACGTGCCCGCGGCGTGCAGGCGCGCGAGCGCGTCCAGCAGCTTCTCCTCCGGGTACGGCATGACCCAGCGCAGGTGGTTCTTCTCCGGCGTCTCGCACCAGTAGGCGGCGTCCGTACCGGTGAGCAGGGCGGTCGGGATCGCGGCGGCGTTGGCGCGCTCCAGGGAGGCCGCCACGTCGGGCGACGCGTTCTCCGCGTCCGGCACCCAGAACTCGAACCCGGGGTGGACGACCGGCGTGAACGCGGCCTCGGGGTCCAGCAGGTCCTGGAGCCGCGGGCCGTCGGCCTCGACCCGGTGCGCCGCGACCGGGCTGCCCGGCTCGGCCACCAGCGCACGCCGGAGCGTGTCGGCGAGATCCCGGCTCAGATCGCCCGACGACGTGTCGTTCTGGAGCGCGAGGAGTACGGAACCGTCATCGCGGCGCAGCGCGGGCCAGGCCATCGGCAGGACGGTCGCCAGGGTGACGGACGGGACGCCTTCGGGCAGCCCGTCCTTCAGGGTCAGCTCTACGGTCGCGGCGGGCACCAGCTCGCGCAGCGCGACCCAGTCGCACTCGCCGGCCAGGCCCTCGAAGGGGCGCTGGACCAGCTCGGCCACGGCGTGCGCGGCGGCCCGGCCGTGACATGCCTTGTAACGACGGCCCGAACCGCACGGGCAGGGCTCGCGCGCCCCCACCACCGGAACCTGTCCGTCCGTGAGCTGAGACTTCGCGGCCTTCGTCTGGGGGCGCTTCTTGGCCATGGTGTGGCTTTCTCCCGGGAGCGGCGTTGCGGTACCGGCGTGAGCCTAGACGAGTACGCCCCAAGTGGCGTCTGCCGGGCGCGGAAGGCGCCCCTCCGCGTCGCTGTCGCTGCTTGCTTCTCGCTGCTGCTTCCAACGGCCGATGCGTCAGCCGTGTCGTCAGCCGTGTCGTCAGCCGATGTCGTCGAACGCGCCCGCGAAGCCCAGCCCGTCGAACGGATCGAGTCTCTCCAACCGGTCCAGCGCGTCCAGTCCGTCCAGCCCCTCCACGTGGCCCAGGCTGTCCAGTCCGCCCATGCCGGCCAGCGCCACCGTCAGCCCCGGACCGGGCGCGGCACCCGGCCCCGCACCGGCCCCGGGCCCCGCCCCCGGCCCCGTACTCGCGCCCGTACCGGCACCTGCGCCCGTACCGTGTCCCGGGGCAGTGACGCGCGTAGCGTAATCGTCGCGACCGTGCCCTTCCGTTATGACGGCCCAGACCGTGACCTCGCCGGACGCGCCGTCCCGTACGCCCCAGTCGTGCGCGAGGGACGTGATGATGTTGAGCCCGCGACCGCCCCGGGCCGTGACCGACGGGGTGGCCGGAACGGGCCGGGTCGGGCCGCCACCGTCCGTGACCTCGACGGTCAGCCCGCCCGCCCTGTCGACACGCCAGGCGGCCCGGATGTCGCCGTCGCCGATTTCGCCGCGCCCCAGCGGTCTGCCGTGCCGGCAGGCGTTGCTGAGGAGTTCGGAAAGGACCAGTACGGCATCATCGACGACCGAGTCCGAGACCCCGCCGCGGCTCAGCTGCTCCCGCATCCGGCGCCGCGCTTTCCCCACGCCCGCAGGGCCATGAGGAACGGCCATGCTCGACGACGTGGGCACTTCTTGTGCCACCACAAACGCCACCCCCGAGACCTCCTTTGCCCCACGCCACGGTGTGGATGCCCCGGGGGCCCGGACCGGAAACCGTACGGAGCGAGGCCATTGACGCACTCGCCACGGCGGAGGACCGGACACGCGCGCCGGTGCACTCCCCGTGACGGTGGGCGCCGCCCCACCGGACGTTGCCGGCCAGGGCCAGGCGCAGGTCGGACGTAGGCCAGACGCAGGTTCCGGGGCAGGTCAGACGCTCCGGCCGAGCTGCGCGAGGACCTGCTTGGGCCGGTTGGTGATGATCGCGTCCACGCCGAGCCGGACACACAGCTCGACGTCCTCCGGTTCGTTCACCGTCCAGACGTGCACACGGCGCCCCGCCCGGTGCAGCCGGGCGATATAGCCGGGGTGGTTCCGTACGATCCGGATTCCGGGTCCGGCGATCTGCGCGCCCGCGGGCAGCCACCCGTCGCGCAGCCGGGGCGAGACGAACTGCATGAGGTAGACGGTCGGCAGCTGGGGCGCGGCGGAGGCGATCCGGTGCAGGGAGCGCGCGGAGAAGCTCATGATCCGTACGGCGGACTGACTGCCGGGCCCGTCGCCGGCCGCCTCCGCCCCTGTTGCCGTCCCCGGGTTGTCGAGCCCGAAGCGCCGCAGCAGTTGCAGCAGCCGCTCCTCCACCTGACCGGCCCAGCGGGTCGGGTGTTTGGTCTCGATGGCGAGCTGGAGGGGCCGGCCCGCGTCCGCGACCAGTTCGAGGAGCCGCTCCAGGGTGAGTACGGAGGTGAAACCGGGGTCGCGCCAGTCCGGGCTCTCCTCGCTGTCCTTCCAGGAGCCGAAGTCGAGCGCCGCGAGATCGGCCAGCTCCAGGGCGGAGACGGCGCCGCGCCCGTTGGAGGTGCGGTTCACACGCCGGTCGTGCACACAGACCAGATGGCCGTCCGCCGTGAGCCGTACATCGCACTCAAGCGCGTCGGCGCCGTCCTCGATGGCTTTCATGTACGCGGCCAGGGTGTGCTCGGGCGCGTCCTCCGACGCTCCGCGGTGGGCGATGACCTGGATGCTGCGCTGTCGTGCTTGAGTCACGGGGCCATGGTGTCATCGTGACGGAGCGGGCCGTGCCGGGACGGAGTGGCCGGGTGAGTGGCGGGCCTCACACTGCCAGACGCGTTCGTTATGTCCGTAATAAAGGGTGGCGGCCGGATGCACAGGTCCCGCTTACAGTGGCCTGACGTGCCGTGGGAAAAGCTGACCGCACAATCCAATAGCGGAACTCTTGCCGAAGACGATGTGGAACCGAGGAGAAAGAGCTGTGAGCACCGAGAACGAGGGCAACGCGGTCCCCGCCGCCCCGTCCGTACCTCCTGTGCCGGATGCCGCTCCTGAGGGCACGCCCGCGTCCGCTCCGAGAGATGCCGTGCACGACCGTCCGCCGGTACAGCCCGAGCAGCCGACGGCCCCCGCGGCCCCCGTACACGCCCCGGCCCCAGCCCCAGCCCCGTACCCGGCCTCGGCCCCGGCCCCGTCCCCGGAAGCGACAACAGCGGCGGACTCGTCGGCCGCCGCCGGATGGCCGCCGCCCCCGCCCGCAATCCCCGCGTACGGTGCCGGTGCCGGCGCGGGCGCGCCGGCGTGGGGCGCGCCGATGCCGGGCTACGCGACCCAGCAGCTGGATCCGCAGCAGTTCGATCCGCAGGCGCAGCCGCAGCCGCGCAAGCGTTCGAGTGGCCTGGTGACGGCGGTGGTCGTGGCCGCGCTGGTCGCGGGCGGGATCGGCGGCGGGATCGGCTACTGGGGCGCGAAGAACAACGACAGCGGCTCGATCGGTTCGACCACGGTCTCGGCCGGCACCCCGAAGGACCTCAAGCGCGACGCCGGTACGGTCGCCGGCGTGGCCCAGAAGTCGCTGCCGAGCGTCGTCACCATCGAGGCGAAGGGCGGCAACGGCGAGGGCGGTACGGGCACCGGCTTTATCTACGACAAGGAGGGCCACATCCTCACCAACAACCACGTTGTGGCCTCTGCGGCGGACAGCGGTGAACTCACCGCGACGTTCTCCGACGGCAAGAAGTATCAGGCGGAGGTCATCGGCCGGGCCGAGGGCTACGACGTGGCGGTGGTGAAACTCAAGGACGCGCCCTCCGGTCTGACGCCGCTGCCCCTCGCCGACTCGGAGAAGGTCGCGGTCGGCGACACGACGATCGCGATCGGCGCCCCCTTCGGCCTCTCCAACACCGTCACGACGGGCATCATCAGCGCCAAGAACCGCCCGGTCGCCTCGGGTGACGGTTCCGGCTCCAGCAGCTCGTACATGAGCGCCCTCCAGACCGACGCCTCGATCAACCCCGGCAACTCCGGCGGCCCGCTCCTGGACTCGCGCGGCGCGGTCATCGGCATCAACTCGGCCATCCAGTCGGCCGGCAGCGGCGGCATCGGCCAGTCCCAGTCGGGCTCGATCGGCCTCGGCTTCGCCATTCCGATCAACCAGGCGAAGAACGTGGCCGAACAGCTCATCAAGACGGGCAAGCCGGTCTACCCCCTGATCGGCGCCACGGTCACGATGAACGCGGAAGGCGAAGGCGCCACGATCTCCCCCCAGGGCGAGGGCGGCACCCCGGCCATCTCCCCGAACGGCCCCGCCGCCAAGGCCGGCCTCAAGGCGGGCGACGTCATCACCAAGTTCAACGACACCCCGATCGACAGCGGCCCCACCCTGATCGGCCAGATCTGGACCCACCAGCCCGGCGACACGGTCACCCTCACCTACAAGCGCGACGGCAAGGAATCCACCGCCCAAGTAACCCTGGGCAAACGCGAAGGCGACAACTGACCGCCGGGCACCCCGAGCCGCCCCGCGTACCTGAGCCGGATCAGAGCGTGAGTACGGGCCGGGTGGAGAGGTCCTCGCAGAGGTCTTCACCGTCCGGCCCGTACACGTACTCGGCCAGGAACGGATTGCGGTTGGCGGTGGCGAGGGGCAGCCACGCCAGCATGTGGCCGTAACCCCCGCACACGGACTCGCCGCCGTCGCCGCCGTGGACCGCGGTGCTGTCGCTGGTCAGCTCCGTACGGTAGGTGTCGTACGCGATCCGCAGCCCGAAGCCGCTGAGCCGCTGATGCGGGCCGGTGCGGTCCCCGTAGGGGATGCGGTCGAGCGGACAGTCATTTCCCCACCGGAACAGCGTGTTCGCGCCCGCGCCACAGGCGTGCTCCCACTCGTCGGCGCTCGCCATCCGGAGGCCACGCGCGGCGAGGACGGCCGGCATGTCGGCGGGCGCTTCGGTCAGATTCTCGTCCTCCACGGCCATGAGCACCGTGTCGAGGACGGCACTGCGGCGCGGGCTGAGTATCTCAGCGAGGTGTGCCCGCAGATCAGCCCCATAACCGAAGCCCTGCTCCAGGCTCTCCGCGTAGTCAGCACTCTGCTCTGCCGTCGGACGCCAGGCATCGAGATCGAACCCGAGCGTCACCGCCCCGCCGGGTATCAGGGCGAACTCCTGCCCGTTCCGCTCGATCCGCACACGGTGCAGCGGAGCGCCGAGATGCTCAACGGTCTCGACAACGGTCACACGGCCATCCACCCGGGCAGCCGCTTCCTGCGCAACACGACGTGCCGCGGACAACTCGAAGAGCCGCCACTGGCCGAGACTGAGATCAGCGAGAGACATACCCCGCAGTCTCACACCCAGGTCTGACAACAAGGGCCACCACCGAAGCCGGCGCCCCACCCCCACCAACAAAGCCCCCTCAGCGCCTGCCCTTTCCGCATCCTGCACCCCAGAGACGGACCAACGGCCCCCGAGCCGACCCGAGCCCGGTAGGCTGTAGCCGCTCCGTAGCAGGTGGGCGGGGTGTTGGTGGGTTGCCCGAGCGGCCTAAGGGAACGGTCTTGAAAACCGTCGTGGCAGCGATGTCACCGTGGGTTCAAATCCCACACCCACCGCAGCAGGTCAACGTAGGTGCAGGTCAGAAGGGGTGTCCCTCGGTGAGGGGTGCCCCTTCTTTGCTGGGGCTGTCTTACTGATTCCCGGCATGTGAGGATCGGCTTGTGACTTATGGGGCGGTGGCTTTGCGTGAGGTTGTTGTGGGGGACTGGCGGGCTGTGCATGTTTTTGCGGGGGTGGCGGAGGCTTGTCGGTATCAGGGGTGGGGGCCGAATACTGAGGAGCAGACGCGGGAGTTTGTTCGGGGTGCGGTGGATAGTGGGTTGCGGTTGCCGCGGGTGAGATTTGTTTATGCGGCCTGTGTTGGCGGTGAAGTCGTTGGTATCGGTGAGCTGAAGGTTCGTAGCCTGGCGCATCGGCAGGGGGAGATCTCCTACCTCGTGGATCCTCGGGTGTGGGGGCGGGGTGTGGGTACGGCCATCGGTAGGGAGCTTCTGAGCAGGGGATTTGGGACGTTGGGGCTGCATCGGATCTTTGCGACCTGCGATCCTCGCAACGTTGCCTCGGCCCGGGTACTGGGCAAGCTCGGGATGGTTTTCGAGGGGCGGCACCGGCATACCGTGTTGATCCGGGACGGCTGGCGTGACTCCGATGTCTTCAGCATCCTTGATCAGGAATGGGCGCAAGGGATCGTCGGGTCTGAATGATCGGGGGCGTGTTCTCCTCCGCAGGCCGCCGTGTGCTCCGTGGCGTTCTTGGGGGGCTTCTTTATTGGTCCAATCAGGTGATTTTGCGGGAATTGGCGCTATACCGCCCTTACTCTCCAACTGTGTGGCTGGTCCCGTTCCGAGGGGCAACCGTCCGGTCGGCTGGAGAAGATGATGCGGGTCTCGGTGAACTCGAACAACTGCGAGGGGCACGGACAGTGCAACGCGGTGGCGCCCGAGGTGTATGGCTTGGATGACGAAGGTTATGGCGTGGTTCCCAATCCGGATGTTTCGGCGGATCTTGAGAGCCAGGCGACGGCGGGGGCGTTGGCCTGTCCTGCGCGGGCCATTGCCCTTGGGTGAGGTGAGGTGAGGTGAGGTGAGGTGAAGTGGGGTGGGTGGGGTGGGGTGGAGGGTGGGGTCAGGCTTTTGGGTTTTGGGCTAGGGCGGCTGTGGTCAGGGTGTCGATCAGCTCCTGGGTGCGTTCCATGGCGTGGTTCATGTGTGTTCCGGTGGCGGCCACCATGCCCCATCGATTCGGTACGCAGGCGACGACCTCGGCCCGTGCTGTGCTGGGCAGGGCGGTCAGGACGGCCGTACGGGTGTCGGTGAGGGTGGCGGTGGCTGTGGGGCGGTAGACGCGGGTGGCGGTGTAGTGCTCGGCGGGGGGCCGGTCGGCGGTGATGCGTTCGTGGAAGGCGCGGAGTAACTCGGCTCCGTGGGAAGAGAAGTTGAAGTCGATCGCGCCGGTCAGGACACGGTCGCCGAACACTCCTCCCAGGCGGCCGACGGCGAAGTCGACGCCGCCGGTCACCAGTCCGCCGTGGCTGCCGTCGGCGGCGCTGGCCTCGCTGCGGAAGGCGGCGTGGATGTCGTGCATGGCCCGGCGCATGTCGTCGTACAGACCGACGGCCAGTCCGCACCGTTCCCACTCGGGGCGGTCGATGTAGGCGTTGCCCTCCCAGGAGTAGCGGTCCAGGATCTGGAGGGTCAGGCCGGGGGCGATCTCGCCGTTGCGGATGTGGCCCGAGGGGGCCACGGGGCAGGGGGTGAGGGCGCCGGGGACGGTGACGTAGTCCACGGCGGCTTCCAGCAGGTAGTCGTCCCCGTACTGATGGGCGTCCGCGGCGGCCTCGCGCAGGAGCGCGAGGTCCTGAAGGCCGATGGGGCCGACGATACGGGCGCCGCTGCCGGACTGGCTGGGCTTGAGGAACGCGTGGGTGAGCCCGTAGCGCCGGCGCAGGAGTGCGGCGGCGCGTACCGCTTCCTCCACGAAGCGCTCGGCGGGCGCGTCGGGGCGCGCCATCGTGTATCCGGGGAGGACGGGGATGGCCATGCCCACCCGGCGGTAGCCCTCGCCGAGACGCTGTTCCGCGGCGAGGAGTTCGTCCGGGGGCATACCGGTCGCGGAGAGCGATTCGGCGTCCTCGACGAAGGGATGGATATGCCGTTTGCGGTTCCAGTCGAGCGAGACCACATGGTTGTTCGCGTCGATCCGCAGGCTCTCCCGTCCGGTACGGCGCAGCAGCCACAGCAGGAAGATCTGCATCTCCCGGTCCAGCGCGTACGTACGGACGATCGCGTGGGGGCGGGCCCGGACCCAGTCGATGATGCGGGTCAGTGGTGCGGGCGTGGTGGCTTTCGGGGTGGTGCCCGTGGCGCCCGACCCGGTGCCTTCCGGGTGCCGGACCGCCGCTTCCAGCAGCGCTTGGTAGAGGTAGTAGTGCTCCAGGTCCCCCAGGTCGACCGAGTCGATGCCGAAGACCCGTACGGACTCCTTCCAGGGAGCCGTGCGCCCGACCGTCAGGTCTCCGGGGCGCGCGAGGAAGACCGCGCGTGCTTCCAGATATGTGGCGCAGTCGTAGGGGGTCCGGCCGGCCGCCAGGTCGCTCACGTCGCCGTCGAAGCCCTTGGTGGCGCGGGTGGCGGAGTGCAGGATGAGGGCGGGCGCGTCACCTTCGCCGCCTGCGCGGTACGGCAGCAGCCGGCGCGAGGTCTGCTCGGCGACCTCGCTCGGCGAGAGGCCCAGGAGGCGTTCGCTGTGGCCGGCGAAGTCGCCGTCGTACACGAGGGGGCCGGTGCCGAAGCCCTCCCAGGCCAGCTCCGTGCCGTCCGGCAGGCGGATGGTGGTGGACGGCTTCACGGTGAAGTCCACGGTCAGCTCCCTGGAGCGTGCGGGGCGCCCGCGGTCCCGCCGACGCCATCCCCCCTCTAACGAGCCGTGAGCGACTGCGTTGCGAGCATTCCGCGCACTCCCGTGTACTACGGCCGCTTTCTGCCCCATGGGTGAGTTGGTCCTGGTTTCATGGTTGTCGGGCCTGCGTCAGTGGGCCCGTCAGCGGGCCGTCCCCCCGGGACCCGGCACTGCCTCAAGGAGCCGTATGCGTGTCCTGTGCACCGCGACGGGCGCGCCGTCCCACGGCCGGGCCCTGCTGCCGCTGATCCGGGCGCTGGCCGGGGACGGGCACGAGGTCACCGTGGTCACCACGGAGACCATCGCGCCCCTCATCACCGGCGCCGACGGCATCCGTCTCCGTACGTCCATGCCGCTGCTCCCGCCGCCGCGGGCGTCCGGGAGCGCCTCGGCCCCCGGCGACGCCGCCGCGCGGTTCCGTACGCGCGTCGCGCAGCTCACCGGGCCGTACGCGCTGGAGATCCTCGGGGTCCTGCGGGGTGTCGCGCGGGACGTACGCCCCGATGTCGTCCTGCGGCACGGCATGGACCTGGGCTCCTGCCTCCTCGCGGAGGAACTCGGCGTGCCCCATCTGCCCGTCCCCTGCGGTTTCGTCAACATGGCCGACCCCGCGGCGCTGCTCCCGGCGCTGAACGGGCTGCGCGCCGAGGCCGGGCTGCCCGCGCGGGACGACCCGGGCTCGCTCTATCCGTACGGGCGGCTGGACTACGTCCCGCCGGAGTACTCCTTCGCGGAATTCCCGGTCCCCGTGCTGGCCTACCGGCAGAGCACATCGGTGGACGCCACCGCGCTGCCCTCCTGGGTCACCCGGCTTCCGCCCGGCCGGCCGCTGGTCTTCGCCTCCGTGGGCACCTCCCTGCCGGCGATCCGCGGCCGGTCGCCCGACGGGCGTATGCCCGAAGGGCTCACCGATCCGGCCGCGCAGTTGCGTACGATCGTCGCCGCGCTGTCCCGGCTGGACGTCAACGCGATCGTCGCTACGGCGGGCATCGATCTCGGCGATGATCTCCGCCGCGGCTCTGGTCGCGGCCGCATCGGACCGGGGTCCAACATCCGTCTCGTCGACCGTATCGCGCAGCCGTTGCTGCTGGAGTGCGCCGATCTCCTCGTCACCCACGGCGGCTACAACAGCGTCGGCGAAGCCCTGCGCACCGCCACCCCCATGGCCGTCGTCCCCAACTTCGCCGACCAGCCGCACAACGCCCGCCGTGTCCAGGAACTCGGCCTCGGCCGCTTCCTCACCGACCCGACCCCCCACGCGCTCGCCGCGATGTGCCAGGACCTGCTGGACGACGCCGCCACGGCCGCGCGACTGCGCGCCGCCCGGCTCGCCGTACTCGCCCTGCCCGATGTCACCCGCGTCGCCGCCGATCTGGCGGACATTGTCGCCGCCGCGGGCATGACACGCAACGCGGAGCCGTGCGCTCGTCCGGCGCGGTGATCAAGGGCTCTGTCCGGAGGGTTCTGTCCGGATGGTGGAATGGGATTTCTGTTGCACCTCTGTTGTATCTATGCTGTGCGCATGCCATCCGCGCCCGCCCCCGCGCCCGTCGTCCCCGTCAAGCAACCGCCCGCCGCCGACCGTGTCTACAGCCATATCAAGGAGGCCGTGCTCGACCGGCGGTACGAAGGCGGCACCCTGCTGACCGAAGGGGAGCTGGCCGAGGCGGTGGGGGTCTCGCGTACGCCCGTGCGGGAGGCGTTGCTGAAGCTTGAGGTCGAGGGGCTGATCAAGCTCTACCCGAAGAAGGGCGCGCTCGTGCTCGCCGTGTCGGCGCAGGAGATCGCGGACGTGGTCGAGACACGGCTGCTGGTCGAGGAGTTCGCCGTACGGAAGGCCGTACCGGCGTCGGCGCCGTTTCTGGCGCGGCTGGAGGAGCTGCTCGAAGAGCAGCGCGGACGGGCCGAGGAGGGCGATCTCGCGGCCGTCGCCGTGAGCGACCGCAGCTTCCACGCCGAGATCGTGCGCAACGCCGGCAACCAGATCCTGTCCAAGCTGTACGACCAGCTCAGGGACCGGCAGCTGCGCATGGGCGTCGCCGTCATGGAGGCCCACCCCGACCGGATCGCCAAGAACGTCACCGAACACGCCGAGCTGCTCGAAGCCATCCGCGCGGGCGACGCGGACGGCGCCGCCGCGTGCGTACGGCGCCATGTCGGCCGGGTCAAGGTGCTGGTCCGGGGTGAGGCCCGGTGAGTACGGGGCACCGGTCCGCCACCGTCAGCCTGCCCGGCGATCCCCCCGGCGGCCGGCGCGCCGTCTGGGTCTGGGGCATCGGCGTCGCCGTCTACTTCGTCGCCGTCATCTTCCGTACGAGCCTGGGCGTCGCCGGACTCGACGCCGCCGACCGCTTCCAGGTCAACGCCTCGGCCCTGTCGACCTTCTCCATACTCCAGCTGCTCGTGTACGCCGGCATGCAGATACCCGTCGGCCTCATGGTCGACCGCTTCGGCACCCGGCGGGTCCTCACCCTCGGCGTGATCCTCTTCACCGTCGGACAGCTGGGCTTCGCCTTCTCCCCCTCGTACGGCACGGCCCTCGCCTCCCGCGCCCTGCTCGGCTGCGGCGACGCGATGACGTTCATCAGCGTGCTGCGGCTCGGCACCCGCTGGTTCCCCGCCCGGCGCGGGCCGATGATCGCCCAGGTCGCCGCGCTCTTCGGCATGGCCGGCAACCTCGTCTCCACCATCTTCATCTCCCGCACCCTTCAGGGTCTCGGCTGGACCACCACCTTCGCCGGCAGCGCCCTCGCCGGAGTGGTCGTCTTCGTCCTGCTGGTGCTCTTCCTCAAGGACCACCCCGAAGGACACGAGCCGCCCCCCGCCGAACACGCGGGCGCCGCCTTCGTACGGAAGCAGATCGCCGCGTCCTGGCGAGAACCCGGCACCCGGCTCGGGATGTGGGTGCACTTCACCACCCAGTTCCCCGCCATGTTCTTCCTGCTGCTCTGGGGAATGCCGTTCCTCGTGGAGGACCAGGGCCTGTCCCGTGCCGACGCGGGCGAGCTGCTCACCCTGATCGTGCTCTCCAACATGGTCGTGGGTCTTGTCTACGGGCAGGTCATCGCCCGGCACCACGCCGCCAGGGCCCCGCTCGCCCTCGGTACGGTCGCGGCGACCGCGCTGGCCTGGGCGGTCACCCTCCTCCACCCCGGCGACCACGCCCCCCTGTGGCTGCTGATCACCCTCTGCGCCGTCCTCGGCGCCTGCGGCCCCGCGTCGATGATCGGCTTCGACTTCGCCCGGCCCGCCAACCCGCCGGAGCGTCAGGGCACGGCCTCCGGAATCGTCAACATGGGTGGTTTCATGGCCTCGATGGCGACACTGTTCGCGGTCGGGGTGCTGCTCGACGCGACCGGCGACAACTACCGGATCGCCTTCTCGTCCGTCTTCGTCCTCGAAGCCGTCGGGGCCGTACAGATCCTGCGGCTGCGCGCCCGCACGGCCCGGCGGGAGCGGGAACGGCTGGTCGCGAGCCGGGTGGAGGCCGTGCACGTACCCGTGTGAGGCCGGGTGCGTGCAGAGCCTTCTCGTTGCGTCCCGTGTGCAGGGGGTTCTGCATTACGGCGTCCTCGCGTCACGCCGTGACCGCGTTACGGCGTGACCGCGAACTCCCGCAGAATCGCCGCCCCCAGCTCCTCGTCACCGTCCAGCTTCACCCGGTCCGCGACCACCGCCGGCCGCACCCGCCCGCACGCCAGCCGGTAGTACGTCTCCCAGTCCGTCGCCAGCGTCACCACCGGCCCGAGCGAAGGCGAGCCGTCGATCGTGCCGCGCCCGTCCGCGTTCACCCGGACCGTACGGAGGAACTCCAGCGGGCCCGTCACATCGATCACGATCGCCGAGTTCGGCGGCGCGCCCGCGTCCTTCGCGATGACCTTCGGCAGCGCCGCCAGCAGCACGTCCCGGACGATCTGGGAGCCCGGCGAGTCGATGTTGCCCGGCCGGTTCAGCGCGTACCGCAGATCCTGCTCGTGCACCCATACGTCGAACGCCCGCGCCCGCATCGCGTTCTCCAGCGTCTGCTGCTTGCGCAGCGGCGCCGGGACCATCGTGTCGGGGGAGCGGTTCTCGTTGCGCAGCTGCCGGTTGCGCCGGATGATCGTGTACTCCAGCTCGGAGACGTTCTCCAGCGCCGTGTGGTGGCGCCGTACATCCACCTGAAGCTCCATGTAGCGGGCCCAGTCACTCTGGATGTGGTACAGATCGCGGGGCAGGGAATGGATGGGCCGTGGATCCCCGAGCATCTCGCTTTCCATGCCGATGACATGAGAGACCACGTCCCGTACGGACCAACTCGGGCATGGTGTGCGCCGGTTCCAGTCGCTGTCGACGAGTGGCTTCACCAACTCGAATATGGCCTCGATGGAATGGGCCCAGGCATCGGCGTAGTTTTGAAGGCTGGGATGGACGGTCACGGGACCCCTCGGCGGTTCTGCGGTACGCGGGCTGGCTTGTCAGGCGGGCTGGCGGGCTGCTGGCTACGGCTTGCGGCGTCGGCTGCTGCGGGGAGGCTCGGCAGCTAAGTTACGCTGCCCGATGGCACCCCGGCAGTGCTTTCGTGTGACGATCGTAGGCCCGTGTTGACGGCTCGAATGCCAGGACGGTGGTACTGTGCGCGCTTCGTTGCTCCAGATCGCGGTAGACCCGGAGGAATCGGTCGATTCCCGTAGGCGCCGGGTCGCCTCGCTGGTACGCGGCCAACGTGGCGCCGATCTCGTCGTCCTGCCGGAGCTGTGGCCGGTCGGCGCCTTCTCGTTCGACTCCTTCGCCGAGGAAGCGGAGGCGGTCGGCGACGACGCGCGCGGCCTCGCCCACGGACCCACGTGCGAAGCGATGTCCGCCGCCGCGCGTGACGCCCGTGTCTGGCTGCACGCCGGCTCCATCGTCGAACGGACCGCCGACGGACGGCTCTTCAACACCTCGCTCGTCCTCTCCCCCGCCGGTGAACTCGTCCGTACGTACCGCAAGATCCACCGTTTCGGCTTCGACAAGGGCGAGGCCACGCTGATGGACGCCGGCGAGGAACTCGTCACCGTCCCGCTGCCGCCGACCCCGCGCGGTCCTGGCACCACCCTCGGCCTCGCCACCTGCTACGACCTCCGCTTCCCCGAGCTGTTCCGCGGCCTCACCGACGCGGGCGCCGAGGTGCTCGTCGTCCCGGCCGGCTGGCCCGCGCGCCGGCGCGCGCACTGGTCGCTGCTGGCGCGGGCGCGCGCCGTGGAGAACCAGTCGTACGTCCTGGCCTGCGCCACCGCCGGCACCCACGCGGGCGTCGAGCAGTCCGGGCACAGCGTCGTCGTGGACCCCTGGGGCGAGGTGCTCGCGGAGGCGGGGACGGGCGAGGAGGTGCTGACGGTCGAACTGGACCTGGCGCTGGTCGCGCGCACGCGCGAGCAGTTCCCGGTGCTGCGGGACCGACGGCTGGGGTTGACCGCGCCCGGCGCGCGGTAGTTCCCCGTAAGGCGGCCGGTAAGGGGGGCCGGTAAGGCGGCCGGTACGGGTGCCGTCCGCTCCACTCCTCGTTCAGTCCTCCTCGCGCTCCTTCTCCGCCATCCGGATCACACACACCGCCACCGCGATCAGCAGCGCGTGATCCGCGTCCTCCCGTACGACCTCCACGCCGTACGTCTCCCGCACCCGCAGCCACCGCCGCGAGATGTGCGCCAGCATCTCGCCGTCGTACTCGACCACGAACTCCCGGTCCAGGATCCGGCCGCTGACGTCCAGTTCGGTGCCCTCGGCGAGGCTCACGCGGTAGTGGTTGCGCAGCAGCGAGAGGCGCTTCTTGCGGATGGTCGCGAGCGTCTCGCCGTCCCGCTCGATGGTCATCGCGTCCCGCAGGCTCAGCAGCTTCTGCCGCAGCGTGACCAGCACCCGGCCGTCGGCGTCCTTCAGCTCCAGCGTGTCGCGCAGCCGCAGCGCCTTGCCGTCGACGAGATAGGCGTGCCGGCCGTGCTCGTCCTCGATCCAGTAGTCGTCGCCGATCGCGAAGATCTTGTCGCGCACGAGATATTTCATGCGGTACGGGTACCCCGGCGGCACCCCGCCATGGCCGCCCCGGGCGCAGGTGCACGCGGACGGGTGCCGTCCCACGGGCCCCGGGGGTGCCGTCCCACGGATGCGGCCCCACGGGCACCGGGGTGGCACCCTTGTTCCATGACCGATGCGACTCCCGCCCCCGCTCCCTCCGCGTCCCGCCGCGCCCGCGTCCGTGCCCCCGAGCTGATCGGCAAGGGCGGCTGGCTGAACACCGGCGACGCCTCGTACACCCTTGCCGACCTGCGGGGACGCATCGTCATCCTGGATTTCTGGATGTCCTGAACCATTGAGGAAACTCCAGATAAGGTGAATCCGTGCATCACCACACCATCGCTGACCTGTACCTCCGCCTGTCACTGGACAGGGAGGGCAAGACGGCGATCGACCGCCAGGAAGCGGACTGCCGCGCGTGGGCGGAGCGCAACGGGATCACGGTTCGCAAGGTCCACATCGACCGGGGACGGTCCGGGTACAAGAGCGTCAGCCGCAAGGGCTTCGACGCTGCGATCACCGCTGTGACGTCGGGAGTCGTCGGCGTGCTGATCGTGTGGAAGCTCGACCGGTTGAGCCGTAAGGGCATCGGTGAAGTCGGCAAGGCGCTGGACGACTTCAGCCGTGTGGGCGGACGGCTCGTCTCCGTCATGGACGGTCTCGATACGGCGAACGACAGCGCCCGCGTCACCATCGCGCTTCTCGCTGAGCTTGCCCGCAACGAGTCCCGGAACCTGGGCATGCGCGTCAGCAGCGCGAAGCGGTTCCTGCGGCAGCGTGGCCAGTGGATCGGCGGTCAGCCCCCGTACGGGCTCAAGGTGGACCCGGACACGAAAAGGCTCGTGCACGACCCGGAGACAGCCGTTTACGCGCGTCTGATCGCTGACGAAGCACTCTCGGGAAAGGCGCTCGTCCATGTGGCGCGTTTCCTGAATGAGCATGGGATCGAGTCGTCGCGTGGTGGGAAGTGGAATTCGTCCAGCGTGATGCAGTTGCTTCGCGGACCCGCTTTCGCAGGTCTCATGCCTCAGACCATGTACGAAGAGGCAGCGGACGGAACTCGGAAGTACGGCTCGAAGGTCATTCCGTACCGCGATCCCGAGACGCTGGACACCGTGAGCATCGGTGAAGGCATCATCACAGTGGGAGAACGCGAACTCATCATCAGGCAGCTTGAGTCCCGCACCTTCCCGCTCGCCGGAAAGCGGCACGGACACAAGCAGGGAACGGCGCTCCTCACCGGGATTGCCCGCTGTGGCCTGTGCGGGGCACGCATGAGTCAGGCGGGAACGTCGTATGCCTGTTCCTCGAACCGGATGGGGCGGGGTTGCGTCGGAGTCACCGCACGGGTTGAAAGCCTTGACGCTTACGTGAGCGACGCGTTTCTGAGCCGTCTTCCCGCGCTTGAGCCCGACGACGACCTGCTTGCTGTCATCGCGGAGCGCTGGGTGAAGCAGGAAGACCCGGAAGTGTTCGCGAAGCGCGATGCGGTTGAGGCGGAGATCAGAGAAGAGGGAGCGCGTCTCGCTGACCTTGAGGAAGCACGGTACGTGCGCGGGGAGTTCAGCGGAGCGGACGCCATCGACCGGTACAACCGGCTTGCGGGAAGGCTCCGAGGGCGTATTGAGGGACTGCGTATGGGGCTCGCTGAGATGCCGGCGCCGACCATCGATATAACCCCGCTGTTGGACGGGGAACTTCTCGGAGAAGCGTGGGAAGCCAGCGATACGGCGGGGCGGCGTGAACGGCTCCGGCTCGCGATGGACTCCGTGACCGTCAGCAAGGGGCGACGGGGTGCGCGGTTCGTTGGCCACGAGCGCTGCGCCATCGCGTGGGCGGACCACTCGGGGGACCTGGGGGCGTAAGCCTGCCTGGGCGCCGTTCGCGGCCCGTTGCTGGGATACCTCCGGTGGCGGGCCGTTTGGCGTTCCTGGGGCGCTTGGGGTCCGGCAAGTGATCCGAGGGGGCGTTTAGGGTCGAGCGTGAGTGACGTTCTTCGGTCGTGTTTTCGTCGGGGGAATGGTGAAGTGGCGTTGGCCGGGTGGGGTTGGGGTTCTCCTGATTGGCCTCCTTGCACCCTGTCGCACGCCCACCCTTGACCCTTGCGGTGACTGGCCTGTAGCACGGTCATCACGACGGTCCATGATCAACAAAAATGGAGAGGTAGGGTCTCGCTTGACTGCCCTGGATGAGTCGCGCGCCACGTGTTCGGAGTGTGGTGGTCCGCGTCCCCGTGCCGACCGTGGGACGTGTGGCGCGGCGCTGTGCAAGGAGTCGGCACGGTTGCAGGGGGCTGCCCGTCGTGCGCGTGAGGCGGCACGTGCCGCTGTTGGTGCTCCGCGCTGTTATCGCTGCGACGAACCCCATGAGCGGGAGTCATGGGCGCTGTATTGCGTGCACTGTGCTGCGGAGGTGGATGAGTCGCGTCGCTCGGATCGCCGCAAGGAGGCGGAGCAGCGACGGGAGGAAGCGGGGCGTGAGCCGTGCCAGGGGCCGACGTGCTCGAACCCTGTAGGCGTGTCCGGTGGCCGTGACCGCCTGTATTGCTCGGAGGAGTGCGCCCGTGCCGCCGAGTACGTGCGGAAGCGTGCCCGTACCAAGCCGGGCCCCGTGCCGTGTCGGCGCTGCGGCACCCCCGTGGTTCTCAAGTTCCGTGATGGGGTGTGCCGTTCGTGTCAGGGGAAGCAGCGCACTGCTGCCAGGCGGGTGACGCTTCAGCGCAAGGTGCGTGCGGCTCACGGGGATGCCGGGTGCTTCCATTGCTCTGCCGCGCTGCCTGAGGGGGGCGTGATTGATCACGTGATCCCGATATCGCGGGGCGGTCTTTCGACGGTGGCCAACATGCGCGTGGTGTGCGTGTTGTGCAACGCGTCGAAGAAAGATCGGCTCTTGGACGAGTGGGCGCCGGTGATCCTTGCGCGTGTGGGAGGCGACGACGCGTAGCCGCAACTGGCGCGGTATGCGCGGTGGCTTGGCACCCCCAGGCGGGTACTCCCCCTCCCCTCGGATCCTGCGCGTGTGGGAGGGGAAACTCCCCCATGGCTCATTAGGGCGTTTCTGCGGATGGGCGAGTGGCTGGGAGGTGGAGCCTGCATGCCACGACTGGCCCTGATTGCACGGGTGTTGCTCTGAGTGATCACCGGCGGGGCGTCCATCAAACGATGGTTTATGAGACGGTCCGCCGGATGCCCCCAGGGGCCCGGGTCGGCGTTCAAAACCCGTCTCAAAACCTGCCGGGAACCCCTACCGTTATGAGACGGGTTGTGAGACTGTCTCGTCATGGACACGAACACGGGACACCTCATCGGCTACGCGCGCGTCTCAGGCGACGACCAGGAAGCGCAGTTGCAGCTCGATGCGCTCACGGAAGCGGGTTGCGCCCGGGTTTTTACCGACAAGGCGAGCGGGAAGAGCACGGAGCGCCCGGAGTTGACGGCCGTTCTCGACTACGTCCGCCCCGGGGACACCCTGTGCGTGTGGAAGCTGGACCGGTTCGCGCGGTCGCTGATCGACCTGGTGAACATGGTGGATGCTCTTGCCGCGAGGGGTATCGGGTTCAAGGTGCTCACGGGTGCGCTGGCGAGCATCGATCCGAACACCCCGGACGGTCGCCTCATGCTCCAAGTCGTCGGAGCCATGGCGGAGTTCGAGCGGTCGTTGATTCAGGAGCGGACGATTGCGGGTCTCGACGCTGCCCGTGCTCAGGGCCGTACGGGTGGACGTCCGGCGGTCATGGACGCTGACAAGCTCGCCGCTGCCAAGGCGCGCCGGGCGAAGGGGGAGAGTGTGACGGCGGTGGCCAAGGCGGTGGGTGTGTCCCGTGCGACGCTGTACCGGGCGCTTGCCGACACGGAGTGATCCGACTTCAGCCCGAGAGGCCGTTCACCGATGGGTGGGCGGTCTTTCTCGTGTCCGGGTGTCGACGTCAAGACCTCTTGGGTGTCGCGCTGTTCCAAAGCTCTTCGCCGTGCTCGCTGAAGCGGTCGAACATGCCACCGTCACCACGCCTGTGGAGGTGGAGGAGCGGCGAATCATGGCCAACCAGACGTGCAAGGTGGGGAGTTACGAGGGCGTCGGCATCGAACCGGAACACGGAGAGGCTCACATGGTTGATCGCGTCTTCCGGAGCGCTGAGGCGTGTCTCAAGGCCGTCCAATGGGCCAAGGCGGTCAAGGTGTTCCAGTGTGATGCGGATGCGTGTGGAGACTGTCAGGGCCACATCCTCGATGCTCTCCCGCTGGCGGGTCACCTCGCCGTCGGGGTCTCCCAGCAGGAAGCGGACGCGACACCCCGAAGCGACTTTCCGGCGCAGTATTTCGGGGAACGCGGGAACCTGGGTCCACAGGAAGTAGTTCGTGTATCCAGCGAAGAACAGGTCGGCGCCGGCATCGCTGATCAGCTCGTTCCACACCGTCGACGGGCATGCGGAGCGGTACGGGTAGCTGTGGACTAGTTCGCGGTCGTGGCCGCTCTTGATGCGGTCTTTGACTACCTGGGGCCAGATCATTTCCTCGTCCACTCCCAACGCCCGGCAGGCGTCATCGCGGTTCCGTGCGTGGGGCGTCAGCTCAGCGTCCGCCAGCCATCGTTCGACTGTCTTGCCAGTCACACCAATATGCACGGCAAGCTGACGTGTACTGACACCGGCATCTGCCATAGCTGATCGTAGGGCTGAGTTCAAGAGGTCTCCCGCAGACGTTTGGGCCTTTCTGTGACCGTAGCGAACAACGGCTCAACTGTCGTCCGCTCGGAGTGGATACGTCCATGAGGGCGCATCACGATCACGGAATGACCGAACCGACGCGTTACCAGACCATGCCGGTGGAACTGCCGTTACGTATGGAGTTGGAGCCGACCCCGGTGGAGGGGTGTCCGGGCTGCACCGAACTCGCGAACGTGCGGGACCGTGCGCGTACCGGTGGCGACATGACCACGGTGTCCGACTGCAACGTCTACATGAGGCGGCACCCGGAGGGGCACGGGTGATCGCGCGCGACGACATCGGCGCACAGGTGGAGGACGCCACCGGACGTGTCGGCATCCTGCGCGACGTGATCCCCGACTATGAGGACCCCGCCGAGCCCTCGTGGCTGCGCCGCAAGCGTCCTACCGCGTTCCTGCGGCCTGCGGGCGGGGGTGCCGAGTGGCTGGTGCCCCCGGACGATGTGAGGCGGGTGTAGCGGGTCCGGGGGTGTCATGGCCGCCGTGGCGGTAGTGGCACCCTTGACGTCATGAGTAAGCGCGCACGCGTCCGCGCCCCTGAGTTGCAAGGGCGATCCTGGATCAATACCGGCGGTAAGGAACTGTCCCTCGCGGACTTCCGAGGTCGCACATTGGTGCTAGATTTCTGGACGTTCTGCTGCATCAACTGTCTGCATGTCCTCGACGAGCTGCGTGAGCTGGAGGAGAAGCACCGCGACACGGTGGTGATCATCGGCGTCCACTCGCCGAAGTTCGTGCACGAGGCCGATCACCGGGCCGTCGTCGACGCCGTCGAGCGGTACGAGGTGCACCACCCCGTGCTCGACGATCCCGAGCTGGCGACCTGGAAGCAGTACGCCGTGCGGGCCTGGCCCACGCTGGTCGTGATCGATCCCGAGGGGTATGTCGTCGCGCAGCACGCGGGGGAGGGGCACGCGCACGCCCTCGCGAGGCTTGTCCAGGAGCTGGAGGAGGAGCACGCGGCGAAGGGGACGCTGCGGCGCGGGGACGGGCCGTATGTGCCGCCGGAGCCCGTCGCGAGCGATCTGCGGTTCCCGGGGAAGGTGCTGGCGCTGCCGGGCGGGACGTTCCTCGTCTCGGACTCCACCCGCCATCAGCTGGTCGAGCTGGCCGCGGACGGCGAGAGCGTCGTACGCCGGATCGGCGGTGGCGGGCGCGGCTTCGGTCCTGACGCCTTCAGCGAGCCGCAGGGGCTCGCGCTGCTGCCCGACGGCAGGGTGATCGTCGCCGATACGGTGAACCACGCGCTGCGCACGTACGACCCGGTCAGCGGCGTGATCGAGACCGTCGCCGGGACCGGCCGGCAGTGGTGGCAGGGCTCACCGACCGCCGGGCCCGCGCGGGAGGTCGACCTCTCCTCGCCGTGGGACGTCGCCTGGTGGGCGGACCGGGTGTGGATCGCGATGGCCGGGGTCCACCAGCTGTGGACGTACGACCCGGCGACCGGGACCGTCGAGGCCGCGGCCGGGACGACGAACGAGGGCCTGGTGGACGGGCCGGCCGCCGAGGCGTGGTTCGCGCAGCCGTCCGGGCTCGCGGCGGACCCGGCCGGCGGGCGGCTCTGGGTCGCGGACTCCGAGACCAGCGCGCTCCGTTACGTCGAGCGGGACGAGGCCACGGGCGGGTTCGCCGTGCGGACCGCCGTCGGCACCGGGCTCTTCGACTTCGGCCACCGCGACGGCGCCGCCGGGCAGGCGCTCTTCCAGCACCCGCTGGGCGTCACCGCGCTGCCGGACGGCTCCGTCGCCGTGGCGGACACGTACAACCACGCCCTGCGGCGGTACGACCCCGCCTCCGGCGAGGTGTCCACCCTCGCGACCGACCTGCGGGAGCCGAGCGACGCCGTCCTCGTCGGTGACGACATCCTTGTCGTCGAGTCCGCCCGCCACCGGCTGACCCGGCTGCGCCTGCCCGACGAGGCGGTACGCGTCGAGTCCGTCGCGCACCGCACCCAGCGGGCCGCCACCGAGGTCGCGCCCGGCGCGCTGCGGCTGGACATCGTCTTCACCGCGCCGACCGGCCAGAAGCTCGACACCCGTTACGGCCCCTCGACCCGGCTGCTCGTCTCCGCCACCCCGCCCGGACTGCTGGCGGACGGCGCGGGCGCCGGTACGGAGCTGAGCCGCGACCTGGTGCTCGCCGACGGTGTCACGGAAGGGGTGCTGCACGTGTCCGCGATGGCGGCGTCCTGCGACGACGATCCCCTCAACGAGTACCCCGCCTGCCATGTCCACCAGCAGGACTGGGGCGTTCCGGTCCGTGTCGGCGCCGACGGGGTCTCCCGGCTGGGGCTCGTACTGGCCGGGCTCGACGACGCGTAGCTCGACTACGCGTAGCTCGACGACGCGTAGCCGTTGGACGGAGGGGTGGCGCTCCTTGAAGGGGCGTTTCCCCGCCGGACCGCGCTCAGTCCTCCAGGAACGCCACCAGCGCGTTCGCCAGCAGGAACGGGTCGTCCGCGCCGCACAGTTCGCGCGCGCTGTGCATCGACAGGATCGCCACCCCGATGTCGACGGTCTGGATGCCGTGCCGCGCCGCGGTGATCGGACCGATCGTCGTGCCGCACGGCATCGAGTTGTTGGAGACGAACGTCTGCCACGGCACGCCCGCCCGCTCGCAGGCGGCGGCGAAGACGGCCCGGCCGCTGCCGTCCGTCGCGTACCGCATATTGACGTTGACCTTGAGGATCGGGCCGCCGTTGGCGCGCGGGTGGTGCGTCGGGTCGTGCCGGTCGACGTAGTTGGGGTGCACGGCGTGGCCGGTGTCCGACGACAGACAGATCGTTCCTGCGAAGGCCCGCGCGCGGTCCTCGAAGGAGCCGCCGCGCGACAGCACCGAGCGTTCGAGCACGGTGCCGAGCAGCGGGCCGTCCGCGCCCGTGTCCGACTGCGAGCCGTTCTCCTCGTGGTCGAACGCGGCCAGCACCGGGATGTACGGGAGCGGGGCGGATCCGGCGGCGGCGCGTCCGCCGGTTCTGCCGGATTTACGGGACCTGCCGGACCCGCCCGCCACCCCCGCCGCGTCCGAGGCCGTCGCGACCGCCGCCAGCGCCGCCGTACCCGCGTGCACCGAGATCAGGTTGTCCATCCGCGGCCCGGCCAGCAGCTCGCGGTCGCGGCCGAGATACGCGGGCGGCTCGATCGCGTGCGGCATCAGGTCCCAGCCGGTGATGTCCTCCGCGTCGACGCCCGCCTCCTCGGCCACGAAGCGGATCAGATCGCCCTCCTCGGGCCGTCCGAGCCCCCAGATCGGCTGCATGTGCCGCTGCCGGTCCAGCTTGAGACCGTCGGTGTTCACCGAGCGGTCCAGATGGACGGCCAGCTGGGGGACGCGCAGCAGCGCCCGGTCCACGTTCACCAGCCGGTGCGTACCGTCCCGCAGGCTGATCCGGCCGGCCAGCCCGAGATCGCGGTCGAGCCAGGTGTTGAGCAGCGTCCCGCCGTAGATCTCGACGGCGATCTGGCGCCAGCCGTACGAGCCGGTGTCCGGCAGCGGCTTCACGCGCAGATTCGGCGAGTCGGTGTGCGCGCCGACGATCCGGAAGGGGGTGTGCGGCTCGGCGCCCTCCGGGACGTACCAGGCGATGAGCGCCCCGCCGCGCAGCACGAACCGGCCACCCGTCGACCCGTCCCACGCGTCCGTCTCCCGCACCTGCCGGAAGCCCGCCTTCTCCAGGCGCTCCGCGGCGTTGGCCACGGCGTGGTACGGCGTGGGGCTCGCCGCCAGGAAGGTCATGAGGTCGTCGGTGTGGCCGCGGTCGAAGCGGGGGGAAGTGCTCATGGGGTTCACCATAACGACGGGCTCGGACAGCGGCCTTGGCACTGGCGGTAACGGCATGTGCCAAGGCCGGTACGGGGCGACCGCGGGCCGACATCGTGCGCACGGTGTGCCGACATCGTGCGCACGGTGTGCCGACATCGTGCGCACGGGGTGCCGACATCGTGCGCACGGGGTGCGCGATCGGTGTGGAAACAGCGAACAGTGTGGATACGGCGAAGACACGGGCGCCCTCTGAAAGAGCGCCCGCACCCGGGCTCGCCAACTGGGCAGGCTCAGAAGGCCGCTTCGTCCAGCTCCATCAGCGAGTTGTCGACCGCCTCCGCCAGCGCCCGCTCCGTCGCGACCCCCGGCAGCACGTTCGCCGCGAAGAACTTCGCCGCCGCGATCTTGCCCTGGTAGAACGCCACGTCCTTCGCCGCGGCCGTCTCCAGCTTCTCCGCGGCCACCGCGGCGCCCCGCAGCAGCAGGTAGCCGACGACCACGTCGCCCGAGGCCATCAGCAGACGCGTCGTGTTGAGCCCGACCTTGTAGATGTTCTTGACGTCGTCGCCGGTGGCGGTCAGATCGGCCAGCATCGCGGCGACGATCGCCTCCAGGTGGCCGGCCGCGGTGCCGAGCGCCTCGCGGGCCGGGGCCAGCTCCGCACCGCCGGTGGCGACCGCCAGGAACGTCCTGATCTCCTCGGAGAGGGTGTTGAGCGCCTGGCCCTGGTCGCGGACGACCTTCCGGAAGAAGAAGTCCTGGCCCTGGATCGCCGTCGTGCCCTCGTAGAGCGTGTCGATCTTGGCGTCCCGGATGTACTGCTCGACCGGGTACTCCTGGAGGTAGCCGGAGCCGCCGAAGATCTGGAGGGACTGCGCGAGCTGCTCGTACGACCGCTCGGAGCCGTACCCCTTCACGATCGGCAGCAGCAGGTCGTTCAGGCCGTGCAGCGCCTTGGCGTTCTCGCCCTCGGCCTCCTTGACGGCGATCTCGTCCTGGACCGACGCGGTGTACATGACGAGCGCGCGCATGCCTTCCGCGTACGCCTTCTGCGTCATCAGCGAGCGGCGCACGTCCGGGTGGTGGGTGATGGTGACCTTGGGCGCGGCCTTGTCCATGAACTGCGCCAGGTCGGGGCCCTGGACGCGCTCCTTGGCGTACTCCAGCGCGTTCAGATAGCCGGTGGAGAGGGTCGCGATGGCCTTTGTGCCGACCATCATGCGGGCGAACTCGATGATGCGGAACATCTGGCGGATGCCCTCGTGCTTGTCGCCGATCAGCCAGCCCTTGGCGGGGTGGCGGTCGCCGAAGGTCATCTCGCAGGTGTTCGACGCCTTGAGGCCCATCTTGTGCTCGACGTTCGTCGCGTACACGCCGTTGCGCGCGCCCAGTTCGCCGGTCGTCCAGTCGAACTCGTACTTCGGTACGAGGAAGAGGGAGAGGCCCTTTGTGCCGGGGCCGGCGCCCTCGGGGCGGGCGAGCACGTAATGAATGATGTTCTCGGACATGTCGTGCTCACCGGAGGTGATGAAGCGCTTCACGCCCTCGATGTGCCAGCTGCCGTCCTCCTGCTCGACGGCCTTCGTACGGCCCGCGCCGACGTCCGAGCCGGCGTCCGGCTCGGTGAGGACCATCGTGGAGCCCCACTGCTTCTCGACGGCGATCGCCGCGGCCTTCTTCTGCGCCTCGTTGCCCTCGTCGTAGAGGACGCCGGCGAAGGCGGGGCCCGACGCGTACATCCACACGGCCGGGTTCGCGCCGAGGAGCAGCTCCGCGTAGGCCCAGATCAGCGAGCGGGGGGCGGGGGTGCCGCCGATCTCCTCGGGCAGGCCGAGCCGCCAGTACTCGGAGTCCATGAAGGACTGGTAGCTCTTCTTGAAGGCGGCCGGCACGGGAGCGGTGCCGGTCTCCGGGTCGAAGACCGGCGGAGTGCGGTCCGCGTCCGCGAACGACGCGGCGAGATCGGTCTCCGCGAGGCGGGTGATCTCTTCGAGGATGCTCTTCGCGGTCTCGACGTCCATCTCCGCGAACGGGCCCGTACCGTACAGCTTGTCGCGCCCGAGGACCTCGAAGAGGTTGAACTCGATGTCGCGGAGATTCGACTTGTAGTGCCCCATGGCGACGACTCCGTATGGTCCGGGAAGGTAGGGAAGATCGGGCAGTACCGAGAGAGGTACTGGGTAGTAGCTACGATGATGCTACCCATGGGTAATAAGATGCAACCCCGTCAGGGTTTGTGTGACGCGCCCGACGGCTACTCTTGCGCTCATGTACGGCTACGACCAGAGTCCTGGCGCCCAGCAGCAGTACGCGCAGCAGACCCAGCAGCCGCAGCAGCCCATGGGCGGCTACGGCGAGCAGCCGCTGTATCCGGAGCCGTCGCCTCCGTCGCTGGGTGACGCCGTCCGGGCGTTCACGACGGGGTCGCTCCAGGCCGAGGACTTCCAGCAGATCTTCGCGACCTCGAAGGTGTACTGCCCGCGCGGCGACAATCCGGGCTTCCTGGCGCTGCACAACACGCAGCAGCCGGTGATCCCGATGTTCTCGACGCTGAAGGAGCTGCGGCGGTACGCGGGCAAGGAGTCGAAGTACTTCGTGATCACGGGCGCGGAGGTGATCGACCTGCTGCCGACGGGGTACGGCTTCGTGCTCGACATGGAGGGCGACCACCGGATGGTGTTCGACGCGAAGGCGGTCGAGCAGATGGTGGACTTCGCGATGCGGCGCATGTACGGCTGACCTTCTTCTTTATTCATTTCTCAGGGCCCGCCCCGGGTGTAAGCCGGGGCGGGCCCTGCTGTCTGTCCGGGGCGGGCCCTGCTGTCTGGTGCGCGCCTTGCAGAATGTTCAGCGTTCAACTAAATTGAACGTAAAGAAGGACCGTGAAGAACATCAGGGGAGGCCCACCATGCCCGCAGTGACCGTCGAAAACCCGCTGACCCTGCCCCGGGTGGCCGCTCCGGCCGAGGCCGTGGCCCGCCCCGTGCTCGCCGTGACGACCGCGCCGAGCGGTTTCGAGGGAGAGGGCTTCCCGGTGCGGCGCGCCTTCGCGGGCATACGGTACGAGCACCTCGACCCGTTCATCATGATGGACCAGATGGGTGAGGTGGAGTACGCGCCCGGCGAGCCGAAGGGCACCCCCTGGCACCCGCACCGCGGCTTCGAGACGGTCACGTACCTGATCGACGGCAGCTTCATCCACCAGGACAGCAACGGTGGCGGCGGGAACATCCACGGCGGCGACACCCAGTGGATGACGGCCGGCTCCGGCCTGCTGCACATCGAGGCGCCGCCGGAGTCGCTGGTCATGTCGGGCGGGCTGTTCCACGGGCTCCAGCTCTGGGTGAACCTGCCCGCGTCCGACAAGATGATGAACCCGCGCTACCAGGACATCCGCGGCGGCCAGGTCCAGCTGCTGACCTCGCCCGACGGCGGCGCGCTGCTGCGGGTGATCGCGGGCGAGCTGGACGGCCACGAGGGCCCCGGCATCACCCACACCCCCATCACGATGATCCACGCGACGCTGCGGCCCGGCGCGGAGGTCACGCTGCCGTGGCGCGAGGACTTCAACGGCCTCGCGTACGTACTGGCCGGCCGCGGCTCGGTCGGCACGGACCGGCGCCCGGTGCGCACCGGGCAGACGGCGGTGTTCGGCGCGGGCGGCGCGATCACCGTACGGGCGGACGAGACGCAGGACGCGCACACGCCCGACCTGGAGGTCGTGCTGCTCGGCGGGCGCCCGATCCGGGAGCCGATGGCGCACTACGGTCCGTTCGTGATGAACAGTCACGCCGAGCTGAAGCAGGCGTTCGAGGACTTTCAGGCGGGGCGGCTGGGGACGATTCCGGCGGCGTAGGCGCGTATGCGCGTACGCGCTGCTACCGCTGGGTGATCACGACGCTGGAGACGACCTTGTCGTGCAGGCACTGGCGGTACGGCTTGTCCCAGCAGCACCACAGGATGCGGCGGCCCCTCACCGGGCGGCGGCGGTACGGGAGGCCCGTAACCGGTCCAGGCCGGGCCGCCGTACGGGGACGAGGGGTACGCCGGGTGCCCGCCCTGCTGCGGGTGCCACGGCGGGGCCGGCGGCTGCGGAGGTAACGGAGGTATGGGTGCGTCGCTCACGTCGGCAAGGAGATCAGGAGCCACGGCCCCGGTTCCACCGGATATCCCCCCTGTCGGTGTGACGGCGCGTCACTCGGGCGGCGGGTTCCGGGGGACAGGGGCGTGGGGGCGTGTTCGGGTGGGGGGATGTGGACGTCGTCTTCTCCCGTTCTGCTGCCCGAGAGCGCTCGGCGCCTCGCCGCCTGGTGCGGGGTGCTGCTGCTGGTCTCCGGGGTGGGCGCCGTCGCGGTCTGGCTGTGCGTCACCTTCAAGACGACCGTCACCCCCGTCCTGCTCGCCATCCTCGGCACCGCGCTGCTCGGCCCGCTCTACCGGCGGCTCGTCGGGATGCGGCTGAACAGGTCGCTGGCCGCCGGGCTGACCTGTGTCGCCGTGGTGGCGGTGGTCGGCGGGGCCGGGTACATCGTCGTCAGCGCGCTGATCGACAGCGGCGATCAGATCCTCGCCTCGCTGCGGCAGGCCGCGAAGGACCTGTCCAAGCACTTCGGCGCCGCCGGCACCTCGCTCGACGACGTCGCGAAGAACGCCAAGGAACTGCTCGGGAAGTTCGGCGCCACCGCCGCCTCCGGGGTGCTCACCGGGATCAGCGTCGTCGGTGAGCTGATCGCCACCGCCGTGCTCGCGCTGCTGCTGATCTTCTTCTTCCTCCGCGACTCCCACCGCGTCGCCGGCTCGCTCAGATCTCTCGCGCCCGGCTCGACGGGCGACACCGTCGAGGCCATGGCGCGGCGCGCCTTCCACGCCGTCGAGGGCTTTATGCGCGGGACCACGGTCATCGCCCTGATCGACGCCATCTGCATCACCATCGGCCTGCTGATCCTGCGGGTGCCCGGCGCGGTCGGGCTGGGCGCGCTGGTGTTCGTCGGCGCGTACATCCCGTATCTCGGCGCCTTTATCTCCGGCGCCGTCGCCGTGCTGGTGGCGCTCGCCGACCGGGGCTGGATCATCGGCCTCTGGGCGCTGGGCGTGGTGCTCGCCGTGCAGGTGCTGGAGGGGCATGTGCTCCAGCCGATGATCCAGAGCCGTACGGTCCAGATGCACCCCGCCGTGGTGATGCTGGCGATCACGGCGGGCGCGAGCGTCGCCGGGATCCTGGGCATGCTGCTCGCCGTACCCCTCACTGCGGCGGCGTTCGGGGTGCTCTCCGAGCTGCGGGAGCGGTACGGGCATGGGCAGGGGCCGCCGGGGGACGGGCAGGGGCAGGGGCAGGAGCGCGGGCAGCCTGCTTGAGGTGGGTGGCGCGGTGGCGGTGCGTCAGCCCTCGTGCTCGTACAGCTCGAACCAGATCGACTTCCCCTCGCCCCTCGGGTCCACGCCCCACGCGTCCGCCAGCATCTCCATCAGCAGCAGCCCGCGCCCGCCGGAGGCCAGCTCGCCGGGACGTCTGCGGTGCGGCAGCTGGTCGCCGGCGTCGGCGACCTCGACGCGCAGCCGGCGCCCGCCGCGCTCGCCGCGCGCCTCCGCGACCAGCAGGGCGTCGTTGTCGGTGTGGACCAGGACGTTCGTGAGCATCTCGGAGACCAGCAGCTCGGCCGCGTCGACCTGCTCCTGATCCGTCCAGTCGTGCAGCAGCTGACGCAGCTGCCGCCGGGCGCCCGCGATCCGCTCCGGTTCCGCCTGGGCGACGGTCAGGGCGGTGCGCCGGGCGGTCGTCGCGACGGCGGCGGGGGCGCCGCCCCGGGCGGCCCCCCGGTCGCTGTCGCGCGCGAGCAGCAGCAGCGCGATGTCGTCCTCGCGGCGGTCGGCCAGCGGTCCAGTGGTGTAGTGCGATCCGGGCCCGTGGACGGCCTGGATCAGCGCGTCCGCGAGCTTCTCCAGCCCGGAACTGGCATCGCCGGGGTCCCCCGGCGACGCGCGGTGCTCCTCCATGACGGGCCGCAGCCGGTCCCAGCCGGACGCCATGTCGTGGCCGCCGGTCTCGATCAGCCCGTCCGTGCAGAGCAGCAACGTTTCTCCGGGCTCCAGGCCGAGCCGGGTCGTCGGATAGTCCGAGTCCGCCTCGATACCGAGCGGCAGCCCGCCCAGGGTCTGCCGGATGACCGCCGTACCGTCGGCCGAGAGGATCACCGGGTCCGGATGGCCGGCGCGGGCGATGTCGAGCGTCCCGGTCTCGGGGTCGACCTCCAGGTAGAGGCAGGTCGCGAAGCGCGGGCCGTGGTTCTCGTACGCCTCCCGGGAGGAGTACACCGACCGGGGCTCGTACGTCCCCGGCTCCTCGGCGCCACCGGCGGCGCTTCCGTCCGCGCTCGCCTCCGTGCCGTACAGCTGGAGCCCCGCCAGGAACCGCGACGCCCGGGAGAGCACCGCGTCCGGCCGGTGGCCCTCGGAGGCGTACGCCCGCAGCGCGATCCTGAGCTGGCCCATCAGGCCGGCGGCCCGTACGTCGTGCCCCTGGACGTCCCCGATGACCAGCGCGAACCGTCCGGTGCCGGTGCCGGTGCCGGTGCCGGTGCCGGTGCCCGTGCCCACGCCCCCCGGTCCGCCCGGCAGCGGGATCATGTCGTACCAGTCGCCGCCCACCTGGAGCCCGCCGCCCGTCGGCACGTACCGCGCCGCGACCGTCATCCCCGGGATCGCCGGGCCCGTCGTCGGCATCATCGAGCGCTGGAGGCCGAGGGACAGCTCGCGCTCCGACTCGGCGACCCCGGCGCGCGCCAGCGCCTGCGCGAGCATGCGCGCCACCGTCGTCAGGACGGACCGCTCGTCCGGCGAGAACGCGACGCGGTGCTTGAAGGCCGCCATCCACGTGCCCAGCGTCCGGCCCGCGACAATCAGCGGCACAAACGCCCAGGAGCGGCGGTCGAAGCGCCGGACGTACTGCCAGGTGGTCGGATAGCGGCTCTCGTACGCCTCGGGGGCCGGCAGATAGATCGCCCGGCCGGTCCGCGCCACCTCCGCCGCCGGGTAGTCCGTGTTCAGCGCCATTTCCTCGAAGGGGACGACGTCCCCTGCGTCGTGCCCGTGGTGCCCGATGAGCCGCAGCCGCTCGCCGGAGACGCTGAAGACGGCCAGTCCGTCCGGCGAGAAACCGGGCATGGACAGCGAGGCGGCCACGCGCAGCACCTCGCCGGTCGAACGGGCCTCGGCCAGCGCCCGCCCCGCGTCCAGCAGGAACGCCTCGCGGGAGCGGCGCCAGTCGCCGGTGATCGACGTCCCCTCGACCGCCGTACCGGGGCGCGGCTCGGACACCACCTCCTGGACGGTGCCGTTCAGCTCGGTCTCCTGGCTGCCGTCGGGCCGGATCCGCACGGTGGGCCGGCAGCGGGACCGTACGGTGCGCAGCACCCGCCCCTCGCTGTCCACGACCCGCATCCGGGCCTCGGCCAGGGTGTCCTCGGCGATGGCGAGCCTGATGATGCTGATGATCTCGTTCCAGTCGACCGGGTGGTAGCGGGCGCGGACGACGTTCTCCGGCAGGACGGCCGGTTCGGCGGGCAGTCCGTAGAGCCGGGCCGCTTCGGCGTCGAGGGTGACCGTGTTGGACGCGCTCTCCCAGCGCCATACGCCGGTGGCGATGGCGGCCAGGACCTCCTCGGTGCGCATTGCCCCACTTTATGAATACCGGCAGACCGAACGCCACCGAGAGCGGCCAAGAGCAGAGCCGGGGGCCTCTGCGGTGCTCTGCCGGGAGGGGTGTCCGTGCCGGGCGCTAACCTTGTGTCTCCTGGCACACCCCTCGATTGCTAAGACTGGATGAACGACGATGCATCGGTACAGGTCCCATACCTGCGGCCAGCTCCGCGCCTCCGACGTCGGTGCCGACGTCCGGCTGAGCGGCTGGCTGCACAATCGCCGAGACCTGGGCGGCATCCTCTTCATCGATCTCCGTGACCACTACGGTCTGGTGCAGCTCGTCGCCCGTCCCGGCACCGCCGCCAACGACGAGCTGTCCAAGCTCACCAAGGAGACCGTCGTCCGGATCGACGGCAAGGTCTCCGCGCGCGGCGCGGAGAACGTCAACCCGGAGCTGCCGACGGGCGAGATCGAGATCGAGGTCTCCGAGGTCGAGATCCTGGGCGCGGCCGGCCCGCTGCCGTTCACGATCAACGCCGAGGACGGCGTCAACGAGGAGCGGCGCCTGGAGTACCGCTTCCTGGATCTGCGCCGCGAGCGCATGCACCGCAACATCATGCTGCGTACGGCCGTCATCTCCGCCATCCGGCACAAGATGACCGCGCTCGGCTTCAACGAGATGGCCACCCCGATCCTCACCGCGACCTCCCCCGAGGGCGCCCGTGACTTCGTGGTCCCGTCCCGGCTGAACCCCGGCAAGTTCTACGCGCTGCCGCAGGCCCCGCAGCAGTTCAAGCAGCTGCTGATGATCTCGGGCTTCGACCGCTACTTCCAGATCGCGCCGTGCTTCCGCGACGAGGACGCGCGCGCGGACCGCTCGCCGGGCGAGTTCTACCAGCTCGATGTCGAGATGAGCTTCGTCGAGCAGGAAGACGTCTTCCAGCCGATCGAGAAGCTGATGACCGAGCTGTTCGAGGAGTTCGGCGGCGGGCGTCATGTCACTTCCCCGTTCCCGCGCATCCCGTTCCGCGAGTCGATGCTGAAGTACGGCAACGACAAGCCGGACCTGCGCGCCAAGCTCGAACTGGTCGACATCTCGGACGTCTTCGCGGACTCCGGCTTCAAGGCGTTCGCGGGCAAGCACGTCCGCGCGCTGCCGGTGCCGGACACGGCGGGCCAGTCGCGCAAGTTCTTCGACGGCCTCGGTGAGTACGCGGTCGAGCACGGCGCCAAGGGCCTGGCGTGGGTGCGGGTCGGCGACGACGGCGCGCTGAGCGGCCCGATCGCCAAGTTCCTCACGGAGGACGACGTCAAGGTCCTCACGGACCGCCTCTCGCTCGTCCCCGGCCACGCGATCTTCTTCGGCGCGGGCGAGTTCGACGAAGTCTCCAAGATCATGAGCGCGGTCCGGGTCGAGGCGGCCAAGCGCGCGGGCCACTTCGAGGACGGCGTGTTCCGGTTCTGCTGGATCGTCGACTTCCCGATGTACGAGAAGGACGAGGAGACCGGGAAGATCGACTTCTCGCACAACCCGTTCTCGATGCCCCAGGGCGGCCTGGACGACCTGGAGACGAAGGACCCGCTGGACATCCTGGCGTGGCAGTACGACATCGTCTGCAACGGCATCGAGCTGTCGTCCGGCGCGATCCGTAACCACGAGCCCGAGCTGATGCTCAAGGCGTTCGAGATCGCGGGTTACGACCGCGAGACCGTCGAGCACGAGTTCGCCGGCATGCTCCGCGCCTTCCGCCTCGGCGCCCCGCCGCACGGCGGTATCGCCCCGGGCGTCGACCGGATCGTCATGCTGCTGGCGGACGAGCCGAACATCCGCGAGACGATCGCCTTCCCGCTCAACGGCAACGCCCAGGACCTGATGATGGGCGCCCCGACGGAGCTGGACGAGTCGCGGCTGCGCGAGCTGAACATCGCGCTGCGCAAGCCGGTCGCGAAGCCGTCGGCGAAGGCGGCGGGGTCGGCCGAGTAGCGTTTTTCTGGGTGTGGGCCTCTGCGGCCCTCTGTGGCCCTCTGCCTCTGTTCCCTCCGTCGTCGTGGTTGACGGACGGGACAGGGGCAGAGGGCTTTTTTTGTGTGGCGGTGCGAACAACTGGGCCCGGGGTGAAGGGGGTTGTCGGGTTGACCTGCCGTTCCACTTGAATGCCCACAGTCACCATTGATTTACGGAAAGTAAAACCGCTGTCACGGGGAAAGGTCTTTTCCATGAACCACGACGGTGAACAGCGCGACCAGTACGACCAGTACGACCGGAGCCGCCTGCACGACCACTGTGTGACTTTTCAGCTTCCCGGGCACCCCAGAAGCGTCAGCCGCGCGCGGGACGTGCTGCGGCGTGACTTCGGACTGCCCGGTGAACCCGGTGACACCGCCGCGCTTCTGCTGTCGGAACTCGTCACCAACGCCCTGCGCCACGGGAGCCCGCGCGGGCGGGAGATCGCCGTCACCCTGCTCCGGGTCGAAGGGCTGCTCAGGCTGGAGGTCGAGGACGCGGGCGAGTGCCTGCCCCGGCCGCGCGTTTCGGAGCCGGACGACGAGTGCGGGCGCGGGCTCGCGCTGATCGACGCGCTGGCCACCGACTGGGGGGTGGCACCCCGGAGCGGGCCCGGCAAGCGGGTGTGGGCGACGCTCGAAGTGGCGGGGCGGGGGGATCCGGGGGCAGGGGCAGGGGCAGGGATGGGGGCGGGCGTGGGGTCGGGCGTGCGCGGCTGCCGAAGCTGTCGGACGCTGCGCCCCGAGCCGCCCGATCTGCGCGACCGGGCGTCACAGCCAGGTCGTTGACACGATCGCGCGGGCGGCGCCGACTTCGTGGCGCAGGGGGGCGAGGGGGCTCCGCTCGTCGGTTTCGGCGTGGGTGTGGGCGTTGGCTGCTTCGGTGATGGCGTCGGTGTCGGCGTTGGCTTCGGCTTCGTACGGGTGTGGGTGCGGATCAGGCCGTACCCGTGCCCGTTCCTGGGCCCGGTCCCGGGCCCGTACCGCCGTGCGGCTCGACCGTACGGCCGCGGCCAGCTCGCGCAGTTGGCGTTCGACGCCGGCCACCTCGGCGGGGGCGGGCGGCCGGGCGCCGTGGTCGATACGGACGCGGGCCGCCGTGGTCGCGTCCACGATCCGCTCCACCGCGACGACGAGCGGCCACCAGGTCATGGCCCGGGTGCCGGTGGGCGGGGGTTCGGTCAGGGCGCGCTGGAACTCGGTCCGTACGACCGAGAGTTCACGGTAGATACGGCGGCGCTGCCGCACCCGCTCCGGCTGGTCGGCGCCGGGCGCGAACGCGCTCCGTACGTACTCCGCCGTGTCGTCCACCGCGTCCGCCAGCCGGGTGCCGACCCGGGTGTGCCAGCTCTCCGGCCAGAGCAGATACCCCGCCACCAGCGCGATCGCGCAGCCGATCATGCTGTCCACGAAGCGCGGGAGCACCAGGTCGAAGCCCTCGTGGTTGAGGGTGTCGGAGATCAGCAGGATCACCGGGGTGATGGCAGCCGTCTGGAACGCGTACCCCTTCGCCGACACCGCCGGGACGATTCCCGCGAGCACCAGCATCACCACCACGTCCCACCACCCGCGCGGTGTCGCCGACAGCACCGCCGCCGCGACGACCAGCCCGGCCACCGTGCCGAGCGCGCGCAGCACGGCGCGCGAGAAGACCGAGCCGTAGTCCGGCTTGAGGATGAAGGTGACGGTGAGCGCGACCCAGTACGAACGCGGCACGGCGACCAGCGAGACCAGCGCCTGGGCGAGGCCGATGCAGAGCGCGAGCCGCAGCCCGTAGCGCCAGGACGCGGCGGAGAACAGGACGGCGCGGGCGGCGCGGCGGGCGCGCACGCGGAGGGCGTCGGGGCGGCCGAGGCGGTCGTCGGTGTCGGAGGTGGCGGTGGATGTGGCGGAGGCGGTGGATGAGCCGGTGGGCGTAGGTGTGGGGGTGCCGCCCGTTGCTGCCTCGCGTACCACCGCCGTCGCGTGCCGCAGCGCCGTGTCCACCGCCCGCTCGGCGGGTGTCCCGGGCACCGGCAGCTCCGGGGGCGGGCCGCCGGGGCGGCCGGTGGCGACCGCGTCGGCCAGTTCCCGTACCGCCGCGGGGACGGCGGCGGGCAGCGGGCGGCCACCGGCCGTCAGATGGACGGCGGGGGTGGCCTCGACCAGCGGGATGACCACATTGAGCTGGGCGAGCAGCCGTACGAGCCCGGCGGACCGGCCGTGTTCGCGGGCGCGGCGGGCGAGGACGAGGTCGTAGGCGTGGTTGAGGGCGTCGGTGACGGCCTGGCGTTTCGTGTCGTACGTACCACTGTCCGCCGGCGTACGGCCCGCCGCCTCCAGCAGGTCCGCCAGCGCGCGGTACGTCCGGGCGACGGCGGCCCGTTCCGGTTCCCGGCCGCGCAGGGGCCAGGCCAGCAGCGACAGTGCGAGGACGAACAGCCCGCCCAGCGAGAGCAGCAGCGGCGCCAGCCACCACGGATCCGGCAGCCGCAGACCCGCGCCCACCACCGCGTTGATCAGGAGCAGCAGCCCCGATACGGAGGCCACCGCGCCGATCGACGAGATCATCCCCGAGACCAGCGCGACCAGCGTCAGCACGACGACGGCGAGCCAGCCGCCCTGCCCGTGGACAAGCGTGCCGATCGTCACGCCGACGGCACCGAAGAGCTGCGGGAGCGCGATGTTGAAGATCCGCATCCGGTACGCGTCGGCGGTGTCGCCGAGGATGGCGAACAGCGCGCCCATCGACACCAGCGCGCCGTAGTCCGTCCGGTCCGTGGCGAGACCGACCGCGAGGGGCGCGGCCAGGGCGACGGAGGCGCGGACGACGGCGGCCCGGGGGACGGGGGCGGGGCGGGGGCGCAGGTTCGCGAGGAGCCATGCGGGTGGGGCGAGGCGGGGGGAGCGGTCCGGCTTCTCCGTGCCCCCGTTCGTCTTGTCGTCGCCTTCGCCGTTGTCACTCATGGCCCGCACACTGCCGTACGAGGAGTCGCCGCGTCGCCGCGTCGTCGAGTCGCCGGCTCAGGTCTGGTATCCCTCGACCTCGCCCGCGGGCCGCAGCCGCGCCTCGTCCGGGTTCTCGCCGAACTCCGACTTGGCGCGGCGCTGCCGCAGCAGGTCCCAGCACTGGTCGAGCCGTATCTCCACGGAGCGCAGCCGCTGCTGGTCGTCGGCCGTGAGGCCGTGGCTCTCGGTGGAGCGGTCGCGGAGGGCGCGTTCCTCGGCGACCAGGTCGTTGATGTTCCGGAGGACCGCGTCGTCGCCGCCCGAGGGGTTTGCGAAGTTCATGCTTCGATCCTCCCGCCGTACTACCGCGCCTGCACCTCGGTCGGCTCGGAGTCTGGGCGTTCCGCGTCGGCCGGCTCCGCGTCGGGGCCTTCCGCGTCGGCCGGCTCCCGCTTCGCGTCGGCCGGCTCCCGGTCCGTGTCGGCCGCCGGGAGGTCGAGTGTGACGAGCAGCGACCGGTGGTCCGTGTCCGCGAGGTCGATGAAACGGGCGCTCCGTACGGAGAAGTCCTCGCTCACCAGCACATGGTCGATCTGCGCCCCCAGCGGCCTGGGCACGCCCGCCGGCCAGGACGGGGTCCGGCCCGCCCCCGCCACCAGCGCGCTGGTGCGCAGCCCGCCGCTCTTCAGGAGGGCGCGGAAGGCGGCGTGGTCGCGGGTGGCGTTGAAGTCGCCCGCCACGATGACCGGGGCGCCGTCCTCGCGGGTGGCGGCGGCGTACGTACGGAGGTGGCCCAGCTCCCTACGCCAGTCGTCGACCATGCCGGGGATGGGCGGCAGCGGGTGGGCGAGCTGGAGGTGGACCGTACGGCCGCCGATCCGGGCGGTGGAGCCCGGCATGGCGAGGGTGCCCTTGACACCGGCGGCGGGGGTGAGCGGGAAGACGGACAGGATGGCGGAGCCCGCGGCGCGGTCGGCCGTGACGACGTTGCGGTACGGGTAGTCCGTGGCCGGGATCCGGTCGGCGAGGAGGCGCGCGCAGACGAATTCGCACTCCTGGACGAAGACGAGGTCGGGCTTTTCGCGGCGGATGGTGTCGATGAGGCCGAGCGTGCCCTGGCCGAACTCGACGTTGGAGGTCAGGACGCGGAGACGGGTGGAGGCGGGGCCGTCCGGGGCGGGGCCTGTGTGCGCGGCTGCGGCGTAGTCACCGGACCGGTCGCCGTCCGTGTCGTACGTACGGACCGACCACCCCGTCGCGGCGAGCACCACCAGCGCCCAGACCATCCCCGTACGCCAGCGCAGCAGCGCCGTGGCGAGCGCGGCGAGTGTGAGGGGCACGAGCAGCCAGGGGAGGAAGGCGAGGAGCTGCGGTACGGGGGTGACGGCGTCGGTGCCCAGGAGGCGGCAGCCGGTGAGAAGGGTGGCGCCGACGAGGAAGAGCCCCGTGGCGGCGGCGAGCAGGCGCCTGTGCGGGGGGCGGGACGTGGGCCGGTCTTCGGTCTGGACGTCAGGGCGGACGCCGGGCTGGATGGTGGGTAACCGGGGCACGTTCACGGGCGGGCCTCTCACTCGCTCGACACAACACAACACAAGGGCTCGCGCCCTCGTCCCATCCCATCAGACGCGGTGTGCGGACTGTCCGTTGCCCCGTTGTCGTAGCCCCCAACAGCACGGAGGACGCGCATATGGGGACAACGACGTCTGCCGCTGTCCCCATATGCGCATTGCGTGTTGTGCGTTGCGTGTGTGCGTTGTGTGTTGTGGAGGGAGGTTGTGCTGTTCTTGGTCGGAGTCGGGGCCGGGCGTCAGGTCCTTGCACCGGATCCGAGTCCGTGGTTGCTCGCCAGCGCCCAGAGGATGTACGCCGACAGCGCCATACCCACGACTGCCCAGACCGGCTTGTACGGCAGGTACATGAACTGTGCGACCAGGTTCAGTGCCGCGATCCCCATACCCACGTAGCGTGCCCACTTCGCGCGGGTGGCGAGAAGTGCCAGCCCGGCGAGGAGAAGCAGGACGCCGAGGGCGAAGTGGATCCAGCCCCACGAGGTGATGTTGAACCGGTAGGCGTAGCCCGTGACCCGGTCGAGGAAAGAGTCCCTTCTGATGCCTGTGATGCCCTGGAGGATGTTGGTCGCCCCGGTGACCACCATCAGAACACCGGCAAGGATGCTGCCGCCAACAGCCCAGGCGGCCTTGCGCTCGGCATGCGCGCCGGTGCCGGACCCGTAACTGGTGGTGCCGAAGTCCGACGACGTACTCATGCCCCTTCCTGTGCCAGTTGTGCCTGTGCCCATGCCCGTGCCTGAGGTGGGGGGCCTGTGTGCTGTGTTCTGGCTCATACAGCCCATGGTGCTCCAGATGGAACAAAAGGGACATTCGAGTGGGTGGTATCGGCATAAAGATTAAGTAAAGGACGGTATGTCGCCTGGTCAGGTGCGGGATGGGCGACGGGAGGTACGGCGCGGGATACGGGGAGCGGTGGGGGTCGGGGCGGTCGGGGCGGTGGGCGCGGACGGTGGCGGCGCCGGGTGCCGCGGCGCGCGGCGGCGGCCGGTGAGCCATGCGCCGAGGGCCAGGGCCGGCCCGGCGGCCAGGACGGACCAGGCGGCCGTACGCAACGAGACGGTGAGCGCGTCGTAGAGCGCGCGGGCGGCGGAGCGGTCGCCGTTGTTGGGCAGGTCCGCCAGTACGGAACCACGGGCCACCGCGACCGCGATGACCAGCAGCGCGGCACCGGCCGTGAAGGCGGCGCCGACGCGGATCAGCGCGCGGCGGCGGTCGGCGGCGAGCAGGAGGGCCACCGCCGCGAGAACCACCGTCCCCACGGCCGGCCAGATACCGGCGGTGCGGAGTCCCTGGGCGACAACGCGCCAGACGCCGAGGCCGTTGGACTCCAGGACGGTGATCTCCGTGTGCCGTACGGGGATGCGGTTGGCGAACGGCACGTGGTCGGTGACCAGTTGTCTCTTCACCTGCTCGGCGATGGGCGCGAGGTCGATGGTCACGGTCCGGTCGTTCTGGCCGTTCTTGCGGTGCCCGCCGGGAGTGTTCTTCCCGTTGCTGTGGTCGCCGCTGAGGACTTCGGCGGCGGCGGAGTGAACGGCGCGGGCGGCGGTCCGCCAGGCGTTCTTGAAGGCTTCGGTGGTCGCGAAGGACAGCACGGCCTCGTGCAGCAGACTCCGGACGCTCTGGTGGAGCGGACCCACTCTGACCTGCGTCATCACCTCGTCAGTGATCCGGTCGGCGACCGCCTGCCGTACGTGGGGGTCCGAGTCGAGCGGCGCCACGGTCGAGATGAAGCGGCCGGTGTCACCGACCTCCAGGTCGGACCAGGCGGCGATGGCGCTGACGGGGACGAGCAGCGCGAGCAGGACGATCAGGGCGCCCGAAACGAGGGGGTGGGGGTGGGGGTGGGAGCGGCGGGCGTGGCGGACGCGGCGGCGAGCGGGAGAGGGGGGCACTCTCCCAGGGGATGGCGCGCGGGCGACGGGCGCGAGCGGGGCGCCGCCGACCCGGTGAGGTTGACGCGCGGGACGGCCGGGTGTGCTCTGGAGTGGGGATAAACGGGGGGCGCAGGGAAGGAGCCCCGGTCATGGCCACACCCGTACGGATGTCGACGCGGCACCGCGTCTCGTGGCACCGCGCAGCAGCACGGTCCGCCGCCGTCACCACCGGCCCACAGGGCGCCACGCGGTACGGCACCACGACCTCGACCAGGACCAGGGCCAGCAGGCCCATGGCGGGTGCCACGGTCGTACGCGACACCGCCACGCACGGCGGCCGCCGCCACCGCCGCCTGTCACCGCTAGCCCTGGCGGTCTCTCTCGTCCTGGGCATCATCTACGGCGCGTACGCGGCATCCATCGCCCGCGACGGCGGCCCGGCCACAAACGGCCAGCTGGCCTTGGCGCTGATCTCCGGAGCGGTGCTGCTGGCCCTGCTGGTCGGGCTCCTCCTCGTACAGCACTCCCTGCCACGCGAACCCCGCGCCGCCGCCTGGGGCGCGCTGACGGGCGCGGCGGTCGGCTTCCTGGTCTGCCTCTCGGGCCACAGCGTCTTCTCGTCCTCGGGCCTGGGCCTGATCATCGCGGCGGGCGTCACGGCGACGGTGTACTACGCGCTGTACGCACGAGAACCGTGACGTGACGCGGGTGGGCGCGGGTCAGTACCAAGAGGTAGACCGGGGTGTGCGGGGGCGAGGTGCTTGGCGCTGGGCCGCCCCTCCTCCTGCCAGTGTCGCGCCTCCAGGGGAGGTGTAAAGGGCGCTCCTAACGTCGCGTCGGCTGCGCCGACTCCGCTGCGCTCCGCCCTTGACACCTCCCCTTCCGGCGCGTGTACGGGAGAGGGGGGGCGGCCGGGGGGAGGGGGCCCGGGGGGTCCGCTGTTCTGCCGGTCGGTTCAGGGGCTGGCGGGCGGGTGGGCCCTGCGGGGCGCGCGGCAGAGGAATGGGGTGACTCGGCACCGGCTCAGCGGCCGGCGGTCCGCTGTTTGCTGAGACTCATGCCCCGCTGGGCGCCGTGGGGTTGTTGTCTGCGGGTCAGAGCGGAACTCTGTCGGGGGTGTGCCGGTGGCGGAGGTTGTTGGGCGTGGGGCCGCCCCTCCGGCCTTTGAGTGTCGCGCTTCCGGGCCGGGTGTAAAGGGCGCTCCTGCGTCGCGTCGGCTGCGCCGATTGCGCTGCGCTTCACCCTTGACACCCGTCCCTCCAGCGCAAGTGCGGGTGCGGGAGGGGCGGCCGGGGGGAAGGGGGGCCCAAGAGGTGGCGCCGTACTGCCACTTGGCTCAGGGGCTGGCGGGCCGGTGGGCCCTGCGGGGCACGCGGCAGAGGAATGGGGCTGCCCGGCTCGTCTCAGCGTCTGACGGCCGCCAGTTCCTCAGACACATGCCCCGCTGGTCACCGTGGTGTGGGTCGTGGGATTTCTGGGGCGCGGGTGGCGGCAAGTGGGCCTCTGGAGGCTGTCCATGCGTCCTGGAGTGCTCCTAACGCACCTGAGGACACATGTGCCGCCCGAGGAGACCCTCAACGGGTCGCCAAACCGGTCTATATGGAGCATGTGGGTGGGGGTGGATGGCCCGGGAGGCCGACCGGGCGGCGGGCTCCGCCCGGCGGTGCGGGAAGGTGCCTACTGGGGCGCGCGTGGTGCCAAGTGGGCCCCTGGGGGTCGTCTATGCGTTCCGGAGGGCTGCTAACGCACCTGAGGACACATGTGCCGCCCGAAGGGACCCTCAATAGCCTTCCAAACAGGCGCATACGGGATAGATCGGCAAGGGGGCGGCCCGCAGACCCGGCCGGGCCGCAGAACCCGTCCGCCTTCCGGGCACCACAACGCATCGGTGACCAGCGGGGCTTGCGTCTCAGCAAACGGCGAACCGTCAGCCGCTGAGCCGGTGCCGAGTCACCCCATTCCTCTGCTGCGCAGCCCCGCAGGGCCCACCCGCCTGCCAGCCCCTTAGCCGAGTGGCAGTGCAGCGGACCCCTTGGGCCCCCTCCCCCCGGCCGCCCCCCCTCTTCCGTACACGCGCCGGAAGGGGAGGTGTCAAGGGCGGAGCGCAGCGGAGTCGGCGCAGCCGACGCGACGAAGGAGCGCCCTTTACTCCTCCCCTGGAGGCGCGACACTGGCAGGAGGAGGGGCGGCCCGGCAAGCACCAAGCGCCCAGCGCCTCGCTCCCGTACACCCCTGCTTACCTCTTGGTACTGACCCGCAGGGACCGCGTCACCCTCACCCCTCCCCGCCCCCACCGACCGTGATTCGAAAGTGACTTGTTGTGTGGGTGGGTGCGAGATTAGGTTTGCCTTACTGGTCCGGAGGAAGCCGGGCTGTCGTCAGGGAGGCTCACGTGCTCAGAATTTCCACCGGCCGTGGCACCCTGGGCGTTGCCGTCGTCGCCGTGCTCGCCGTCGCTCTCACCGCGTGCGGGGGCAGCGGCAGTGACGACGCGGGTTCGGCCAAGAGCGGGGCTTCCGGCGCGGGTTCCGGTGCGGGGGGTGGGACTCGTACCGTCAAGACGGCCATGGGTGACGTCGAGGTGAAGGACTCCCCTCAGCGCGTCGTCGTGCTCGACACCGACTCGCTCGACTCGGCCATCACCCTGGGGATCGCCCCGGTCGGGGCCACCACCGTGGCCGACAAGGCTCCCTTCGCCGCGTACCTTCCTGCGGACAAGACGAAGGACATCAAGCCGGTCGGGGTCATCGCCACCCCCAACCTCGAAGCCATCAACGCGCTGAAGCCCGACCTGATCCTGAGCAGCAAGGTCCGCGACGAGAAGAACTACAAGTCGCTCTCCGCCATCGCCCCCACCGTCCTCACCGAGTCCACCGGTGGCCCCTGGCGCGCCAACTTCGCCCTGCACGCCGACGCCCTCGGCAAGGCGGACGAGGCGAAGCAGGTCGTCTCCGACTACGAAGCCCACGTCAAGCGCGTGACCGACGCGCTCGGCGGCGCCGCGAAGGCGCAGCAGACGAAGTTCGGCTTCGTACGGTTCCTGGAAGGCGCCGACACCCGCCTGTACTTGAACGACACCTTTGTCGGTTCCCTCTTCAAGGACCTCCAGGTCGGCCGGCCCGCCAATCAGGACAAGGACGGCTTCTCGCTCGACGTCAGCCCCGAGCAGATCGACCAGGCCGCCGCCGACGTCATCTACTACTCCACCTACGGCGACGTGGACAAGGCCAAGGAGACGTCGATCACCGCCGGTCCGCTCTGGAAGAAGATCGGCGCGGTCAAGAACGACCAGGCGTTCAAGGTCGACGACAACCTCTGGATGCTCGGCATCGGCTATACGGGCGCGGGCCAGATCCTGGACACCATCGAGCAGAACGCGAAGAAGTAGTGGAGCAGTGAGCGGCGGCCGGGCGGTTGCCGCGCGGCCGCCGAGCGGGAACTGCGCTGCCGTCGTGCGGCGTCCCCTCCCCACATGGGGAATTCCTGGTTCGTCTGGATCGTGTGGACCGTCGTCGGGCTGCTCTTCGCCGCCCTCCCGCTGATCGCCTGGCGCAAGCTCGCCCGTACCCGCGAGGTCGGCGCGGTGGTCGGTGGCGCGCTGTTCGGCTGCGCCTCTGCGCTGGTGGCCGTACAGCACGGTTGGCTGATCACGCCCAGGGCGGACGCCCACGGTGTCTATGTCCTCGGCGCGCCCCTGCTCGTGGTGTCCGGGGTGTATCTGGAGCGTTGGTGGAAAGGCCCGGGGGCCCGCTCCGGCACCCGCCGTAACCCCGATCCCGCCGAGTGGCCCCACCAGCGCAACGCCGCCATTGGGCTCCTCGGTACGCAGTCCATGCTCACCCTCTGGGCGTGTCTGCTGTACGTACTCGTGACCGGGCCCTCCGTACCGCCCGCGCACGCCGTCCCGGCGCTGCCGGCCGGTCTGACCGTGCTCTCGCAGCAGACCGGCTGCGGCTCGGGGAACTGCTATCGCCTCGTCGAGATCGGCAGTACGACCGGGAACGGAACCGGAACCGGGAACGGGACCGGGCTTTCCCGCGACGAGATCCTCCGCAGACTCGACCTCCCGCACGAAGTCTGCCGCCCCAACGGCTGGCTGCTGGACCGGCGGCCCCTGTGCATCGGGGTCGAGGACCCGCCGGCCCCGGGACTGGGCCAGCCCAAGGCCCAGAAGGTCCGGCTGTACGTCACCCTCAGCGGCCTGCTGGACTGAGAGTCGTCTCCGGGGCCAGGGGCTGCTCCAGGGCCTCCGGCTGCTGGGCGGCGTGGCTTGTGCCCGCGAAAGCCGCCTTTGCCTTGTCGGTGTCGAGCATGCCCTCCCAGCGCGCCACCACGAAGGTGGCGACGCAGTTGCCGAGCAGGTTGGTGACCACGCGCATGGTGTCCATCAGGCGGTCGGCCGCGAGGAGGAGGGCGACGGCGCCGAGGGGGAGGACATCCAGGGCGGCGACCGTCGCGGAGAGCGCGAGGAACGCGGAGCCCGGGATGCCGGCCATGCCCTTGGAGGTGAGCATCAGGACGAGGATGACGGTGAGTTGCTGGCCCAGCGACAGATCGACGCCCACCGCCTGCGCCATGAAGAGCGTCGCCATCGACAGGTAGATCGAGGCGCCGTCCAGGTTGAACGAGTAGCCGGTGGGCAGGACGACCCCGGTCGGCGCCTCGCCGCAGCCCGCGCCGCGCAGCTTCTGCATCATGCGCGGCATCACCGACTCGCTCGACGCCGTCGCGATCGCCAGCGAGAACTCCGCGCGCGTATAGACGAGGAAGCGCCACAGGCTCAGCCCGGTGAACAGCCGCATCAGGACCGCGAGTCCGACGATGAAGAGCAGCGCCGCGCCGTAGCAGGCGGCGATCAGCTTCCCGTACGAGGAGAGCGCCGACAGCCCGTACTGACCGATCAGATACGCGGCCGAGCCGAACGCCGCCACCGGCGCCAGCTTCATCACGTAAGCGACGACCTTGAAGATCAGCTCACCGGTCTGGTCGACCAAATCGAGGACGAGCGGCACCCGTTCGCGCCCCAGGTGCAGGATCGCCGCGCCCGCCAGGACGGCGAGCAGCAGCACCTGGAGCAGCTTGTTGTCGGCGAACGCGCCGACCAGGCTCGTCGGGATGACATCGAGCAAGAAGCCCGAGAGGCCCGGGAGTTCGGCCCCGGCCGTCTTACTGTCGACCGCGCTCTCGTCCAGCTTCGGGTGGCCGCCCGCGAAACCGGCACCGGGCTGTACGAGGTTGCCCACGACCAGGCCGAGCAGCAGCGCCAGCGTGGTGATCACCTCGAACCAGATCAGCGCCTTCACACCGATCCGGCCGACCGACCGCAGATCCCCGGCCTTCGCGATACCGAGGACCACGACGCAGAAGACCAGCGGCGAGATCACCATCTTGATCGCCTTGAGGAAACCGTCCGCGATCAGCTTCAGCGAGTCCGCGCTGTCCGGCCAGATCGCGCCGACGGCCACCCCCAGTGCCACGGCCGCGATCAGTTGGACGAACGGCGACAACAACAGCGCGCGGGCCCTGCCCCGTGACGGCGCCGGTGATGGCGATGGCGACGGTGGCGGCACTGGCGATGCGGCAGTGGGGGTGCCGGTCATGGAGAGGCTCCTTGGGGGACGGGCCGATTTCCGGATCGCGGATGTTTCTTTCCGACAGGAAATCTCCCAAGGCCCGATCACATGGGCGGTTCACGCAGGTAAACGCCGCGTTTCCCGGGGCTCCCCTCCGCCAGGGACCAGAAGTCGGCCTCCGGCAGGTCCAGGTGGTCGGCCGCCAGCCTCGCCAACGCCCCTAATACGTAAGGCCGTTGGTCGGGAGGAGAGACGTCTCCCGGCGTCACTGTCGTCACCGCCGTGCCCACCGGGGTGCTCCGCCCGTCGAAGAGCACCACCGCGTCGCCGTCGTACCGGCCGTGCTGCGGCAGTACGGCGAAGAGGCGCTCCAGCCAGGCGCGCGCCGACAGGCCGGAGCGGGCGACCAGTTCGGTGATCAGCGCACGGCCGTCGGAGCCGGTCAGCAGCAGCGCCGACAGAGCGCGTGCCCGCTCGCGGCCCCGCAGCAGCGCGGTGACCGGCGGGTACCAGACCGCGCCGAGGAGGTTCCGGAAGGCGGGCGGGGCGTCGGGGATCGACGCGTACAGCGGATGCGTTACGGTCACCGCCGCCATCGGTCGCCGTATGTGGTGGCGCTCCAGCTCCGGTTCCGGTGCCGGTTCCGGTTGTTGTTCCGGTTCTGGCTGTTGGCTTGGGGATATCGGCAGCAGCGGCAGCCTTACCTCCCTTCTGTGCGGCCGGTCCAGATTCACGTACGTATCCCCCGACGCCAGCGGCCGGTAGCGGTCCCCGCTCTGGCCCAGGGCCACCACCCGGCCGTCCGCGAGATACGCCGCGAAGTGCGCCGCGACCACCTCGTCCCACTGGTACGGATGCACCGGCAGCCAGTGGAACGCGCCCGCCGGCAGTCCGCTTGCCGCGCACGCCCGGTCCAGCGCCGCCGTGAAGCGTTCGTACGTACGCGGGTCCAGCTCCTCAGCCAGCAGCCGCGCGGCCGACAGGCCCGGTCCCGGTGCGCCGGCCGGGCCGCCGTGGCTCCCGTGGCTTCCGTACGTGGCCAGGTCCTCGTGTACCGCCGCCCAGCTCAGCCGTACGGCACGCGCGCTCTCCGGCGCGTACGCCGCGACATCGGACGCGGCGAAGCCCGGACCCGGGCGGCCCCGCGTGAGCAGCGGCCCGGGGGCGCCCGGTGGGCGGTGGGCCTCCAGCTCCAGCCGGCCCAGGTTCGCCAGGTCGGCGGCGGGCAGCGCCTGGCTGAGCCGTACGGCCTCGGAGTGCCGCGCGGCGGTCAGGGCGCGGAGGGCCTCCGCGAGCGCCGGGCCGGTCCAGCCGAGTACGGTCGGGCCGGCGTCCAGCAGCAGTGTCTCGGGCTCGGCGCCCTCGGAACCCTCGGCGCCCTCGCTACATCGGCGTACGCTCCCCGGCTCCACCCGCCAGGCCCCGCGCTCGCCGTGCTCCCCGTGCTCGCCCCGTACCGCCGCCCGGAACGTCCAGCGCGACTCTCCCAGCGTCAGTCGGAAGTGCCCACCTGATTCCGGTTCCGGTTCGAACCGGCCCTCGTTCGCGTACTCCTCCACCAGCCCGGCCAGCAGCCGGCGTCCCGCTTCCGCCCACTCCGCTTCCCTCATGTGCTGCCCCCCGGCACTCCGAATGTCGTCCACGCCGCCCGTTCCGGTACCCGCAGCACGGTCCGTCCCGCCACCGCGTTGAGGATCGTCGCCGCCCGCCACGCGCCCAGGGTCAGATCCGGGGCGCCGACGCCGTGCGTGTGCAGTTCGGCGTTCTGCACGTACAGCGCCCCGGTCACCGTCGGGTCGAGGGAGACCCGGTACTCCCCGTCGATCCGGTAGCGGCCCCGGTCGTCCCAGTCCACGAGTTTCGCCAGCGCGTCCAGGAAGTCCGGGCGCGCCGCCGCGTAGCCCGTGGCCGACACGATCGCCGCCGTACGGACCTCGAAGACCTTGTCCTGTTCCGTGTGTCGGCACGTCAGGACGTAACCGCCGCCGTCCGCCGCCGACTCCGCCCGCGCGCCCTCGATCGCCACGCCCGGCTGGAGCGCGGCGCGCGGCTCCGTGCCGCCGATGGTGCGCTCGTACAGCTCGTCGTGGATCTCGGCGAGCGTCTCCTCGCTCACGCCCTTGTACAGCTGCCACTGCTCGCGCACCAGCCGCTCGCGCCGCTCCTCCGGGAGCGCGCGGAAGTAGCGGATGTAGTCGGGGGTGAAGTGCTCCAGGCCGATCTTCGAGTACTCCATCGGCGCGAAGGCCGGTGTACGGGCCAGCCAGCGGACGTACGGGCCGCCCGCGCCGGTGCCGTCCTGGTGGCGCAGCAGATCGAGCGCGACCTCGGCGCCGGACTGGCCCGCGCCGACGACGGTCACATCGTCGAGCCCGGCCAGCCGCGCGCGGTGGGTGCGGTAGTCGGCGCTGTGCAGGACGCGGCCCTCATGGGCGCTCCCTTGGGCGCCTTCGTGAGCGCCCCCGTGGGCACCCGCGCGGGCGCCCTCGTACGCGCTGTCCAGCAGGGCACGCAGTGGCTCCGGCACCACCGGTTCCGTACCGACGCCCAGGACGATCCGGCGCGTCCACACGCGCGCGACCTCACCGGCCGACGAGCGGTACGTGACCGCGAACGCGTCGCTCGTGCCGTCCCACGCCACCTCGGTCACGCGGGCGTCGAAGCGGCAGGAGGGGAGGTTCTCGGCGACCCAGCGGCAGTAGTGGTCGTACTCGCGCCGGGGTATGTGGAAGCGCTCGGAGAAGAAGAACGGGAACATCCGGTCGTGCGCGCGCAGGTAGTTGAGGAAGGACCAGCGGCTCGTGGGGTCGGCCATCGTCACCAGGTCGGCGAGGAAGGGGACTTGGAGGGTCGTGCCGTCCAGCAGCAGTCCCGGGTGCCAGGAGAAGGCGGGTTTGGCGTCAAGGAAGAGGCCGCGAAGACCGGGATCCGCCACACCGTCCGCCAGCGCCGCCAGCGACAGGTTGAACGGTCCTATGCCGACGCCGACCACGTCGTACATCTCACCGTCGCTGCCGCCGTCGCTGCCGTTCACGTGCTCATTGGTCGTCATCTATGGCCCTCCGCAAGAAGATTGGGTACGGCTATCTGTACGGGGCGCCCCTCCACGCACGTCAAGTAGGGGGCCTCACAGCGCAGTACCGGCGCGTCGAGCAGCAGGTCCAGCAGCCCTTCCGCGCCCGGCTCCGCCGACCGCAGCTCCGCCAGCCGCCCGCGCACCACACCCACCAGCGCGGCCTCGTCGGCGAGCCCGAGCGCGCCGAACGCGCCCACCAGGCCCAGGAGATTGCCGATGCCGAGGGCGCGCGCCAGGTGTTCGTCGACCAGCGCGTCGTCCTGGACCACCTCCGCGCCGTCCGCCGTCGCGCCCGGCAGCAGCCGTTCGATGCCCTCGGCGCGCGAGGCGGCGAGGCGGTAGCCCCGGCCGTCGCGGTACCAGCCGGCCCGGGGCAGTCCGTGCGCGTCCAGCGCGACCAGCGTGTTCCGGTGGTACGGCGCGAGGGCGACGCCGTACCGCGCCCGGAGCCGGATCAGCGGTACGGCGAGCACATCGAGGTACGCGCCGAGCCAGCGCGCGGACGCCTCGGCGGTGCCGATGCCGTGCGCGCGGACCGTACGGGCGACGGCCTCCGACAGCAGCGCGCGGTGGCGCGGCGGGGTGCCGTCGCCGGGGCCGGGGCGTTCGGCGAGGAGCCCGGCGACGCTGAGGCCCTCCGGGCCACGGCCCGAACCGTTGAACGGGTTGTCGCGGAAGGCGGTCTCCAGCCCGGTTTCTGGCCCGGAGGCCGTGCTGTCAGCAGGAGACTCCGGACCCACCGACACCCACGCGAAGTCCCGCAGCACCCCGAACTCCGGATGCTCCGCCCGCAGCCACTCGCCCGGCCCGGCCGGTCCCGTGCACGCGGCCGAGAGCAGCCGGGCGAGCCGGACGCCCCGGCTCAGCTCCGTACGGTGGTTGAGGCGGCCGGAGCCCGCGACGCGCATGCCGAGCGACAGCTTCAGCATGACGTCGGCGCCCGGCCGGTGGACGGTCCGTACCGAGGACGTCGGATACCACGCGGGCCCCGCCGGCCCCAGCGGCCTCAGCAGCCCCGCGTCCAGCAGCGCCGCCGCCCCCGGCATGCCCAGCAGCTCGCGCGCCTGCCAGGGGTGCGCGGGCAGCGGCACCATGCCGGGTGGCAGATCGAGCCCGGCGTTGGCGACGAGCGGACGCAGCAGGTCGGCGGGGGTGCGGTCGTCGGCGGACTCCCCGACGACGATCTCGGGGTGCGCGGCGAACCAGTGCAGCGCGAAGTAGCCGCGCGACTCGGGGGAGTACGTGTCGAGTTCGCGCTCGGTGGCGCCCTCGCGGCTCTGGGGCGCGGGGTGGAAGGGGTCGCCGAGCAGCATGGCCTGTTCGGAGTCGAGGAAGGGGGTCAGCCCGCGCCCGCTCCCGGTCCGGGCACTCCCGGTCCGTGCACCGTCGGTTCGCGCGCCGCCCTCCTCCGCGCGGCGGCGCGCGATGTGCGCCGCCGTACGGCCCGAGGAGTCCAGCACGCGCCGTACGGTGTCCGCGCCCCGGTGCGGCGGCAGGCCCCGGCCGGTTGTCGACTCCCGTACGAGCGCGGCGGCGACCAGCGCGGTATCGGCGGGCAGCGAGCCGCCACGGCCACCGCCGCCACCGCCGTGCTCGTATGCCGATGTGGCCACGCGCGCCCTGCCGAAGCGGTGCCGGCCGGTGGGCGAGTGGTACCGCACCCGGATCCGCAGCGTCAGCCGGCTCATGGGCAGCGTCAGATACAGCACCTGCCCGGTCGGCGGCACGGCGGTGCCGGTCTCGCGTACGTACGTCCGCAGGAGCGTCTCGGTGGCGGCGGTGTCGCCGGCGCGGGCGGCGTCGGGTTCGTCCAGTGGATTGGGGGAGTGGGGTGAGTTCAAGGGCTTGTTGGCATGGGAAGAGTGCTCCGAAATCGTCCCCCCGGCCTCCATACCCGCCTCCGTACCCGCTGCCGCCGTCACCACGCCCCCGCCTCCGCCTCGTCCTCTTCCGCGCGCCCCGCCGCCACCACTGCCGCGAGCAGCCGCTCGACGTCCTCCGCCGTGGTGTGCGGGTTGAGCAGCGTCAGCTTCAGCCGTACGCGACCGGGCCCGTCGCCCGGCAGCTCCGTACGGCCGACGACGGCTTGCCCCTCGCGCAGCAGCCGGCGGCGCAGCGCCGCGTTGATCTCGTCGCTCCGGTGTTCGTCGTCGCCGTGTTTCTCGTCGCCGTCCACCGGCCGGTAGCGGAACACGAAGGCCGTCAGCACCGGTTCGGCGTGCAGCTCCAGGCAGGGGTGCTGCCGTACGGCGGCGGCGCCCGCGACCGCGAGGTCGTGGCAGGCGTCCACTAGCCGGCCGAGCCCTTCCCGGCCGAGCGTCCGCAGGGTGACGGCCATCTTGAAGGCGTCGGCGCGCCGGGTCGTCCGGAGCGAGAGCCCGAGCAGGCTCGGGTAACCGGCCTCCTCGTCGTCCGCCGGGTTGAGATAGACCGCCCGGCGGGCGAGCGAGGCGTACGTCTCCGACTCGCGGACGAGGAACACCCCGGCGGCGGCCGGCTGCCAGCCCAGTTTGTGCCAGTCCAGCGATACGGAGTCGGCGAGCGCGAGCCCGTCCAGCAGCGGCGCGAGCCGGTCGGAGAGCAGCGCGCCGCCGCCGTACGCCGCGTCCACGTGCAGCCAGGCGCCGTGTTCGGCGGCGAGCGCGGCGCAGGCGCGCAGCGGGTCGATGGCGCCGGTGTCGGTGGTGCCGGCCGTGGCGACGACTGCGATCGGCAGCTCGCCGCGCTCGGCGCAGCCTTCGAGGATCGCGGCGAGCGCGTCCGTGTCCATACGGTGCTGGTGGTCGACCGGTACGGAGAGCACCGCGTCCTCGCCGAGCCCGAGGAGGGCGGCGGCGCGCTGGACGGAGAAGTGGGCGGCGGCGGAGGCGAGGATACGGGGGCGGGTGCCCAACGTACGCCGGACGCCGGTGAGTTCGATCTGCCGGCCGGCCGCCGCGCCCATCACCCGGTCCCTGGCCAGCATCAGGCCCATGAGGTTGGACTCCGTACCGCCCGAGGTGAGCACCCCGGCGGCCCGGTCCGCGTCGTACCCGACGAGCGCCGCCAGCTCCCGTAGCAGCAGGGTCTCCAGGACGGTCGCGGCGGGCGCCTGGTCCCAGGAGTCCTGGGAGGGGTTGAGCGCGGAGACGGCGAGGTCGGCGGCGACGGCCACGGCGAGCGGGGGGCAGTGGAGGTGGGCGGCGCAGTGGGGGTCGGCGGGGTCGGCGCTGCCGTGGGCGAGGAGTTCGGTCAGCCGGTCGAGGGCGGCGGGACCGTTTCCGGCGGCTGTCGCGGTGCCGCCCGCCTCGGCGCCGAGCACGTCGGTGCCGAACACCTCGGCGACGGCCGTCGCGGCGTCCTCGGGCCGGCCGGGGGCGAGGGGTCCGCCCCGGGTTTTCGCGCCTTTGGACAGGGCGTCGAGCACGGTGGCGATCAGCGGCGCGAGGTCGTCGGGGCCGTCGACGCCGCCGGAGAGCGCGGTGTGGTCGCCGTTACGGGCGGTGGCGGCGGTGGTGGTGGTGGCGGGTGGCCCGTTGTGGCGGGCGGTCTGGCGGGGTACGCGTGCAGCCGATTCATGAGCGCTGTGCGTGCCGTGAGCGCTACCCGTACCGGCAGCGCCACCCGAACTACCAGCGCTACTGGTGCCGTTCGCTTCAGTCGTATCAGTCGTCGTCATGACCCTTTACCGTCCTTGTTTCTGCCGCGCCTGCTGCGTCGGCGCCTGAGGCTGAGGCTGCGCCTGCCCCTGAGCCCGCGCCTCCGCCGAAACCCGCGCGATCGCGTCCGTGAACCGGTCGAGGACCGCTTCCGCCTGTTCGTCCGTGATGGTCAGCGGCGGGAGCAGGCGGGCCGTCGCGTTGAAGCGTCCGCCCAGCTCGATGATCAGACCCCGGTCGAGGCAGGCCGCGCGGACCCGTTCCGCGAGATCCGGGGCGGCCGGATGGGCGCCGCAGGAGTCCACCGGCCCCTCGGCGTCGACGAGTTCGACGCCGATCAGCAGCCCGCGCCCCCGGACATCGCCGATCGCGGGCAGTTCGTGGCGCAGCCCCTCCAGCCGCGCCGTCATCCGCGCGCCGACGGTCGCCGCGCGCTCCGCCAGGCCGTGCCGGGTCACGTACCGCAGTGTCGCCGCGCCCGTCGCCATGGCCAGCGTGTTGCCGCGGAACGTACCCGTGTGGGCGCCGGGCAGCCACGCGTCGTAATCCCGGTCGTAGACGATGACGGCCAGCGGCAGACTGCCGCCGATCGCCTTCGACATCACCATCACGTCCGGGGTGACGCCGCTGTGCTCGACCGCCCAGAACGCGCCGGTGCGCCCGACGCCCGTCTGTACCTCGTCCACGATCAGCGGGATGTCCCGCTCGGCCGTGATCCGGCGCATCGCGCGCAGCCAGGAGTCCGGCGCGGGCACGGCGCCGCCCTCGCCCTGCACCGGCTCGACGATCATCGCGGCGGGCCGTACGACCCCGCCGGCCGGATCGTCGAGGAGCCGCTCCGTGTACGCGGCCGACAGCTCGGCGCCGCGCTCGCCGCCGACGCCGAAGGGGCAGCGGTACGAGAACGGATACGGCAGCCGCGTCACATCGGCCGCGCCCCCGGCGCCGCCCGCGATCCGCTCCTTGGCCGCGACGTTGCCGGTCACCGCGAGCGCCCCGGCCGTCATGCCGTGGTACGCGCCGGTGAACGCGAGCACCCCGCGCCGCCCGGTCACGGTCTGCGTCAGCTTCAGCGCGGCCTCGACCGCGTCCGTACCGGCCGGGCCGCAGAAGTGGATCCGGGCGCGGTCGGCGAAGCCTTTGGGGAGGGTGTCGAAGAGCGCGTCGGTGAAGTCGTCCTTCTCGGGGGTCGCGAGATCGAGGACGTGCAGGGGCGCACCGCTCTCCAGCGTGCGCTGTATGGCCTCCAGCACGACGGGGTGGTTGTGGCCGAGGGCGAGCGTGCCCGCGCCGGAGAGGCAGTCCAGATAGCGGCGGCCGTCGGTGCCCTCGATCGTCATGCCCTTGGCGCGGGCCGGGACGATCGGGAACGATCGGGCGTACGTACGCGCCGACGACTCCCGGGCGCGCTGGCGGCGCAGAATGCCCGCGGCGACAGCTTCGTCACCCGCGGCGGCTTCCCCACCGGTGGCGGAGTCGGCGGCTTTGGCGGGCTGGGGGGCGGGGGGCACGGTCATGACATGGCTCCGGAGTATCGGGGAAAGGGCTCAGAGCGGACGCCCGGGTGGCTCGCGCGGCGCACTTCGCTCGCGTAGAAAACGATCAAGTCGCCGGTACGGTTCGTGCGCATGCCAAATAGCTTGCACCGCCAGGAATTTGATACGCCTTCGGCGGACGGGTGGCTGCCCTCCCCTCAGATCAAGTTAGGTAACCCTAACCTAACCTGTGGCGGTGGTGAGTGTGAAGCCGGACCATGGTGTGTCGCGCTCGCGCGGGCATGCGACAGGGCCCACCGCGCGGGTGCGCAGTGGGCCCTGAGCCCTCAGCCAACTTGTCTGCTACGCGGAGACGGCCGCGATGGCCGCCTTCGCCGCCCGCTCCACGAGGGAGATCCCGGACTCCATGCTGCCGCTGCCGTCGGAGAGCACGGCCAGCAGATAACTGTGTCCGTCAGCCTCGATCAGGCCGATGCTGTTGATGTCCCACAGACCGGTGGCGCTCCGCGACAGCCAGCCGTTCTTCAGCCCGGTCGCGGTACCGGCGGCCGACACGCCCCAGTCCTGGCCGTCGGCTATCGCGCCCATCAGCTCCTGCGTGTACGCGCGCGAGGCGGCGCTGAGCGGAGTATCGGCGTCGTCCTCGGCGAACACGGCGGCCAGCAGCGCCACTTGGTCCGACGCGGTCGACTGCGTGAGCCCCCACAGCTTGCCGCTGCCACCGGTCGTACCGGTCAGCCCGAGCCGCCGGTTCGCCGCGTCCAGCCCGGTCGCGCCGCCGATGGTGGTCCACAGGGCGTTCGCGGCGGCGTTGTCGCTGCTGCAGATCATGGCGGAGGCGTACGTACGCTCCTGCGCGGTGAGGACGCGCCCCTCGTCCTGCGCCTGGAGCAGCAGGGCCGCCAGGATGTCGACCTTGACGATGCTGGCGGTGTCGTACGTCGCCCCGTCCTCCGCGCTGTACGACGCGGCCGAGGACGCGGTGGCGCCGTCAGTGGCGTCCAGATCGAGTACGGCGACCTGGAGCGAGGCGGAGGCGGATGTCACTTGCCCCATGGCGGAGGCGAGCCGGGTGGAGAGGGCCTCGTCAGCGTCCGCGTCGTCGGAGGGCGACGGGGACACCACGGCGGCGGTGTCCGCGGCCGTGGCGTCCGAGGCGTTACGGGACGCCCCGCTCGTAGGGGGAAGCCCCGACGCCCCCGCCCCTGACCCCGTCCCTCTGTGCGTAACCACCCAAGCGGACAGCGCGAGCGCCAGCAGCAGGACGAGGCCGATGACGGCGGGCGACATGGCCCGGCGCCTCGCGGAAGGGGCGATCCGGTGGCGTGACATGGCGCGAGGCTAGGAACGCCGCCTGTGGCGGACCTGTGCTCAAGCTGAGCTGCGCCTGAAAACCTGGACCGAAGCGGAACGGAACGACTCAGTCGTCGTCGCCGTCCTCATCGTCATCGTCCTCGCCATCCTCGTCGCCGTCCTGGCCGACGATCCGGCCGTTGAAGGCGTCCACGAGGACCTCAATCCCCCCGGCCGCGACCCGAGCCTCCACCTCCCACACGGCTCTGCCGCCCTCCTCGTCCAGCTCGACCTTGAACACGCGGGCACCAGGATTGCCGGCGATGACGATCTGGGCGGCCTGAACGGCGTTGACCGGACGCGGCCCGAACTGGGCGTCCAGCTCCGGATCGATCTCGATCTCGAAACCGACGTCCGAGGCGGCACGTACGGTCGCCTGCCCACCGGCCGGCGCCCGTTCGGCCTGCCCCGCCGAGGCGAAGGCGGCGCCCACGGTGACGGACAGCAGCAGTCCCCCGCCAACCAGGGCGAGCAGCTTGGTCTTGCGCATCGGTTCCTCCTGTGGAGTGCTCCCGTGATGTGCAAGAACGCTAACGAGCCGCGTACTAGCGGATGGTTCGCGGACAGGCTGCGCAAGGCTAGAGGAACCTTAAATTTCGCGTAGCCGAGCGGAAGTTCAGCCCGCTCCCACTGAAGGCCGTGGCCTACGTCCCGGCGATCTCGTGCCGGAGCTGATGGGTGAAGCGGCGCAGGAGATCCTCCGTCTCCCGCTGCTCGGCCCGGCGATCGTCCCTGCCCTCGCTGGGCCGGGAGCCCCAGACCCGACGCGCGAGTGCGTCGGCGAGAGCGACGGTGTCGTCGGCACACAGAAGATAGAGAGCCGACCGGGCTTCCTGCATCCGCCCCACCAACTCGTTGGCCCCGGCGCCGTCGTCACCCAGCCGTGTTTCCCGAAGGTGGTCGATGAGCTGGACCACGGCGGCATTGAAGCCGACCCCGGCCTTCAACTTCTGCTCACGCAACCACATACGATCCTGCCGCCGCGCAGCGAACCAAGCCCCGAACACAGCCCCCACCAGCCCAAAACCAGCGCCAATGGCCACAGACAGAACATCCACCATGCCAGCTCCCCCCGAAACACAGCCGACGGCAGGCTACCGACCCCACAGCCCCCGTCAACAGCAGTACGCGCGCCCCCTTCCTGCTACGGTCGTCCGTCCGCCGAGGAGGTCGTGATGAATGGGTCCTTGCCCGTCGCTGCCCAGGTTGATCTACGCCGTCAGCCGGTGGAAGACGTGCTGAAGCGCGTCGAAGAGGCCCTGCATGTGCGACTGGACCGGCAGGCGCTGGTACGCAAGCGCCGTTCCCTGGGGGGCCGTACGGAGCGGGGTACGTGGGTACGTGTCGAGCGGCGGGGATTCGAGCGGATCGGCTCACAGGGCTGGAACGGCACCGAGGCCGCCGCCGTACTGCACGGGATCGCGATGCCCGAGTGGTACCAGGGCGTGGCGTGGCGCGAGCCGGGCGCGCCGGTGATGTGGCGCGCGGACGAGCTGGAGCTGATGCCGTCGCCGCCCGTCGCCCAAGGCGCTCTGGTCCTCGAAGCCCCGGACCTGCCGGACGCGTGGTGGGAGGCGCTGAATGCCTCGCTGGACGCCCTGGCTGACCAGCGGACGCCACGGCTCGCGACACCGGACACGGTGACCATCACGCAGGAGCAGGTGACGCGGACACTCGGGGAGGTCTTCCCCGGCATCACCGATACCCGGATCGAGCGGTGGGTGCCGGCTCATGCCGATCTGACCTGGGCCAACGTGATGGGACCGGAGTTCTCCCTCATCGACTGGGAGGACTGGGGCATGGCACCCCGGGGCCTGGACGCCGCAACCCTGTGGGGCAACGCCCTGGCCGTCCCCGCGCTCGCGGACCGCGTCCGCCAAGAACGAAGTGCGGATCTGGAGAGCCGGGACGGCAGACTGATGGCGCTGTTCTTCCTGTCGAAGGTCGTCGGCCCCCACGCTTACGACGAAGATCCGCTGCTGACCCCGGCCCGAAAGGAGACCGAGCGCCTGCTGACCGAGCTTCAGCGCTGACGGTGTCGTCCGGTGCCGCGTCAGCTTTGGGCGGTGTAAGTGATGAAGTCCGCCCAGGCGTTGGGGGCGAGGGTCAGGTGGGGGCCTTTGAGGGATTTGGAGTCGCGGATGTGTACGGTGCCGGGGGTGGTGGCGATCTCGACGCAGGAGTCGCCCTGGGTGCCGTCGCTGTAGCTGCTCTTGAACCACCTCAGCCCGGAGGCGTCCCCGACAGTGGTCTTGCGGATCATGTTTCTCCCAGCAGTAGTTGCTCGATGAAAGCCAGCGACTCCCGAGGCGTGAGAGCCTGCGCCCGGATGGTGCCATACCGCAGCTCAAGGATGCGGAGTTGCTTCGGGTCGGAGGTTGGCCGGCCGTTGAACGCGCCGTCGGAGCGGCCCAACGCCGTGCCGTTCTCGAATTTCAGCAATTCGATCCTGCCGTCCACCCCGGGGTGGGCATCACTCTTCGTCGGCATCACCTGAAGTGTGACGTTGTGCAATTGGCCCACCTCCAACAGACGTTCGAGCTGCTGGCGCCACACCATTGTGCCCCCGACCGGGCGCCACAGTGTCGCCTCTTCCAGGACGAAGCTGATGGCGGGCGCCGGGTCGTCCTGTTCGAAGATTGACTGCCGCGCCATGCGCGCGGCCACCATGCGGTCCACGTCGTTCGGTGAGTACGGCGGCTGCGCGGCCCGGAAGAGTGCTCGCGCGTGGTCGGGGGTCTGCAACAACCCGCTGATGCTGTTGCACACGTACACCCCGATCTCGACCGCCTCGGACTCCATCTTCGCCAGTGCCCGTACCTTCTTCGGGTACCGGACCTTCTTGACGTCCTCCCACGTCGCCGCGATCAGGCCGTCCGCTCCCAGCACCGCGTCGGCGCGGATCAGGAAGTCCTGCCGGGGGATCCGCTTGCCGGCCTCGATCTTGTACACCATGTCCTCGCCGTAGCCGACGGCCTTCCCGAACTCGCCGGTGCGCAGGCTCGCCGCCTCCCGGCGCAGTTTCAACTGCCGTCCCACCGTGGTGATCACGGCCATGCCCCACTCGTCGTCCGGGTCCACCTCCCAGCCCGGCTCGTCCGTCTCGTCCTTGGGCTGTTTCGCCTCGTCGTCCACCGACATCCGCCCGTTCCTCCTGTCCGGTCGCGCCGTCCCTCGGCGCACTGCGCTCTACCCGTAGGAACGGTCCGGACAGACAGGACAGCACCGGACAAGCGCTGGACAGTGACCGTACGGAGTTTTTTCGTTACTCACCGGAACTCGCTCCGGCGGGTTCCGGTGGTTCGGGTGGTCCCTCCAAGGACGTGACGGAGAGAAAGAACCCCTACCAAGCCCCACCCCACCCGCCCGTCGTTCACACTCACTCGGGCGGGTGAACATCCCTGGTTTTGGTGGATTTCGTGTGTGGTGACTGCCTTACGCTCTGCGAGAGCACAGACACACCAGACACACCCACCGACGACATACGTCGGCCCCCGGCCGGGACGCTGAATCCCGATCGAGGGCCTGACCACCGCGGAAGAAGAGAGCTTCCTGATGGATACCAACGACATTAGCGCGCCCCCGCACTCCCCGTCCGGCTTACGCGACTCGCAGCGCCCCGCACGGGCTAATCCACGTCCCGGTGTTCGGCCATCGGCCTCCCCGGACGCCCGTCCCGCCGGGATCGAGCACGACAACTCCCGTCACACCGAACGCTTCACCGTGATCGGCAACCACCTCGCCCAGCACGACAAGCTGTCGCTGGTCGCCATGGGCCTCGGGCTGCACATCCAGTCACTGCCCACCGGCGCCCGCGTCGACATCAAGACCCTCGCGGGACGCTTTCCCGAAGGACCGACGCGAATTGCCGCCGGGCTGCGGGAACTTGAGGCCCACGGCTATCTGCGGCGGCTGCGCGAACGTACCCCCGGTGGGCGGATCGTCACCCGTACGATCTCCTGCAATCAGCCCGCAGCGGCGGCGGTACGGCACCACCGGACCGGTGGCGCTACGGCTGCGGCGGCGTCGGCGGTCCGCCGCACCGAGCCCCCCGACACTTGCGCCGAGCCCGCCCGGCCCGCGCCGCCCGCGCCCCGCAAAAAGCGGCCCCTGCCCGACGTACCCCAGCCCGGATACTCCTCCCCGGACCTCCTCAGTGCCGCCACCGCCGTCCTCGCCGACCTGCACATCCACGACCCGCGCCTTCTCCTCTCCGCCTGCGACACCGCCCACCTCGCGCCCGGCGTCGCCGCCTGGCTGGAGCGGGATGTGACACCCGCCGCCGTACGCCACGCCCTCACCGCAGACCTCCCGGCCGACGGCCCCCGACGCCCAGCCGCCCTGCTCGCGTACCGCCTGACCAACCAACTGCCCCCGGCACCCCCCTTCCGCGCGCCGGCCGCCCCCGCCGCCGTCCGGTATCCGCTCCGTAACTGCGACCATTGCGACCGCGCCTATCGCGGACCGGAACCGGGGTCCTGCGGCGGCTGCCAGGGCGTTCTCGACCCTTCCATCCACCCATGAACAGGACCTTGAGATCCATGGTCGCGACAACATGTCCCAGCCGTCCCGGACGACTAACCTGGCCCGTGCACTCCCAGGAGGACACCATGAGCACCCAGGCCGACCACGGACATGAGCTGGTCCCCCGCCCCGAGCAGACGCCGGACGCCCTGCGGGCCGCCCTCGCCGTCGTGGCCCCCGGCCGCCTGGCCGAGATGCAGCGGACAAAGGACGATGCCTTTGCCAAGGCTGTCGAGTGGCAGTCGCTCAGCCCGGTGCGCGGCTGGGTGCTGGCCTGGGCCCGGGATATCGAGATCGCCCGCCGTCCTGACCTGTCCGCCCGGCACTACCGGGCGAACAGCAACCTGGAGAGCGAGGATCCGGCCGTCGCCCGGGAGGCGCTGCGGGAGCTGAGCATGGTGCTGGACGAGGCGATGACAGCAGTACGCGCTTGAGCTGGACCTGGGAGTACGCCTTCGGGGCGGAGGAAGCGGCCCGCACCGCACCGCGCTCCTTCCTGGCCGGAGTGGAGAAGAAAGCGGCTGAGCTGGTCAGAGCGGCCGAGGCACTCCACGTGCATGGCCGAAGCCACGAAGGTCTCGATCCGAAGGGCGGGGATCTTCCCGTTCCCGGTGGCATGTTCACGTACCAGATCGTCGTACGCAGCGAACGCGTCTACATCGTCCAGATCACGTACCTGGGCTTCTGACCAGCAGTTTTCACTGTCCCCGCTTGGGTGCCCGGTCACCGTATCGGTGGCACCTGAACGATGGAGCCCACTTGAAATCAGAGACCGAGTCCGTCTCCTTCACCGACCTCTCCCGTAACCCCAAGGGCGTCGCGGCCAGAGCCGCTGCCCTGGGGCGTCTCCCGCTGATGAAGCAGGATGACGGCGCCGGGTCTCCCCTCCTCGCGCTGCCCGAGGTGTTTCCCTGGGTGCGGCATCTTGACGCGGAGGAGGTTCGGGCCTTCACCGTCGAGCTTCTCGGGGCGTTTTCCGACGCTGCGGAGCTGGACGCGGGGGAGGCTGTGCAGCGCGCGATCATTTCCTGGCGGGCCACGGCCCGTATCAACAGTGAACCGCACGACGAACCAGGCCGGAGCAACCCTGAAGCCGGGCAAGCCCTGAAGCCGGAGCAACCCTAAAGCCGGGAGGGCGGGCGGAAGTTCAGGTTGTGAGGGTGCGGCTCCAGATCTCCACCGCTGTGTCCACCGCCGTCACCACGCCTCCCGTCGGCTCGACCGTCCCCAACCGTGTCCAGCCCCACGCCCGCAGCGCGCTCACGCCCGACTCGTTCGCCGGATGTACCCGTACGGTCACCTGCGCCGCGTTCGTGCGCATCAGCAGTTGTTCGATCAGGCGCGTCGCCACCCCGTCGCGTCGGAAGTCCGGCAGGACCATCAGTTCGGCGAGTACGAAGACGGGACCGGAAACCGGGCCGCCGGACGTCAGTTCCGCGATGCCGGACGGGCCGTCGTCGCCCACCGGGAACCCGTACGCGTATGCGACCGGGCGGGGGCCGCTCGCGGCGACCACCATGTCGAAGCCGGGCCGCTGCACATCGTCGGCGAAGGTTTCCAGGAACTCCTCGCGATCTGACGCGCGATCCGCCGCGCTATCTTCCGTGCCGTACGACTCGACGTACACCTTCGCCACGGCTTCCCGCTGCGACTCCGCCTGCCACCGGCTCAAGCGTCGAATGAACACCTCTGCCACCGCGTGCCCCTCCCGCGCCCGTCGCGCGGTGCACCACCGCGCGGAGGTACATCGTCGCAGGACAGAGAGGGGTACGTGAATACCGCACGCGAGTTCACCACCGCCGGGGCGGAGGGGTGAAGCAGTACGGGGCCCGTGTCCGAGTTGTCAGAGCCATGACCTAATCTGCACTTCATCCGCCTGCCCCGGTTCAGGGGCGGGTTATGAGTATGGGGGGCCAACTCATCATGCGTACGCGCAGAAGCGCAGTACTTCCGACCGCGACAGCGCTCGCGGTCCTCTTCGGATCGGTGGTGCTCGCCTCGGGCACGGCGGCGGCCGATTCCAGCAAGGTCCTGCCGGTCCGCTCCACCGGGGACATCGTCGTGGACGGCGTCCACAAGCGGGTCTTCATCAGCGACCCGTCCCAGGGCAAGGTCGTCGCGACCGACTACGCGGGCAAGGTCCTCGGGACCGTCTCCGGGCTGCCCAGCGTGGAAGGGCTCGCGCTCTCCGACGACTCGGAGCAGCTGTACGCGGCGGTGCCCGGGGACGACTCCGTCGTGGCCGTCTCCACGCGGACGTTCGCCCCGTCCGCCCGCTACTCGACCGGCGAGGACACCGCCCCGGAGGACATCGCCCTCGCCGGCGGCAAGATCTGGTTCTCGTACAGCTCCGGGACGAGCGGCAACATCGGCTCGCTGGAGGTGTCCGGCGAGGAGCCCGTGGTCGCCCTCGGCCAGGACGACGAGAGCGGCTGGTACGGCACCCCGAAGCTCGACGCCACGCCCGGCGCCCCGGGCCTGCTGGTCGTCGGGGACCCGAACACGTCCTCGTCGCGGCTCGGTGTGTACGACGTCTCGGGCGGCACGGCGGTCCGTACCGCCACGGACGCCGGGTCGCGCGGCCGGTACGTCGACTTCGCGCTCACCCCGGACGGCAGCCGGCTCATCACGGCCAACGGCGGCGGCCACCACTGGATCAAGCGGACGTCCGACCTCGCGGAGACCGGGTCCTACACCACCTCGGACTCCGCCAACGCCGTGGATGTCGCGGCCGACGGTACGGTCGCGGCCGGCAGCTCCTCCTGGTACAGCACGGACGTCAATGTCTTCCTGCCCAACGCCAAGAAGGCGGTACGGCAGTACGACTTCCCCAACACCGGCACACACAGCGGCAGCGACACCCTGGCCAACGGCGCCCTCGCCTGGGAGCCCGGCGGCGGCCGGCTGTTCGCCGTGTCCAGCAACAGCGAGGGGGTGTACTCCCTGCGGGTCCTGACCGACCCCACCAAGTCGGTCCCGACCCTCACGGTCACCGCCCCCGCCTCCGCGCCCCGCGCCAAGTCCCTCACGGTCAAGGGGAAGATCACCGCGTCCGTCGCGCTCCCGGCCGGCACCCCGCTGACCGTCACCCGTACGGATGTGGAGTCCCCGAAGGGCAAGTCGCTCGGGACGAAGAAGACCACCGACGCGAAGGGCACGTTCTCCTTCACCGACACCCCGCCGGCCGGCGGCAAGGTCACCTACAAGGTGACGTACGCGGGCAGCGCCACGCACACCGCCGCCGCCGCGTCCGCCAAGGTCAACGTCTCTCGGGCGACGCCCAAGCTGTCGCTGGACCGTAACGGCAAGGTGTACGACTACGCCAAGAACGTCGCCTTCACCGCCCATCTCGGCACCACCTACAAGAACCGCGTGGTCGAGATCTGGGCCGACCCGTACGGCGCCGACAAGCCCAAGAAGCTGATCAAGAGCGGCAAGGTCAACTCCAAGGGCAATCTGTCCGCGACCGTCAAGATGACCCGCAACACCACGGTCACCGCCGTCTTCGCGGGCGACGCGCGCTACACCTCGAAGTCGGTGAAGTCGACGGCGCAGGCGCGGGCGAAGGTCACCACCACCGTCTCCCGCCACTACAAGACGGGCAAGATCGGCTCCACGACGTACGCGTACTTCCACAAGAAGACGAACCCGCTCTTCACGACGACCATGACCTACTACAAGGGCCGGTCGCAGCGGTTCGCGCTGGAGATCTACTACGAGGGCCGGTGGTACGACGTCGGCACCGAGTACTTCCTGATCGGGACCAACGGGAAGTCGGCCATCGAGCTGGCCGGCGAGCGGGACACCGACCTGCGGATCCGTACGCGCTCCTCGTACATCAAGGGCGGCTCCGGGGACAACGTCAACTACACGACGCACGGCGCCTGGAAGTACTTCATCTTCACGAAGTAGGTGAAGTAGGTGAAGTAGGTGAGGTAGTTACGTTGCGTGCGGGGTCAGGTCGATGGGACCGGGCCCCGCATGTGCGCGCTGATCCACTGGATGAGCCCCCCGGCCGCCATGTTCGGCACGTACGTACGGGCGTTGTGGCCGCCGCCCTGGATCACGCTGAGCTTCGTCCGCACCGGCCCCTTCGTATACGTACGGACGAAGTCCTCGACCTTCGGCCGGTCCTCGGCGTCCGAGCCGACCGTGCCGACCTGGAAGGCGAGGTAGACATCGGGGCCGCCGGCCCGGATCAGCTCCGGGGCGAGCACCGTCGGATCGTTGGCCCGCTGCTGCGCCGCGTGCCCGGCCCAGAGCCGGGAGTCCGGCCTGATGTCGGGGCCCGAGGCGATGGCGGCCTCGAAGCGGCGCGGCTTCTGGAGGACGGACTTCAGCGCGGCGAACCCGCCGGTGGAGGAGCCCATGATGCCCCAGCCGGCCCGGGACCTGAGGGTGCGGAAGTTGGCCTTGATGAGGTCGGGCACGTCCTCGGTGAGCCAGGTGCCCATCTTCGGCTGGCCGGGGATGTCGCTGGCGTCCCAGTACAGCCCGCCGGTGTCGGGGTGCGGGTTCAGGACCGGCATGGCGAGGATGAACGGCAGGCTCTTGCCCTCCTTGGACCAGGCGGCGATGCTCGCCTCCAGCTTGAGGTCCGTACCCATCCAGTAGTTGACCGGATAACCGGCGCCGCCGGGCAGCGCGATCAGCACGGGGAAGCCGCTCTTCGCGTACTTCGGTTCGCTGTACTGCGGCGGGGCCCAGACCCAGACGCGGCCGGTGAAGCCGGATTTCCGGCCCTTGAGGGTGGTGACGGCGATCTTGGAGCCGTCCTCGGGGACGGTGGCTGCCACGGAGAAGGACGCGGCGGGGCCGGTGGGCATCAGGACGGGGGAGCGCGCGGTGCCGGTTCCGGTGCCGGGGCTGCTCCCGGGACCGGGAGACGCGGTGCCGGTACGCGCGAAGCTGATCGGGTCGCCGTTGTCCGAGAAGACCCCGAAGTGGTCCATGACCGGCCAGGCGACCAGGGCGAGCAGGATCACCAGCGTCGTACCGAAGACCCATCCCTTCGCGCGCGCCGCACGACGGTGGCCTCGCGACCGGTGGAGCCCTCCGCCTCGCCTGGTGGGTCGGGTGGGTGTCATCGCGCGTTCCCCTTGCCCTTCCTGATCGTCGTCGTCACGTTCCACCCATCGGGAGGGGTGGACCGGAGGCAGAGGTTCCGATCCGGTCGTACAAATCTGTTCAAACCGGCCGGACGGGTGACAGGCGCAGGGGGCCGCAGGGGTGGGAATAGCGTGGGCCGGGTCGCCGTTGTAAGCTTCAGTTGAATATTCAACTAATACGCGACAATGTGAGCACGAGAGCGAGAGGTGTGAGCGCGATGCAGTTCGGGATCTTCACCGTCGGTGATGTCACGACCGACCCGACCACCGGACGTACGCCGACCGAGCACGAGCGGATCAAGGCGATGGTCACCATCGCGAACAAGGTCGAGGAGGTGGGCCTCGACGTCTTCGCGACCGGCGAGCACCACAACCCGCCCTTCGTCCCGTCGTCGCCCACCACGATGCTCGGCCACATCGCGGCCACCACCGAGCGGCTGATCCTCTCCACCTCCACGACGCTCATCACCACCAACGACCCGGTGAAGATCGCCGAGGACTTCGCGATGCTCCAGCACCTCGCGGACGGGCGTGTCGACCTGATGATGGGACGCGGGAACACCGGGCCGGTCTACCCGTGGTTCGGTGAGGACATCCGCAAGGGCATCCCGCTGGCCATCGAGAAGTACGCGCTGCTCCACAAACTGTGGCGGGAGGACGTCGTGGACTGGGAGGGCCAGTTCCGTACGCCGCTCCAGGGCTTCACCGCGACCCCGCGCCCGCTGGACGGCACCCCGCCGTTCGTCTGGCACGGTTCGATCCGCTCGCCGGAGATCGCGGAGCAGGCCGCGTACTACGGGGACGGCTTCTTCGCCAACAACATCTTCTGGCCCAAGGAGCACTTCCAGCAGCTCATCCGCCTCTACCGCAAGCGGTACGCGCACTACGGGCACGGCACCCCGGAACAGGCGATCGTCGGCCTCGGCGGCCAGGCGTTCATGCGGAAGAACTCGCAGGACGCGGTACGGGAGTTCCGTCCGTACTTCGACAACGCGCCGGTGTACGGGCACGGGCCCTCGCTGGAGGACTTCACGGACCAGACGCCGCTGACCGTGGGCAGCCCGCAGCAGGTCATCGAGAAGACGCTGGCGTTCCGCGACTCCTTCGGTGACTACCAGCGCCAGCTGTTCCTGATGGACCACGCGGGGCTGCCGCTGAAGACTGTGCTGGAGCAGCTGGATCTGCTGGGCGAGGAGGTGGTCCCCGTACTGCGCAAGGAGTTCGCGGCGCTGCGGCCGGCCGGGGTGCCGGAGGGACCGCTGCACCCGGCGGTGGCGGCGGCCAGGACGGAGACACCCAGCACGACGACGGCACCCAGCACGACGACGCACGGGACGACGACGCAGAAGGAGTCATGAGCGCTATGAGCACGGAGACGTTGAAGATCGTCACGGTGGTGGCCGGCCTGAGCAGGCCGTCCTCGACCAGGCTGCTGGGCGACCGGCTGGCCGAGGCGGTCACCCGCGAACTGGCGGCCGGCGACCGCAAGGCGGAGAACACCGTCGTGGAACTCCGCGAGCTGGCCGTCGACCTCGCGAACACCCTGATCACCGGCTTCCCGTCGCCCGCGCTGAGCGACGCGCTGGACGCGGTGACGGAGGCGGACGGTCTGATCGTGGTGACCCCGGTCTTCGCGGCCTCGTACAGCGGACTGTTCAAGTCCTTCTTCGACGTGGTCGATCCGGACGCGCTGACCGGTAAGGCCGTCCTGCTCGGCGCGACCGGGGGCACCGCGCGCCACTCCCTCGTGGTGGAACACGCCCTGCGCCCGCTCTTCTCGTACCTGCACGCCCTGACCGCGCCGACGGGTGTCTTCGCGGCCACCGACGACTGGGCCACGGGCGAGCTGTCGGTCCGTATCGGCCGCGCGGGCGAGGAGTTCGCCCGGCTGCTGAACGGTACGGCGCGGCCGGCGGCCGAGAAGGAGGCGGCGGCAGCGGAGCTGGACGAGGTGGTGCCCTTCGAGCAGCTCCTCGCGAACGGCTGGTCCACGGGGCTCGACTCGGTCGGAGACACCGGAGAGGTACGGGCACCACACCCGGAGCCGTAGGCGGGGGTGAGGATGGGGGACGGGGCGGAGGCCCGGGGTCAGTGGCCCCCGCCCTGGCCCTGGCCGCCTCCCTGGCCCTGATTCTGGGCCTGGAGGCGGTCCAGGGTGCGGCGGTCGCGCTTGGTGGGGCGGCCCGTACCCCGGTCGCGCAGGGCGATGGGGGCGGCGAGTTCGCGGGGCGGGGGCGGCGGGCTGTTGTCGACGTAGCAGCCGACGGCGACCGGCGCGCCCACCCGCTTCCGTACGATCCGGGAGACCACCACGACCCTGTCCCGGCCCTCGTGCCGCACCCGGACCTCGTCGCCCGCCTTCAGTGAGTACGCCGGCTTGACGCGGTCGCCGTTGACCCGGACATGGCCCGCGCGACAGGCCGCGGCGGCCTGGGAGCGGGTCTTGGTCAGCCGAACGGACCAGATCCAGGTGTCGACACGGGCGGAACCCTCGCCCGCGCCCGGGAACTCAGCAGCTGCCTCGGAAGCCATACCCCGAGGGTAATCGGGGACGACCGGTCGTGGACAAGGGCTGCGCGGGCGCCGCCGAGGCGGTACCGTCCACGCACACGGGCGCCGCCCCTGCCGGAGATCCCTTGCAGGGGCCGCTAACCTTACGTATCCGCCCTGGCCAGGGATGCGCGTGTTCCCCGGCGGCGGACACCCCACCCAACTCATCTGGAAGGGCTCGCCCATGGGCATTCGGAGCATGCTGCGCAAGGTGTTCGGGCGCGACCGTGCGGAGGAGCGCGACGAGTCGGCGACAGCTTCCGTACCGGCGCAGGCCGACGGTACGGAGCCGGTGTCGGAGAAGCCCGAGGCGAAGGAGTCCGAGGAGAAGTCGTCCGCCAAGGCTTCGGCCTCGGCCGTTACCTCGGCTTCCGCCGCGTCCTCCTCGTCGTCCTCTTCTTCTGTCTCCGGCTCGGGCGTCGCCGTGCACGCCCCCGCCGCGGCCGACCTGGTCGCCGAGGCGTTCGACAAGGCCCGCCCGTCCGAGTCGGAGCGCACGGTACCGGCGCAGGCGTCCCGTACGCGTACGGTCGAGGAGCCGCCGGCGGCGACCCCGGCGCCGGCCGAGTCCACGTCCGCGTCTGTGTCCGTATCCGTACCCGCGCAGGTGTCGGCGGAGCCCGAACCGGAACTCGTGAAGCCCGAGCCGAAGCCGGAGCCGGAGCCTGTGGTGGCGCCGGAGCCGGAGCCCGTGGCCGAGGTGAAGCCTGAGCCCGTGGTGGAACCGGAACCGAAGCCGAAGCCGGAGCCCGTGGCCGAGGTGAAGCCCGAGCCCGTGGTGGAGCCGGAGCCCGAGCCCCTTGCCGTGGCTGAGGTCGTGACCCCCGAGCCCGTCGCCGACGCCGAACCGGTTGTTGAGCCGGTCGTCGAGCCCGAGCCGGTGGCCGTATCCGAGCCCGAGCCCGTCGTCGCACCTGAGCCCGAGCCGGCCGCCGAGGTCCCGGCCCCCGAGCCCGCCGACGTAGTAGCCCCCGCCCCCGCCCCGGCCCCCGAGCCCGAGACCGCCGCGCGGCCCGCGCTCACGCTCGCGCGCGTCAAGTCGCGGGCTCCCGGGCTTGTCGAGCAGTACAAGGCCGCCGGTGCCGCGCTCAAGAAGGCCGGGCTCGGTGGGCAGCGGGCCGCCGTCTACCTCGTCATCGACCGGTCCCTCTCCATGCGGCCGTTCTACCAGGACGGCAGTGTCCAGCACCTCGGCGAGCGGGCCCTCGCGCTCGCCGCGCACCTGGACGAGAACGCGGCCGTCTCCGTCGTCTTCTTCTCCACCGACATCGACGGAACGGGCGAACTCGGCCTCGACACCGACGCGTACGAAGGGAAGCTGGACGAACTCCACGCCTCCTACGGCCGCATGGGCCGGACGAACTACCACCGTGCCGTCGAAGAGGTCGTGGAGCTGCACGAGAAGTCCGGCGCCACCGGGCCCGCGCTGGTGATCTTCCAGACGGACGGCGCGCCCAGCGCCATCCGCCTCGCCAAGCAGGCGTTCGCGGAGGCCGCGCGGCTGCCGCTGTTCTGGCAGCTGGTCGCCTTCGGCGCCGAGGACGCCAAGGACTTCGACTTCGCCCGGAAGCTCGGCGCCGACGCCGCCGCCGAGAACGTCGGCTTCTCGCACGCCGGGCCCACGCCCCGCGAGCTGCCCGACGCGACCTTCTACCGCGACCTGCTCGCGGCCTGGCGGCCCGCCGCCGACCCGAGCTGAAGCATTCCCGTACACCTCATACGCACGACCCTGACGCTGCCGCCCGCCCCCGTCGTCACTCCTCGACCCGGGCCGGCGGCAGCGTCACTGTGACAGCCAGGCCGCCGCCCGAGCCACCCGAACCCCCCCAGCCGCGCGATCTGTTCGGCACCGCCGTGACCGTCCCGCCGTGCGCCTTCGCGATCGAGCGCACGATGGAGAGGCCGAGCCCGGCCCCCCGGCCCATCCGGTCGCGGCCCTCGCCCCGCCGGAACGGCTCGAAGAGCGCCGGTATGTCCGCCGCCGCGACCTCGGGCCCGGTGTTCCGGATGACGACGACATTGCCGGTGACGGCGACATGGACCGTCCCCGTACCGTCCGTGACGTTGTAGCGCACCGCGTTGGCCAGCAGGTTTCCCACCAACTGTCCCAGCAGCAGCCGGTTTCCCCGGACCACGGCCGCGTCCTGCACGGACAGCGACATCATCAGCGAGACATCCCGGCGGCAGCGCGCCGTCTCCTCCGCGACCGCCTCGCCCAGATCGACCAGCTCCTGGTCCTCCAGCCCGCGTTCGCTGCGCGCCAGCACCAGCAGCCCCTCGATGAGCTGCTCGCTGCGCCGGTTGTTGTCGAGGAGGGTCTGCTTCGTACGGGCCAGCTCGTCCGGTGTGCAGGAGTCGTCCAGACCGACCTGGATCGCGGTGCGCTGGGTCGCCAGCGGGGTACGCAGCTCGTGCGAGGCGTTGGCGATGAACCGGCGCTGGCTGTCGAACGCCTTCTGGAGCCGCGCCAGCAGCGCGTCCAGCGTGTCGCCCAGCTCCTTCAGCTCGTCGTCGGGGCCGCTCGCGCCGATCCGCTCGTGGAGGTTCCGCTCGGAGAGCCGGCGCGCCGTCGCCGTCATGGCGTGCACCGGGCGCAGCACCCGGCCGGCCGTCCACCAGCCGACCGCGACCGCGCACGCGGCCATGACGACGAGGGCGACGAGCGACCAGTAGAGCATCTCGTTGGAGGCGACGTTCGTGACGGTGTCGGTGAGTTCGTAGGCGGTGACCGGCTCCACCTGCCGCTCGGTGATCAGCCCGCTGACGGAGGTGCCGGACGGCGAGGGGACCACCTGCGCGGGGGTCACCCGGCCGGCGATCTGGTTGGCCTCGCTCTGGGTGGCGGCTCTGGACAGCAGGTTGACGACGGCGAGCAGACAGCCGCCGAGGACGAGGAAGGCCCCGCCGTAGATCAGCGCGATGCGCGTACGGATGGTGGTGCTGCGCACCAGGGCGCCGGGCGCGAGCGAGGCCACGGGGCGCGCGCGCGTCAGCCGCCCCCGGCAGCCGCGCACCCGGCGCAGCGCGAGGCGCGTGACGGCGCGGGTGCCGGTCCCGGCCCAGGTGTCGGTCCCGGCGCGGGCGGTGGCGGCGGGGCCGCCCGTACCCGTACCCGTACGTATCTCTGTGTCCGTGTCCGCGGCGGCCACGTCGGAGTCCGCCTGGGCGCCCGCGTCCGTCGCCGTCACAGCGCGTATCCCGCGCCCTGCACCGTACGGATCAGCGCCGGCTCGCCCAGCTTCGCGCGCAGCTTGCTCAGGCACACCCGTACCGCGCCCGTGAACGGGTCCGCGTGCGCGTCCCACGCGCGCTCCAGCAGCTCTTCGGCCGAGACGGGCGCGCCGTCGGCCTCCAGCAGGATCTGGAGTACGGAGAACTCCTTGGGCGAGAGGTCCAGCTCCACCCCGTCCCGCCAGGCCAGGCGCCGTACGGAGTCGAGCCGTACGCCCAGCCGCTCCAGCTGCGGCGGTACGGGCCGGGCGCTGCGCCGGCGCAGGGCGCGTACGCGGGAGACCAGCTCGGGGAAGTCGAAGGGCTTGCCCATGTAGTCGTCGGCGCCGAGATCGAGCCCCTCGACGCGGTCCTCCATGGAGGTGGACGCGGTGAGCATCAGGATGCGGGTACGGGACGACTCGGCGACGAGTCTGCGCGCGACGTCGTCGCCGTGCACACGCGGGAGGTCGCGGTCGAGGACGACGACGTCGTAGTCGTGCAGCCCCAGGTAGGCGAGGGCGGCGTCCCCGCTGTACACCGTGTCGACGGCGAACCCCGCCCGGCGCAGCCCGGTGGCCACCAGCTCGGCCAGCACCTCTTCGTCCTCGGCGACCAGTACTCGCATGGTGTCGTCCCCTGCCCCTGTGCCGTTCCCGGTCTCCGGCCCGCGCCCTACCGCCGTTCCTCGCGCCGCTCCTTGCGCCGATCCGTGCGCCGTCGCCGTTCCCTGCGTTGTCCCCTGCGCCGTTCCGTTCGCCACTTCCTGTGCCACTTTCCGCGCCACTTCGTGCCCCGCCGCCCCCGCCGCCCGCTGCCCAGCCTCGTACATGATGCCCTTCTCGTCCCAGGACGGGCATGTCTACCGCAATGGCTGTTTCCGAAAGCTCTCCGCAGGCTCTCCTCATCCACCACCCGCTTAAACACGGGCGACTCGTGTCGTGGCGGTCGGATACGATATTGACGTTCCGTAGACCAAATAATCACTCCATGTAGCGACTTGGGAGCAGCCTGCAATGGCTCGACACCTCATCACCAGCGCCCTTCCGTACATCAACGGGATCAAGCACCTGGGCAACATGGTGGGGTCCATGCTCCCGGCGGATGTGTACTCCCGGTACCTCCGCCAGCGCGGTCACGACGTCCTCTACATCTGCGCGACCGACGAGCACGGCACGCCCGCCGAGCTGGCCGCGAAGGAGGCGGGGGTGCCGGTCGAGGCGTTCTGCGCCGAGCAGCACGACGCGCAGAAGGCGATCTACGACGGCTTCCAGCTGGCGTTCGACTACTTCGGCCGCAGCTCGTCCGCCGAGAACCGCGAGATCACCCAGCACTTCGCGCGCAAGTTGCAGGAGAACGGGTTCATCGAGGAGCGCGCGATCCGGCAGGTCTTCTCCGTCGCCGACGACCGCTTCCTCCCCGACCGCTACATCGTCGGCACCTGCCCGCACTGCGGTTACGACAAGGCGCGCGGGGACCAGTGCGAGAACTGCACGCGCGTGCTGGACCCGACGGACCTGATCGAGCCGCGCTCCGCGATCAGCGGCAGCAGCGAGCTGGAGGTCCGCGAGACGAAGCATCTCTTCCTCCTCCAGTCGAAGCTGGCGGGCGAGGTCGAGGCGTGGATCGACGCGACGGGCGAGGAGTGGCCGCAGCTGGCGTCCTCCATCGCCCGCAAGTGGCTGACCGAGGGCCTGCACGACCGGTCGATCACCCGCGACCTGGACTGGGGCGTGCCGGTCCCGGCCGACACCTGGCCGGAGCTGGCGGCCGAGGGCAAGGTCTTCTACGTCTGGTTCGACGCCCCGGTCGAGTACATCGGCGCGACAAAGGAGTGGGCGGACCAGGACCCGGCGAACCGCGACTGGAAGTCGTGGTGGTACGAGGCCGACGCGACCGTCCGCTACACCGAGTTCATGGCGAAGGACAACGTCCCGTTCCACACGGTGATGTTCCCGGCCACCCAGCTCGGCACGCGCGAGCCGTGGAAGAAGGTCGACTACGTCAAGGCGTTCAACTGGCTGAACTACTACGGCGGCAAGTTCTCCACGTCGCAGAAGCGGGGCGTCTTCACCGATGCCGCGCTGGAGCTGCTGCCCGCCGACTACTGGCGCTACTTCCTGATCGCGAACGCGCCCGAGTCGGACGACACCTCCTTCTCCTGGGAGCACTTCACGGCGACGGTCAACAAGGACCTCGCCGACACCCTCGGCAACTTCGTCAACCGGGTGCTCTCCTTCTCGCGCAAGCGCTTCGGCGACGCCGTGCCGGCGGGCCGGGCGGCGGGCGAGGCGGAGGCGAAGCTCGGCGCGCAGACCGCGGAGCTGCTCGCGGAGTACGAGGGCCACATGGAGGCGCTCCAGTTCCGCAAGGCGGCGGCGGCGCTGCGCGCCCTGTGGTCGGCGGGGAACTCGTATCTGGAGGAGAAGGCCCCCTGGCTGGAGATCAAGACCGACGAGGAGGGCGCGGCGCTGACTCTCCGTACGGCGATGAACCTGATCCACCTGTACGCGGTGGTCTCCGAGCCGTTCATCCCGGCCTCGGCGGCGGCGATGCGGGCGGCGTTCGCGCTGGAGGGGGACACGGCGGTGTGGGTGAGCGCCGAGGAGGCGAAGGCGCTGGACGCGGTCCCGGCCGGGACGCCGTTCACCGTACCGCCGGTGCTCTTCGCGAAGATCACGGACGATGATCTGGGGGCGTACAAGGAGCGCTTCGGGGGCGCGGACGCGTAGAGCGGGCTATAGAGCGCTGAGGGCCCGGGAAGCAGGTTCGACCTGCTTCCCGGGCCCTTTGTCTGCTCAGTGGCAGCTGCTCAGAGTCGGCCGCTCAGAGGCTCGTACCGTCGTTGGTCTCGTCCGGGTCGACACCGACGGTGATGGTGCCGACGACGCCGCGCGCGATGTCGTTCTTTTTCTTGTACGTGAGCTTCAGCAGACCGCCCGTGACACCGCTCTGGTCGTAGATGGTGTCCTGGGTGAGGGTCGTACGGACGGCCGCGTTGGTCGCGTACGGTTCGACGCTCTCGGTTTCGAGGACGGCCGCCTCCTCGAAGAAGAACTGGCCGGTGTGGCAGGTGTGGCCGCCCTCGTAGCCGCTGTCGGTGAGCTTGCCGTCGACATGCACCTTGACGTGGATGTGTACGGCGCGGCCCTGGTACCAGCCCGGGAAGAGGGTCGTGAACTCGACGAAGCCCTTCTTGTCCGTGAGCTGGGTGCCGCGCAGATAGCGCTCGTCGTCGGTGGGCTCCTCGTGGCCGCCGCCACCGCCGCCGCCACCGGGACCGCCGCCGTCGGTGGGGGGCTCGCCGGTCGGTTCGCCGGTGGGGGCGTCGGTTGGCGGGGTGCCGCCGCCGGGGGCGCCGCCGCCACCGGAGCCGACGGCCTCGTAACCGGAGTAGATGCCGGTGGCGTCGCAGTGCCAGATGTCGATGGCCGCGGCCTTGACCGGCGCGCAGCTCTCGGAGTCGATCACCTTGAGGCGGAGGGTGAAGGGTATGCCCTCCTTGTCCTCGGTGATGTCCTTCCGGATCTTGTCGGCGTCGATGTAGTACGGGCCCTCGGTGGTCTGCGAGGTGAGGGTGTAGCACACCTCGGTGGCCTTCGTGGTCGCCTTGCCGCCACCCGCCTTCGCCGCGGCGGCGCGCTGGGCGGCCGTCTCCTCGCCGGCCGAGGCGGTGGTGACGGCGATGGCGCCGATGCCGGTGGCGGCGACGGCCGCGCTGCCGGCGACGATGACCCGACGGCGGGTCAAGTCTTTTTTATGTTTGGGGGGTTGGGTCTCTGTCATGCCACGGGACGCTAGGGGGCGAAGCTGGCAGTCACATAGGAAGGGCCTGTGAACTGCCCTTCACGACGGGGACGGGGATGGGGACAGGGGACGGGGGACGGAGGACAGGGGCCAGCGTCTCAGCGGGCCAGCGACGCCGCGTCCCCCATCACGACCACCGGCTGCTTCTCCGGGTCCAGCAGGAGCAGCAGCTCGCGCATCTGTTCGCGGTGGATCGAGACGCATGCCTGGGTGGGGCCGTCGTGGTCCACATGGATCCAGATGCCGCCGCCCTTCTCCATGCCGAGCGGCCGGGTCCAGTCGAGCGGGGTGGTGCCGGGTACGCGGTTGTAGTTGATGGCGACGACGTAGTCGAAGGATCCTTCGAGCGGCTCGCCGTTGAACCCGTCGCCGGAGGCGGTGAAGGCGGGGCCCTGGTCGTAGGTGAGCTTCGTACCGGGGTCGTCGAAGAGACCGCCGGCGTCGGTGAGCGTGAACACCCCGATGGGGGAGCGCAGATCGCCCTGGTTGTGGTCCTCGGTCCAGCCGCGCTTGGCGTTGTGCGCGGGCCAGGGGTCGGTGACGGGGGTCCAGCCGGCGGCCGGATCGCGTTCGTAGACCTGGAGGGTCGAGTCGCTGGAGTCCTGGTCGTCACCGGTCACGACGACGGCCTGGGTGGTCTCGGGGGAGATCTCGGCGCGGGTACGCCGGCCGAGGCCGGGGATCTCCTGCGGGATGACTTCCTGGACCTCGGTCTCGGTGCTGATGGTGTCCTTGCTGCCGCTGCCGCCGCCGTTGTTGGCGTTGGTGTTGTTGGCGCTGCCGCTGGTGGAGGCGCGGTCGCCCGGTACGGATCCCGCCTTGTCGGCGGTCTCCGCGTCACCTCCCGCCACTCCGCAGCCGGTCAGCAGCAGACCGGTCGCCAGCAGCATGGCGGCCATTCTCGGCCCTTTGCGGAGGTTTCGGGCAGCGTGGAGAGCGCGCGCAGACATGGAGGGGCCTTTCGTTATTACGGATTACGGATTACGGACGGTCGTCGGCGGCGGTGGTGTGGGTGGCGCCGATGGAGGGAGTGGGCGATGTGGGGGGTTTGGTGGCTTCTGTTACTTCTGTCCCGAAGTCTGCGCTGGAGATCATCGTATGGACGTCCTCGACGATCCCCGGCGAGTCGCTGCCCAGGCAGAGGGTGACGGTGAAGACGACATTCGCGTCGGCGGTACGTACGGGCAGGGTGAACTTCCCGCCGTACTCCTTGGCCGCGCCGAGCGCCCGGCAGAACGACGAGAGGGTGCCCGACGGGACCAGCTGCCACGGGGCCGGGGTGGGAGTCGCGGTCGCGGTCGGGGACGCGGGCGGAAGCGTTTTGACCGGCCCGGAGATCATCGCCAGCGCACCGCTGGGCAGCAGCGACCGCACCGGCCGGCAGCGGCTCGATACCGGCTCGGAACAGTCCGCGGCGTACGGGGTGAGCGGCTGGTTCGCGAAGTAGCCGGTGCTCGACGGCGTGGCCGGTGTGTCGTGCGGTACGGGCTGAGCCTGCCAGCCCGCGAGGAGGCGCAGGCTCAGGGCGCCGAGCTGCGGGAAGCGGGCGAGCCGGCGCTCGTCGGTCCCGTTGGGGGTCGAGGTGGCGGAGGTGGCGGACGGGGTGGGTGTGGGCACCGGGCGCGAGGTGACGGACGGGGCCGGGGACGCGGGCAGCGCCGACCCCGCGCCGTCGGGCAGCAGCCCGGGCAGGAGCACGCCCGCCAGGACCAGCCCGGTCACGGTGGCCGCGGCGGCGCCCGCCGTACGACGGCGCCTGCGCCGGGTCCGTACGACCCGCTGCCGTACGTCGTCCAGCCGGCCCTCGGGGGCGGGCAGCCGGGGAACAGCGCGCTCCAGCAGGATGCGCAGCTCCTCCGCGTGCTCCTGCTCGTGCTCGTACTCCTGCTCATGCTCTTGCACCCGCTTATCCATGGCGGTCACCGCGCTTCACCGGCGCGTCCACGGGTGCGTCCACCGGCGCGTCCACCGGCGTGGGCAGCAGGCGCCGGAGGGAGTGCAGCGCCCGGGACGACTGGCTCTTGACCGTGCCGGGCGTGCAGCCGAGCGCCGCCGCGGTGTCCTCGACGCTCAGGTCCTCGAAGTACCGCAGCACGACAACGGCCCGCTGCCGTACCGGCAGGGAGCGTACGGCCGCCGCCAGCGTCTGCTCCAGATCCACGTGCGCGTACGCGTCCACCGCGTTCGCCATGTCCGGGAGTTCGCCGTACGGCAGCTCCCCGCGCCAGCGCCGCCGCCACCAGGAGGCGTGCTGATGCACGAGCGCCTTGCGGACGTACGCCTCGGGCTGGCCGCCCGCTATCCGCGACCACTTCGGCCACACCTTCGCCAGCGTGCTCTGGAGCAGGTCCTCCGCGAGATGCGCGTCGCCGGTCAGCAGCCACGCGACCCGTAGCAACCGCGGCCCGCGGGCGGCGACGAATGCCTCGAAGTCGGCGTCGCCCGGATCCATCGTGCCGTCCTCGCCATTCTGTTCGGTCTGCCACGCCTGTCGAACGCGGTGGACCGTCGATCGGGTTGCCTCGGCTCGAAAAAGTATTCACACGGTGGTCATGGGCCTCATACGCGGTCGGCCGGAGATTTGCTGTAACTTTCAAGCACAGCGTTTTTTGCCCCCCTCACCTCAGGAGAGAGCGCAGCTATGACGTCCCCCGCAAGCACCAAGAGCACCACTGACACCATCAGCACCACGAGCCCCGTAGCCGGAGGCCCCATCTCCGGCGCCTTCCGCGATCACGCGGCCACGCCCCACGCCTATGACGTAGGACTTCTGCTGCTCCGCGTCGTCCTCGGACTGACGATGGCCGCGCACGGCAGCCAGAAGCTCTTCGGCTGGTTCGGGGGCGGCGGCATCGACGGCACGGGCGCCTTCTTCACCATGAGCGGCTACCCGTCCGGCAAGGCGCTGGCCGTCGTGGCCGGGCTGAGCGAGACCGCGGGCGGCGTCGCCCTGGCGATCGGCCTGCTCACACCGCTCGCGGGCGCGGCGGTGGTCGGCACGATGGTCAACGCGATCGCCGTGAAGGGAACCGGCCACTTTTTCGCGCCCGAGGGCATCGAGTACGAACTCGTCCTCACCGCCGGCGCCGCCGCCCTCGCCCTGACCGGCCCCGGCCGGATAGCGGTCGACCGCTTCCTGCCGTGGGTCAGGGCGCACCGCCTGGCGTACGGCGCGGCGGCGGTCGCGCTCGGGCTGGTGGTGGCGGGGGTCACGCTGCTGCTGCGGAAGTAGGACGGCCTGCTGGACGGCTGGATGTGACGCTGCCCCGGAATCCGCTTGAGAGCGGAGCCCGGGGCAGCGTCACGTTACGGCAGCCTGGCGGCCTGGTGGTCCGGGGGCCCGGTCAGAAGGCTCCGGGGTAGAGCCCGAGGTCACCCTTGGGGTCGGCCGGATTCACGCCCTGGGGGTCGCCGACGTACAGGTTGATACGGGCCTTGTAGCGGTCCAGCGCGGTGCGGTCGCTCAGGAAGCCGGTGAGGCCGAGCGGGTTCATGTTCTTGTAGTCGAAGATGCCCTTGTAGCCGGCGGGCGCGGCCACGTCGTTGCGGGCGCTCCAGGTGTAGATGTCGTTCTGCTGGGCCTTCTTGGAGAGCACCCAGCTGAGGTAGAGCTTGGCCGCCGCCTTGTGCGGGGCGTCCTTGAGGATCGCGGCCGTCTGCGGCCAGGCGACCCAGGGGCTCTTGGCGGGCACGGAGAACTTCGCGGTGTCCCCGGGCGCGGCGGTGAGGTTGGCGGCCGTGCCGAAGGCGGCTTCGTAGTCGCCGTTGGTGACGGCGTCGGCGGAGTCCTGCGTACCGCGTACGAACTTCGGGTTCTGGGCGAGGAGCTGCTTCAGATAGCCGAAGCCGTACGCGTCGGTGAGCTGCTTGAAGTAGTAGAGGACGGCGTCGTCGTCATTCGGATAGGTGAAGACGAGCTTGTTCTTGTACTCCGGCTTCAGGAAGTCCTTGGCCTCGACCGGGGCGCCGTCACCGAGCTTGGTGGCCGTGACGTTGGCGAAGGCGTAGAAGAAGACGCCGGTGTAGTAGCCGTCCTTGTCCTTGACCTGGTGGAAGACCTTGTCCCAGCCGACCGGCTTGTACTTGAGCAGCGACCCCTCCTGCTTCCAGCGCGGGAAGTCGTCGACGGTCTGGAGCTGGACGACGTCGGCGACGACCTTGCGCTCGTCGATCTGGTTGTCGACGCGGGCGTCGTGGTTCTTGGAGAAGTCGACGATGTCGTTGACCTTGATCTTCGGGAATGCCTTCACGAAGGCGTCCCGCAGATAGTCCTGCTGGTCGGGCTTGTCGCCGCCGGCGTAGATCGTGAGCTTGCCGCCCTCGGCCACGGCCTCCGCGTACAACTTCTTGAGCTGCGCGTCCTCGCTGCTACTACTGCCGCCACCGCTGCTGCTACTGCTGCTGCCCGTGAGCGGCCCGGCGTACGCGGCGGTGGCGCCGCCGACGGCTATGAGGGAGAGCGCGATGGCTCCGGCGAGCGCCTTGCGGTTGAGCTTCATGGGGGGTTCCTCCGGGATCGACCGAGCGGGAGCCTTGAAAGTTCAAGCAATCGGGACCCTAGAGGTATTTGCTTGAGACTTCAAGCAGAGATGCGATACGGGGGCGAGGACGCGACGCGAGGCGCAACGCAGGGCCGCCCCTCCACCGCAAGTGCGGACGGGGAGGGGCGGCGCGGCGGCGGGGTGCGGGGCGATGCCCCGTTGGTTACGCGTTCGCGGATCGGCGGCGGCTCAGCCCCATCACGAGAACGCCGACCAGCAGCAGCGCGCTGCCGGACAGGGTCCCGAACTGGCGTATGTCGATGTCGTCGGCCATGAAGAAGACCATCTGCCCACACAGGCCAAGGGCAACAGCCAGCTGCCCCCAACCGAAGAGACGCGGCCGGCGAACCTGCTCCCGGCTCAGGGGAAGCACCCAGCCACGGACAAGAGCGGCAACGCCGGAGGCGCCGATGAGCAGGGCGACCAGAGCAACAGGTATGACGAGATAGAGCTTCATGTTTCCCCTCTGCGGGCGCACATCGAACGGCACCCCGGATCTCCAACCGAACCAGACCGGCCATTGGCCGTACGGCATAATCCGCCACGCCCCCCCAACACCGCGACACACCCCGACGCGGGCCAGCACCCTCAGGCGCATGCCCCGCTGGTCACCGTGGGGTTGTCGGGTGCGGGTCAGAGCGGAACTCTGTCGGGGGTGGGTCGGTGGCGGAGGTTGTCGGGCGTGGGGCCGCCCCTCCAGCCTTTGAGTGTCGCGCTTGCGGGCCGGGAGTCAAGGGCGCTCCTACGTCGCGTCGGCTTCGCCGATTCCGCTGCGCTCCACCCTTGACACCCGTCCCTCCAGCGCAAGTGCAGGTGCGGGAGGGGCGGCCGGGGGGAAGGGGGGCCCAAGAGGTGGCGCCGTACTGCCACTCGGCTCAGGGGCCGACGGGCGGGCGGGCCCTGCGGGGCGCGCGGCAGAGGAATGGGGCGGCCCGACACCGGCTCAGCGGCCAACGGTCCGTTGTTGGTTGCGACTCAAGCCCCGCTGGTCACCGTCGCGCTGTGGTGCCCGGAAGACGGGCGGACTCTGCTGCCCAGCCCGGGTCTGCGGGCCACGCCTTGCCGATCTATCCCATATGTGCCTATTTGGAAGGCTGTTGGGGGCTTCTCCGGGCGGCACATGTGTCCTCAGGTGCATTAGCGGCACTCCACGACGCATAGACGGCCTTCAAGGGCCCACTTGCCGCCACCCGCGTCCCAGCAACCCCACAACCCACACCACGGCGCCCAGCGGGGCATGAGTCTCAGTAAACCGGCGGCCGTCAGCCGCTGAGACGAGCCGGGCAGCCCCATTCCTCTGCCGCGCAGCCCCGCAGGGCCCACCCGCCCGCCGGACCCTGAGCCGACCGGCAGAACGGCACCACCCCCTGGGCCCCCTTCCCCCGGCCGCCCCTCCCGCACCTGCACTTGCGACTCCGGGGGAGGTGTCAAGGGCGGAGCGCAGCGGAGTCGGCGCAGCCGACGCGACGAAGGAGCGCCCTTTACACCTCCACCGGAGACGCGACACTCAAAGGCTGGAGGGGCGGCCCCACGCCCAACAACCTCCGCCACCGACTCACTCCGACGAGGCCCCGGCTCACCCCGCTCGCCGCGCGGTTGTGTGACGGGGTGTTGTCTTTCTCGTTCAACCGGTTTCAACCGGCCGGTGCTTGAAGGTGGTCATCAACCATGAGCGGCAGTACGGCATCTGGCCGGTGGAGCAGGACCTTCCGGCTGTCGGGCCGGGGTTCGATCACCCGAGCCCCGATGGCGCGTCTCCCTACCGCACCAGCGCCACCGGCGCCGTAAGGGGAGCCAGTGTCCGCGTCCGAGGATGCGGGGAAAGATCAGCCCCCGGCCTCCCGCGCCACCCGCTCCAGCCGTCCCCGGTACTCCTCCCACCACGCCTGATCACCCGGCGGCAGGCTGTCCTTGCCCGGCAGCCACCCGACGGCGCCGTCCATCAGCTCGCGCACGATGTCCGTGTGGCCCGCGTGCCGTTGGGTGTCGCTGATCACGCGTACGACGATGTGGTGCAGCGTCACCTCGCGTTGTGCCTCGGGCCACCACGGGACGGATCCGGGCGCGTCCAGGTCCAGCGCCGCCATCGTGTCGTTGGAGTGCTGCCACGCCGCCCGGTACAGGTCCACGATCTGCTCGCGGGACTCGTCCGCGCTCGCCCACATGTCCACGTTGTGCTCGTCGGACTCGGTGTACCACCAGGACGGGCGGCGACGTCGCTCCCCGTCGAAGTACGGCCGTCCGAACGTATCGCCGAAGTACCCCAGTTCCACACCGGCGGCATGTTTGACCAGGCCCAACAGGTTGGTGCCGGTCGGTGTGAAGGGGCGGCGGACGTCGTACTCGGAGAGCCCCTCCAGCTTCCACAGCAGGGAGTCGCGAGCGTCCTGGAGATACCGGAGAAGATCCGCTTTCGGATTCGATTCGACCATGCCGCGCAGTGTCCCACCGAGCACTGACAACGGGCCCTGACCGCAGACTCCACTCCCCTCAGGGAGTCCGGAACAGCTCGTTCAAGTGATGGTTCAGGATCGCCAGCGCCTCGTCCCCGGTGCGCTGGCCGCCCAGCACGCTCGACCCCAGGCCGTTGACCATGGCGAGCAGTCCGGCCGCGGTCATCTCGGGGTTCTTGCCGGGGCCGATCTCTCCGGCCTCGCGTGCCGCGTGGATCTGCTGGGCGAGGAAGGACTCCAGCAGGTCGGGGGAGGTCGTGCCGTGTTTCTCCACCACATCGGAGCCCTCGGAACCGCCCAGGACCAGCGTGTAGTACGCGGCATACGTGCGGGTGATCCGGCGGCTCTCCGGGTCGGTCGGCAGGATGCTCGACAGGATCGCGGTCACGGTCCCGCGCGGTGTGGACGGCGAGCCCGCCGCGCTGATCCATGCGGTCATACGGGCCTGGAGCTGGTCGCCGAGCCTGGTCAGCGCGTCCAGCAGCAGCGCTTCCTTCGTCGTGAAGTAGTACTGCACCAGCCGCAGGGAGACGCCGGCCTCGGCGGCGACCGCCCGCATGCTGGCCGACTGAAGGCCCTGGGTGTCGGCGATGCGGAGCAGCGCCTCGGCGATCTGTGTTCTGCGTTCCTCGCGATCGACCCGCGCGGTCATGATGCGTCTCCCTCTGCCCCTTGGTGGTACATGCGTATCATGACGTGATACATCTGTATCATGGGAATGAGCGGATTCAAGAACGACAAGGCCAGAGCCCGTTTTTACGCCGTCTACGAGCGCGCGCTGGAGGAACTGCTGCCGGAGCCCCGGACGGTGCTCGACATCCCGACCGCCTTCGGTACGACCCGCGCCTACCGTGTCGGCCCGCCGAGCGGTGAACCGATCGTGCTGTTGTCGGGCGCGAGCGGTAACGCGCTGATGTGGCACCGGTACATCCCCGTACTGGCCCGGCACCGTACGGTCATCGCCGTGGACACGGTCGGCGAACCGGGCCTGAGCGTGCAGAGCGCCCCCATCGATGACGGCCGGGACGGCGCGGCGTGGCTGGCTGCCGACCGGTCCGCCGGTCTCACCCTGGTCGATCCCGCGGGCTTCGCCGTCCCCGGTCGGCGGTTCTACACCTGGGTGATCGCCGGCGCGCTGGCCGGCATGGCGCCGTGCGGGCTGCGCCCTCGCCTGGCTCGCATGGTCGGCAACAGCGCGATCCTGGAGAGCGAACTGATGCGCCTGGGACGGGCGTCCGTAGGATTCCGCCGCGTACTGCCGCCTGCCGAGGTCTTCAGCGACGAAGAACTGGGCCGCTTGTGCGCCGTCCCTTCGCAGTTCCTGCTCGGGGCACGCAGCACCCTGCACGACGCGCCCCAAGTGGCCGCGCGTATCGGCGCACTCGTGCCCTCCGCCCGGGTGGAGGTCGTGGCCGACGCGGGCCACGCCCTGCCGACGGATCAGCCGGACCTGGTGGCCGAACGGATCCTCGAAGCCGCCGGGGCGGCCAAACCCCTTTGAAGCGGGTCGTGATCTCTCCTAGGTTGACCCGCGTGACGATCGAAGTGCCCTACCAGCCGCTGCCGATTGACCAGTCGGACGTTCGCTACGCCCACGGCCCCGACTCCGCCGTACAGCCCGGCGTGCCGTCCGGCGAGACGGTCGAGTTCGACTGGAACGACAGCGCGATCTACCCCGGTACGTCCCGGAAGTTCTGGGTGCATGTGCCGGCGGGCTACAGCCCTGCCGAACCGGCGGCGCTCATCGTGTTCCAGGACGGATGGTGGTATCTGGATCCCGCGGGTGAGGTCCGCGGTGCGATCGTCCTGGACAACCTCATGCACCGGGGTGACATCCCGGTCACCATCGGCGTGTTCGTCGACCCCGGCATCTTCCCCGGCGCCGAGGAGCCGAAGAACCGCAACACCGAGTACGACGCCTTCGACGACCGATACGCCGACTTTCTCCTCGACGAGATCATCCCCGAGGTAAGCAAGCGCTACTCGATCACCGCGGACCCCGATCAGTGGGGCATCTGCGGCGGCAGCAGCGGTGGCAACTGCGCCCTCACCGTGGCCTGGCTGCGGCCCGGGAGGTTCCGCCGGGTCGCCGCGTTCCTGTCCAGCTTCACGCAGATGCCCGGCGGCAACCCCTACCCCGAACTCCTTCGCGACACCCCCGGCAAGCCGCTGCGTATCTTCCTCCAAGCCGGCCACCGCGACCTGCACTGGAACGAGCCCGAGCGGAACTGGCTCGCCAACAAGCTGCGCGTCGCCGCCGCGCTCGCGGAAGCCGGCTACGACTTCCGCCTCGTCCTCGGCGACGGCGGTCACAGCCCCAACCACGGCGGCGTCCTGCTCCCCGATGCCCTCCGCTGGCTGTGGCGGGCCGACGAGGACCGACGCCCGGCACGGACCGGCGCGTACGGCACGATCTAGCCTCGTCCCCATGTCACCCGCCACGAATCCCGCGAGCACACCCGCCACGAATCCCGCCAGAAAGCCCGCCGCGAAGCGTCCGCGTCCGCGCGCGTACGACTACGCCAAGACCCGGGCCGCCGTGCTCGCGCAGGTCCGGCACGTGCAGGACGCCGTGCAGACGCTCACGCCCGCGCAGCTTGCGCTTCCCAGTGGGCTCGGGGAGTGGAGTGTGCGGGAGCTGGTCGCGCATGTGGCGATGGGGGTCGAGTCGGTGAGCCTCTTTCTGGAGCAGCCGGTACGGGCCGAGGCGGCCGTGGTCGCCGAGGCCGGGCCGGTGGTCGTGCTGGCCGAGTGGCCGTTCGTGACTGTTCGGTACGCCGGAGCGATCGCCGAGGACGTCACGGCGCTCGCCGTGACCGCGCCGCCCGGGGAGCTGCTCGGGCGGGCCGTCGAGCGGATCGGGGCGCTGCTGCCGGCGGCGGACGACGGGCGGGTGCTGGTGACGCGGGTCGGGGCGATGCGGCTCGCGGACTATCTGGTGACGCGGACCGTCGAGCTGACCGTCCACACCGACGACCTCAACCGCGCCGCCGGGCTGAGCATCCCGTTCGACCGCCAGGCCCTCGCCGCCGCGACGCGCCTGCTCGCCGACGCCCTCGCGGTCAAGGCGCCCGGCGCGTCGACCGAGGTGCGGATTCCGCCGTACGCCGTGGTCCAGTGCGTGGAGGGGCCCCGGCACACGCGCGGTACGCCGCCCAACGTCGTGGAGACCGACCCGCTGACCTGGCTGCGGCTGGCCACCGGCCGGACGGCCTGGGCCGAGGGGCTCGATACGGCGCGGGTGAGCGCGAGCGGGGAGCGCGCGGATCTCTCCGGGCTGCTCCCGCTGATGGGCTGACCAACGGGCCGGACGGAAAAGGGGGGAACCGTACGCAGGTGGCTTCCGTCACATCGGCATGCCAAAGCAGCAGTTCGCCCAGATCACCACCCTGTCCACCGTCGCGGTGGCCACGACGATCGCCGCGCTCCTGATCACCGCCTGCGGTACGGAGACGACATCCGGGAGCGCGTCCGACACGGCCGACGCGGCCAACGCGGCCAACGCGGCCGGTACCGGCGAAAACCCGGGATCGACAGCCGGAGCGACGGCCGGCGCCGGATCGACCGCCGGTTCCGGCGCCGGCGGTCGCGTCGACGTCGTCACCGCGCTCCCCGAAGTCCTGCGCAACACCCAAGGCACCAACGGCGTCAAGGGCAGCGTCTGGCGCATGGACAGCGTGACGGTCGGGGGCAAGAAGATCACCCCCGTCGCTCAAGCCCCCGCGAGCCTCCGCGTCGGCGCTGATGGAACGTTTCGCCTCTCCCCGGACTGCAACATCCGCACCACAGAGGTCACCGTCGACGGCGGCGCCCTCGTCGTGAGCGACGGCCCGGGCAGGTCCACGATGATGTACTGCCCGGAGGAGCAGCACCCCTTCGCGGACGCCTTCGACAAGGTGTTCACCGGCAAGCTCTCGGCCACGCTCAGTGACGACCCCGCGACCCCCCTCACCCTCACCCTGACCGGCGCCACCGGTGACTCGATCGACCTCACCCGCGACAGCCCCGCACCCCTCGTGGGCACGGACTGGCGGCTGGACGGGGTCATCGACACCGTCATCGACCACGCCGACACCGAGGGCTCGCTGCCCAGCGGGACGGACGGCAAGGCGTCGCTCACGTTCAGTAAGGGCAAGGGCGGCGCGAGCGGCACGGTGGAGGGCACCAGCGGCTGCAATGTCTTCCGCGGCTCCGCGCGGCTCTCCGAGGCGACGAACAAGATCACCTTCGGCGCCCTCCGCATGACCAAGAAGGCATGCTCCAAGCCCGAAAAAGAACTCGAAGAGCGTATGGCGAAGGTGCTGTCGGGTGAGATCGCGTATGAGCTGAGCCACAACCAACTGAAGCTCATCACCGAGGACGGCCTCGGCATAAGCGCGACAACCCCCCTGCGCAGGTGATCCGACAGACGTGATCCGGCCGAGATTCCACCAGGATCCGGCCCGGATTCAGCCCGGATCCGGGCCACTGGTCCGCGCTCTTCCGCATCCCCAATTCGGACCAGTGGTCGATCTCGCCTACACTCGGTGGCGTGCCTCGTGGTGATGGACGACTCAACCACGACCTGCTCCCCGGAGAGAAGGGCCCCCAGGACGCTTGCGGCGTCTTCGGAGTCTGGGCCCCGGGCGAAGAGGTCGCCAAGCTCACCTATTTCGGACTGTATGCCCTTCAGCACCGCGGACAGGAGTCCGCGGGCATCGCAGTGAGCAACGGGTCCAAGATCCTTGTGTTCAAGGACATGGGCCTCGTCTCGCAGGTCTTCGACGAAACCTCTCTCAGCTCCCTCCTGGGCCATATCGCGGTGGGCCATGCCCGCTACTCCACCACCGGTGCCTCGGTGTGGGAGAACGCGCAGCCGACTTTCCGGGCCACGGCCCACGGCTCCATCGCGCTCGGTCACAACGGCAATCTGGTCAATACCGCGCAGCTCGCCGGTATGGTCGCCGATCTGCCGAAGGAGAACGGCCGGACGACGCGCGTCGCCGCCACCAACGACACCGATCTGGTGACGGCCCTGCTGGCCGGCCAGACGGACGACGACGGCAAGCCCCTCAGCGTCGAGGAAGCCGCCGCCAAGATCCTGCCCGAGGTCAAGGGCGCCTTCTCGCTCGTCTTCATGGACGAGCACACGCTGTACGCCGCCCGGGACCCCCAGGGCATCCGCCCGCTGGTCCTCGGCCGGCTGGAGCGCGGCTGGGTGGTCGCCTCCGAGGGTGCCGCCCTCGACATCTGCGGCGCCTCGTTCGTCCGCGAGATCGAGCCGGGCGAGCTGATCGCCATCGACGAGAACGGTCTCCGTACGCAGCGATTCGCGGAAGCGAAGCCCAAGGGCTGTGTCTTCGAGTACGTCTACCTGGCCCGTCCCGACACGGACATCGCGGGCCGGAACGTCTATCTGTCCCGCGTCGAAATGGGACGGAAACTCGCCAAAGAAGCTCCGGTCGAAGCCGATCTGGTGATAGCGACGCCCGAGTCGGGCACCCCCGCCGCCATCGGTTACGCGGAGGCCAGCGGCATCCCGTACGGCTCGGGTCTCGTCAAGAACGCCTATGTCGGCCGGACCTTCATCCAGCCCTCCCAGACCATTCGCCAGCTGGGCATCCGCCTCAAGCTGAATCCGCTGAAGGAAGTCATCCGGGGCAAGCGCCTGGTGGTCGTGGACGACTCGATCGTCCGCGGCAACACCCAGCGCGCCCTGGTCAAGATGCTCCGCGAGGCGGGCGCGGCCGAGGTCCATGTACGGATCTCGTCCCCGCCGGTGAAGTGGCCCTGCTTCTTCGGTATCGACTTCGCCACCCGCGCGGAGCTGATCGCCAACGGCATGTCGGTGGACGAGATCGGCGTCTCCATGGGCGCGGACTCGCTCGCGTACATCTCCCTCGACGGGATGATCGAGGCGACCACCATCGCCAAGCCGAATCTCTGCCGCGCGTGTTTCGACGGCGAGTACCCGATGGAGCTGCCCGATCCCGAGCTGCTCGGCAAGCAGCTGCTGGAGACCGAGCTGGCGGCCGGCCCGGCGAGCGCCGCGTCCGAGGCGCTGCGACGTCCCTAGCGGTCCGGAAAGGCCGGAAAAGCCTTCCGGATGACCTTCCGGATGACCTTCTGGATGGCTCTGGACGGTCTCCGGATGGTCATCTGCCATCTGGAAGGCCCTCCAGAAGACCCCCACCTCCACCCGCCACATCCCCGTTGTGACGCTCTCCGAGCGTTCGACGACCGAACGACGACAGGAAAGTACCCAGCCATGTCCGAAACGACTACTGGTGCCAGCTATGCCGCCGCGGGCGTCGACATCGAAGCCGGTGACCGCGCGGTCGAGCTGATGAAGGAGTGGGTGAAGAAGACGCAGCGCCCCGAGGTCCTCGGCGGCCTCGGCGGCTTCGCCGGCCTCTTCGACGCCTCCGCCCTCAAGCGCTACGAGCGTCCGCTCCTCGCCTCCGCCACCGACGGCGTCGGGACGAAGGTCGACCTCGCCCGGAAGATGGGCGTGTACGACACGATCGGCCGCGACCTCGTCGGCATGGTCGTGGACGACCTGGTCGTCTGCGGCGCCGAGCCGCTCTTCATGACCGACTACATCTGTGTCGGCAAGGTCCACCCCGAGCGCGTCGCCGCCATCGTCAAGGGCATCGCCGAGGGCTGTGTGCTGGCCGGCTGCGCCCTGGTCGGTGGCGAGACCGCCGAGCACCCCGGGCTGCTGGGCGAGGACGACTTCGATGTCGCCGGTGCCGGTACGGGCGTGGTCGAGGCGGACCGGCTGCTCGGCGCGGATCGTATCCGTACGGGTGACGCCGTGATCGCCATGGCGTCCTCCGGGCTTCACTCGAACGGGTACTCGCTGGTACGGCATGTGGTCTTCGACCGGGCCGGCTGGTCGCTGGACCGGGAGATCGAGGAGTTCGGCCGCACGCTCGGCGAGGAGCTGCTGGAGCCCACGAAGATCTACTCGCTGGACTGTCTGGCGCTCACCCGGACCACCGATGTGCACGCGTTCAGTCACATCACCGGCGGCGGCCTCGCGGCCAACCTCGCCCGGGTGATCCCGGACGGGCTGCACGCCACGGTCGACCGCTCGACCTGGACGCCCGGCGCGGTCTTCGACGTGGTCGGTACGGCCGGCCGGGTGGAGCGGCTGGAGCTGGAGAAGACCCTGAACATGGGCGTCGGCATGATCGCCGTCGTCCCGGCGGACTCCGTCGACGCCGCGCTCACCACGCTCGCCGACCGGGGCGTGGACTCCTGGGTCGCGGGCGAGATCACCGAGCGTGGCGACCACGCCACGGGCGCGGCGCTGACCGGCGACTACGCGAGCAACGGCTGACCGGTGGCCGGGCGTGAGGAAGGCCACTCGTCGCACTCGTCATGGCACATGCCGAGTGCGACCGGTCCGTCCCGGCATGTCCGGTACGTACCTCCGAGACCTCCCGGTCCGTACGTTCCGTACGACAGCAGCACAGAGCCCGGTCCGGGGTCGGGCCCGGACCGGGCATGTGAGCTGATGATGCTCGGGGGATACGGACGTCAAGCGCCGCGGCGCCGCGCGGAGGGTCCGGACTGGTCGTCCTCGTCCTCGTCCTTGTTGTATCGATCCGCGTACTGTGCGTACGGGTCATCTTCCTCGTCGTCGTCCTCGAACGGCTCTGCGTTCGGTGGCTGACTCGAAGGTGATGCGCCCAGCTCGTTGGCCAGACGCGACAGGTCTGTCCCGCCGCTGTTGTACTTCAGCTGGCGGGCGACCTTCGTCTGCTTGGCCTTGGCCCGGCCGCGCCCCATGGCTCGACCCCCTCGGTGACGGGGCTCGACGGCCCCAGAGTCTTGACACGCGTTCATGAATCAGAACGCGCTCTCCGCGGAGAGCCCGTCCGTAGGGCTTCAACGGTACCTGCTCTCGCGGCCATACGGTACGCCGCCCGCATGACGCGCCTCGCCGCAGGACCGGTGAGGCGCCTCGTCCTCCCTGGTCAGGTGCGATTTTAACCTCTTCTGAGGGCCCGACCCGCCGACCCGAGTGAGTCTGGTCTCCCCGTCGGCCGCCTACGCCGGACGGGCCCCGGAGAAACACCTTCCAGGACCCGTCCCAAGCTCATCCGCGCGTCGCCCGCGCCGTCAGCCGCGCCGTGCCTCCGCCATCCGGTGCTCGGCGATCCGGTCGGCCGCCGCGGCCGGCGGAATCCCGTCGCTCTTCGCACGTGCGAAGATTTGCAGCGTGGTGTCGAAGATCCGCGCGGCCTTCGCCCGGCACCGCTCGAAGTCGAAGCCGTGCAGCTCGTCGGCGACCTGGATGACCCCGCCCGCGTTCACCACGTAATCGGGCGCGTAGAGGATCCGGCGGTCCGCGAGATCCTTCTCCACCCCCGGATGGGCGAGCTGGTTGTTGGCCGCTCCGCAGACGATCGACGCCGTGAGCGCCGCCACCGAGGCGTCGTTCAGCGCCCCGCCGAGCGCGCACGGGGCGTAGATGTCCAGCCCTTCGGTGCGGATCAGCGCCTCCGTGTCGGCGGCCACGGCGACCTCCGGGTGCCGGGCGGTGATCGCGTCGACCGACGCGGCCCGTACGTCCGTGATCACGACCCGCGCGCCGTCCTTGAGCAGGTGTTCCACCAGGTGGTGGCCGACCTTGCCGACGCCCGCGATGCCGACCGTACGGCCGCGGAGCGACGGATCGCCCCACAGGTGCTGCGCGCTGGCCCGCATGCCCTGGAAGACGCCGAAGGCGGTCAGCACCGAGGAGTCGCCCGCGCCGCCGTTCTCCGGGGAGCGGCCCGTCGTCCACGCGCAGGTGCGCGCCACGACGTCCATGTCCGCGACGTACGTGCCGACGTCGCACGCGGTGACGTACCGGCCGCCGAGCGAGGAGACGAACCGGCCGTACGCCAGCAGCAGTTCCTCCGTCTTGATCTGCTCGGGGTCCCCGATGATCACGGCCTTGCCGCCGCCGTGGTCGAGTCCGGCCAGGGCGTTCTTGTACGACATGCCCCGGGCGAGGTTCAGCGCGTCGGCGACGGCCTCCTCCTCGGAGGCGTACGGGTAGAACCGGGTGCCGCCGAGGGCGGGCCCGAGGGCGGTGGAATGGAGGGCGATGACGGCCTTCAGGCCGGTGGGGCGGTCCTGGCAGAGGACCACCTGCTCGTGGCCGCCCTGCTCCGTGCGGAACAGGGTGTGCAGTACGTCGGAGTGCGGTACGGCGGTGTGCGATACGGCCGTGTGCGGTACGTCGACGTGCGCGCCGGAAACATCGGTCACTGTAGTGACTCCCAAGTACGAAGCGGCGGTGGGAAGTCCCTCCGGCCCTCCGGCTGGGTGGGGGAGGTACCGGTGGGGCAGACCCGAGATTAAGTCCTACGCGTGCGTAGATCGCCCGCAGTGCCGAGGATCACCCCCTGGAGAGTGACGGACATGGGACGATGCGCGGCATGCCGGCGGTCTCTTTGATTCCTGTGCCCTACGCGTCCTACCTGCGTGTCTACGAGCCGTTGGCGGCCTTCCCGGAAGCCGAGAGAGCGCATTGGCGGCGTTACGCCACCCGGGAGGGCACACCGACCGCCCAGGACGAACTGCGGCGCTCCCTGGCCGACTTGCTGCCGACGCCCCCGGTGGCCGTCCCGGTGCACGAGAGCGGGGACGCGTTCGTGGCCGAGGTCGACGGAGTCGTGTGCGTCTGTCCCTGGCGGACCCGGCTGCGCGGCTGGCTGGCGCTGGAGGAGCTTGCGCAGACGCTCCCGCCGCGGCTGCTGGACGCGGTGCTGCCCGAGGTGGTGCGCGGGCAGGCGGCGGCGGACTACGCGCGCTGGCGCGAGCGCAATCCGGACGCGCGGCCCTGGATCAGGACGGCGGTCTGGCAGGTGCCGGTGCGCTGGTTCACGCTCTTCGAGGACGCGGAGCGGGAGTACGAGCCGGGCGGCCCGGAGGGCGAGCGGACCCCGTATCTGCGCTATCGGACCCCGATGGTGCAGGCCAGACGCCGGCTCGCACGCTCGCTGAAGACGCTGCGGGACGCGCTGGACGACAGCCCGATGACCGAGGGGCTGGTCGATGTCGGGCGCTGGCTGGAGGAGTTCCACCCGCGTTCACTGGTCGAACTGGACTACGGGGGCCTGGTCCATGTCCTGTCCGGCGCCCAGCTGGAGAAGGACCGCTCGGCCGCCGATCTCACCACCGCGCTCACCGCGCTGCGGGCCGGGGACGGCGAGGCGGCGGGCGTCGCGTACGGACGGCTCAGCGAGCGCTGGCGGGCCGTCAGGGACCGGCAGTACGCGAACTGAGCGCAGCGGGGCGGCTACGGCGCGTACGGACCGTATCCGGCCGCCCGGGGCGGGCGCCTCGCGCTTGAAACGGGCGTGAAACGGTCATGGGAGAGACTTGAATCAGACTTGAACGAAGCGCCGGGGCGGAAGTCCCGATCCGGGCCTTTGCCCTCAAGGGTGACGGACCGCACTAACGGGGCTCTTGCGCCCAACACCCACCCTCGTGTCAAAATAGGACAAGGAGTCCGGGGAGGGCTCCTTCCGCCCAAGTGTGGGCGGATTGCTCGTCCTTGCACTCTATACGGGGGGTCCGGTGACTCCTGATCGCTCTGTGACTGATCGTATCTGTGACGTGACTGTCCGCTATGGCATGGTCCATCGGCTTCCGCCGCTGATGAGCACCTCAGAGGGCAATTCCATCGGTTTGGCCGACGTGGCTGGACGGATGGTGTAGTTGTAGTGCCGAGGACAAGCCGTTCGTCCTATAACCGACTCGGCCCGCGTCCGCCATTTCGGGCAACGCGGGTCAAGGTGCAGAATTTAGAGGAAAGAACCGAGATGGTTCGGTTCTCCCGAGGAGGCCGCTCATGACCGCTCGCACCCCTGATGCCGAGCCGCTGCTGACCCCGGCTGAGGTTGCCACGATGTTCCGCGTGGACCCGAAGACGGTCACTCGCTGGGCAAAAGCCGGCAAGCTCACGTCCATCCGCACGCTCGGTGGGCATCGCCGGTATCGCGAGGCAGAGGTTCGCGCACTGCTTGCGGGTATTCCGCAGCAGCGCAGCGAGGCCTGAACCGCTTCAAGCAAGGCTCAGCAACGCTCAACAGGGCTCACCCCAGAGCCTGATGGAGCCCGTCAGGGCTCTTCAGGGCTCGCCGACCAGGGAAATCGCCGGGTCCCCCAACTCGGTCGTTCCCTACCTATAGCTCCATACGACGGGGCACCTGCCCCAACAGGTGCCATGCCCTCGCAACACGGGTAAGTCGTCGATCGCGCCGGACTCCGCCGAGTCCGGCGCGATCTTTTTTGTTCGGTGTGGGGGTCCTGTTCCGCCCCTGTTGAGAGCCTGTGCGGGGGGTGCGGAGGGCGGGTGAGGAGAGGCTTTCCGGAGAGTGCAATTGCACATATTAAATTGGTGTCGTGTAGGGCGGTTGTAAGGGCAGCTCCGGTCGAAACTCTTGAGGTGACACCCGTCACATCGCTACCCCGCCATCGGGGGTGCGTGATCGTCGCCGTACGGGGTGAACGGTCGGTCAGCAGTCAGCCGGCCGAGGGGTATTGGCCGTCGGATAAGCGGTCCGCGGCGTTCTTTTTGAAGAGTTCAGTAGTGAACAGTTCGCCATTGAAGGGATCGTCGCCCGCCGCGGACTCCATGGCAAGCCTCTGGAGGCGATAGCAGATCGGGCAGTGGCCGGTGCGATGCGGATGGCCGGAAGCCGCCGCCAGATGGGCGCGCAGCAGCGCGCCGGTTTCATGCCTCAACGGCCTCTGTGGCCTCTCCCGGCTCACTGGTCCCGTCTGCCCCGCCGACGGATCTGTCGTCGATACGGTCATGTGCACCACCCCCCAGGGCTCATGTACTGGGGTACTCCCGGGGCGGTGGCGAGTCAAGGAGCGGAGGTCCCGCCCCGGCCGATTTGGACGTGCCATAGGCGCACCATCGACGCGTCATTACCGCGGCGTGACCGCGCGGTGGGCAGACGTTCAGGCACACGAAGAAGCCCGCATCCATATCGAATGCGGGCTTCTTCTACTGCGGTCCTGACGGGATTTGAACCCGCGGCCTCCACCTTGACAGGGTGGCGAGCACTCCAAACTGCTCCACAGGACCAGGTTTCGCGGCCCTTGTTTCCGTGGGCTGCGAAGACAGACTCTACAGCAGCTCGGAGGGTGCGGTCGAACCCGATCCGGACGGGAGCGCGAACCGGATACGGACGGGAGCGCGAACCCGATCCGGACGGCGCGCGGACCGGAGCCCGGACCGCCGCGCGGGCGCCCCCGGCGGCTACGGCGCCGCCGCGTCGATCGCCTTCACGATCCGCTTGTCCGACACCGGCTGCGCCGTCCCCAGCGCGTGCGCGAAGTAGCTCACCCGCAGCTCCTCGATCATCCAGCGGATGTCCGTGACCTCCCGCGGCACCGGACGGCCCCGGGGCAGCTGCTCCAGCAGCCACGCGTACTCGTCGAGCATCTCGTGGACCTTCTCCATCCGCGTGGTGTCCCGCTGGACGGACGTCGGCATCTGCTGCAACCGCCGGTCGGCGGCCACGAGATAGCGCATCAGGTCCGCCAGCCGGCGCAGCCCCGTACGGGTCACGAAGCCGGCCGGTACGAGGGCCGCCAGCTGGTCCCTGACGTCCTGGACGTTGCGCAGCAGCACCGGACTGCTCGTGGCCTTCAAACGGCGCTCACACGCCTGCCAGGCGGCCAGAATCTGCTGCACCTGGCCGACCGTGCGCACCGTCGCGTCCACGAGGTCGGCGCGGACCTTCTCGTACAGCTTCCGGAACGACTCCTCGTCCCACGCGGGACCCCCGTGGTCCGCGATCAGCTTGTCGGCGGCGGCCGTCGCGCAGTCCTCGAACAGCGCCTGCACCGAGCCGTGCGGATTGCGGGAGAGCGCCAGCTTGTGCTGGTTGGTGAGCCGGTCGGAGGCGAACTTCGCCGGGTTCACCGGGATGTTCAGCATGATCAGCCGCCGGGTCCCCGCCCACATCGCCTGCTGCTGCTCGGCCTCCGTGTCGAAGAGCCGTACGGCCACGGTCGTGCCCTCGTCGGCCAGCGCCGGATACGCCTTCACCGGCTGGCCGGCCCGCCGGGTCTCGAAGACCCGTACCAGCGTGCCGATCGTCCAGTCCGTCAGGCCCGTACGCTCGATCGTCTCGCCGCCCGCCCGCTCGGCGGTCGCCGCGGCGGCCTGGGAGAGCGCCTGGCGGGCCTTGGGGCGCAGCTGGAGCACGAGCGCCGCCAGGTCCTTGCCCTCGGCGATCTTCCGGCGCCGCTCGTCGACGATCCGGAACGTGATCTTCAAGTGGTCCGGGACCCGGGCGAGATCGAAGTCCTCCGCCGCGACCGGCACCCCCACCATCCGCTGGAGTTCCCGCGCCAGCGTCACCGGCAGCGGCTCCTGGAGCGGCACCGCGCGGTCGAGGAAGGCGGCGGCGTAGTTCGGCGCGGGCACGTAGTGCCGGCGGATCGGCTTGGGCAGCGAGCGGATCAGCTCCACCACCACGTCCTCGCGCAGCCCCGGGATCTGCCAGTCGAAGCCCTCCGGCGTGACCTGGTTGAGCACCTGAAGGGGTACGTGGACGGTCACACCGTCCGCGTCCGTGCCCGGCTCGAACTGGTACGTCACCCGGAACTTGAGCGGACCCTGACGCCAGTTGTCCGGATAGTCGTCCTTGGTGACCGAGCCGGCCTTCTCGTTGATCAGCATCGACCGCTCGAAGTCGAGCAGCTCCGGCTCGTCCCGCCGCCGCGCCTTCCACCACGCGTCGAAGTGCGCCCCGGACACCACATCCGCCGGCACCCGCTGGTCGTAGAAGTCGAAGAGCGTCTCGTCGTCCACGAGGATGTCGCGGCGCCGCGCGCGGTGCTCCAGCTCCTCGACCTCGCCCAGAAGTTTGCGATTGTCATGGAAGAACTGATGGTGCGTCCGCCAGTCGCCCTCCACCAGCGCATGCCGGATGAACAGCTCCCGCGACGTCTCCGCGTCGATCCGCCCGAAGTTCACCTTCCGCTGCGCCACGATCGGCACGCCGTACAGCGTCACCTTCTCGTACGCCATCACGGCCGCCATGTCCTTCTCCCAGTGCGGCTCGCTGTACGTCCGCTTCAGGAGATGGCCGGCCAGCGGCTCGATCCACTCGGGCTCGACCTTCGCGTTGACCCGCGCCCACAGCCGGGAGGTCTCCACCAGCTCGGCCGACATGACGAAGCGCGGCGGCTTCTTGAAGAGCGCCGAGCCCGGGAACACCGCGAACTTCGCGCCGCGCGCCCCCAGATACTCGTTCTTCGCGCCCTCTTTGACGTCTTTCATTCCGATATGGGAGAGAAGTCCGGCCAGCAGCGACACATGGACGGCCTGGTCCGCCGCGTCGTCCTCGCCGATCCGCAGCCCCATCTGCTTGGCGACCGTACGGAGCTGGGAGTAGATGTCCTGCCACTCCCTGATCCGCAGGAAGTTCAGATACTCCGACTTGCACATCCGGCGGAACGCCGACGAGGACAGCGTCTTCTGCTGCTCGCGCACGTACCGCCACATGTTCAGGAACGCCAGGAAGTCGGACGTCTCGTCCTTGAAGCGCGCGTGCTGCTGGTCGGCCTGCGTCTGCTTCTCGGCCGGGCGCTCGCGCGGGTCCTGGATGGAGAGCGCGGCGGCGATCACCATCACCTCGCGGACACAGCCGTTCTTGTCGGCCTCGATGACCATCCGGGCCAGCCGCGGGTCCACCGGGAGCTGGGAGAGCTTGCGGCCGAGCGGGGTGAGCTTCTTCTTCGGGTCCTTCTCCACCGAGTCGAGCGCGCCCAGCTCCTGGAGCAACTGCACACCGTCCCGGATGTTCCGGTGGTCCGGCGGGTCGATGAAGGGGAACTTCTCGATCTCGCCCAGCCCGGCCGCCGTCATCTGGAGGATGACCGAGGCGAGGTTCGTACGGAGGATCTCCGCGTCGGTGAACTCCGGGCGCGAGGTGAAGTCGTCCTCCGCGTACAGCCGGATACAGATGCCGTCCGACGTACGGCCGCAACGGCCCTTGCGCTGGTTGGCGCTGGCCTGGGAGATCCGCTCGATCGGCAGCCGCTGGACCTTGGTGCGGTGGCTGTAGCGGGAGATCCGGGCGGTGCCCGGGTCGATCACGTACTTGATGCCGGGGACGGTCAGCGAGGTCTCTGCGACGTTCGTCGCGAGGACGACCCGCCGGGTCGCGTTACCGGAGACCCGCTGGAACACCCGGTTCTGCTCCGCGTGCGACAGCCGCGCGTACAGCGGCAGGATCTCGGTGAAGCGCAGCCGGCGCTTCTCCAAGGCGTCCGCCGTGTCACGGATCTCCCGCTCCCCGGAGAGAAACACGAGGATGTCGCCGGGCCCCTCCGACTGAAGCTCGTCCACGGCGTCCGCGATCGCGGTGATCTGGTCGCGGTCGCCCTCCTCGCCGTCCTCCTCCAGCAGTGGCCGGTAACGGACCTCCACCGGGTACGTACGGCCCGAGACCTCCACGATCGGCGCGTCGCCGAAGTGCCGCGAGAAGCGCCCGGGGTCGATGGTCGCCGAGGTGATGACGACCTTGAGGTCGGGCCGGCGGGGGAGGAGCTGGGCGAGATAGCCGAGCAGGAAGTCGATGTTGAGGCTGCGCTCGTGGGCCTCGTCGATGATGATCGTGTCGTACGCGAGGAGTTCGCGGTCGGTCTGGATCTCCGCGAGCAGGATGCCGTCGGTCATCAGCTTCACGAACGTCGCGTCCTGGTTCACCTGGTCGGTGAAGCGGACCTTCCAGCCGACCGCCTCACCGAGCGGCGTGTCCAGCTCCTGCGCGACCCGCTCCGCGACCGTACGGGCGGCGATCCGGCGGGGCTGGGTGTGCCCGATCATCCCGCGGACCCCGCGCCCCAGCTCCAGACAGATCTTGGGGATCTGGGTCGTCTTGCCCGACCCGGTCTCCCCGGCGACGATCACGACCTGGTGGTCACGTATCGCCTCCAGGATCGTGTCCTTCTTCTGGCTGACGGGCAGCTGCTCCGGATACGAGACGGGCGGCACCCGCTCCCCGCGCCGGCGCGTCCGCTCGGCGGCCTTCCCGGCCTCACCTGCGATCTCGTCCAGTACGGCCTGTCGCGCGTCGGGTTTACGGATGCGCCGGGCGCCTTCGAGACGGCGGCCGAGCCGGGCTGCGTCGCGCAGCGAGACATCGGCCAGCAGGGTCTGGAGGTCGGCGAAGGAAGTAGACATACCGAAACCAGGATCTCACCCGGCGCTCCGGAACGGCGAACGGATTTCACCGGGTACGCGGAAAGCCCCGGCGGGGAATTCGGCCGGGGCTTTCGGATGGTGGCTGGGGCCGGGATCGAACCGGCGACCTATCGCTTTTCAGGCGATCGCTCGTACCAACTGAGCTACCCAGCCACGCAGTTCACCAGGGTGAGCTGCAAGCGGTCCTGACGGGATTTGAACCCGCGGCCTCCACCTTGACAGGGTGGCGAGCACTCCAAACTGCTCCACAGGACCTAGCAATGTGCGAGCACAAGTCTCGCACACAGTGTTGCGTGCCCCCAACGGGATTCGAACCCGTGCTACCGCCTTGAAAGGGCGGCGTCCTGGGCCACTAGACGATGAGGGCTAAGGGCCCGCCTGGGCGCTTTGCAGCGCGTCGGGGACGTGAGAAGCATATGGGATGGGTGGAGGGATCGCCAAAACGGTTTGGGGGGCGGTGCGGGGAGGGCTCCGCGCGCCGGGAGGGGCGGGGCCGCGGCCCTGGCTCGGCCCGGCGGCCCGGCTCAGCCCCAGCCCAGCTCGTGGAGCCGCTCGTCGTCGATGCCGAAGTGGTGGGCGATCTCGTGGACGACCGTCACGGAGACCTCGTGGACCACGTCCTCCGCGGTCTCGCAGTAGCGCAGGGTCGGCCCCATGTAGATCGAGATGCGGTCGGGCAGGACTCCGGCGTACCACTCGCCCCGGTCCGTGAGCGGAGTCCCCTCGTACAGCCCCAGCAGCTCGGGATCGGCCGGGTCGGGTTCGTCCTCGACGAAGACGGCGACGTTGTCCATGACCCGGGTCAGTTCCGGTGGGATCCGGTCGAGGGCCTGGCTGACCAGTTCTTCGAAGGTCTCGCGTGTCATCTCCAGCACACGGTCATTGTCCCGGACGCGCAGGGGATCGGGCCCCGGGCGTGTCCCCGGTGGGGAAAAGGAAGTTGTGCAGGGAAACCTTCCCTCGCCGCCGGCGGGGTGACCCGACCCCCTTTGCCCCGGAGGTGCCGTCCGTGCGCCAGGTGTCCGCCTTGTCCGCCCCAGGCCGTCTCGCCGTCTGGATCGTCACCTCACTGGCGGTCGCGGCCTCCGCGGGCTGTATGAGCGTCGGCGACGACGGTCCCGGCCCGGCGCCGTCGCGCCCGTCCGACCGCAGCGGCTCCGCCGCCGAACCGGACGGGGGTACGGGCGCCGACGCGGGCCCGGCGGCACCCGGCGCCGCCGACGGGGGCGGTACGGGTCCGAACGGCGCGGCCGGGCACGTCGACAAGAAGACGGGGGCGAAGGAGAGCGCCAAGGGGAAGGACGGCAAGGACGGCGAGGGCGACCCGGGCGCGGGCGAGCCGGGCGGGGACGGGAAGGGGAACGGCAAGGGCGTGTCGCCGGGTGCCAGTTCACCGCCGCCGGGGGCTCCGGAGCCCTCGCAGGGCACCCGGCCCCGGCCGGGCGGCGGCGGCCCGACCCCGCCGGGGGAGGAGCCCGTACCGTCGAAGGAGCCGACGCGCCCGGCGCCGCAGCCGACCCCGACGCCGACCAACCAGGACCCCGACCCGGACCCGGAGCCCGAGCCGAAGCCGACGGAGGCGCCGTCGGCGTCCCCGGCGGCGGACGTACGGGCGGGGGCGCCGGTGGCGGGGATCTGGGCGTGGAAGGAGCCGTCGGCGTCGCCGCAGGTGGGCCCGGTGTGAGCGGGGCGGGTAGCGCGGTGGGCGGCTTGCGGGCGGCGTGCGGGCAGCCGGGATTTGCCAGGGAGGGGGGAGGGTGCGTATGGTAGTAGATCGTTTGATCATTGCCCGGCGCCGACACAGAAGAGCGCCGCGTGGCGCGTACTCTCCCTTGCCGTGGCTGACCGCATTGAGGCGGTCGATTTGCGAATCACGGAGTTTGGGCGCGTGCCGAGACTCCGGAAGGTTTCGCATTTCGCATGTCCATTTCCAGTACTGATAACTCCGTCATGCCCGAGAGCGACGAGGCGGCCGTGACGGCTGCCGTAGAGGTCGTAGAGACGGTCGAGGCTGTCGAGCCCACCGTGACGGTCGAGACCGCTGAGGTCATCGAGGCCGTTGAGGTCGTTGAGGACTCCGTCGACTCCGACGAGACCACCGAGTCCACCGAGTCCAAGGCCCCCGGCCTCACCTTCGGTGACCTGGGCCTGCCCGAGGGCATCGTCCGCAAGCTCACCCAGAACGGCGTCACCGCCCCCTTCCCGATCCAGGCCGCGACCATCCCGGACGCCCTGGCCGGCAAGGACATCCTGGGCCGCGGCCGTACCGGCTCCGGCAAGACCCTCTCCTTCGGCCTGCCGCTGCTGGCCACGCTGGCCGAGGGCCGCACGGAGAAGAAGAAGCCCCGCGGCATCATCCTCACCCCGACCCGCGAGCTGGCGATGCAGGTCGCCGACGCGCTCCAGCCGTACGGCGACGTCCTCGGCCTGAAGATGAAGGTCGTCTGCGGCGGTACGTCGATGAGCAACCAGATCTACGCCCTGGAGCGCGGCGTCGACATCCTCGTCGCCACCCCGGGCCGGCTGCGTGACCTCATCAACCGCCGCGCCTGCTCGCTGGACCAGGTCCAGATCGCGATCCTGGACGAGGCCGACCAGATGTCGGACCTGGGCTTCATGCCCGAGGTCACCGAGCTGCTCGACCTGGTGCCGGCCGGCGGCCAGCGCATGCTCTTCTCCGCCACCATGGAGAACGAGATCAGCTCGCTGGTCAAGCGCTACCTGAGCAACCCGGTCAGCCACGAGGTCGACAGCGCCCAGGGCAATGTCACCACCATGACCCACCACGTCCTCGTCGTGAAGCCGAAGGACAAGGCGCCGGTCACCGCGGCGATCGCCGCCCGCAAGGGCCGCACGATCATCTTCGTACGGACGCAGCTGGGCGCCGACCGTATCGCCGAGCAACTCCGCGAGTCCGGTGTGAAGGCCGACGCGCTGCACGGCGGCATGACGCAGGGCGCGCGGACGCGGACGCTGGCGGACTTCAAGGAGGGGCTCGTCAACGCCCTCGTCGCCACCGACGTCGCCGCGCGCGGTATCCACGTGGACGGCATCGACCTGGTGCTGAACGTGGACCCGGCCGGTGACCACAAGGACTACCTGCACCGCTCGGGCCGTACGGCGCGGGCCGGCAAGTCCGGTGTCGTCGTCTCCCTGTCGCTGCCGCACCAGCGCCGCCAGATCTTCCGGCTGATGGAGGACGCGGGCGTCGACGCCACGCGCCACATGGTCGGCGGGGCCGGCGCGTTCGACCCCGAGGTCGCCGAGATCACCGGCGCCCGGTCGCTCACCGAGGTCCAGGCCGACTCCGCGAACAACGCCGCCAAGCAGGCCGAGCGGGAGGCCGCCGACCTGACGAAGCAGCTGGAGCGCGCGCAGCGGCGCGCCGTCGAGCTGCGCGAGGAGGCCGGCCGGCTGGTCGCCCGCGCGGCGCGCGAGCGGGGCGACGACCCGGAGGAGGCGGTGGCGGAGGTCATCGCCGAGGCCGAGCGCGAGGTGGCGGCTGCGGCCGCCGCGGCCGCGGCCGTACCGCAGCAGTCCGCGTACCGCGACCGTGACCGTGACGAGCGGGGCAACTTCGGCCGCCGTGACGACCGCGGCGAGCGCAGCGGCCGGGGCGGCGCGCGTGGCTACACGCCGCGCGAGGGCGGCGACCGTGCCGGCTTCCAGCGCCGTGACGACCGCCGTGACGACCGTACGGGTGGCGGCTTCAACCGCGACCGCAACGACCGTCCCGAGCGCCGTGACGACCGTGGCGGCGACCGCGGTGGTTTCCAGCGCCGTGACGACCGCGGTGGTGACCGTGGCGGCGACCGCGGTGGCTTCCAGCGCCGTGACGACCGTACGGGTGGCACGGGTGGCGGCTTCAACCGTGACCGCAACGACCGCCCCGAGCGCCGTGACGACCGCGGCGGCGACCGCGGCGGCCGTCCCTTCGAGCGCCGCGACCACCGCGCCGGCGACCGTCCCGTCAACCGCGACCGCCGCGACGACCGCCCGGCGTTCGGCGCCCGCACCGGCGGCCACGACCGTCCGGCCACTCGCCGCGACGACCACCGCGGCGGCACCACCGGTACCGGCACCGGCTCCTTCGGCCGCCGCGACGACAAGCCCCGCTGGAAGCGCAACGGCTGACCGGTAGCCCCACGACACGACAGGGCCCGTGCCCACCCTCCAAGGTGGCCACGGGCCCTGCCCGTTACGGCACGACCACCCCGACCGGGATACCCGATCGGCACACCGCCACCGGCGGGCTATGCTCTTGGGTGTTGTGCCACGGGCCATTAGCTCAATTGGCAGAGCAGCGGACTTTTAATCCGTTGGTTGTCGGTTCGAGTCCGACATGGCCTACACCCCGGCCCCGGGTCAGAGATCCTCTGCCCCGGGGCCGATCGCGTCCGCCTCAAATCCGCCGGACAAAGGCCCGCGCACCATTGTGGAAATCAAGGGTGAGCCCTCGGGCCTTGCCCGCGTCGTCCCGGGTGGACCAGCGCGCGATGCCGGCGATCTCGGAGGACCCGGCCCGCACGAGGACGGCGTACAGCCACCCCTCGTGGTCGCTGGGATCCGGCTCGCCCGCCTCTGCGGGTAGAGCGGGTACGGGCTCGCTGTTTACGGGGGTGTCGGGGCCGTCGTGCTTCTCCCCGGTCGCCAACTGCCCAATGATCTGCCACCGCACCTCGTCGCCCGCAGCCGCGATGGCCAGCCCGAACGGGTGCGTGGTGTCCCCCGCCTCACTGAGGCTCTGGACACGGGTCACACCCGGGGTGTTCTTGACCAGGTCAAGAACGAAATCCTGGAATCGCGGGGGGCGCATTGAGGATCTTTCCTTCCGTGACGGCCAAATCAGCCTAGGCACGGGCCGGGCCGCCCGGCAGGCGATCTCTGGTCCTCCGCCCCGGCGAACGGGGGCGCGTGGGGGCACACGGGGGTGGTGGAGGGTTGCGCGCGCCCGCTCCCGCCCCTGCCCCCGGCGGGAGGGCGGGTGGGCCCTGCGGGGCACGCTGGGTGCGGTGGTGTTGTTGGGTGCGGGTTAGGGCGGCGTTGAGTGGGGTGGGTCGGTGGCGGAGGTTGTTGGGTGTGGGGCCGCCCCTCCAGCCTTTGAGTGTCGCGGCTCCGGTGGAGGTGTAAAGGGCGCTCCTTCGTCGCGTCGGCTGCGCCGACTCCGCTGCGCTCCGCCCTTGACACAAGGCCGTGAAGTTAAGGGTTTGTGGTGTTGGTTGTGGGTGGTGGGGGTGTGTAGATGCCGTGGGCGATTTTGTGGAGGAAGCCTTTGGTGACCCATTGGGTGAGTTGGGTGACCAGGGTTCCGGAGGAGCCTTGGTAGTTGATGGCGCGGGTGATTTCTTTGGGGGTCCAGGTGTGGTCGGGGTTGTTGTGTATGGCGTTGATGATCTGGTCGAGGCGGGTGGGGCGGCGTGGTGGGGCGGGGGGTGTGGTGGGTGGTGGGGCGGGGTTGCCGGGGTGGTGGATGGTGAGGGTGATCTCGGTGACGGGGGTGCTGCGGGCGGGGCGTCCGGTTTGGGGGGCTGTGTGGTAGCGGGAGATGGGGGATTTGACTTTGCGGGTGCTGGTCCGGGGCCGTCGTGGGGGGAGGGGGTGTGCGAGCAGGGTGCGGTGGATGCTGTCCGGGGGGCTGTGGGTGCCGGGGCCGGTGTCGGGGCCGGGGCTGGTGGTGGTGGGGGTGATTCCGGTGGCGTTGATGACGGAGAGCTGGGCGGCTTCCAGTGCGCGGGTGAAGCTCATCCGGTCGGGGTCGAGTCCGGTGGTGGCCGCGGCGTCGGTCATGGCGGTCCGCAGGAGTTGGTAGACGGTCAGCAGGGCCCACATTTCCTGGCGGATTCCGTCGGGGGTGCCGGAGGACAGGACGCGTCCTTTCATCAGGGTGTGGCGCAGGGCGAGGTAGGTGACTTCGATCTCCCAGCGTTCGTGGTAGAGGGCGAGGAGGCGTTCTGCCGGGTCGGGGCCCTCGTCGAGGAGGTTGGTGGCCAGGCGGTAGTTGCTGGTCCAGTGGGTGCCGTCGGCGCAGGTGGTGGTGATGGACGCTTCGATGACGCGGACTGTGAGGTGTCCCAGGCGGGTGAGGTAGGAGCCGTCGGGCAGGCGTTGTTCGATGGTTGGTCTGCGGGCGGATTTGAGGCGGATGAGGAAGGCCGCGCCGGTGGCGTCGGTCTGGGCGAGGAAGTCGTTTCCGTCGAAGCCGCGGTCGGCGAGCAGCAGCATGCTGGTGTCCAGGAGAGGCAGCAGGCTGTGTGCGTAGTGGCGTTCGCCGTGGCGCAGGGAGCCGAACCCGGCTCCGATGATGCTGCGGGTGCCGGTCTCCACCAGTGTCATCAGCATCAGGCTCGGGTAGCCGGCCCAGCCCACCGCGTGGCGGATTTTCTCCAGCCAGCGGCGGTTGCAGGGCAGGTCCCGTACTTTGATGGACGAGCAGCCGTCGAAGGCCACGACGCGTCGTCCCCGGTAGAAGGAACCCGGGGTGGAGCCCGGGATCGCGAGCGGGCCCGAGACCGCGGTGAACAGTGCTTTGACAGGCTCGGTTCCCACCCGGTGGCGTAAGCCTGCCAGGGCTGTCACCGAGGGCATGGGCACCTCCGCGACATGGGCCAGTCCCGCGGTCAGCCGGTTCCACCCGGCACGGTATCCGCATCCGAACAATGCCAGCGCGAGTACCCAGTACACGCCCACCCGCGTGGGCAGGTCCCGCCGGCGCTGCCCCAGCCGGCCGGCCTCCTCCAACACCTCATCGACAGCCGCGAAGGGCAGGTACGGCGTCAATTCGCCCAGATGTCCGGGTGCGTACTTCCCCGGAGCGACAGTGATAGCACGCGAATACGTCACAGTGGCAGACTGCATGTCCAACAGAGCTCCTGCCGTGAGGAATCGGTCTCGACAACCACCTCAACGACCAGGAGCTCTGTCCGTACCTCCCCCACCCCACCCCGTAACCACCACCACAAACCCTTAACTTCACGGCCTTGGCCCTTGACACCTCCCCCGGAGCCGCAAGTGCGGGTGCGGGAGGGGCGGCCGGGGGGAAGGGGGGCCCAGGAGGTGGCGCCGTTCTGCCACTCGGCTCAGGGGCTGGCGGGCGGGTGGGCCCTGCGGGGCGCGCGGCAGAGGAGTGGGGTGACTCGGCCCCGTCTCGGCGGCTGACGGTCCGCTGTTTGCTGAGACTCAAGCCCCGCTGGTCACCGTTGCGTTGTGGTGCCCGGAAGGCGGACGGGTTCTGCTGTCTGGCCGGGTCTGCGGGCCGGACACCCTGCCCACCTGTCCCGTATGGGGCGGTTTGGCGAGCGGTTGGGGGTCTTCTCGGGCGGCACATGTGTCCTCAGGTGCGTTAGCGGCACTCCTGGACGCATAGGCGGCCTTCAGGGGGCCACTTGCCGCCACTCACGTCCCAGCAACCCCGCCGCCCACGCTCGGTGACCAGCGGGGCTTGAGTCCCGGCCAGCAACGGACCGTCAGCCGCCGAGCCGGTGTCGGACCGCCCCATTCCTCTGTCGCGCGCCCCGCAGGGCCTACCGGCCGGCGGACCCTGAACCGGCCCGCGCTCCCGTGTGCGCCCTGGGCCCCCCTTCCCCCCCGGCCGCCCCTCCCGCACCTGCACTTGCGACTCCGGGGGAGGTGTCAAGGGTGGGCGCAGCCCATCGCGCAGCGACGCGACTTTAGGAGCGCCCTTTACTCCTTCGTCGGAGCCGCGACACTCACAGCTGGAGGGGCGGCCCCGTGTCCGGCTACCGCTGCCACCGACCCACCCCGACAGAGTTCCGCTCTGACCGGACTGCGGTGTGGGCTGGGGCGGCGCACTCTGGGGGTATGGGGCGTGAGGTTCCGATCGTTGTGCACCGGCCGTCCGGGACAGGGGGGCGGCGGGTGACCGTGCGTGGGCGGATCATGGGGCTCGCGCACTCCGATGGCCACCTGGTCGAGTTTCTCCGGCAGGCCGGCCTTCCCGATGCCTGGGAGCTGCTCGACGATCCGCACTGGGTGGAGTGGCAGGGCGGGGCCCCGCACGTCTACGCGGGCGAGGGGGAGGGGGAGGGTGGGGATGGGGATGGGGTGGGCTGACCGGCGCCGGGCCGGCTGCCGCGTGGCGAATGGGTGAGGCCGCGCCGGGGAAAACCCTCCGCCGATTGTCAGTGGCTGCCCGTAACCTTGCTTCCATGTTCGTTTCCTCGACCACTTCTTCATCAGTTGCCCGCGATTCTTTACACCGTGCCCGCGCCGCCCGGCACGCCGCCCAGGTCCCGCCCGTGCGGTCCGTGCGGACCGCCGCGGTGATCAATGAGGAGATCCGCGCCCTGTGGACGCGCTCCGGGGGTGGGCTGCGCCCCGCCGACCAGGAGCGTTATCAGCGGCTGCTGGTGGAGTGGGCCGCCGCGGTGCGGGCCGATGTGGCCGAGGCGGCCTGAGGTGGGAGTGGTCACGGGAGTGGTCATGAGCGTCCGCCGGATGCCGTAGAGTTGTCTTCAACGGCGCGGGGTGGAGCAGCTCGGTAGCTCGCTGGGCTCATAACCCAGAGGTCGCAGGTTCAAATCCTGTCCCCGCTACTCATAAAAACGAAGGCCCGGATTCCTTAGGAATCCGGGCCTTCGTCGTGTGCGCGCACAGCGCGGAGTCATATGGTGACAAATTGATTCGATGATCAATATTTCATACCAGCCTATGACAAGTAACGTGAGGGGTACGGCTGTGAAGTGCATCCCGTAGCCCACTCGGCCGAGGCGAGTCGCCTGCTCGTGCGGCAGCGGCCAGCCTGGGTGGAGCGAGGAGCCGTCCGCAGCCGCGAGCGGACCGGGCGAGGAGACCAATGGTGGTGGGGAAGCTGAGGAGGCTCGGAAGACGCGTCGGCGGCGGGCGTCGCTCCACCGGCGGTGCGGGCTTCTGGGCTGCCGAGGGCACCGGCTTCTGGGGCTCCGGCGACCCGGATCACGACCACCCGCACCCGGGGCGCGGCGGCATCCGCGGCGGCCGGACCCCGGCCGGCCGCCGGATGGTGGCCCTGCTGCCGGTCCTGGTGATCGCCGTCGGAGTGGTCGTCGACGTCACCACCCCGGCCCGGGTGACCTCCGCCCCCCTCTTCGCCGCCGCGCCGCTGGTCGCCGCCCCGTTCTACCCGATGGTCGGTACGTTCCTGGTCGCGCTCGCCGCGGTCGTCGCCGAGGTGGGGCTGCACATAAGGACCTCGACGCTGATCAGTCTGGTGTCGCTGAGCCAGCTGCTGACCGTACTGGTCGTCTCCGTACTCGCCATGTACATCACCGGCATCGTCAGACGCAGCGGGGAGCGGCTCGCCTCCGCCCGTGTCATCGCCGAGACCGCCCAGCGCGCCGTGCTGCCCAGACCCGCCGAACGGATCGGGGGGCTGCGGATCGCCGCGCGGTACGAGGCGGCTCAGGAGGGCGCGTTCATCGGCGGGGACCTCTTCGCCGTACAGGACACGCCCTTCGGTGTGCGGCTGGTGGTCGGGGACGTACGGGGGAAGGGGCTGGAGGCCGTCGAGGCGGTGGCGGTGCTCATCGGGGCGTTCCGGGAGGCCGCCGAGCAGGAGCCCTCGCTCGAAGGGGTCGCGCAGCGGCTGGAGCGGGCGCTGCTGCGGGAGGGGACGCGCCGGGCCGGGGTCGATGTCTTCGAGGGGTTCACCACGGCCGTACTGGCCGAGATCCCGCACGGCGAGGACGTCGTACGGCTGCTCAACCGCGGCCATCCCGAGCCGCTGCTGATGTGCGGGGACGGTGCCGTACGGATGCTGGCGCCGGGTGATCCCGCGCTGCCCCTGGGGATGAGCGAGCTGGGCGCGTGGCCGGACCGCGCGGAGCCGAATCCGTATCCCGACGGCGCGATGCTGCTCTTCTACACGGACGGGCTCACCGAGGCGCGTGACAGCGCGGGTGTCTTCTACCGCCCGCGTGAGCGGCTCGACGGGCGGGTCTTCCCGGGGCCCGACGAGCTGCTCCAGGCGCTGATCGACGACGTACGGGTGCATACGGGCGGCGGCAGCCAGGACGACATGGCGCTGCTGGCGGTCAGCCGGCCGGTGCTGGGCTCCGCGCCCGGTTTCACGCCGGGGGCGGCGGCCGGAGCCGTGGCGGGGGTGGAGAGCCCTCAAGAGGCCGGCTCCGACCCCGGCCCCGCGTCGGAATCCGCCGCTCCCGGGCCCGAGGGACACGGGCCGTGATCGGGGCGTACCGCTCCGCATAACAGCTGACACACCGTCAGAAACACATAACCTCCCAATCTCCGGTCAACTCGCCCGGTTGCGCGCTCTTGTGTCCGGGTGTGTCCGTTGCGAAGTCGTTAACGATCATCAGGAACGGCTTGGAATAAACCCCTGGTCTCTATTAACGTTCGATAACGCAGCGCGGTTGTCCCAGCCGTCGCCAGAGATGGCACCGCGCGCACGCGCCGAATCCCGCAAGGGAACCGGGGAACCACACATTGGGGTGAATCGGGAATTTTCGCTGCCTTGCGCGGACAGCGGAACCCCGTAGGAGACCTTCCTGCTCCGAACCCGTCAGCTAACCCGGTAGGCGAGAAGGAAGGAAAGGAGCGCGCCTCAGTGGCGTCCAACAAGCCTGCCTCCGAAGGCTCCGTAGCAACCGCCGCCCCCGCCGAGCCCTACCGCTTCGGCCGCGGCGAGGGCAACGAGCCGGAGCGCACCTGGGGGGAGTGGAATCCCACCGAGGAGACCGTCCGACCCCCCGTACGCGGCAGGCACCGGGTCACCAAGCAGCGCGGGCTCGCCCGCAGCTCCACGGTCCTCGGCGTGGGTGTCATCGCCGCCGTCGGCGCGGGCGGCATCGCCACCGCGCAGGACAAGCCGGCCGTCTCCATATCCCTGCCCGATGTCATCGCGGACAATCTTCCGGACGCCAAGTCGCTTCCGGGGATCGGTTCTTCGGGCACCAGCACGACGGACAAGAAGGCCAGTGAGGCGGCCCAGGCGCTCGCGCAGGCGCCCCTCTCCACCGCCGGACTCACGGTCGCGGACACCGAGCAGGGCGCGACCGACGCGGGCGAGGCGCTCCGCGCCCGGATCCTCCAGCAGGCCGAGCAGCAGCAGGCCGAGGCCGCCGCCGAGCAGCGCGCCGCCGCCGAGGCCGCCGCCATCCAGCAGGCCGCCTCCGCGGCCAAGAAGCAGCAGACCGAGGCCGAGAAGGCCGCCGCGGAGCGGAAGGCGGAGGCCGAGGCCGCCGCCCAGGCCAAGGCGGAGCAGGAGCGCATCGCCAAGCTGGCCGCCAGCTTCTCCCTCCCCACCTCCTCGTACACGATCACCTCCACCTTCGGCCAGGCCGGTTCGCTCTGGTCCTCCGGCCACCACACCGGCCTCGACTTCGCCGCGCCGACGGGCACGCCGGTCAAGGCCGTGCACAGCGGCACCGTCAAGTCGGCCGGCTGGTCCGGCTCGTACGGCTACCGCACCGTGCTGGAGCTGGATGACGGCACGGAGGTCTGGTACGCCCACCAGTCCTCGATGACCGTCACCGTCGGCCAGAAGGTCGCCACCGGCGATGTCATCGGCCGCGTCGGCGCGACCGGCAATGTGACCGGCCCCCACCTCCACCTGGAGGTCCACACGGCGGGCGGCACGGGCATCGACCCGATGAGCTGGCTCCGCAGCCGGGGCATCAACCCCTGACGTTCACCGTCCGGTTGGGACGCGTACGCCGGGGCCCGCGAGCCATTCGCGGGCCCCGGCGTTTTCCGTTGTCCGGTCCCGCACCACACCACCCCTTACCGCCCCGGGTCAGTACTTTCAGTACCGGCGGTACGGGTTGTAGCCCTCGTAGTCCACGTACGGCGGCGGCGCCCATGCCCGGCCGGTGAGGCGGGCCGCGTGGGTGAGGGCCGGGCCGGCTATCTCCCTGCGCTGCCACAGATGGTGCAGCAGCTCGCGCTCGCGCGCGACGAAGTCCGCCCCGACCGCGCCGCGTTGCGCGCGGTGGCGCAGAAACGCCAGGGACGTCGCGAACGCCTCGTACTCACCGACCGCGCGGGCCGCGTGCGGGCCGAAGACACGGCCCGCGTACGTACGGGCCAGACCGCGGGCGCGCATCGAGGAGAGGGCGAGAGGCGCGGCCGGGGTGAGCCAGCCGGCCGCCGCGTACGCCGGCAGCTCGGTGGATATCGTGCGCAGCTCGCGCTGTCTGCTCCAGATCGCCAGCCATGTCAGCAGCGCGAACGCCGGGACCATGAACGCCGCGTACACCGCGTAGAACCCGAAGGGCCCCAGCAGCGACGCCGAGCCGTTCCACAGCGCGTGCACGCCCATCGCCAGCGCCAGGCCGAGCAGCGGGAAGGCGACCCGGCGGACCTTCTGGCGCCGGTCGGCCATCGCGGCCAGCCCGAAGCCGATGCCCGTCAGCACGGTGAACAGCGGATGCGCGAACGGCGACATCACGATCCGTACGAAGAAGGTCGCGGCGGTGATCGACGCCAGGCCCGAGTTGCCGACGTCCTGGTCCTCGCCGAAGGCGCTCCCCAGATACAGGATGTTCTCGGTGAAGGCGAAGCCGGTCGCGGTGAAGCCCGCGATCACCACACCGTCGACCAGCCCCGTGAAGGACCGTCTGCGGAAGAGGAACAGCAGCAGGATCGCCGCCGCCTTGGCGCTCTCCTCGACGACGGGCGCGACCACCGTGGCCCCGACGGACTCGGCTCCCGCCGGATCCGCCGTGGCCGTCGCTATCCACTCCGTCGCGAAGGAGTTCGCGATGATCGCGACGAGCGCGGCGGCGAACGCGCCCCAGGCGAAGGCGAACAGCAGATTCCGCCAGGGCCCCGGCTCCACCCGGTCCAGCCAGCGGAACGCCGCCATCAGCAGCGGTACCGGCAGGACGGCCATGCCCAGCCCGACCAGGAACCCGTCCGTCCCCGTCTCGTCCCGCACCAGCGCGAGGATCAGCAGCGCGCAGAGCCCGAGCACCGCGATCACGGTCCCCGCCCGCACCCCCCGGTGCCGCCAGAACGCCCGGCGCGGCCGGTACCGCCTGCGGGCAGGCTCCGGCACGGCGGTCCACAACTCGCCGAGCCGCTCCTGCTGCTCGAAGTCGGGGACCGCCGGACGCTGGTCGAGGCGCTGCGGCGACGGTTCTGACACCCCATGACCCTAACGAGCACCACTGACAATGGGGGAGAAAAATCGGTGGGACGTTCAGCCGGACGCTCGCTGACCGTTCAGCCCGACACCTTGCGGAACAGCAGGTCGTGCACCACATGGCCCTTGTCGAGCCCCTGCCCCTCGAACCGCGTCAGCGGCCGGAACGCGGGCCTCGGCGCGTAGCCGCCGCCCGGCTCCGTGTTCTCGTAGCCGGGGTGCGCCGTCAGCTCCGCCAGCATCTGTTCGGCGTACGGCTCCCAGTCGGTCGCGCAGTGCAGTACGGCCCCGGGCCGCAGCCGGCCGGCCGCCAGCGTGAGGAACTCCTCCTGGATCAGCCGGCGCTTGTGGTGCCGGGCCTTGGGCCAGGGGTCCGGGAAGTAGACGCGCAGCCCGGCGAGCGACGCGGCCGGCAGCATCTCCCGGAGCAGGATGATCGCGTCGCCGTTGGCCACCCGGATGTTCTCCAGGCCGCGGTCCTCCGCGAGCCGCAGCAGATTGCCCTGGCCGGGGGTGTGCACATCGACGGCGAGTATCCCGGTGGCGGGGTCGGCGGCGGCCATCTCGGCCGTCGCCTCGCCCATCCCGAAGCCGATCTCCAGCACGACCGGCAGCCCGCCGAACATCGTGTCCAGGTCCAGCACCCGCTGCCCGTCGATGTCCATGCCCCAGTCGGCCCACCGCCGGCGCAGCGCCTCGGCCTGGCCGGTGGTCACCCGGCTCCGGCGCGGCTGGAAGCTGCGGATGCGGCGCTCGAAGTGCGAGCCGGCCGGGTCGGCCGCCGGGCCGGTGCCGTCGGGGAACATCCGGCTCATGGGGTGCGCGAGGGCGCGCTGAGCGGGGGTGTCGGTCATGTGGTTCGGTCCGGTCTGCTGGGTCGGTTCGGGGGTGGTCTGCCGCGGGCAGTGGTGGGCTCGGTGCCGGCCCGCCACGGGCTCGGCCCGAGCCAATTCTACGGAGCGCCCGCGCGGACCACGTTCCCCTCGTCCTCCGCCAGCACCGCCAGCGCCCGTCCCGCCACCTCCCGCCCGATCGGCAGCGACGCCGTGGCCGCCGGGGACGGCGCGTTCAGCACATGGACCGTCCGGGGTGCCCGCCGGATCAGGAAGTCGTCCACCAGCGTCCCGTCCCGCAGCACCGCCTGGGCCCGTACGCCGGCCGCCGCCGGCCGCAGGTCCGCGTCCGTCACCGCCGGCAGCAGCCGCCGTACGGCCGTCGCGAAGGCGTGCTTCGACAGCGACCGGCGCAGCTCGCCCGCGCCGTACCGCCAGTGCCGGGCGGCGATGCGCCAGGAGCCGGGCCAGGCCAGCGTCGCGGCCAGCTCGGCGGGGCGTACGGCCGACCAGGTGTAGCCCTCGCGGGCCGCCGCCGGGACCGCGTTCGGCCCGACGTGCACGGAGCCGTCCACGGACCGGGTCAGATGCACGCCCAGGAACGGGAACGCCGGGTCGGGCACGGGATAGACCAGCCCCCGCACCAGCTCCGGCCGGGCCAGCTCGTAGTACTTGCCGCGGAAGGGGACGATCCGCATCCCGGGGTCGTCGCCCGCCAGCAGCGCCACCCGGTCCGCGTACAGCCCCGCGCAGTTCACCAGCGCCCGCGCCCGGACGGTCTCCCCGGCCGCCGTACGGACCGCGACGCCCCACGCCCGCCGGTCCACCGCCGTGACCTCGGCCCCGTACCGTACGGAGGCGCCCGCGGCCCCCGCCGCCTCCGCGAGCCGGCGCGCGACCGCCGTGAAGTCGCACACGCCGGTCGTGGAGACCCGGATCGCCGCCAGGCCGCGCACCCGCGGCTCGTACTCGCTGATCTGCGCCGGTCCCAGCTCGCGCACCGGGATGCCGTTCTCCCGGCCGCGCTGGACCAGGGCGTGCAGCCGGGGCAGCTCGTCGCGCCGGGTCGCGACGATCAGCTTGCCGCTGATCCGGTGGGCGATGCCGTGCTCCGCGCAGAACTTCGCCGTCTCGGCGGAGCCGGCGGTCGCGTAGCGCGCCTTGAGCGAGCCGGGGCGGTAGTAGATGCCGCTGTGGATCACTCCGCTGTTGCGGCCCGTCTGGTGGCGGGCCGGGCCCGGCTCCTTCTCCAGCACGACGACGCGGGTGCCGGGGGCGGCGCGGGTGAGCGCGTACGCCGTCGACAGCCCGACGATCCCGCCGCCGATCACGAGCACGTCGCAGTCGAACCCCGCGCGCGTGAATCCCGCGCGTGCGATGCGCGAAGCGCGTGTGCCGCGCGCCTTCTGTCCGCCGCCGGCTGCCATCGGGCTCACCTCCCCACCCCGATAGTGCACTGGCCCGCGGATGACGTGCTTAAACCACGAGAAGCGATCGAGCGGGCATACCGCTGTGCACGGCCGGAGGCATATGCCGTACGCGTCGGTATGCCCGGATCCGGGAGCCGCCGGCCGGGCGGGGCGGGCGGGTCAGGCGGGCGCCACCAGCAGCGGGCGCGCGCGCTCCCGCAGCTCGACGACGCGCGGTTCGTCCCCGTACGGCTCCAGCCGGTGCAGCAGGTCCCGTACGTACTCGGTCGTACGCGCCGACGAGATACGGCCCGCGACCTCCACCGCCCGGGTGCCGGCCGCGCACGCCGCGTCGAGATTGCCCGACTCCAGCTCGGCGACCGCGCTGACGACCAGCCGCAGCCCGTGCGAGCGTACGAACTCCTCGGTCGGCCGGGAGAGCGCCTGCTCCGTGAACCGGCGTACCTGGCGTGGTGCCTTGAGATCCCGGTAGCACTCGGCGGCGTCGGCGGCGAACCGGTCGTACGAGTAGAACCCCAGCCAGGCCGGATCGGCGTCGCCCTCGCGGGACCGCTCCAGCCACCCCTCCGCCGCCTTGAGCGATGCCCCGGCCGCCGCCGCGTCGCCCGCCTTGGCGTGCGCGCGCGCCTCCACCAGCCGGAAGAAGCTCATCGTGCGGGCGGTGGCCAGACCGCGGTTGCGTTCCAGCGCCGCCTGGGCGAGATCGACGCCCTCGTCGGCGAAGCCGCGGTAGGTCGCCTGGAGCGACATGGAGGCCAGCACATAGCCGCCGAGCGGTACGTCGGCCGCCGCGCGCGCCAGGCGCAGCGCCTGGATGTAGTAGCGCTGGGCGGCCTCCTGCTGCCCGGTGTCGAAGGCCATCCAGCCGGCCAGCCGGGTCAGTTCGGCGGTGGCCCCGAAGAGGCCCCGGCCGACCTCGTCGCTGTACGCGCCGAGCAGCAGCGGCGCCGCGTCGACCCGCAGACACTCCGGGACCATCGACGAACGCCAGTCGCCGCCGCCGTACTTGGAGTCCCAGCGCCGGGCGTCGGAGGCCGCCTCGCGGAGTTTGGCCACGTCGCTGTGGCCGACGCGGAGCGGGGACGTCTCGCCGGCGTCCTTCGCCGCTTCTTTGGTTTCTTTGGTTTCTTTGGCTTCTTTGGCTTCTTTGGCGTCCGGGCCGTTCCCGGAGCCTTCTCTCGACGCGCTGTTCCCCGAGCCGTTCCCGGCGCTGTTCCCCGAGCCGCTCCCCGCGCCGTGCGCTCCCTGCGCCGCCTCCGCCACCGACGCGTCACGCGCGACGGAGGAGTCGGCGGGCGTTATCAGCCAGCGCGAGGCGGGCGTCGCGTAAGCGCTCACTGCGAAGGATCCGGCCAGCGACTGCCAGATGCCGCCGCTGCCCGCGCGGCGGCCCGCCAGATCGAGCCGGTACAGCTCCGTCGCCGCGCGCACCGCCTCCCCCACATCGCGCGGGAAGGCCAGCCCGACCTCGGGCGCCGGATCCGCGTCCGCGAGGCCGATCTCATGGAGTGGGACAGGACGTCCCAGTTTGGCCCCTATGGCCGCGGCGATCAGATGAGGCGCCGCACCCTGCGGCACCATCCCCTTCGACACCCATCTCGCCACGGAGGTCTTGTCGTAGCGAAGTGTCAGACCGCGCTGGGCCCCGAGGTCGTTGACCCGCCGGGCGAGGCCGGCGTTGCTGATTCCCGCGAGGGCGAGAACGGTTCCGAGCTTTTCGTTCGGCCCTCGTTGCTCCCTGGACATGCGCCACCCCTCGACACAGACGGCCGCCGCGTCGCGGCATAGGCGCGCGGCATTCGTAAACCCAGCGTAGTTCGCCACATCCGGGCCGTTAAGGGGCGGACTTCCGGATGGCGGGATTGTTGTCCGTGCGGCGAAGGCCCAACCGGCCCCCCGGCGGGGCCTCGTGCTCCCGGTGCGCGGCTGTGCGCCCGGCTGTGCGCTCTTGGCCGGGAAGGAACGCCGGGGCTTCCATAAGACCTGCGTGGGTCGGCCCATTGCGTACTGGAAACCAGTGGGCTGGGGGATCCCGCCGCCCCATCCCCGCGGGCGGTGGAGTCGGTCCGGGAGGCGGGAAACGCCTCCCGGGCTGAACGTGCGGCGGCCGTACGGGGGGCGGTCGGCCGTGCCCAAGCGCCTTACCGTGCACGGAGATTGGCTGAATGCTGCCTATGTGCCGAGGGCCGTTTCTCCGCCATATGGCGAATGCCAGGGGCGCATTCGCGTTCCTGCCCGTGCTTCCGAGGGCCGTCGTATGCGCCGTTGTCGTGGCAGCATGTTCCCGAACGGGTCCGGCGACGGCTGGTCGGACCGGTCGTCCGGACCGGTACTCGGGTGCTGCTCGTACTCCTGCGCGTACTCCGATTACTCCCCGGACTCCGGTACTTCTGCACTCCTGGCCCGGGGTCGGAATGGTCCACGGGCTGTGGAGGCGGCGATGCGCTGGTTGGTGGGATGGAGCAGTATCGCCGCGCGCTTCGGCACGGCGGGGGCCGTCGGCCCGGCCGGTGACTCCGACAGTGGCAGCGTGCACCCCGTCGGCTCCCAGCTCCTGTGGGGCGACCCCGATCCGCTCTGGGCCGTCGGCGACTGGCGGCCCGACGAGGTGAGAGTCGTCACCGTCGACCCCTTCACCCGGCTCGCCGTGCTCGGCTGCTGCGGCGCCAGCGACGAGGAGCTGCGCGTCGGCCTGTTCGCCGCGCGCGGCGGCGCGCTGCGCCATCTCACCGCCTGGCCCGGCAGTTACACCGCCGTCGCGCAGATCGGCCGCCGGATCACCGTCGCCGGTGACCTGGCCGGCGCGCGGCCCGTCTTCCACACCCCGTGGGCCAACGGCACGGCGTACGCCACCGCCGCGCTGCCGCTCGCCGACCTCATCGAGGCCCAGCTCGACATCGGGCACCTGGCCGCGCTCCTCGCCTGCCCGGAGACACCGGAGGCGCTGCGCGACTCCACCCCGTACGAGGGCGTCAAACGCGTCCCGCCCGGCCACGCGCTGGTCCTGCGCGAGGGATCGCGCGAGATCACCGGGTACGAACCGGTCGCCTCCCTCGCCGTCGCCGGGCCCGAGAAGGACGCCGACCGCGCGGTCGAGGGCGTACGGGACGCGCTCGTCGAAGCCGTACGGGCCCGGCTGCTCGCGCCGCGCCACGCGCCCGAGACCCTGCCGCCCGATCCCGGCCCCGTCCCCGGCATGGGCCCGGCCGACCGGCGCGCCGCCCGGGGCGGGCCCGTCCCCGGCATCGGCGCCGACCTGTCGGGCGGCAGCGCGTCCGGCACACTCGCGCTGCTGGCCGCCGGGCTGCCGGGCGCGCCGGGCACGATCCTCGGGCACGGTACGGGCGCGGGCGAGCGGCTGCTCGCCGTGACGTTCAACGACCTGTCCGGCGCGAGCCGTGACGAGGCCGAGCTGGAGCGGGCCCGGTCCATCGCGGCCAACCCCCGGCTGCACCATGTCGTTGTCGCCGCCGGTGAGGAGGCCCTGCCGTACGCGGAGCTGGACGGGCCGCTCACCGACGAGCCGGGCCCCTCGCTCGTCACGGCCGAGCGGCACCGGCGCCGGCTCGCGGCGGGCAGCGCCGACCACTTCACCGGTACGGGGGCGCGCGAGGTGCTCGACGCGCATCCGGCGCGCATGGCCGATCTCCTGCTCGACCGGCGCAGACGTCATCTGCTGCACCCGGTCAGCGCGCTCGCCCGGGCCGAAGGCGCCCTGCCCGCCTCGCTGTTCCTGCCGTTCACCGTGTACCGCGCGGCCCGCCGGCTGGCCCGTACCCCGTACCGCACCGGACTGGAGGAGGCCGCGGCCCGGCTGCCCGAGGCCAACCGGTCCCGCACCCCGGTCTCCGACGGCCCGCTGAGCGCGTCGCTCGCCGCCCTGGCCTGGTCCCGGCCGGGTCCGGCGGCGCGCTGGCTGACCGGGGAGGCGCTGGCTGAAGTATCGGTTCGCCTGATGACCGCGGCGACCCGTCCCACCTCCGTCCAGCGCCCCGGCGAGTCCCGCGCCCGCGCCGCCCTGACCCGGCTCGCGGCCGACCACCGCGTCTTCGAACAGGCCGCCGAGATCCGCAGCCAGCGGCTCCACGCGCCCTTCCTCGACAACCAGGTCGTACGCGCCTGCCGCGAACTCCCCGAGGCCCTGCGCGTCCAGCCGGGCGCCCGCGCCGAGATCCTCCGTACGGTCCTCGCCGCCACCGGCATCCACGACCTGCCGGCCGGCTGGGGCGCCACCTCCCGGCCCGGATCGGCCGCCGCCACCCGCGTCGGCCTGCGCACCGCCGTCGGCGACCTGATCACCCTCTTCGACGCTCCGCTCCTCGCCGACGCCGGGCTGATCGAGGCCCGCGTCGTCCGCAAGGCCCTGCGCGCGGCGGCCGAGGGCGAACCCGTCCCGCTCGACGGCCTCGCCGACCTCGTCTCCACCGAACTCTGGCTGCGCCGCCTGCTGTCGCGCCGAGGCACCTGCTGGACGGGGACGGCGGCGCCGCGCCAGCGCGCGGTGGCGGGCGGCGTGGTGCCGCAGCGGCCGACGCTGCGGCGGTAGCGGGCTCTGCCCCGGCCTCTGCCCCGGGCGCTGCGTCGGGCGCTGCGTCGGGCGGCTCGTCAGACGGCTCCTCAGCCACAGGTGATACGGGACTCCGCCCAGTCGCCGAGCGCCACGACGTCGAACGCCGACTGCGGCTCGACAACCAGCCGGATGCTGCTCCGGCCCGCGATGCCGACCTCCACGGGGACGGCCGCGTCGCCGCCGCTCAGGACCGGGGAGCGCCAGAGGCGGGCCTCGTCGCCGTACACGGAGAAGCGCAGCGAGCCGAGGCCCAGGGTCAGGTCGTCGACGCCGACGAGGGCCTCGTAGCGGGAGCACGCGCGGTTCAGGTCGATGGTGATGGACGACGGGGTGTGCGTCGTGACGCCGTGGCTGTAGCGGGTGCCGCCGATGGAGACGGCGGACCGCTGCCAGAGCAGGCCGCTCGCGCCGAGCCGGACCTCGGGCTCCGTACCGTCCCCGCCGATGTCGTACGCCAGCCGGCTGACCCGGTAGACGGCCGGGGCGGGCTCGGGCGTGGGCTCCGGGGGAGTGGGCTCTGGCTCGGGGAACGCGGGGGGCGGGGTGTCCGGTACGGCGATGGGGGGCGGGGGGAGGGGCGCCGGCTTCGGGGTGGGAGTCGGCGTGGGCTTGGGCGTGGGCTTGGCGGCGGAGGACGCGGGCGTCGGCTTCTTCGACGCCGGAGCCGAGGCGGAAGCGGCTGCCGCGGCGGGTACGGGCGACGGCGGCGCGGACTTGGGCGCGCCCGGTGCGCCGGGCTCGGCCGGGGGCGCGGCTTCGGGCGGTACGACGGAACGCGCCGCCGGGGGTTTCGCCTCCGTCTTCGGCTCGGGTTTCTGTTCGCCGCCGGAGAGCGCCCACACCAGCCCGGCTACGGCGACGGCGACGGCCAGCGCGCCGATCCCGGCCTTCGCGGGCGTGCCGAGCCCCTCGGCGGCGGCACCGGCACCGCCACCGGCCGAGGCCGCGCCCCCGGAAGCCCCGCCCGCGGCCGTACCGCCCGCAGCCCCGCCCGTCGCCGCGGCCGCCGCGCCCGCACCGGCCGCGCCCACCGCGCCGCCCGCCACGATCCCCGCGGCCTTGAGCGAGTAGCCCGCGGCGAACCAGCCGATCACCGCCACCGGCAGCAGCGCCGGGATCCCCGCGTTGACATGCGCCAGTTCACCGGCGGCGAGCCGGCACTTGGCGCACTCCTCCAGATGCTTGCGCAGCCCGCGCTCGGCGCGCACCCGCAGCCCGCCGCGCGCGTACGCCCCGAGCCGGTCGGCGTAGCGCGCGCAGTCGCCCGCCGAGGTCAGCGCCGCGTTCACATGCGCCTGGAGATACGCCTGCTTGAGCCCCTCGCGTGCCCGACTGGCGAGCACCGCCGTGGCGTTGGCGGAGAGCCCGAACAACGGCGCGATCTGGCTGGGCGACTCCTCCTCCACCGTCGTGTGCCAGAGCACCGCCTGCCAGCGCTCGGGCAGACTCCGGAAGGCCCGCAGCGCCATGGACCGTTCGGCCTCGTGCATCGCCAGGACATCGGCGCCCAGATCGAGCGTGTCGGCGTCCGGCACCTCGGAGGAGCCGGCGGCCTGCGCCGCGAACACCGCGAAGTCCTCGACGAGCTGCTCCCGCTTAGCGGACTTGGCCCAGCCTGCGGCCACCCGCCGTACGGTCGTCAGCAGATAGGCCCGGACCGCCTGTTGGGGCCCGGCCCCGCCGCGTACCGCCTGGAGGGTGCGGGCGAAGACCTCGGCGGTCAGATCGTCGGCGGTGTGCGCGTCCCGGCAGCAGCTACGGGCGTACCGGCGCACCGCCGCCGCGTGCCTGCGGAACAGCTCCTCGTACGCGCTGTCGTCGCCGTCGCGCATCCGCCGCACGAGCACGGCGTCCGCCGGCGGCGGCCCGGCCGACGCCGGATCGCCCAACGGCACCCCGACTGCGGTCAGTTCGAGCGTCGGCCAGTCCTCGCCCGGCGCCTCGCCGGACGGCGTCCCGGCGGCCGACGCCCCGGCCCGCTCGCGCTGCGCCGGCACCTGCGGAACGGGTGCTCGCGTGGGCGGTGCCTGCGGGGAAGGTGCCTGAGTGGACTGAGTCTGCGTGGAAGGCGTTTGGGCGGACGGCATCCGCTGCGACGGCGGCGTTCCGCCGGACTCGGCTCCGCCGCCGGCGTCACCCGCACGACCGGCGCCACCGGCACCGCTGTCGCCGCCACCGACCGGCTCGTCGACCGGCTCGTCGACCGGCTCGTCGACCGGCTCGTCCCGCCCGTCACCGCTCATCGCGGAAGCCCCCGTACGCGCCGCTCCAACCCGAACACCGGGTCAGCGTGCCACAGCGCACCCGGTGTTCCCGGATGTTCGAATGCGGCAACCACTCGTCCGGGGTGGATTCCCGGAACGAATCTTTAATCTTCACCCATTAGGGGAAAGGTCAATTGCCTTATTCGGAGGGCCCGTTCGAAAGCGGCGGCGGGTGGCCCGCACAGGACACATGTCCCGTACGGCCCACCTCACCCCTGCCGCGTCCCGGCCGCGGTTCCGGGCCGGGACATGCCTACCGAGGCCGGAGCCCCTCCAGCAGGATGTCCAGCAGCCGTGCCGAAGCCGCCGCCTGCTGCGCCGGATCCGGCAGCGAGGGCGCCGCTGTGGCGATCACCAGCAGCACATCGGCCACGGTCACATCGTCCCGCAGCTCACCCGCCTCCCGCGCCCGGTCCACCAACTGGCCGACGACGTCGAGCAGTTCGGCCGCGCCCGGGTCGTCCAGCCCCTCGGCGGAGGCCGACACCCGCACCCCGGCCACCCGTGGATCGCTCTGCCCGGCCTGCCGCTGCTGCGGCACCCGCGCCTCGTCCGCCGCCGCGCGCGGCGGCGTCACGTCCTCCGAGTCCGTGCTCACCCGCAGCACCCGCGGAGGCAGCAGCCGCCCCGCGCCCGACGCCACCGAGGTGCGCAGGAACCGGGAGAGCGCCGACCACGGCTCCTCCTCCTGCCCGAGCGCCGTCCGCGCCTGGTCGGTCAGCCGGGAGGTCTCCTCCGCGGCTATTCGTCTGACCAGCACGTCCTTGCTCGGGAAGCGCCGGTAGACCGTGCCGACCCCGACCCGCGCCCGGCGCGCGACGTCCTCCATCGGGGCGCCGTAACCCAGTTCCCCGAACACTTCACGCGCCGCCCGCAGAACGTGCTCCAGGTTGCGCTGCGCGTCCACCCGGAGCGGCGCCGAACGCCCGCCCGCACCGGCCGGGCCGGCTGAACCCGGACCCGATCCCGCGCCTGGTCCCGCGCCCGATCCCGTGACCGGACCGGCGCTCGCCCCCGGACCGGAACTCGGTCCCGGTCCCGTACCCACTCGGCCGTTCCCGCCCGCGACGACAACGGCATGACCGTGTAAATCCTGAATCTGCATGATGGTTCCCCCGGTAATGATGTCTCCCCCCGGAGACGCCCCGCCCTGATGGCCGGTGCGTGCCGTCCAGTCAGATGCCGGACACTCCGACGGGTTACGAACATAGTTGAGCCCGGGGCAATTCAGAAGAGGGTGATTCCGCACAGCACGCCCCCCGATCGGAGCAAGGACCGGAACACGTCCCGTCCCCCCTCCGCACGGCCCCGCGCACGCCCCCACTGACCTGCGCTCCTCCCCGCCCGGCAGCGCTCCCGCCCGCCCGCGCACCCCGGCGGCCTCCGGTCACACAATGTGTCGTGCCTGTGGACAAACACCGGACCCCGATGCGTCATGGGGAGGTGAAGGCTGATAAATCCCGGGGGACGACCCCCGCACCCCAGCCCGGCGCGCCGCGCATTCTGGTGATCGGCGGCGGCTACGTCGGCATGTACACCGCGCTGCGCCTCCAGCGGAAGCTGAGAAGCGGAGAGGCCGAGGTCACGGTGGTCACACCGGACCCTTATATGACGTATCAGCCCTTCCTGCCGGAGGCCGCCGCCGGGAACATCTCCCCGCGCCATGTCGTGGTCCCCCTCAGACGGATCCTGCCCGGCTGCCGCATCGTGATCGGCGAGGCCACCGCCATCGACCACGCCAAGCGCACCGCCACGCTCAAGACCCTCGGCTCCGAGGCCGAGGGCACCGGCACCGTCGAATACGGCTACGACGAACTCGTCCTCGCGCCCGGCTCCGTCTCCCGCACCCTCCCGATCCCCGGCCTCGCCGAGCACGCCATCGGTTTCAAGATTGTCGAAGAGGCCATCGGGCTGCGCAACCACGTCCTCGAACAGCTGGACATCGCCTCCTCCACCCGCGACCCCGCCGTCCGCGACGCCGCCCTGACCTTCGTCTTCGTCGGCGGCGGCTACGCGGGCGTGGAAGCCCTCGCCGAACTGGAGGACATGGCCCGCTACGCCGTGCGCTACTACCACAACATCAAGGCCGAGGACATGAAGTGGGTCCTCGTCGAGGCCACCGGCCGGATCCTCCCCGAAGTCGGCGAGGCCATGGGCGGATACGCCGTACGCGAGCTGCGCGCCCGCAATATCGACGTACGGCTCGGCACCCGCCTCGACTCCTGCGCGGACCGGCTGGCCGTCCTCAGCGACGGCACCCGCTTCCCCACCCGCACCGTCGTCTGGACCGCAGGCGTCCGGCCCTCCCCGCTCCTCGCCGCCACCGGTCTGCCGCTCGACGGGCGCGGCAGACTCTGCTGTACGGCCCGGCTCACGGTCGACGGCGCCGAACACGTCTGGGCCGCCGGCGACGCGGCGGCCGTACCCGACCTGACCGCCGCCGTACCCGACCGGACCACCGGCGAAACCGGCGGCAAGGAGTGCGCGCCGAACGCCCAGCACGCCGTCCGCCAGGCCAAGGTACTCGCCGGGAACATCGTCGCTTCCCTGCGCGGAGAACCCCTCCAGGACTACCGTCACGCGTACGCCGGTTCGGTCGCCTCCCTCGGACTCCACAGAGGGGTGGCGCACGTCTACGGCCGCAAGGTCAAGGGCTACCCCGCCTGGCTGATGCACCGCGCGTACCACCTCAGCCGCGTCCCCACCTTCAACAGGAAGGCCCGCGTGCTCGCGGAATGGACCCTCTCCGGGCTCTTCAAACGGGAGATCGTCTCTCTGGGCTCGCTGGAACACCCGCGCGCCGAGTTCGAACTCGCCGCCGGAACCGAGCGCCCGCCCAAGGACGGCAGAGCCGGCCAGGACGGCCACGACGGCCGGGACGGCACGGCCGGCTGAGACGGCCGGAACCCGGCGGGTGAGGCGGTTGTCAGTGCGATCGGTCACACTGGACGTGTGACCATAGGTGGGCTCACATCCGCACAGAGTGAACCGGCCCCGACCCCATCACAAACACCATGAGGCTTGAGAATCCGTGAACTTCACGCGTTGGAGCGCCCGCCTCCCCGGTACGCAGCGCCGCGCCGCCGCGCGCACGGACCGCGGGTCCGTGCCGGCGGCCCGCGGTGAGTACGAACGCGGGGAGCGGGAGCGGCGCCCCGACCCCGTGACGGACATCCCGGCCCTCGAAGACCTCTCCGTACGGGACGTCCTCGGCGAACTCCCCGCCCTGGCCGCGCTGGTGTACGGACCCGAGCACCGCGTCGCGTATGTCAACGGGGCGTACGCGACGGCCTTTGGCCCGCGCCAGGCCGGCGCCACCGCCGCCGAGAGCTGCCCCGAACTGGCCCAGCTGGGCCTGCTCCCGCTCCTCGACCAGGTGCTCCGCAGCGGCAAGCCGCGTACGGTCAAGTCCCGCAAGGCCCAGGTCGGAGCCGACGCGCGGCAGCCGGAAAGCGCGGACGGCGACAGCACGGAAGCCCCCGAAGACCAGCCCCAGGCCCACACCCAGGGACAGCTCTCAGGCCACCCCCAAGGCTCCCTCACCGGCTCCTACACGGTCACCTGTACGCCCGTCGACTGCCGGGGCACCGCGGGCATCCTCATCTACGCCGCCGACGTCACCGACCACGCCGAGGCCGCCGAGCGGCTGCGCGGCAGCGAGCGCCGCCACCGCCGTACGGTCGTCACCCTCCAGCGCTCCCTGCTCCCGCAGGAGCTGGAGCAGCCCGACGACCTGCGCGTCGCCGCCACCTACCGGCCCGGCGGCGAGGACGCGGCGGTCGGCGGCGACTGGTACGACGTGATCACGCTCGGCGCCGGGCGCACCGCCCTGGTCATTGGTGACGTCATGGGCCGGGGCGTGCGCGCCGCCGCCGTCATGGGCCAGCTGCGCACCGCCGTCCGCGCCTACGCCCGGCTCGATCTGCCGCCGCACGAAGTGCTCCAGCTCCTCGACGGACTCGCCGCCGAGATCGACGCCAGCCAGATCGCCACCTGCGTCTACGCGGTCCACGACCCGAACGAGGGTCTGCTCGAATACGCCTCGGCCGGCCATCTCCCCCTGCTGGTACGCCTCCAGGACGGCTCGGTCACCCGCGCCGAGGACCCCACGGGCCCGCCGCTGGGCACCGGCGGCTGGCAGCACACCTCAGCCGCGATCGCCCTCCCGCCCGGCTCCACCGCCGTCCTCTACACGGACGGTCTCGTCGAGCGCCGGGGCGAGGACATCGACGAGGGCGTCGCCCGGCTCGAACGCGCCCTGTCCGGCGCCCAGGGCACCCCCCAGGTCGTCTGCGACCGGCTGATCCGCTCCCTCGGCGTCACGGACGACCACGACGACGACGTGGCCGTCCTCGTCCTCCAGCACCCCGCCCGTACGGGAGCGGACGCGGAGCTGTTCCACAACGCGGCGCTCGACCTGCTCGGCGGCATTGAGGCGGCCCCGCGCGCCCGCGCCTTCGCGACGGGAGTCCTGGCCTCCTGGCGCTTCCCCGTGGAGCTGCGCGACCTGGGCGTCCTCGCCACCAGCGAACTCGTCGCCAACTCGCTCCAGCACGGCACCCCGCCCATGCGGCTGCGCCTGCGCAGAACGGACCGCCGGCTGATCATCGAGGTGACGGACGGGGACGACCACCTGCCGCGCCGCCGCCGCGCCGAACCGGCCGACGAGGCGGGCCGCGGTATCTCGATCGTCGCGACGATCGCCTCGTCGTGGGGATCTCGCCGCACCCCGGGCGGCGGCAAGGCCGTCTGGTGCGAGTTCGCGCTACCGCACTGAGCGCTGGCTACCGCACCGCGTGCCGCTCGGCGCTCACCTCGGAAGGCGCGTGCCGGGCCACCACCCGCGACCCCGCCGTCAGCAGGGACGGCTGGTTCTGTACGGGCGTGAGCAGCCGCCCCAGCCGCAGGGCGAGCACGGTGATGCCGAGCGAGAAGAGAACGAACGTCACGATGTACGGCGCGTGCAGCGAGGCCCCCATCGGCCCGCCCACCGCCGGACCGACCGCCAGCGCCAACTGCTTGACCAGCGCGAACCCCGAGTTGTACTGCCCAACCATCGACGGCGGCGCCAGATCCGCCACCAGCGGCGCCACGGTCGGCGACAGCATCGCCTCACCGAGCCCGAAGAGCGCGTACGTGGAGATGAGCGCGGCCGTCGCCAGCGTCGTACTGCCGTGCCCGAGCCCCGCGTAGCCCGCGAGCAGCCAGGCGAACGCCCAGATCAGCCCGACGGCCGCGATGACCCGGCTGCGCTTGAGCGGCTCGACCAGCCGCAGCACCACGAACTGCGCCAGCACGATCACCGCCGTATTGGCGGCCAGCGCGATCCCCAGCATCGACGGGTCGAGCCCGGCGGCCTCCGTGCTGTACGCGGCGAGGCCCGACTCGAACTGCCCGTAACAGGCGAAGAACAGCACGAAGCCCAGCACACACAGCCGCACCATGGCCCGGTCCCGCAGCAGCGCCCGCATCCCGGAAGGCCCGGCCGACGCGGAGACCGAAGCACTCCCGCTCCCGTTACCGCTGGGGCGCGGCATCCGAACGGAACCGGCCACGGCGGCCAGAACGAGGAACATCGCGGCCTCGACGGAGAAGAGCAGCAGGAAGCTGCCGGGCCGGCTCGTGTCGACGATCAGACCGCCGATCAGCCCGCCGACGCCGAGCCCCAGATTCGCGAGGAAGAACTGCGTCGCGAACGCCCGGGTGCGGGTCGCCGGCGTGGAGCACCGCACGATCATCGTGGCCAGCGCGGGCTGGAGCACCGCCGTACCGGCGCCGAGCACGGAAGCGGACAGGACGGCGGCGGGTACGTTCCCCGACAGCCCCATGGCGAGCGCGCCCACGGCGGCCAGCACCGAGCCGCCGACCAGCACGGGCAGCGGGCCCCGGCGATCGATCACCCGGCCGGTGAACGGCAGCACGACGAGCGCGGCCAGCGCGAAGACCGCCAGCACGGCACCGGCCGTCCCCGCGCCCAGGTTCCGTACCTGCGCCACATACACATAGAGATACGGAACCGTGAATCCGAGCCCGAACGCGCTCAGCGCGTTTCCCGCCTGGATCCGGCGCATCGCCGCGCCCGTAGCCGTGGTCACCACTCACCCCTCAAAGCTGAAGACTTCAAAGCTAAACTTCGAAGGTGAACTGTACACATCGAAGGACTTCAATGCCAGCGAGTGCGTGGCATACTGCCCCGATGCCAGAGACCACACCGGAGAAACCGGTCCCGCCGGACCTCCAGGAACCGAGCCTCGACGAGCAGATCGCCGCCTATCAGCGCGAGTTCCGCGATCTGGACCCCCAGGTCGAGAAGGTCGTCTCGGCACTTGGCCGGCTGAACCGACGGATGAATGTGGCGTACGGCAGACAGGTCGCCGACCTGGGCATCAGCAGCGCCGAGTGGGAGGTCCTCAAGACCCTCGTCCTCGCGGGAGCGCCCTACCGCCTGGGCCCCGGCGAACTCGCCAAGCGCCTCGGTCTGACCCCGGCCGCGATGACCCACCGCGTCGACCGCATGGCGGGCGAGGGCCTGGTCACGCGCGACCGCGACGAGAACAACCGGGTCCGCGTCATCGTCGAGTTGACGGACGAGGGCCGTACGAAGTGGCTGGAGGCGATGCGTATGGCCTCCGACTTCGAGGAGGAACTCCTCCAGGACCTCTCGGGCGACGAGCGCGGGGTGCTGGGCGAGCTGCTCATCCGCGTTCTCCGCCGCGTGGAACAGGCCCAGCCGGACGCCGGCGGACGCCTGACGGACCTGGACTAGCGGTTTGACACGCCCCAGGGCGATCCGTAAAGTTCTTCGAGTTGTCACGGAGCCGACACGGTCCCGTAGCAACCACTCCCGCCGCGTCAGCGGCAACCAAACACCAGAACGATCTCCCGGAGCGGGATCAATTTCGGCATGCCGGAATTGATATTCGAGACTCGATTATGAGTCACCTGCGGAATCGGCTAGGGTTTGGAACGTCGGAAGGGCCCAACAGCCCGGAGGACAACCCCACTTCGACTGGGAATCAGGCCCGAAAGGATCTGATAGAGTCGGAACCGCCGGAAAGGGAAAACGCGAAAGCGAAGAACTGGAAAGCAAGCCCCGCTCCGACGGGGAATCGGACACGAAAGAGTCTGATAGAGTCGGAAACGCAAGACGGAAACAAAACAAGAAACACCGAAGGGAAAGCGCCCGGAGGAAAGCCCGAGAGGGTGAGTACAAAGGAAGCGTCCGTTCCTTGAGAACTCAACAGCGTGCCAAAAGTCAACGCCAGATATGTTGATACCCCGACCTACCGAATACTCGGTGGGTTGAGGTTCCTTTGAAGAAAAACACAGCGAGGACGCTGTGAACCACTGGTCTTATTCCGGCCGGTGGTTCCGCTCTCGTGGTGTTCAACCGGATATCCGGTAAACATTCACGGAGAGTTTGATCCTGGCTCAGGACGAACGCTGGCGGCGTGCTTAACACATGCAAGTCGAACGATGAAGCCTTTCGGGGTGGATTAGTGGCGAACGGGTGAGTAACACGTGGGCAATCTGCCCTTCACTCTGGGACAAGCCCTGGAAACGGGGTCTAATACCGGATAATACTTTTCTCCGCATGGGGGAAGGTTGAAAGCTCCGGCGGTGAAGGATGAGCCCGCGGCCTATCAGCTTGTTGGTGGGGTGATGGCCTACCAAGGCGACGACGGGTAGCCGGCCTGAGAGGGCGACCGGCCACACTGGGACTGAGACACGGCCCAGACTCCTACGGGAGGCAGCAGTGGGGAATATTGCACAATGGGCGAAAGCCTGATGCAGCGACGCCGCGTGAGGGATGACGGCCTTCGGGTTGTAAACCTCTTTCAGCAGGGAAGAAGCGCAAGTGACGGTACCTGCAGAAGAAGCACCGGCTAACTACGTGCCAGCAGCCGCGGTAATACGTAGGGTGCGAGCGTTGTCCGGAATTATTGGGCGTAAAGAGCTCGTAGGCGGCTTGTCGCGTCGGATGTGAAAGCCCGGGGCTTAACCCCGGGTCTGCATTCGATACGGGCAGGCTAGAGTGTGGTAGGGGAGATCGGAATTCCTGGTGTAGCGGTGAAATGCGCAGATATCAGGAGGAACACCGGTGGCGAAGGCGGATCTCTGGGCCATTACTGACGCTGAGGAGCGAAAGCGTGGGGAGCGAACAGGATTAGATACCCTGGTAGTCCACGCCGTAAACGTTGGGAACTAGGTGTTGGCGACATTCCACGTCGTCGGTGCCGCAGCTAACGCATTAAGTTCCCCGCCTGGGGAGTACGGCCGCAAGGCTAAAACTCAAAGGAATTGACGGGGGCCCGCACAAGCAGCGGAGCATGTGGCTTAATTCGACGCAACGCGAAGAACCTTACCAAGGCTTGACATACACCGGAAACGGCCAGAGATGGTCGCCCCCTTGTGGTCGGTGTACAGGTGGTGCATGGCTGTCGTCAGCTCGTGTCGTGAGATGTTGGGTTAAGTCCCGCAACGAGCGCAACCCTTGTTCTGTGTTGCCAGCATGCCTTTCGGGGTGATGGGGACTCACAGGAGACTGCCGGGGTCAACTCGGAGGAAGGTGGGGACGACGTCAAGTCATCATGCCCCTTATGTCTTGGGCTGCACACGTGCTACAATGGCCGGTACAATGAGCTGCGATGCCGCGAGGCGGAGCGAATCTCAAAAAGCCGGTCTCAGTTCGGATTGGGGTCTGCAACTCGACCCCATGAAGTCGGAGTTGCTAGTAATCGCAGATCAGCATTGCTGCGGTGAATACGTTCCCGGGCCTTGTACACACCGCCCGTCACGTCACGAAAGTCGGTAACACCCGAAGCCGGTGGCCCAACCCCTTGTGGGAGGGAGCTGTCGAAGGTGGGACTGGCGATTGGGACGAAGTCGTAACAAGGTAGCCGTACCGGAAGGTGCGGCTGGATCACCTCCTTTCTAAGGAGCATCTAGATTCCGTAAGGAATCCAGAGCCACTACGTCGGCAAATGTTCGACGGTGGTTAGCTCATGGGTGGAACGTTGACTATTCGGCACATCAGGTTTCTTCTGCAAGTACTGCTTCGGCGTGGAACGCAGTGGGGGATCGGGTGTGCCGGGCGCGCTGTTGGGTGTCTGAGGGTACGGGCTTTCGAGTCTGTCCTTCGGGTTGCCGGCCCCAGTGAACTCGCCCTGTATGGGGTGGGGTGGTGGGTGGCTGGTCGTTGTTTGAGAACTGCACAGTGGACGCGAGCATCTGTGGCCAAGTTTTTAAGGGCGCACGGTGGATGCCTTGGTACCAGGAACCGATGAAGGACGTGGGAGGCCGCGATAGGCCCCGGGGAGCTGTCAACCGAGCTTTGATCCGGGGGTGTCCGAATGGGGAAACCCGGCAGTCGTCATGGGCTGTCACCCGCTGCTGAACACATAGGCAGTGTGGAGGGAACGAGGGGAAGTGAAACATCTCAGTACCCTCAGGAAGAGAAAACAACCGTGATTCCGGGAGTAGTGGCGAGCGAAACCGGATGAGGCCAAACCGTATGCGTGTGATACCCGGCAGGGGTTGCGCATGCGGGGTTGTGGGATTGCACTTCAACAGTCTGCCGGCTGTTGGGCGAGTCAGAAACCGTATGGATAGGCGAAGGACATGCGAAAGGTCCGGCGTAGAGGGTAAGACCCCCGTAGCTGAAATCTGTACGGCTCGTTTGTGTGACACCCAAGTAGCACGGGGCCCGAGAAATCCCGTGTGAATCTGGCGGGACCACCCGCTAAGCCTAAATATTCCCTGGTGACCGATAGCGGATAGTACCGTGAGGGAATGGTGAAAAGTACCGCGGGAGCGGAGTGAAATAGTACCTGAAACCGTGTGCCTACAAGCCGTGGGAGCGTCGCTGGCAGCACTTGTGCTGTCAGTCGTGACTGCGTGCCTTTTGAAGAATGAGCCTGCGAGTTTGCGGTGTGTTGCGAGGTTAACCCGTGTGGGGAAGCCGTAGCGAAAGCGAGTCCGAATAGGGCGTTATAGTAGCGCGCTCAAGACCCGAAGCGGAGTGATCTAGCCATGGGCAGGTTGAAGCGGAGGTAAGACTTCGTGGAGGACCGAACCCACCAGGGTTGAAAACCTGGGGGATGACCTGTGGTTAGGGGTGAAAGGCCAATCAAACTCCGTGATAGCTGGTTCTCCCCGAAATGCATTTAGGTGCAGCGTCGTGTGTTTCTTGCCGGAGGTAGAGCACTGGATAGGCGATGGGCCCTACCGGGTTACTGACCTTAGCCAAACTCCGAATGCCGGTAAGTGAGAGCGCGGCAGTGAGACTGTGGGGGATAAGCTCCATGGTCGAGAGGGAAACAGCCCAGAGCATCGACTAAGGCCCCTAAGCGTACGCTAAGTGGGAAAGGATGTGGAGTCGCAGAGACAACCAGGAGGTTGGCTTAGAAGCAGCCATCCTTGAAAGAGTGCGTAATAGCTCACTGGTCAAGTGATTCCGCGCCGACAATGTAGCGGGGCTCAAGCGTACCGCCGAAGTCGTGTCATTGCAGTACATACCCCCAACGGGGACTGTGATGGGTAGGGGAGCGTCGTGTGCCGGGTGAAGCAGCAGCGGAAGCTAGTTGTGGACGGTTCACGAGTGAGAATGCAGGCATGAGTAGCGATACACACGTGGGAAACGTGTGCGCCGATTGACTAAGGGTTCCTGGGTCAAGCTGATCTGCCCAGGGTAAGTCGGGACCTAAGGCGAGGCCGACAGGCGTAGTCGATGGACAACCGGTTGATATTCCGGTACCCGCTTTGAAACGCCCAGTATCGAATCCATTGATGCTAAGGCCGTGAAGCCGTCCTGGATCCTTCGGGTGAAGGGGAGTGGTGGAGCCGCTGAACCAAGGTGGTAGTAGGTAAGCGATGGGGTGACGCAGGAAGGTAGTCCAGCCCGGGCGGTGGTTGTCCCGGGGTAAGGGTGTAGGGCGTTGTCCAGGTAAATCCGGACAGCACATAGCCTGAGACCTGATGCCGAGCCGATTGTGGTGAAGTGGATGATCCTATGCTGTCGAGAAAAGCCTCTAGCGAGTTTCATGGCGGCCCGTACCCTAAACCGACTCAGGTGGTCAGGTAGAGAATACCGAGGCGTTCGGGTGAACTATGGTTAAGGAACTCGGCAAAATGCCCCCGTAACTTCGGGAGAAGGGGGGCCATTCTGGGTGATGAGTCTTGCACTCTGAGCTTGGGGTGGCCGCAGAGACCAGCGAGAAGCGACTGTTTACTAAAAACACAGGTCCGTGCGAAGCCGTAAGGCGATGTATACGGACTGACGCCTGCCCGGTGCTGGAACGTTAAGGGGACCGGTTAGCTGACTTTCGGGTTGGCGAAGCTGAGAACTTAAGCGCCAGTAAACGGCGGTGGTAACTATAACCATCCTAAGGTAGCGAAATTCCTTGTCGGGTAAGTTCCGACCTGCACGAATGGCGTAACGACTTCTCGACTGTCTCAACCATAGGCCCGGTGAAATTGCACTACGAGTAAAGATGCTCGTTTCGCGCAGCAGGACGGAAAGACCCCGGGACCTTTACTATAGTTTGATATTGGTGTTCGGTTCGGCTTGTGTAGGATAGGTGGGAGACTTTGAAGCTTGGACGCCAGTTCAGGTGGAGTCGTCGTTGAAATACCACTCTGGTCGTGCTGGATGTCTAACCTGGGTCCGTGATCCGGATCAGGGACAGTGTCTGATGGGTAGTTTAACTGGGGCGGTTGCCTCCTAAAGAGTAACGGAGGCGCCCAAAGGTTCCCTCAGCCTGGTTGGTAATCAGGTGTTGAGTGTAAGTGCACAAGGGAGCTTGACTGTGAGACCGACGGGTCGAGCAGGGACGAAAGTCGGGACTAGTGATCCGGCGGTGGCTTGTGGAAGCGCCGTCGCTCAACGGATAAAAGGTACCCCGGGGATAACAGGCTGATCTTCCCCAAGAGTCCATATCGACGGGATGGTTTGGCACCTCGATGTCGGCTCGTCGCATCCTGGGGCTGGAGTCGGTCCCAAGGGTTGGGCTGTTCGCCCATTAAAGCGGTACGCGAGCTGGGTTTAGAACGTCGTGAGACAGTTCGGTCCCTATCCGCTGCGCGCGCAGGAGTCTTGAGAAGGGCTGTCCCTAGTACGAGAGGACCGGGACGGACGAACCTCTGGTGTGCCAGTTGTTCTGCCAAGGGCATGGCTGGTTGGCTACGTTCGGAAAGGATAACCGCTGAAAGCATCTAAGCGGGAAGCCTGCTTCGAGATGAGGACTCCCACCCCCTTTGAGGGGTTAAGGCTCCCAGTAGACGACTGGGTTGATAGGCCAGATGTGGAAGACCGGTAACGGTTGGAGCTGACTGGTACTAATAGGCCGAGGGCTTGTCCTCAGTTGCTCGCGTCCACTGTGTTAGTTCTGAAGTAACGAACAGCCGTGTTGTCATCCGGTAGTTTGGTTAACTTCATAGTGTTTCGGTGGTCATTGCGTGAGGGAAACGCCCGGTTACATTCCGAACCCGGAAGCTAAGCCTCACAGCGCCGATGGTACTGCAGGGGGGACCCTGTGGGAGAGTAGGACGCCGCCGAACAATTATTGTGGGAATGCCCTGTACCAGTTATCTGGTACAGGGCATTTTTGCGTTCAGGGCCGGTTTGGTGGGACGGTAACTCGTTTGCGGCCGGCGCGGTCCGTGCGGAGGATCGGTCCATGAGCGATAGCGATAGCGATAACGACAGGGACCACAGAGACCAGGTGATCCGGCCCGTACGGCCCGACGAGTGGGCTCGGGCCAAGGCGCTGCGGCTGGTCGCGCTCCAGGATCCGGCGGCGCCGCTGGCGTTCCTGGAGACGTACGAGGAAGCCGTCGCGCGTACCGACGACTACTGGCGCGAGCGTGCCGCGCGGCCCCATGTGCGGCAGTTCGTGGCAGAGGCTCCTGACGGCGGGTGGATCGGCACGGTGGCCGTCATCGTGGAGGAGGCCGGCGTCAAGGACTTCTTCGGCAACGTGGCCGAGCGGGCGCAGGGGCATCTTGTCGGCGTGTACGTACGTCCTGAGCACCGGGGCACCGGGCTGATCGGTGCGCTGGTCAGGGCGGCTCTCGACTGGGCGTGGTCGGTGGAGGATCCCCGGCTGGACCGCGTACGGCTCTATGTCCATGAAGGCAATCGGCGGGCCCATGCCGCCTATCTGAAGCTCGGCTTCGCCCCCACCGGCGTCGGGGTGCCGGCGGAGGACGATCCGCGGCTGCGCGAGCTGGAGTTGGCGATCGCGCGGCCTTAGCCCGACAGCTCGTGCAGTTCGTGGCGGGGCCAGCGGTCTTTGCCCTGTTGTGGGGAGCGGAGCAGGGCCAGTGTTGGGAGGCCCTGTTGGTCGCCTGTGGCCAGCAGCTCCGGGAGGATCGGGAGTGGGGCCACGGCGGCGATGTCGTCCAGGACGAGGCTCATTGGTGGGTCGAGCCGACCGTCAGATGACCGTGCGGCCATGCGGCGGCCGTGCTCGACCACGTGCGAGGTGAGTGCGGTGAGCAGCGGCATCGCACCCGGGCGGGAGCGCGGATCTTCGATCGGCTCGCCCACCACATAGAGCGTGCCCCCCTCGTTGACAAAGGAATCCAAAGACAGCGAATCAGTTCGGTTCGGTGTGCTGGCGTCCCGGATGTGGACCGACGACAGGGCGCTCAGCGCACGGGCCGTCAGCTCCTGGGCGACCTCACGGCGTTCGGGGTGTGCGGTGAGGGCGGATTCCAGCAGGCCGGCCAGGCCCGAGGCGGCGTTGGGGTGGGTGCGGAGTATCCGTACGGCCTCCTGCGCCCCGCTGCCCTGTGCCCAGCGCAGCACCTGCTTCACCGGTCTGCCGTCCACGGCCGCCGCGTGCAGCCAGCAGCGCAGCAGCGTCTCCGCGGTGTCGGCCATGGTGGCGTCGAGGAGGGCTCTGGGGCGTACGGGGGAGAGCAGGGCGTGGGCCCGGGCCGCCGCCGTGGCGGCGTCCTCGCAGCCGGCGGTCGGGGACCAGCGCAGCCGGGACGGGGTGTCGCAGAGGTGGCCGGGGTCGTACACGAGGACGGGGCCCAGCTTGGCCCTGGCGTCCTTGGTCTCCGTCCACACGGCCGGGTTCGAGGTGACGACGAGCGCCGGGCCCTGGGCGTCGAGGATGGCCTGGACGGCCGTGGGGCGGCGGGTGCGGGGGTCTCCGTACCGTACACGCGGTGAGGGTACGGGGACCGTTGGGGTGGCGGGTTCGGGTTCGGGTACGGGGGTGGGCTCGGGTTCGGGCTCGGGTGGTGGTGGTGTTGGTTTGCTCAGGGGGGTGGGCTTCGGTGGTACGTGTTCCACCGGCGCGTCCTCCTGCGGCTCTGCCCACTGCTCGCGGCGTCGGGCCCGTACCACGCGGTAGCGGGCCGTGACCCCGAGGACGAACACCGTCAGGACGATCAGCACCATCAGCTGGCTGATCAGCAGGCCCCAGAACAGCCCGTATCCCGACAGCGCCGTCGGCGGGGTGTCCGGCCAGGCCGTCGGCAGGTCGTGCGGGGCGGCGGCGAGTTCGCGCATGGCCATCGGCGTACGGGTGAAGGTCACGCCCGGCGGCCAGGAGCCGTGGGTGAACAGGCCCGCCAGGCCGGTCGCCGTCCAGACCAGGAGCGTCAGACCGAGGAGGAAGCCGAGCAGACCGACGAGCAGGCCGTCCGGGATGCCGCCCGAGGTGCCGCCCGGGCCACTGCCCCGGCCGCCGCCGTGATGGGGCCGGCCCCGGGCGTCCCCGCCGTCGTAATCGCCGTGGCTGCCGTAACCGTCGTACCGGGCCGGCATGTCATGCCACCGTCGACTCGGAGGACTCGTCGAACCGGCGCTGCCTCTCCAGCAGGGCCGTCCGCTGCTCCGCCTCCCACTCCGCGGCCCTCATGTCCGCGGGCAGTTCGCCGCCGCCCAGGGCGAAGGCGTCGGCGGCGTCCGAGGCGTTGGACGCGGCGGAGTTCTCCGTCATCGCGCGGTCGGTGAAGACGAGCGGCCGTTCCGCCTCTGTGACCAGGTGTTTGACGACCTGGACATTGCCGTTGACGTCCCAGACGGCGATGCCGGGGGTGAGCGTGGGGATGATCTCGACGGCCCAGCGGGGCAGTCCGAGGACCAGGCCCGTCGCCCGTGCCTCGTCGGCCTTCTGCGCGTAGACCGTACGGGTCGAGGCCATCTTGAGGATCGCCGCCGCTTCCTTGGCCGCCGCTCCGTCGACGACGTCGGAGAGATGGTGGACGACCGCGACGAACGACAGGCCGAGGCGGCGGCCGAACTTCAGCAGCCGCTGGAAGAGCTGGGCCACGAAGGGGGAGTTGATGATGTGCCACGCTTCCTCCACGAGGAAGATGCGCTTCTTGCGGTCGGGGCGGATCCAGGTGTGCTCCAGCCAGACGCCGACGATCGCCATCAGGATCGGCATGGCGATCGAGTTGCGGTCGATGTGCGAGAGGTCGAAGACGATCAGCGGGGCGTCGAGATCGATACCGACGGTCGTCGGCCCGTCGAACATGCCGCGCAGGTCGCCGTCGACCAGCCGGTCCAGCACCAGGGCCACATCGAGGCCCCAGGCCCGTACGTCATCGAGGTCGACGTTCATGGCCTGGGCGGACTCGGGCTCGGGGTGGCGCAGTTGCTCGACGATGTCCATCAGGACCGGCTGGCGGTCGGTGATGGTCTCGTTGACGTACGCGTGGGCGACCTTGAGGGCGAAGCCGGAGCGCTCGTCCAGGCCGTGCCCCATGGCGACTTCGATGATCGTACGGAGCAGGGCGAGCTGGCCGGTCGTGGTGATCGCCGGGTCGAGCGGGTTGAGCCGGATGCCGTGGTCGAGCGCGGCCATCGCGTCCAAGCGGATGGGGGTTATACCCAGCTCCTGGGCGATCAGGTTCCATTCGCCGGCGCCGTCCTCGCCCTGGGCGTCGAGGACGACGACCTGGCGGTCGCGGAAGCGGAGCTGGCGCAGGACGTAGGTCTTCTCCAGCGCCGACTTGCCGTTGCCGGATTCGCCGAGGACCAGCCAGTGGGGGGCGGGCAGCTGCTGTCCGTACAGCTGGAAGGGGTCGTAGATATAGCCCTTGCCGCTGTAGACCTCGCGGCCGATGATGACGCCGGAGTCGCCGAGTCCGGGGGCGGCGGTGGGCAGATAGACGGCCTGGGCCTGGCCCGTGGACGTACGGACCGGGAGACGGGTCGTCTCCACCTTCCCGAAGAGGAAGCCGGTGAAGGCGTCCGTGAGGATGGACAGCGGATCTCGCACCACAGGCCCCTTTCGGTTCTGACGGCGGTTCGGCGGTAGCGGCGGTACGGCGGCGATTCAGCGGTAGTAGGGCGGCGGTACGGCGGCGGAGCTAGCGGCGGATTCCGGTCGCGAACGGCAGGGTGTTCACGAAGGCGCGGTGGTGCTCGCGGTCGCACCACTCCAGCTTCAGATACGACTTGCCGGCCGAGGCCCTGATCGTCCGCTTGTCCCTGGCGAGGCTCTCCGGGGACCTGGAGGACACTGTGATGTACCCGACGAGGTTGACCCCCGCCGCCCCGCTGGCGAGATCTTCACCCCGCTGGTCGAGCCGGCCGTGCGCGGCGATGTCGCGCGGGTCGACGGTGCGGTTCATCTTGGCGGCGCGGCTGGCCTCGGCGTCGTCGTTGGTCTTCTCGGTGAGCATGCGCTCGATGGCGATCTCGGTGGGTTCGAGGTCCATGGTGACGGAGACCGTACGGATCACGTCGGGGGTGTGGACGAGGAGCGGGGCGAGGAAGTTCACGCCGACCGGGGTCATCGGCCACTCCTTGACCCAGGCGGTGGCGTGGCACCAGGGCGCGCGGGTGGACGACTCCCGCGTCTTGGCCTGGAGATACGTCGGTTCCATGGCGTCCAGCTCGGCCGGCCAGGCGTTTCGTTTCGTCATGGCCTGGATGTGGTCGATGGGGTGGTCGGGGTCGTACATGGAGTGCACGAGGGAGGAGAGCCGGCCCTGGCCGAGGGGCTGGCGTACCCGGATGTCGGCCTCGGCGAGCCGGGCGCAGATGTCGGTCAGCTCGCGGGCCATGACGACGGCGAGGCCGGCGTCCCGGTCGAGCTTGCGGGTGCCGGCGGCCTGGCGGGCGGCGCGGGCCATGGCGGAGCCCTCGGCGGCGAGTTCGCGGGTGTAGTGCATGCAGGCGACGAGATACGCGCGGTGCTGCTCGCTGGAGGTGGAGACCATCGACTGGAGCTGGTCGTAGGAGTCCTGGAGCCAGCCGGGTGCCTTGCTGTCGCCGCGCTGGGCGACGTCCTTCTCGTGCGCGTCGGGGTCGGCGGGCAGGGTGCGGGCGAGCATCTGGAGGCGGGTGACGAAGCCGTCCCCGTTGGCGACGTGCTTGAGGAGGGTGCCGAAGCGGTCGACAAGCGCCTCCTGGTCCTCGCTGTCGCGCAGGCCGACGCCGGGGCCCTCGATCTCGATGGCGGCGGTGACGGTGCGGCGGTCGGCGTGGAGGAGGACGGCGATCTCGTCGGGGCCGAAGGGGGCGGCGAGCCAGTTGATCCGGCCGATGCCGGGGGGCGGGCCGATCTCGACCTCGCGGCCGTCGGAGCGGGTGCCCGCCTCCATGACGGCGGAGCGGTAGGTGGTGCCTTGGCGCAGCGTGCGCTTATAACTGCGATTGATTTCAAACCACTTGTAGAACGTGCGCTGCTTGTACGGGACGTACACGGCGGCGAGGCCGAGCATCGGGAAGCCGGTCAGCGTCACGATCCGCAGGGAGAGGACGGGGACGAGGAGACCGCACATCATGCCGACGAAGGCGCCGGCGATGATCAGGGCGATCTCGCCGGTTTCACGGTTCTTGCCGACGATCGCGTTCGGCCGGGCGCGGCCGATCAGATACGTACGGCGGGGCGCGATCGGATGGGACTGGGTTGTCAACGCCCGCCACCTCCTGTGCTGTTGTTGCCGGTGCCGGAACCGCGTGAGCTGTGCGGGGTGCCGCTGGTCGGGCTGCTGTTACGGGGCGGAGGGGCGGCGGAGGGGACAGGTCCGCCGCCGCTGCCGCCCCCGGATGTGGAGCCGCGCGAGCTGTGCGCGGCGACGCCGCCGGCGAGGGCGTTGCCGGGCCGGGCGCCGCCTCCGCCACCGCCTCCGCTGTCGCTCTGTCCGCCGCCGCGGCTGCTGTGCGTCTTGATGCCCTGGGAGACGAGGGCGGCGGGGGAGCTGATCATGGCGGCGGCCTGGGCGCCGTCGGTGGCCTGCTTGCGGTTGGTACGGGAGGCGGCGATCTCGTCGCCGAAGCCCGGTACGAAGCGGTAGATCATCGCGGAGGCGAAGATGGCGAGCAGGATGATCGAGAGGCCGGAGACGACGGCCGAGAGGGCGTCGGGGCCTTCGTCGGCGGAGAGCGCGCCGGCGAGGCCGAGGACGATCACGATGACCGGTTTGACCATGATGACGGCGATCATGATGCCGGCCCAGCGGCGGACGTGGCCCCACATGTTCTTGTCGACGAGCCCGGCGTAGACGACGGTGCCGAGGAGGGCGCCGACGTACAGGAGGGCGGCCCGGATCACCAGCTCCAGCCAGAGGACTCCGGCGGCGAGGATCGAGACAAGGGAGACGACGATCAGCATGATGGGGCCGCCGCCGATGCTGTCGCCCTTCTTGAGCGCCTCGGCGAAGCCGCCGAAGAAGACGTCGGTCTGGCCGCCGGTGGCGGAGGAGACGACCTCGGTGACGCTGTCGGTGGCGGAGACGACGGTGTAGAGGATCAGCGGGGTGAAGGCGGAGGCGAGGACGGTCAGCCAGAGGAAGCCGATGGCCTCGGAGAGCGCGGTGGTGAGCGGTACGCCGCGGATGGCGCGCTTGGCGACGGCCAGCAGCCAGAGGACGAGGGTGAGGATTGTGGAGGCGGCGAAGACGACGGCGTACTGGCGGAGGAAGGACGGGTTGGTGAAGTCGACGTTCGCGGTCTCCTTCACGGCGGCGCTGAGCTTGCCGACGATCCAGTACGCGGCGTCGGCGCAGCCCCGGGCGAGGGAGGCGAGGGGGTCGGCGGCGTCGAGGGTGCTGGTGTTCGTACCGCCACCGTTGGTGCCGGCCTTGGCGCCGTCCTCGCAGTAGTCCCTGGCGAGGCCCTGGATCAGCTCGCAGGGGTTCTCGCCGGCGCTCGCGGAGGGTGAGGGGGTGGGCGAGCCGGGGTCGGCTGTGGGCGTCGGTTCGGCGGCGGCTCGGGTGGCCAGTGTGACGATCAGCGCGGAGGCGCCCGCGAGGGACAGCGGGAGGCGCGCGGTGAGCGAGGACGCGCGGGGAAGGCGCGCGCGCAAGCCGTGGTGACGGGATGTCCGTGGCGCGTCCGATGTCCGTGGAGCGTCCGTCTGGCTACCGGGCATAGGTGAAGCCTCCGTATCCCTGCACAGCCTGGGCGATGTCGTCCGCGGAGGAGGCCCGGTTGCCGCTGCTGACCGGCGTGGGTCCCTGGGTCTGGCTCGACGAGGAGATCTTCCAGTCCCCGTCGATCCAGCGGAGCTGTTCGGTGAGGGTGAACCAGCTCTCGGTCACCGGCTTCGTGGAGCCCTCGCCGGCCAGGCCCACCAGTCCGGTGGACCACACCTCGACGGTGGCGGCGTCGGCGCTGATCTTGGTGACCTTCGTACCGATGGGGACGGTTCTGGAGATGAAGGTGAGGCCCTGGGGCGGCGAACCGTCCTTGCCGAGCCCGATGTTCTCCAGGAACGCGGGCGAGTAGGCCCGGTCCAGGTCGCTGAGCAGGCCGTCGGCCTTCGCGGGGTCGTGGGTGGCCCGGATGATGGTGTCCCGTCCCGCGGCGTCGAACATGCCGTCCGAGCCCAGCGCGACCGCGTAGTTGGCCGCCGCGCTGGCCGCGCCCTGTTCGGTGCGGGCGAAACCGGAGGGGATCGTGCCGGTCTTGCCGGTGACGGGTTTGACGCCGGAGGCCGCGGTCGGGTCGGCGGCTCCCGCGCCGTTGGCGGAGCGGGTCGTGGCGCCGCCGGCGGTGTCGCTCTGGCCGCTGCGGTTCGCGAAGGCGAGGGCGGCGATGAGGAGCACCACGACGCCCACGACCGTGATGATGGAGCGGGAGGGCCGGGGCGGCCGGCGGGGGCCGTCGTAGGGGTCGCCGGTTCTGCCGTCGGGCAGGCGGGTACGGGTCTGGCCCGTACCGCCGAAACGGTCGTCCTTACGGCCGGGATCCCCGCCGTAGCCGTGGTCGTCGCCGAAGCTCATGCCGCGTACGCCCCCTCAGCCGTGTGCCGGTCCGCGTTGCCTGCGATGCCCGCGTAGTACGACGGTAGCCGTGCTGGTTGCCGCGCGGGCGCGGTGTGGTGACTCGACATCAGGGACATCAGGGAGACGCAACCTCAGCCGTTGGGCGCGACGGACGGGTGGTGTTGAGGGGGACAGGGGTGGGGGACGGGAGGCGCGGGGCCGGAGGTACGGACCCGGAGGTACGGCCCGGAGGTGCGGGCCGCGGCGCGGGGTGCGGCGCGGGCTGTGGTGCGCGCTGGTGCGGGCGCTAAACGGCCATGCCGTACACGATCGTGAAGAGCGTGCCCAGCGAGCCGATGATGAAGACTCCGGTCAGCCCGGCGACGATCAGACCCTTGCCCTGCTCGGCGCTGAACGTGTCCCGCAGCGCCGTCGCTCCGATCCGCTGTTTCGCCGCGCCCCAGATCGCGATGCCGAGGCAGAGCAGGATGGCCACGGCCATCACCACCTCGATCATGATGCGGGCCTCGTTCCCCAGAGTTCCGAAAGGCCCCCAGTTCGGTGCGATGCCACCGATGATGGTGGTGATGTCGCCCTTCTCGGCCGCCAGGTACATGTAACTCACCGCCCCTGTTGGGTCGTTCTCGCCCGCGCCCCCATGGCACGGGTCACGCTCTATCTTCGCTGATGGATCCGGCCACGTATGCCGCTTGGCTGCTCTCTTTACCCGATCCCCGCACGTATGACCGACGTCGATGCGCTGACCTGGTACGGATCGGATATACGGGGACGCGTATGGTTACTCTGTGTATCACGGTGCGTGACTTTGGGCAATGACTGTCGTTGTTACACCTTTACGGTCACGCGGTCACCTCTTCGGGTTCGGGCCCTGTCGCGCCTACACTGGCGGGCGGCGGTGGCCCTGACGCGGAGGGTGTTTGACGGTGCGTAAGGCAATGGTGGTCGTGGCCGCTGTCGGCGGGCTGGGGATGAGTTTCGTCGCCCTGCTCGTCATCGGGACGTACTCCGCCGCCGCCGGTCTGGCCGGTGCCGCCGGGCAGAGCGTGGGGCTGGCGAAGGGGGCCGTGCCGGCGCGGTACCAGCCGCTGGTGAAGCAGTGGGGGAACCTCTGTCCCGCCATCAACCCCGCCCTGCTGGCCGCGCAGCTCTACCAGGAGAGCGGCTGGAACCCCACCGCGCAGAGTCCGGCCAACGCCAAGGGCATCGCGCAGTTCATCCCGGGGACATGGGCGGCGCACGCCGTCGACGGCAACAACGACGGCGTGAAGGACATCTGGGACCCGGAGGACGCGATCCCGTCCGCCGCCTCGTACGACTGCGAACTGGCCGGGTACGTCAAGAATGTGCCGGGCGATCCGACCAGCAACATGCTCGCCGCGTACAACGCGGGGGCGTACGCCGTCATCAAGTACGGGGGCGTGCCGCCGTACCGCGAGACGCAGAACTACGTGAAGATCATCCGCACCCTGGAGCAGAGCTTCGCGGCCCCCGTCGGACGCGTGGCGCCCTCGAAGCAGGCAGCCAGCGCCATCCACTTCGCGCAGCAGAAGCTCGGGACGCCCTATCTGTGGGGCGGGAACGGCACGGCGGACCAGGGAGGACGGTTCGACTGCTCCGGGCTGACCCAGGCCGCGTACCGGACGGTCGGGATCGAGCTGCCTCGGGTGGCGAACGATCAGTACAACGCGGGTGCGCATCCTTCGCGGGACGAACTGCTTCCCGGTGACCTTGTCTTCTTCTCCGACGATCTCACTAATTCACGTTTGATCCGGCACGTGGGCATCTATGTCGGCGGCGGCTATATGATCAACGCGCCCTTTACGGGAGCGGTCATTCGCTTCGACAAGATCGACACTCCGGACTATTTCGGGGCCACCCGAGTGACCGAAGATGGCGCCAAATCGCTGCCCACCGCCCTTCCCGAGAACCGGCCGGAAGCCTGACCCGCAACTATGTGTCACTCTTCGATAACGGCATGGTGATCTTTCGGTAGCGGCTGGAACGCGGGCGGCGTGTGGCCCGTTCCATGGACGAAGGCTGCGGTATGGATCACGCAGCATGTTTACGCAACATGTTTACGCAGCATTTTCCGTACCGACCACGGGTGTTGGCGGAGGCGACGCACGCGGAAGTGTGCCGCGCGCGGGAGAGACAGAGACAAGGGGCCGCGGCAGATGGCTGGACTCGTACTGGATGGGTCGAACCCTGATGTCAGCCTGCTCTATGACATCAACGGGCTGGCCAAGGACGCCCCGTCGTGGTTCGACCGCGCCATGGAGTTCACCGGCGAGTACGGGATCATGATCGCGCTGGTCCTGCTCGTGCTCTGCGCCTGGTGGAGCGTGCGCCGGGCCGGTTCCGCCGAGGACTCGGTGACCGGCGTCGCCGGGCTGCTGTGGGCGCCGCTGGCCGCGGGCGTCGCGCTGCTGGTCAACATCCCGATCCGGGGGTTCGTGGAGCGGCCGAGACCCTTCGTCGACCACAAGGGCCTGGAGGTCCTGGTGACGGGGAAGACCGACTACTCGTTCGTCAGCGACCACGCGACCATGGCGATGGCCATCGGCGTCGGCGTCTTCATCGTCCACCGGAAGCTCGGCCTCGCCGCGCTCGGGCTCGCGCTCCTCGAAGGCTTCAGCCGCGTCTACCTGGGCGTGCACTACCCGACCGACGTCATTGGCGGCTTCGCGCTCGGCACGGCGGTCACGCTGCTGCTCACGCCTCTGGCGCTCGCCCTGCTCACCCCGCTGGTCTCGGCGGTCGCGCGCTCGTCACGGCTCGCACCGCTCGTACGGTCGAAGTCCGCGCGCGAGGCGGACCGGGGGTCGGCGGGCGGGGGTGCGGGCGCGGGCGCGGGTACTGGCGGGGGTGCGGGCGCGCTGGGCGGCGGTACGCGACCGCTGGGGATCCCGGAGCCGCGGCCGGACGACAACAACTTGGCGGCGTGACGCGGTGACGCGGTGACGGCTGGGTTCTGGGGCTGAGGGGGCGCCGCTATGGGATCTGCGGGGTTTACGGGATTGCCGTGGCGCTGACCACGACGTTCGAGTCCCAGTGGCCGCGGGCGTCGATCACCCCGCCACAGGTGATCAGCCGCAGCTGCGGGGTGGGTGACGGGCCGTAGACCCGCTCGGTGGGGAAGCGTTCCGTGCGGTACGTGTCCACCGCCGTCACCCGGAACCCCACTCGCCGCCGGTCTCCCAGCTCCACGTCGACCCGGTCGCCGGGGCGCAGCCGGCCGAGCCGGGCGAAGACGGCGTTCTTGATGTTGTCCCGGCCGTTGCGTACGGGGGCGGTGCCCGGGTTGGCCGGGGCGTCGCGGTGGCCGACGAGCACGGCGGGCCCCGGCTCGCCGGGGCGGGGACCGCCCGCGTACCAGCCGACCCGCATCGCGTGCCGGAAGCCCGGCGCGTCCAGCTCGCCTCCGGCACCGAGCGCGAGCGGCAGCACGCCGGCGTTCACGCCGAGCACCGGGATGCGCAGCCGTACGGGCGCGGAGGCCGCGTCGGGGACGCGGACGACGCGGGGTTCGGCGGGGGCCGCGGGTATCCGGGGGCGGGGGTCGGGGGCCTGGAGCGCGAGTGGGAGCAGGCGCAGGTGCAGGAGTACGGCGGCCACGGCGCACAGGACGGCCGCGACGAAGAGCACGGTGACCGCTGCCCGGGTCGCCCGGTCCGGCCGGGTCGGGCGGTCCGGGCGGGTCGCGGTCAGTGCTCCCCGCCTGTCGCGCGCCGTTGGAGCCGGCGTACCAGCAGGATCGTCCCGGCGGACGCGGCGGCGGTGGCGCCGATGGCGAGGGCGAGCTGGGCGGCGGCCGAGCGACCGGGCGGCGGCGCGGCCGTCGCGGCGGCCGCCGGGTGGTCCGCGCCACCGCGGGCCGCGCCGGAGGGGGTGACCTTGAGGGCACCGACGGTGGCGGGGGATGGCGGGGGCGTCGGGGTAGCCGGGGTAGCCGGGGGTGCTGAGGGCGGGGATGGCTTTGACGTGCTGGTCTTCGGTTTTGGCTTCGGCTTTGGTTTTGGCGAGGGTGTGGGGGTGGGGGTTGGTGTCTGTGTCGGGGGCCGTGTTGGGGTCCGTGTCGGCGTTGGCGTCGGTTTGGGTTTTGGCCTCGATGTCGACGACGCGGTCTCCGCCGCCGAGACCGCGGGCGCGACCGCCGTACCGTGCGCCGAGACCAGACTGAAGCCCGGCACATGCTGGCCCTCGGGGCGGTGCGGCCGGTCGTCGCGGAAGTAGTACAGCGGATGTGTGCCGAACACGACCTGCCGTTCGGTGCTGCCCACCGCGCTCAACGGGGTCACCGAGATCGGCGCGGTGACGCCCCGCGCCCGCGCCGGGCGGCCGGTCGCGGCCGGCCAGGTCACCGCGCAGGCGCCCGTGCACCCGGGCTGATTGGGCGCGTCGGCCTGCCGCAGATAGAGCGCGTTGCCGTTCTTGTCCGCCAGGACCCGGCCCATCGCGGTGTCGATGAGCGTCAGCTCACCGGGATCGGTCGGCCGAGTGACGGCTGCGGCGCGCTCGACGGTGGCGACGGTGAGGGCGAGAAGGAGCAGGGCGACCGTGACGAGCGCGGCGGGCGTGGCGGCTGTGGCGGCTTTGGCAGGTGTGGTGCGTGCGGTTATCCGGCGGACGGGTCCGGTTCGGTGCATGGGTACGCCCTTGCGAGTCGGGTCGGTGCCCCCCTGACGCGGTTGCTACGTACAGGCCACCGCCCGCCGCTCCACACGGCCACTTCAGCGTGTCGTACGGGTTAAGCACGGACGCGGGCACCCGCGCCGGGCCGACCTGACGCAGGGGCGCTTTTCAGCCATGCGGGCGGACGGGCGGGCCCTGCGGGGCTGCGCGGCAGAGGAGTGGGGCTGCCGTGGTCGTCTCGGCGGCTGACGGCCGCCGGTTGGTTGAGACTCATGCGCCGCTGGGCGCTGTGGTGTTGCTGTCTGCGGGTCAGTACCAAGAGGTAGACCGGGGTGTGCGGTGGTGAGGTGCTGGGTGCTTGGTGCGGGGTGGGCCGCCCCTCCTCCTGTCAGTGTCGCGCCTCCAGGGGAGGTGTAAAGGGCGCTCCTTCGTCGCGTCGGCTGCGCCGACTCCGCTGCGCTCCGCCCTTGACACAAGGCCGTGAAGTTAAGGGTTTGTGGTGTTGGTTGTGGGTGGTGGGGGTGTGTAGATGCCGTGGGCGATTTTGTGGAGGAAGCCTTTGGTGACCCATTGGGTGAGTTGGGTGACCAGGGTTCCGGAGGAGCCTTGGTAGTTGATGGCGCGGGTGATTTCTTTGGGGGTCCAGGTGTGGTCGGGGTTGTTGTGTATGGCGTTGATGATCTGGTCGAGGCGGGTGGGGCGGCGTGGTGGGGCGGGGGGTGTGGTGGGTGGTGGGGCGGGGTTGCCGGGGTGGTGGATGGTGAGGGTGATCTCGGTGACGGGGGTGCTGCGGGCGGGGCGTCCGGTTTGGGGGGCTGTGTGGTAGCGGGAGATGGGGGATTTGACTTTGCGGGTGCTGGTCCGGGGCCGTCGTGGGGGGAGGGGGTGTGCGAGCAGGGTGCGGTGGATGCTGTCCGGGGGGCTGTGGGTGCCGGGGCCGGTGTCGGGGCCGGGGCTGGTGGTGGTGGGGGTGATTCCGGTGGCGTTGATGACGGAGAGCTGGGCGGCTTCCAGTGCGCGGGTGAAGCTCATCCGGTCGGGGTCGAGTCCGGTGGTGGCCGCGGCGTCGGTCATGGCGGTCCGCAGGAGTTGGTAGACGGTCAGCAGGGCCCACATTTCCTGGCGGATTCCGTCGGGGGTGCCGGAGGACAGGACGCGTCCTTTCATCAGGGTGTGGCGCAGGGCGAGGTAGGTGACTTCGATCTCCCAGCGTTCGTGGTAGAGGGCGAGGAGGCGTTCTGCCGGGTCGGGGCCCTCGTCGAGGAGGTTGGTGGCCAGGCGGTAGTTGCTGGTCCAGTGGGTGCCGTCGGCGCAGGTGGTGGTGATGGACGCTTCGATGACGCGGACTGTGAGGTGTCCCAGGCGGGTGAGGTAGGAGCCGTCGGGCAGGCGTTGTTCGATGGTTGGTCTGCGGGCGGATTTGAGGCGGATGAGGAAGGCCGCGCCGGTGGCGTCGGTCTGGGCGAGGAAGTCGTTTCCGTCGAAGCCGCGGTCGGCGAGCAGCAGCATGCTGGTGTCCAGGAGAGGCAGCAGGCTGTGTGCGTAGTGGCGTTCGCCGTGGCGCAGGGAGCCGAACCCGGCTCCGATGATGCTGCGGGTGCCGGTCTCCACCAGTGTCATCAGCATCAGGCTCGGGTAGCCGGCCCAGCCCACCGCGTGGCGGATTTTCTCCAGCCAGCGGCGGTTGCAGGGCAGGTCCCGTACTTTGATGGACGAGCAGCCGTCGAAGGCCACGACGCGTCGTCCCCGGTAGAAGGAACCCGGGGTGGAGCCCGGGATCGCGAGCGGGCCCGAGACCGCGGTGAACAGTGCTTTGACAGGCTCGGTTCCCACCCGGTGGCGTAAGCCTGCCAGGGCTGTCACCGAGGGCATGGGCACCTCCGCGACATGGGCCAGTCCCGCGGTCAGCCGGTTCCACCCGGCACGGTATCCGCATCCGAACAATGCCAGCGCGAGTACCCAGTACACGCCCACCCGCGTGGGCAGGTCCCGCCGGCGCTGCCCCAGCCGGCCGGCCTCCTCCAACACCTCATCGACAGCCGCGAAGGGCAGGTACGGCGTCAATTCGCCCAGATGTCCGGGTGCGTACTTCCCCGGAGCGACAGTGATAGCACGCGAATACGTCACAGTGGCAGACTGCATGTCCAACAGAGCTCCTGCCGTGAGGAATCGGTCTCGACAACCACCTCAACGACCAGGAGCTCTGTCCGTACCTCCCCCACCCCACCCCGTAACCACCACCACAAACCCTTAACTTCACGGCCTTGGCCCTTGACACCTCCCCTTCCGGCGCGTGTACGGGAGAGGGGGGGCGGCCGGGGGGAGGGGGCCCGGGGGGTGGTGCCGTGCTGCCACTCGGCTCAGGGGCTGGCGGGCGGGTGGGCCCTGCGGGGCGCGCGGCAGAGGAATGGGGTGACTCGGCCCCGTCTCGGCGGCTGACGGTCCGCTGTTTGCTGAGACTCAAGCCCCGCTGGTCACCGGGTGTGGGTTGTGGGGTTGCTGGGACGTGAGTGGCGGCAAGTGGGTCCCTGAAGGCCGTCCATGCGTCGTGGAGTGCTCCTAACGCACCTGAGGACACATGTGCCGCCCGAGGAGACCTCCAACGGGTCGCCAAACCGCCCCATATGGGACATGCGTGCTGGGGTGGGTGGCCCGAGGGTCCGGCCGGGCAGCGGGGGCCGTCCAGCGGTGCGGGAAAGTGCCTACCGGGGCGCGGGTGACGGCGCGTGGGCCCCTGAGGGTCGTCCATGCGTCCTGGAGGGCCGCTAATGCACCTGAGGACACATGTGCCGTCCGAGGGGACCCCCAACAGGCCACCAAACCACCCCATATGGGGCAAGTTAGCAAGGGGGCGGCCCGCAGACCCGAACCGGACAGCAGGACCCGTCCGCCTTCCGGGCGCCACAGCGCATCGGTGACCAGCGGGGCTTGTGTCTCAGCCGACAGCGGACGGTTGGCCGCTGAGCCGGTGTGGGGCCGCCCCATTCCTCTGCTGCGTAGCCCCGCAGGGCCCACCCGCCTGCCAGCCCCTGAGCCGAGTGGCAGTACGGCACCACCCCTTGGGCCCCCTCCCCCCGGCCGCCCCCCCTCTCCCGTACACGCGCCGGAAGGGGAGGTGTCAAGGGCGGAGCGCAGCGGAGTCGGCGCAGCCGACGCGACGGAGGAGCGCCCTTTACACCTCCCCTGGAGGCGCGACACTGGCAGGAGGAGGGGCGGCCCGGCAGGCACCAAGCGCCCAGCACCTCGCCCCCGTACACCCCGCTCTACCTCTTGGTTCTGACCCGCAGCCGACGGCCCTACGCCGCCGGTGCCGCCGACGGCTGTGGGTGGGTTGCTGCGTCTGTGCGGGCCAGGTCGCGGGATCTTCGGGCGGGGCCTGACCAGCCGCAGGAGCAGCGGGCCAGGCAGAACGAGCCGCGTTCGAACGTTGATGTCAGGTGGGACGGCTCCGCGCTGCCTGGGGCGTCGGTGTCTTGCTCGCTCACGTTTCCACCGTACCCGCGGACCCCGTGTCCGGTTCCGGCGTGACGGTGCGCGCGGGGCGTCGTTATGCGCAGTGGGTGGGGACAGCAGGTGCGGGACAGCGGGTCGGTTCGGGCAAGCGCGGTGGGCGTTGGGGGTTGGCACGGTGGTGGCGCGGCAGCACAGACGTGGAGGCGCGGCGTTCGCGGCCATGGCCGTGGCGGGGGTGGTTGCCACGGCCGGCGGTTGCGCGGGCGGGGATGGTGGAGGGGGTGCGCCGGCGGACGAGCGGCCGGGCCGGGAGGCCGATGTCGTACGGAAGGCGGCGGACGTCCTGCTCGCCGCGGGCAGCTCCAAGGCCAGTACGTCGATGGAGATGGCGGCCGGCGGGACCCGGGTGACCATCAGGGGCGAGGGCGGGTACGACTTCGGGCGGCGGATGGGGAAGCTGCGGGTCGTGCTGCCCGAGGATCCCTCGGGCGCGGACGAGCACCGGCCCATCACGGAGCTGCTGTCGCCCGACGCTCTCTATATGAAGAATCGCGGTGCCGGCGTCCCGGACGACAAGTGGGTCCGGATCGACTCGACGGCCCTGGACGACGGGAATCTGGTCACGGGCGGGGTGACGGATCCGCTGACCGCCGCCGAGCTGCTGCGTACGGCCACGGATGTGACGTTCGTCGCGGAGCAGGACCTGGCCGGGACCCGGGTGCGGCACTACCGGGGTGTGGCGGACATCGTGCGGGCGGGCCGGCAGGCGTCTCCGTACGCCCGTGCGGCGCTGACCTCGGCGGCGAAAGGGTTCGCCAAGGCGGCGGTGCCGTTCGACGCGTATCTGGACGATGCCGGGCGGCTGCGCAAGGTGCGCCACCGGTTCAGCTACGTCAACCAGGGACGTACGGTCGAGGTCGCGTCCACGACGCTCCTGTATGCCTTCGGCGAGCCGGTCACGGTCACGCTGCCGCCGAGCGGTGACATCTACGAGGGCGAGATCGGGACCTGAGCCGTACGGCTGACCTCTTTCTCCGTTTTTCGGCCTCTTTGCCCTCTCCTCGGGCCCGTTTCGCTGCCGATTCGCGCCCGATCCGGGGCCGTAACAGCCGATGGTCTAGCCGGAAAATGGTCCGGACGTGCCATGCGCGGTGTGTATCGCTCTCCCTACGCTAGGGCTTGCTCGTCGATACCGGCTGGAAGAGGTGATTGCCCGTGGCTCTGTTGCGCACGCCGACCGTCCATGACCATGTGGCGCTCGCCGAGATCGAGTGGTGCGGGGAGCTGATGATCGCCGCGTCGGCCACGGACGGCGAACGGCTCAGCCCGGACCGTATCGACGAGGTGCTGAACGTACGGCGCGAGCGCGGAGGCGCGGGCGTCGGAGTGGGTGTTGGAGCCGGCGTCGGAGTCGGTGGCGGTGGAGTCGGTACGCGGGAACGTGACCGGGACCGCGACGACGTCAGGTGCGCAGGAGCCGGGCGATCGCCTTCGTCGCCTCCTCCACCTTCGCGTCGATCTCCGCGCCGCCCTTGACCGCCGCGTCCGCCACGCAGTGGCGCAAATGCTCCTCCAGCAGCTGGAGCGCGAAGGACTGAAGGGCCTTGGTGGAGGCGGAGACCTGCGTCAGTATGTCGATGCAGTACACATCCTCGTCCACCAGCCGCTGGAGCCCCCGGATCTGGCCCTCGATCCGGCGCAGCCGCTTGAGGTGCTCGTCCTTCTGTTTGTGGTAGCCGTGCACGGTCGCGGCGGGGGCCGTCGAGCCGGCCGCGTCGGTGGTCGTCATCGCGTCCTCCCGGGGTGGTGAGTGCTGGATGGGATGGATGTGCCGGAGTGTGCTGGGGCGTGCTCCATAAAAGGGGTATATACCCCACCTGGGTATATGGTACCCGTCTGTGAGCCTTGGGGCAGGGCCCTGTCTCATGACCTTGCCCCATGAGTGACACTGGGACAGCCGGTTAGCAGTGGCCGGATGATGCGCTTAGCATCACCCCTGACCGATTCCATGTAACCCGAGGACCCCAGGTGCGCTTTCGTCTGACCCCCAGGGAGACGAGCTTCTACGACATGTTCGCCGCGTCCGCGGACAACATCGTCACGGGCTCCAAGCTCCTTATGGAACTCCTCGGCGCGGATTCCTCCGCCCGGGCCGAGATCGCGGAGCGGATGAGGGCGGCCGAGCACGCGGGAGACGACGCGACGCACGCGATCTTCCATCAGCTCAATTCCTCCTTCATCACGCCGTTCGACCGTGAGGACATCTACAGCCTCGCGTCCCAGCTCGACGACATCATGGATTACATGGAGGAGGCCGTCGATCTCGTCGTCCTCTACAACATCGAAGAACTCCCCATGGGTGTCGAGCAGCAGATCGAGGTGCTCGCCCGGGCCGCCGAGCTGACCGCCGAGGCCATGCCGCACCTGCGGACGATGAGCAATCTGACCGAGTACTGGATCGAGGTCAACCGTCTGGAGAACCAGGCCGACCAGATCCACCGCAAGCTGCTGGCCCACCTCTTCAACGGTAAGTACGACGCGATGGAGGTGCTCAAGCTCAAGCAGATCGTCGACGTGCTTGAAGAGGCCGCCGACGCGTTCGAACACGTCGCGAACACGGTGGAGACCATCGCGGTCAAGGAGTCCTGAACCACGTGGACACCTTCGCACTGATCGTGACCATCGGTGTCGCGCTCGGCTTCACGTACACCAACGGCTTCCACGACTCCGCGAACGCGATCGCGACGTCGGTCTCCACCCGGGCCCTCACCCCGCGTGCCGCCCTCGCGATGGCCGCGGTCATGAACCTCGCCGGCGCGTTTCTGGGCCAGGGCGTCGCCAAGACCGTCAGCGAAGGGCTGATCGCCACCCCGCACGGCTCGCGGGGGATGGGCATCCTGTTCGCCGCGCTGGTCGGCGCGATCGTCTGGAACCTGGTCACCTGGTACTTCGGGCTGCCGTCCTCGTCCTCCCACGCGCTGTTCGGCGGGATGGTGGGCGCGGCGCTCGCGGGCGGAACGGAGGTGATCTGGTCCGGCGTGCTGGAGAAGATCGTCATCCCGATGTTCCTCTCGCCGTTCATCGGGCTGCTCTTCGGCTATCTGGTGATGGTCGGGATCATGTGGATCTTCCGCCGTACCAACCCGCACAAGGCCAAGCGCGGCTTCCGTATAGCGCAGACGGTGTCGGCGGCGGGCATGGCGCTCGGCCATGGCCTCCAGGACGCGCAGAAGACCATGGGCATCGTGGTGATGGCGCTGGTCATCGCCGATGTGGAGGGCCAGGGCGACGAGATCCCGATCTGGGTGAAGGTCAGCTGCGCGGTGATGCTGTCGCTCGGTACGTACGCGGGCGGCTGGCGCATCATGCGGACGCTGGGCCGGAAGATCATCGAGCTGGACCCGCCGCAGGGGTTCGCGGCGGAGACGACCGGCGCGACCATCATGTTCGGCTCGGCGTTCCTGTTCCACGCGCCGATCTCGACGACTCATGTGATCACCTCGGCGATCATGGGGGTCGGGGCGACGAAGCGCGTGAAGGCCGTGCGCTGGGGGATCGCCAAGAACATCATTCTGGGCTGGTTCATCACGATGCCGGCCGCCGCGCTGGTGGCGGCGCTGAGCTTCTGGATCGTGAATCTGGCCTTCGGCTGACCGCCGACCGCCTGAGGTTGATACGAAAAGTGGGCCCGCCCCCTGGGAGAGGGGGCGGGCCCTTCGCCTTGCGGTGGCACCGCCATGCAGCACCGCAGGACGTCGTTGCGCCTTACCCGAAGCGGCCGGAGATGTAGTCCTCCGTGGCCTGTACGGACGGGTTGGCGAAGATCCGTTCGGTCTCGTCGATCTCGACGAGCTTGCCGGGCTGGCCGACGGCGGCCAGGTTGAAGAAGGCCGTACGGTCCGAGACGCGCGCGGCCTGCTGCATGTTGTGGGTCACGATGACGATGGTGAAGCGTTCCTTCAGCTCACCGATCAGGTCCTCGATCGCGAGCGTCGAGATCGGGTCGAGCGCCGAGCACGGCTCGTCCATCAGCAGCACCTCCGGCTCGACCGCGATCGCGCGGGCGATGCACAGGCGCTGCTGCTGGCCGCCGGAGAGGCCGGAGCCGGGCTTGTTCAGGCGGTCCTTGACCTCGTTCCAGAGGTTGGCGCCCTTGAGGGACTTCTCCACGACGTCCGACAGCTCGGACTTGCGGGCGAGGCCGTTCAGCCGCAGGCCGGCCGCGACATTGTCGAAGATCGACATGGTGGGGAACGGGTTCGGGCGCTGGAAGACCATGCCGACCGTACGGCGCACCGCGACCGGGTCGACATTCGCGCCGTACAGGTTCTGGTCGTCCAGCAGCACCTTGCCCTCGACGCGGCCACCGGGGGTGACCTCGTGCATCCGGTTCAGGGTGCGCAGGAAGGTGGATTTGCCGCAGCCGGACGGGCCGATGAAGGCCGTCACGGAGCGGGGCTCCACGGTCATCGAGATGTCGTCGATGGCCCGGTGGGAGCCGTAGAAGGCGGTCAGTCCGCTGACGTCGATTCGCTTGGCCATGATGGGGAAACCACTGTCTCTTTCGGGGCCTCAGCGGCCGGACTTCGGGGCCTTCCAGCGGGCTATACCGCGGGCCACCAGATTGAGGATCATGACGAACGCGATCAGGACCAGGGCCGCTGCCCAGGCCCGGTCGATCGCCGCCACCTCGCCGACCTTGTACTGCTCGTAAATGTAGAACGGCAGTGACGACTGGGCACCCTCGAAGGGGTTCGCGTTGATCAGCTGGCTGCCGAAGACCAGCAGGATGATCGGCGCGGTCTCACCGGCGATACGCGCGATGGCGAGCATGACGCCGGTGGTGATACCGCCGATCGCGGTCGGCAGGACGACCTTGAGGATCATGCGCCACTTCGGTACGCCGAGCGCGAGCGCGGACTCGCGCAGCTCGTTCGGGACGAGCTTGAGCATCTCCTCGGTGGAGCGCACCACGACCGGGATCATCAGGATGGTCAGCGCGAGCGAGCCCATCAGACCGGACGGCTGGGTGTTGGTCATCAGCATGAGCGACAGGATGAACAGACCCGCGACGATGGACGGGATACCGGTCATGACGTCGACGAAGAACGTGACGGCCTTGGCCAGCGCGCCCTTGCCGTACTCCACCAGGTAGACGGCGGTGAGCAGTCCGAGCGGTACGGAGATGACGGTGGCGATGCCGACCTGCTCCAGCGTGCCGAGCAGCGCGTGGTAGACGCCGCCGCCCTGCTCGGAGCCGAGCACCCCGGCCATCGAGTGGGTCAGGAAGTTCAGGTCGAGGGCCTTCACCCCGCGGCTGATGGTCGTCCAGAGCAGCGAGAAGAGCGGGATGACGGCGAGGACGAAGCACACCCAGACGACGCTGGTGGCGAGCCGGTCCTTGGCCTGGCGCTGGTTCTCGACCGCGGTCGTCACACCGTACGAGATGGCGAGGAACGCCACGACGGCGATCAGGCCCCACTGGACCTTGCTGTCGAGCCCGGCGCCGGCGCCGATGCCCGAGCCGATCAGGACCGCGAGGACGGCGAAGCCCATGGGGGCCCAGCGCGGCAGGCTGCGCTGGCTGAGGTCGCCGTTGCCGCCGCTGCCCCGGCCGCCGCGCCCACCGCGGCCGTGGCCGCCGGGCGGGTCCACGGGGGCCGGCTGGTCCGTTATGGCTGTGTGGCTCATGCGTTGGCCCCCGAGTACTCCTTGCGGCGCGCGATGATCAGCCGGGCCGCGCTGTTGACCAGCAGGGTGAGGATGAAGAGGACGAGGCCGGAGGCGATCAGGGCGTCCCGCCCGAGCGGGTTGGCCTCGTCGAACTTCGCCGCGATGTTCTGGGCGAAGGTGCCGCCGCCCGGGTCGAGCAGGTGGAGCGAGATCAGGTAGTTCGGGGAGAGGACGGTGGCCACGGCCATCGTCTCGCCGAGCGCGCGGCCGAGCCCGAGCATCGAGGCGGAGATGACACCGGAGCGTCCGAAGGGCAGGACGGAGAGCCGGATCACCTCCCAGCGGGTCGCGCCGAGCGCGAGCGCGGCTTCCTCGTTCATGCGCGGGACCTGGAGGAAGACCTCGCGGCTGACGCTGGTGACGATCGGCAGGATCATGATCGCCAGCAGGATGCCGACGGTGAGCATGTTGCGGGCCACGCCGGGCTGGGTCTGGTCGAAGATGTACGTCCACGAGAAGTACTGGTCGAGCCAGATGTTGAGACCGCCGAGGTACGGCACGAGGACGAGGGCGCCCCAGATGCCGTAGATGATGCTCGGCACGGCGGCGAGCAGATCGACGACGTACGCGAGGGGCGCGGCGAGCCTGCGCGGCGCGTAGTGCGAGATGAACAGGGCGATGCCGACAGCGATCGGAACCGCGATGACCATCGCGATGATCGAGCTGACGACCGTACCGAAGAGCAGGACGGCGATGCCGAAGACCGGAGGGTTCCCGGAGGGGTTCCAGTCGAACGTGGTGAGGAAGTTGCCGTGGTCCTGGGAGATGGCGTTGGCGGCGCGGTAGGTCAGGAACCCCGCGATCGACGCCATGATGACGAGCAGCAGAATGCCGGACCCGCTGGAGAGGCCGGCGAAGATCTTGTCGCCCGCGCGGCCGGTGGAGCTGCTGGAGCGGCCGGCGGGGGGAGCCGGCGGGGCCGGCGGCGTGTCTATCGGTGTGGTGGAAGCCATGTCTTTCCGGTCTGTGTGGGGGAGCGGGGCTCCCCTGGCGGCGGTGCACCGGATGGGGGTGGGGGGTTCGTGTTGCTTGTGTTGTGTTTTAAGAGGTGTGGCGGCCGGTCCGGGCCCGAGGGGCGCCGGACCGGCCGCTGTGGAGCGTGGTGCTGTCGGGCCTCAGCCCTCAGCCCTCAGCCCGTAGCCCTTAGCTCAGGGAGGCGACCGTCTCCTGGACCTTCTTGTTGATCTCCTCGGGGATCGGCGCGTAGCCGGCCTCGGAGAGCACCTTCTGGCCGTCCGCGCTGGCGGTGTAGGTCAGGAAGGACTTGACCGTGGCGAGGGTGGCGGGGTTGTTGCCCTTGTCGCAGGCGATCTCGTACGTCACGAGGACGATCGGGTAGGCGCCGTCGGCCTTGGTGGTGTAGTCGAGGTCCAGCGCCAGGTCGTTGCCGGTGCCCTTGATCTTGGCGGCGGCGATGGCCTTGGACGCGTTCTCCGAGGTGGCCTCGACGGGGGCGCTGGCGCCCGTGTCCAGCTTGACGGTGGAGATGCTCTGCGAGGTGGCGTACGACAGCTCGAAGTAACCGATGGAGCCGTCGACCTGCTTCACCTGGGTGGCGACGCCTGACGAACCGGAGGCCGCCTGGCCGCCCGGGGCCGGCCACTTCTTCTCGGGCTCGTACTTCCAGTCCGAGGCGGCGGTGGCGCTCAGGTACTTGCCGAGGTTCTGGGTGGTGCCGGAGTCCTCGGAGCGGTGGAACGCCTGGATCGGCTTGTTGGGGAGCTTGGCGTCGGGGTTGAGCTTCTTGATCGCCGCGTCGTCCCAGTTCTTGATCTTGCTGTCGAAGATCTTGGCGAGCGTGGGAGCGTCGAGGACCAGGCTGTCCACGCCCTCCAGGTGGTAACCGATCGCGATGGGGCCGCCGACCATCGGCAGGTTGATGCCCTGGCCGCCGTCCTTGCAGACCTTCTTCGAGTCGGCGACCTCTTCGGGCTTGAGCGCCGAGTCGGAGCCGGCGAAGCCGACGGTGCCCTGGTTGAACGCGACGATGCCCTCGCCGGAGGACGACGACTTGTAGTTGACCTGGACACCGGAACAGGTGGCCATGTAGTTCTTCACCCAGAGGTCCATGGCGTTCTTCTGCGCGCTGGAACCGGAAGCGAGCAGCTGCCCCTTGGCGTCCTTGCAGACCGCGCTCGTAGCGGTGTCGGACTTCGTGGGTGTGCTGGAAGCGTCAGTGTTGTCGTCCGATCCGCACGCCGTGAGAACCAGGGCGCCGGAGACGGCGAGGGCACCGAGCGCGGTGGCGCGCAGCCCGTTCTTGCGCAGAAGCTTCACTTCGGGTGTTCCTTCCAGGAGCCGCCGGGGGTCTCTCGTTGTACGGCGGCGTGCGAGGTGGTGGCGGGCGTGGCGGTCTGCCACGCACCGTGTAAGGCCGAAATTAGGCAGAACAGGTGAAGCCGTCGACGGGTGCGAGTGAACGGAAGGTGAACCGTGGCGGGCGGCCCGGTGCGGGCTCGCCTCCCGGCGGGGGGACGTGGGGGCGCGCGGGGCGGGGGCGGGGGTATCGCCGCAGGTGGGCGGGGGTACGGGGGTGCGCGGGCTTGACGGGCGGCGGGCGCGGGGCCTGGGCAGGGGGCGGGCTGCCTGGGAAGTGGCGGGCGTGGGCCGGGGGGATTACGTAGATTGCCGTGCATGGAAATAACCACCGCACTGTGGTCCTTCGCGCTGGTCGTCGGGCTGCTCACCCTGACCCCGGGTCTCGATACGGCCCTGGTCCTCCGCACCTCGGCGCTGGGCCGCCGGCACCGGGCGTGGGGCGTGGTCCTCGGTATCCAGACGGGCACCCTGATCTGGGGCGCGCTCACCTCGCTGGGGGTGACGGCGCTGCTCACGGCGTCGCACGTGGCGTACGAGACGCTGCGCTGGGCGGGTGCCGCGTATCTGCTGTGGATGGGCGGCCGCATGATCGTCGACACCTGGCGCGGGCGCGCGGAGGGGGCGGCGGGATCGGATGGGGCGGCGGGCGATGACGGCCTGGCGCTGGCCGGAAAGGACACCGTGGCCGGGGGCTGGCAGCAGGGCACGCTGACCAATCTGCTCAACCCGAAGGTCGGCGTCTTCTACGTCGCCGTTCTCCCTCAGTTCATCCCCGCCGGCGCGCCCCACTTCACGATGGGGCTGCTGCTGACCTCCGTACACATCCTGCTGGGGCTGGTCTGGTCGCTGGCGCTGATCTCCTTCGCGCGCGTCCTGCGTACGTGGCTCCAGCAGCCCCGGGCCCGCCGCGTGCTGGACCGTGTCACCGGCACGGTCGTCGCGGCGTTCGGGCTGCGGTTGGCGCTGAGCGACTGAGCGGGCGGGGCGCCCGCCCTGTCCGTCTCCGCTATCCGCTTATCCGCTCTGTTCGCGCGCGCGGAGGTACGTGTCCAGCTCCGCGGCGCCGGTCAGCAGCGCGCGGGCGCGGGTGGACAGGCGGGCGTGCCAGTCGTGCAGCGTGGCTTCCAGCGGCTCCAGGCCACCGGCGGCCCGTATCTGGGTGATCAGCGGCACGATCTGCTCCAGCAGGTAGCCGCCGCGCCGGAGTTGGTGGGCCAGCCGGGCGTCCCGTACATCGGCCTCGTCGTAGACGCGGTAGCCGGTGAGCGGGTCGCGGCGGGGGTGCATCAGCCCGGCGCGCTCCCATTTGCGGAGCGTCGCGGGCCGGATGCCGAGCTTCTCCGCGAGCGGGCCGATGAAGGTGGCGCCGCCGGGGGTCGCGGTGTGGGGCCCGGGTGCCGTTGCCGGCGGCAGGTCGCGGAGGGCGTTCTCGACGGCCCGGAGGGTCCGGCGGTCGTCGAGGAGCTGGGCGTGGGTCTCGTCGATGAGGCGGAACGCCTCCTCGGGCGCGCCCTCGTTCACCGCCCGCATGACCGCCGTCGCCGTCGCGTGGCCGTGGCCGGGTACGAGGGCGAGGAACGCGGCCAGGGCCTGTGCGTGCAGCGGGGTGTAGGCGCGGTATCCGTGGGGGGTGCGGTCGGCGGCCGGGAGGATGCCGGCGTCCTCGTAGTTCCGTACGGCCTGGGTGGAGAGCCCGTGGCCGCGCGCGAGGTCGACCGGCCGGAGTCTGATCCGTTCACCGCTTTGAAGGTTGTGTGCCACAGCCCTTGCCGTATCGTGGAAAAGTTTCAACCGAGGGTTCAACGATACCGTTGAAGGCATGGCAACTGACATCAAGGACACCATCCATGCCGTCGACGCCTCCGCCGTCATGAAGCTGCTCCCGTCCCGGCCGGGGCTGCTCGCCCTCGGCGAGCCCACCCATGGCGAGGAGACCCTGCTCGGCCTGCGCAACGAGCTGTTCCGGCAGCTCGTAGAGGAGGAGGGATACCGGACGATCGCGATCGAGAGCGACTGCCTGCGGGGCCTGCTCGTGGACGACTACGTCACCTCGGGCGAGGGTGAGGGCGAGGGTGAGGGCGAGGGTGAGGGCGAGGGCTCGGGCTCGGGCGAGGGCGAGGGCGAGGGTGAGGGTGAGGGCTCGGGCGAGGGCACGCGCACTCTGGACGAGGACGAGGTCATGGAGCGCGGCTTCAGCCACGGCTGGGGCGCCCACGAGGGCAACCGCGCACTCGTGCGCTGGATACGTACGTACAACGACGGCCGGCCCGCGCCGGAGCGGCTCCGCTTCGCCGGTTTCGACGGCCCGCTGGAGATCACCGCCGCCGAGAGCCCGCGCCGGGCCCTCACCGCGCTCCACGGCTACCTCGCGCAGTGGGTGGACGCGGACCTGCTCCCCTTCCCCGCGGGGACGCTCGACCGTCTGCTCGGCGCGGACGGCGCGGCCGACGACCGGTGGACCGATCCCGCCGCGATGATGGACCCGGCTGGCTCCGTGGGGCGGTCGGCCGAGGCCGGGGAGCTGCGGCTGCTCGCCGACGACCTGGTGACGCTGCTCGACACCCAGACCCCGCACCTGATCGCGGCGACCTCGCGCGACGCCTGGCACCGGGCGCGCCTGTACGGACGTACCGCCATCGGTCTGCTGCGCTACCACCACGCGATGGCCGACCCCTCCCCGTCCCGTATGGCGCGGCTGTGCGCACTGCGGGACCGGATGATGGCCGACAACCTCCTCGCCCTCGCCGCCCGCGGCCCGGCGCTCGTCCACGGCCACAACTCCCATTTCCAGCGGGAGAAGAGCGCGATGGGGATGTGGCAGGGCCCGGTGGAGTGGTGGAGCGCCGGCGCGCTCGCGAGCGCCCACCTGGGCGAGGAGTACGCCTTCCTGGCCACGGCCCTCGGCACGATCCGGCACCAGGGAGTCGACACCCCGCCGCCGGACACCATCGAGGGACTCCTGTACGAACTCCCGCCGGACCGCGGCATCATCGACGCCCGCCGCCTGGCCACCACCCTCGGCAACACCCTCCCGCCCGCCGCCCGCGTATCCCCCTGGTTCGGCTACGCCCCGCTCGACCCGGCCCACTTGGCGGGCAGCGACGGCATCGTGTACGTCAAGGACACCGCGCCGAGCTGAAGCCGCCGGCGTTCTGCGGTGCTACGGCGTGAGCGCCCCGTCGCCTCGGGTGCCGCCGAGGGGGAGGTCTGCGTAACGTGAATGGGTGCAAGTTTGTGCAAGTCTCTTTATTGGGGGGTGCGTTCGGCGCAGAGTGGGACGCATTGGGCGTCCGACGCACGCGACACTGGAGGTCATCATGACCTTGCACCTGAGAGCGCTCGACGAGGGGAGACTGTCGCATTTGGACCTGCCCGGCCACGAGACCGTCGTGGAAATCCCCACGTACATGGCGCAGTTCTTTCCGGAGGTCAGCGATGGCGGCGGAACCGGCACCTGGCAGCAGGACCCGAGCAGCGTCTCCGCCACCGGGGATCCGGGCCAGCGGCCCTGGCTGGAGTTGATGCGGGAGATCACCGGGCGGGGGGTTGAGGTGCGCCGGGCTCGGATCGTTTCGGAGCCGATCAGTGAGTACATCCGGTTCGAGCACCATCTGACGGCCGGCAATGCGGCGGGCGGCGAGCAGGTTCGGTGGCTTCCCCGGCGCAGGGCTTCCGACCTCGCCCTTCCCGGCAATGATTTCTGGCTGCTCGACGGCAGTCTGGTGGTCTTCCTCCACTTCACCGGGGAAGGCGAGTTGTCCCCGCAGGGGGACGAGGAGCGTACGGCCGAACCGGCCGTTGTGCGCCTGTGCGCGGCTGCCTTCGAAGCGGTCTGGGAGCGGGCGGTTCCGCACGAGGAGTACGAGCCGTTCTGAACGTTCCGTACCGACAAGAAGGACAGGCGTAGCGACCATGGCCCAGTCGTCGTCGCCGTCCAATGTGCAGAGAGCCAAGGAGGCTCTCGGATCGCGCCTGCGCGAGATCCGGCAGGACTCCGGCATGACAGCGCGCGCTCTGGCGGCGGCGGCCGGGTGGCACGAGTCCAAGACCTCGCGTATCGAGAACGGCAGGACTCTGCCCTCCGACGCCGACATTCGCGTCTGGACCAGGCTGTGCCGGGCGGAGGAGTGGAACGCCGACCTCATCGCCACGGCCCGGGGCATAGAGGGCATGTACGTCGAGTGGCGGCGGTTGGAGCGGGGCGGGCTGAAACGGGTGCAGGAGTCGGTACGACCCCTCTTCGAGGGAACCCTGCGCTTCCGGTTCTACCAGTCGTGGGTGGTACCCGGTCTGCTCCAGACCGCCGACTACACCCGCGCGGTACTCGCTACGGCGGTGGCGCTGAGAGGCGCTCCGGACGATGTGGACGCGGCCGTCGCGGTGCGCATGGAACGACAGCGTGTGCTCCACTCCGGACGGCAGCAGTTCGCCATGCTGGTGGAGGAGTGGGTCCTTCGCACCGTGATCGGTGATTCCCGTGTGATGGCCGGGCAGCTCGACCACCTCATCGCGGTGGCGTCCCTTCCCGCCGTGAGTCTCGGAGTCATTCCCATGGGGATCGAGCGCGGCGACGCCTGGCCGACCGAGTCCTTCTGCGTCTTCGACGACGCTCGGGTCACCGTCGAGCTGGTGTCCGCGAGCCTCACCGTGACGCAGCCGCGTGAAGTCACCGAGTATGTACGTACGTTCAAGGAATTGTCCGGTGCCGCGGTGTACGGAGCGGCTGCCCGTGATCTGATCACCGCGGCGATCGACGCGCTCGGGTGAATCCACGCAAGTCCGTAGAAGTTCCTTGAGGCCCACGGTGCCGCGGACCGATGCTCCAGTCATCGGATCCCGTACACCGGACGTTTCAGGAGGACCATCCATGACCGGTCTCTACAGCCTCCCCACGGAGGAAGCCGCGTTCGAAAGCTTCTGCGGCGGCAACCTCGGCGGAGAGCACGAATCGTGCGTCGAGATCGCCGTCATCCCCCGTACCGGCACGGCGTCCTCGTACATCCTCCGGGACAGCAAGCCCGAGGGCGCCGGCCGTGAACTGCGCTTCACGGTGGCGGAGTTGAACGCCTTCGCCGTCGGATGGGTCAAGCGGCACGGCCTGGCGGTCTGACCGATGAGCTGGTCAGGACACTGGCACGGGTTCGGCCCGTGGAGCGGCGGCAGGGACGCGTACGGGCAGGAGATGCTTCGCCGTCCGGGGGCATTCCCGTCGGACGAGCAGACCCGGGTGTTTCTCGCCTCGACCCTGCCGCCCATGCAGACGGGGCACTGGCTGCTGCGTCGCGACCAGACCGCGGCCCATCTGACCTGGACGGACGTCGCTGATGCGGTGGACTGGCTGAAGAAGACCCACGGCGCGCATCAGCCCGCCGACCGTGCGGACGGCAGGCAGGCGTACGTCGGCCTCGACACGAAGGCCGCATACGCGGAGGACGACCTGCCACGCGGGAACGATGTCGTGTGGGTCCACTACACCAAGTCGTCGAACCTGGTGTCGTTCGCGGTGGTGTGCTGTCCCCACCGCTTCCACCCGGGGATTCCGTGCCCGCTTTCGCCGGCCTGACCACCTTCCGGTCCTTCTCGTTCTCGTCGCTCATGAAGAGGTCGCCATGTCGCTCAGCCTGCTGCTTCCCGAGGACGGCGTCGCCGATCTTCTGGCTCACTGGCCACAGGAGCCTCGCGTGTACGAACGGGGTGCCACGGAGTTGGACAGCACCATCACCTCGGTGGTCCTTGACGACTACATCGACAGCGGGTGCGTCCCCGCGGGTGAGATCGCCGTGGTGAAAGCGCCCGGTCCGTCGTTGAGCCGGGAAGCATTTATGACGTACGGACGTACGGACCCGGCGAAGCTGCGCAAGCTCTACGCCGGGGGCCACACCATCAGGCTGGGGAATATGCAGCGTGTCATTCCGTTCCTGGCAGGGGTTTCCCGGGACATTCAGCGAGAGACGGGGTACTCCAACTACATCCACGCCTTCATGACCCCGCCCGGCAATCAGGGCCTGCGTCACCACTGGGACCAGCAGATGGCCGTGATCGCGCAGATCTCGGGCGTCAAACGGTGGCAGCTGTGGCGCCCGGCCGTGGAAGCGCCGATGCGGGAGTACAACGAGAGCTGGCGGGTGTGGCGGGAGGACTTCATTCCGGGATGGGACGCCGCCGGTCCGGAGGTTGAGGTCGATCTACGGCCGGGGCAGTCGCTCCTGTTGCCGAGGGGCTGGGTTCATAATCCGTACGTGGCCGACCCCGGCACGCCCAGTGTCCACCTGACCTTCGCCATCCGGGAACGTACCCCGCTGTGGCTGGCCGAGAAGCTGATCGCGGGGGCGATCGAGGAGCCGGCTTTCCGGCGCGTCGTTCCGCCGGGTGACATCGGCGGTGCGGTGCTGGCCGAGCGGGTGAGGGAGACCCGGGACGCGCTTGTGCGGTATCTCGCCGGTCTGGACACGGACGGCGTCGCCGTGGCCGTGCGGCGGGCGGCCATGACGGAGTTGGAGTACTCGACCTGAGCCGCCGGGCTACTCCGTCGTGTGCAGTGAGGTCAGGAGTGCGTCGATCAGGAGGCGGTCTCTGGGTTGGGTGAGGCGGGTGCGGGCCTCGGGTGGGGGGAGCCAGAGGAGGCGGTCCACCTCGGCGTTGGGGGTGAAGGTGCCGGTGGTGGCCTCGGCGGCCCAGTAGGTGACTTCCTTGGGGCGGCCCTGGGCCTCGTAGTGGATGGTGTCGAGGCGGGGGCCCGGGGTGCAGTGGTGGCCGGTTTCCTCCAGGACTTCGCGCAGGGCGGCGGTCAGGGGGGACTCGGCGTGCTTGAGCTTGCCCTTGGGGTGGGACCAGTCGTCGTACTTGGGGCGGTGGACCAGGCAGATGTGCGGGCCGGGGGTGCCGGCCGGGGTGCGGCGCCACAGGACGCAGCCCGCCGCTCGTACGGGCGTGGAGTCGGGGAGGGGGGTCATCTTGTTGTCACCGTCGCCTTCTGCCACACCTGCTGGAACGCGAAGCGTGCCGCCTCGACCTCGTGGCGCTGGTCCGCGTGCAGGACGCCCAGCGCGTACGCCGTCGCCGGGGCGATCCTCGGTGTGCGGGCCGCGTTCGCGGCGGCCGCCGCGGCTTCGGCGGCGTCGCGGTGGTGGTCCAGGGTCCGGCCCGCGGCGATCGGTGCCGGGTCGGGGAGGCTGCCCGCGGACCGTACCTCCTCGGCGTAGCGGTGCAGCCGCAGCAGATGCCGCACCTGGTGCCACGGCGCGTCCTGCGCCTCGCCCGCCGCCGCCGCGGCCAGGCCGTGGATCAGGGCGTCGGCGTTGTACGGGTGCGCGGCGCGGGCCAGCGGCAGGGTGGTCACCGCCTCCCGCAGCCTGCGCTCGGCCGCCTCGGCGGGACCGGCCAGCACCTCACCGGCCGGAGCCTCGGCCGCCGCGGTCAGCGGCACCTCCGACGCCAGTACGGCCACCGCGTCGGCCACCGCGTGGAAACGCGACGACCCCAGCGCCTGGAGCGTCGCCGAGTGCGCGCGCGTCCGGGCCAGGGTCAGCTGGCGCTCCAGCAGGGCCGCCGCCCGGGACGCGCCCATCGTGAGCGTCCGGTCGGGGCCGGCGGCCGGGGGGTTCGGGGCGGCGGCCGTACCTGTGGGGGTCGGCGCTCCCGTGGTGCGTGGCTGCGGAACCGCTCCTGACAGTCTCGCCAGCGCCCCCAGCAGCCGGCTCGCCCGCGCCGCGCACGCGTGCTCCTGCGCGAGCGTGCCCGACAGCCACATCAGCTCCGTACGGAACTGGTCGGCCCAGCCGGCGTCCAGCAGCGGCCGGTACGTGTGCAGCGTGCCGCCGATCCGGCGCGCCGCGCCCCGCAGCGAGCGGGCCGCCTCCGCCGCCGCCTCCGTGTCCGCGCCGCTCTCGCCGTACAGCCGCAGCCCGCGCAGGAAGTCGCCCGCGCGGCCGTGGAGGTAGTCCGCCAGCACCTCACCGCCCGACAGCACGGCGGCGTTCGCCCGCAGGTCCGCCCGCAGGTCCGCCGGGTGCACCGGGTCCGCCGGGAGCGCCGTGGCCCCCCGCATCAGAGGGTCCGCTTCATGGTGCCGCACGCCTTCGCCTCCGGGCGTCAATGAGCATTTCCTGTACGTGCCGCAGCGGCTGGCCCTCGGCATCCGTGGAGTGCCGCGTCCAGTTCCCGTCCGCGCCCAGGTGCCAGGAGGACGTCGAGTCGGACATCCCGGTCTCCAGCAGCCGGGTGATGGCCGCCCGGTGCGCCGGGTCGGTGATCCGGACCAGCGCCTCGATCCGGCGGTCGAGATTGCGGTGCATCATGTCGGCGCTGCCGAGCCAGACCTCCGGCTCGCCGCCGTTGCCGAACGCGAAGATCCGGGAGTGCTCCAGGAAGCGCCCCAGTATCGAACGCACCCGGATGTTCTCGGAGAGGCCGGCCACCCCGGGCCGTACCGCGCAGATCCCGCGCACCCAGATGTCCACCGGCACCCCCGCCTGCGCGGCCCGGTAGCAGGCGTCGATGACCGCCTCGTCGACCAGCGAGTTGACCTTGATACGGACATACGCGGGCCGCCCGGCGCGCTGGTGCGCCGCCTCCTTGTTGATACGGGAGACAAGCCCGTCGCGCAGCGACTTCGGGGCGACCAGCAGCCGACGGTAGGTCTCCCGGCGCGAGTAGCCCGAGAGCCGGTTGAAGAGGTCGGAGAGGTCCGCGCCCACCTGCGGGTCCGCCGTGAGCAGCCCGAGGTCCTCGTAGAGCCGCGCGGTCTTCGGGTGGTAGTTGCCCGTCCCGACGTGCGAGTAGCGGCGCAGGGTCTCGCCCTCCTGCCGTACCACCAGCGACAGCTTGCAGTGCGTCTTCAGCCCGACCAGGCCGTACACCACATGGCAGCCGGCCTCCTCCAGCTTCCGCGCCCACTTGATGTTCGCCTGCTCGTCGAAGCGGGCCTTGATCTCGACGAGGACCAGCACCTGCTTGCCGGACTCGGCCGCGTCGATCAGCGCGTCCACTATCGGCGAGTCGCCCGAGGTGCGGTACAGCGTCTGCTTGATGGCGAGGACGTCCGGGTCGCTCGCGGCCTGCTCCAGGAACGCCTGGACGGACGTCGAGAACGAGTCGTACGGGTGGTGCAGCAGCACATCGCGCTCGCGCAGCGCGGCGAAGATGTCCGGCGCCGACGCCGACTCCACCTCGGCGAGATCGCGGTGCGTGCCCGCTATGAACTTCGGGAACTTCAGCTCCGGCCGGTCCAGCGCCGAGATCCCGAAGAGCGCCGTCAGATCGAGCGGCCCCGGCAGCGGATAGACCTCCGCGTCGGACACCTTCAGCTCGCGGACCAGCAGGTCGAGCACGTACGGATCGATCGACTCCTCGACCTCCAGCCGCACCGGCGGCCCGAAGCGGCGCCGCATCAGCTCCTTCTCCAGCGCCTTGAGGAGGTTCTCGGCGTCGTCCTCCTCGACCTCCAGGTCCTCGTTGCGCGTGACCCGGAACATGTGGTGCGCCAGCACCTCCATCCCCGGGAACAGCTCCTCCAGATGCGCCGCTATCACGTCTTCGAGCGGTACGTACCGCTGCGGCGACGCTTCGAGGAAGCGGGAGAGCAGCGGCGGCACCTTGACGCGCGCGAAGTGGCGGTGGCCGCTGACCGGGTTCCGTACGACGACGGCCAGGTTGAGGGAGAGCCCGGAGATGTACGGGAAGGGGTGCGCCGGGTCGACGGCGAGCGGGGTGAGGACCGGGAAGATCTGCTGGCGGAAGAGCGTGAAGAGGCGCGCCTGCTCCTTCTCGGTCAGCTCGGGCCAGCGGATGATGTGGACGCCCTCGTCGGCCAGCGCGGGCGCGATGTCCTGCTGGTAGCAGGCGGCGTGCCGGGCCATGAGTTCGCGCGAGCGGGTCCAGATCAGGTCCAGCACCTCGCGCGGCTGGAGCCCGGACGCGGAGCGGGTGGCGACGCCGGTGGCGATACGGCGCTTGAGTCCGGCGACCCTGACCATGAAGAACTCGTCCAGGTTGGACGCGAAGATGGCGAGGAAGTTCGCGCGTTCGAGCAGCGGGGTCGCCGGGTCCTCGGCCAGCTCCAGGACGCGCTCGTTGAAGGCGAGCCAGCTGCGCTCCCGGTCCAGGAAACGGCCCTGGGGCAGCTCCGTGCCGTCGGGGTGGGCGGCGTGGGCGCTCTCCTCGTACGCGTCGAGGTCGTCGAGGTCGGAGTCGAGGTCCGGTTCGAGGTCGCCCGCGGAACCGGTGGTGGCGACCGTGTGGGGGCGGTGCGCGGCCAGGAAGCCTACGGAGGGCTGCGGGGGCTGCGAGGGCTGCGCGGCCTGGTTGTGCTGGTGCTGGTGGGACTGGTGGTTCTGCTGAGACTGCTGCGACTGCTGGACCGGTACCTCGGCGGGCTGCTGGCTCATGTCCCCATTGTTCCGCGCGGAGGGCATGACAGGCGCGTCGGAGAGCGCCGGGGTGAGGTGGATCCTGCCGTTCCTCGGGGTGGGGGGCACAGCGGGCTGCATTCAGCGAGGGTCGCAAGCGCTTCTGAATGGCCGGTAACGGCGACATGACGTGTAGGGAAGCGGGACGGGGACCGGCGGGGGCGGATACGGGGGCGGCATGGGGCCGGACGGGGGCGCCAAGGGGCGGTCCGGGGGCGGTCCGGGGGCGCTGAAGGGTGGTACGGGGGCTCGGGTGAGCCCTCGTACCACCCCGTACACCCCGTACAGGTATGGATACGGCGGTTACGCGTGCAGCCTGCGCAGCGCCCGGAACGCTCCGTAGGCCGCCAGCGCCGCCAGGGCCAGCAGGATGCCGGTCTCGATGAACTGGAGCGGCCAGAAGTGCGATGCCGGATGGTAGTCCACCAGCGTGCCGGTGGTTCCGGGCGAGTAGAAGGTGTCGGGCTTGTCCGGCATGGGTACGTCGTTCCAGCTGACCACCCAGCTGTTCTCCGGCACCTGCTCGTCGGCCGCCGTTTGCAGGGTCGGCATCAGCAGGCCCCGCAGCTTGATCCCGAAGGCGAGGAAGACCGTCACCACCGCGGCGGAGGTCACCGCCATCGCCGCGACGGTCCCGCGGATCAGCACTGCCACGAGCGCGCCGACCGCGATGGCGAGAAGCACGTACCCCATCAGGACGGGGCCGAGGCCGTAGTAGTAGAAGTCGTCGTACCAGTAGCCCCGGTAGACGTGGTGCGGACCTTGCGCCCAGGCCACGCGGAAGAGCACGGTGAACAGGGCCGTGAGCAGCACCGTCCACGCCGTCGGCAGGGCGAGCCGTGACAGCAGCCAGCGGGCGGGGGAGACCGACTGGGTCCAGGCGAGCCGGTACGTACCGTGCTCCAGCTCCCGGGCGATCACCGGGCCCGCGACGAACGAGCCGACGACCGCGGGCAGGATCGGCAGCGTCAGATCGACATACCGGAGCCACTCGTCGAAGTGGCGCTCGATGTTCGAGTAGTCCCGGGACGGCTGGGCGCAGGCTCCCGAGTCCCCGTTGAGGGGGCACCCGGTGGCGGTGAAGTCGGTGTACGCGGCGGCCGTGCGCCACCACATGTAGAGCGTCACGCCCGTCACCAGTACCAGGAACACCAGCGCCATCCACAGCGCCCGGCGGTGCAGCCGCCCGGTCACCCAGTGCGGGCCGCGCAGGGTCAGCGCGCTCATGCCGTCGCCTCCGTCTTCTTCGTCGTGCCGTCCGTTGTGCCGGTGGTCGTCGTGCCGGTGGTGGTCCCTGTTGTTTTCGTACGGGTGGCCGAGGCGGACGGGGTGAGCAGTACCGGCGCCTCCGGTGAGCGCAGATACGCGAGCAGCAGCTCCTCCAGCGACGGTTCGGCCGTCCGCCAGCGGGTGCCGGCCGGCGGGGCGTCGCCCTCCGTCCGTACGAGCGCGGTCAGCGACCGTCCCGTCGTACGGGACTCGACCACCGTGCGCGACGCCAGCGCGGCGGCCTCGCTCGCCGGGCCCGTGAGGAGGGTGTGCGCGGTGAGCAGGTCCTCGGTCTCGCCGCCGAGCCGTACCCGGCCGCCGTCCACCAGCAGCAGGTAGTCACAGGTCTCGGCGACCTCGGCGAGGATGTGCGAGGAGATCACGACGGTGGTGTCCTGCTCGGCCGCCTCGGCCAGCAGCGTGCCCATCAGCTCGTGCCGGGCGAGCGGGTCGAGGTCCGCCATCGGCTCGTCCAGCAGCAGCAGTTCGGGACGCTTGGCGAGCGCGAGGGCGAGCGCGACCCGGGTGCGCTGGCCGCCGGAGAGGGCATCGACCCGCCACCCGTGGTCGAGGCCGCCGCCCGCGACGACCCGCTCGGCGAGCGCGTCGTCCCAGCGCTCGGCGTTCAGCTCGCGGCCCATCCGCAGGGTCTCCCCGACGGTCAGCCGCGGATACAGCGGCTTGTCCTGCGCCACGTACGCGATCCGGGCCCGGACGGCCGCGGGGGAGGTGGCGCCGAGGACGCCGACCGTGCCCTCGGTGGGCTTCAGCAGCCCGGCCGCGTGGGCGAGGAGGGTGGACTTGCCGGCGCCGTTGGGGCCGACGAGGGCGCAGATCCGCCCGGTGGGGATACGGAAGGAGCAGCCGCGCAGGGCCCAGTGCTCCTGGCGCCGGCGCCAGTTGACCGGGCCGGGTGGCTTTCCGTACCGCTTGCCGAGGCCCGCCGCCTCGATGGCTGTCGCTGTCGCTGTCATCTCTCTTCGTCCCCCCGGTCGGGCCTGTCGGTCCCGTTGTTGTTTCCGTTGTTGTTCGCGCTGTTGGTTGCGAAGCGCTCTTCCGTCACTGATGTGAAGAGCGCGGTCATGTCGTCCCGGTCCAGGCCCTCGGCGTGGGCGCGGTCCGCCCAGGCGGTCAGCTCCGCGCGGAGCGCGCTGTCGGCGGAGCCGCGGCCGAGGGTCCCCCGGATGAAAGTGCCCATCCCCCGCCGCCCCTCGGCCAGCCCTTCGCGTTCCAGCTCGCGGTACGCCTTGAGCACGGTGTTCGCGTTGACGGCCGTGGCTTCGACCACCTCGCGCGCGGTGGGCAGCTTGTCGCCGGGCTCCAGCAGGCCGAGCCGGAGTGCCTGCTTGGTCTGCTGCACGATCTGGAGATAGGTGGCCACCCCGTTGCGCCGGTCGATGCGGTACTCGATCACCCGCTCAACCACCTTTCACTAAGGAAGTAGTGAAAGGGTGCCGTACGGGGGTGGTGGACGTCAAGGAGTCGCTCGTTGAGTTAGAGGAGTCGCGCGTCGAGTTACCCGACTTGTTCGAGCGAGCGCGCCGCCTCCGCGGTCACCGCCCGTGCCACCAGCGCCAGCGCGGGGGAGTCGAGCCGCCACTGCTGCCAGTACAGGGGCACCTCCAGCGTGCGGCCGGGCGCGAAGCCGACCAGCGCGCCCGCGCGCAGCCGGGGTTCCGCCTGGATCCGCGGTACGAGCCCCCAGCCCAGCCCGGCCGTCACCGCCTCGGCGAATCCCTCGCTGGACGGGACGTGATGGCGCAGCGCGCTCGCGCGGGAGTGCCCGCCGCCGGTGAGTTCGCGTACGAAGAGATCCTGTAGCTCGTCGCGGCGGTCGAAGCAGACCAGGGGCGCTCGCGGCAGCAGCCGTACCACGTCGTCGCCGGACAGCCACCGCGCGGCGAACTCCGGTGCGGCGACGGGCAGATAGCGCATGCTGCCGAGTCGGCGCACCGAGCAGCCCGCCACCGGATCGGGCGAGGAGGTCACCGCCGCCATCACCTCGCCCTCGCGCAGCAGCTCCGTCGTGTGGGCCTCGTCCTCGCGGCGCAGATCGAAGTAGACGGGCGCGTCCCGCGCCGGTGCCGTGAGTGTCGTGAGCGCGGGCAGGAACCAGGTCGCCAGCGAGTCCGCGTTGACCGCGATGGACAGCCGCGGATGCTCCTCGGCGTCGTTCATCCCCAGCTCGGCGCGCGCGTCGTCCTCCAGCCGGGCGAGCTGGCGCGCGAAGCGGACCACGACCTGCCCGGACGCGGTCGGTCTGACCGGTTTGGTACGGGTCACCAGGACGCGGCCGGTGCGCTGCTCCAGCGCCTTGACGCGCTGGCTCACGGCGGAGGGCGTCACATGCAGGACGGTGGCGGCGGCGTCGAAGGTGCCCTCGTCGACCACGGCAAGCAGGGTACGGACCAGGTCGTGCGGCAGCTCGGACATCACGGAGTTCATGGCGACATTATTTCCGCTAATGGTACGTAAGAAAATTTAGCTGGCCTAAGGGGTGGATCGGTCCTTAGCGTGCCCGTATGGGAACCGCACTCACCGCCACCGCCGCCGGATTCGGCACCGGCCTCTCGCTCATCGTCGCCATCGGCGCGCAGAACGCCTTCGTCCTGCGCCAGGGCATCCGACGCGAGGCCGTCCTGCCGGTGGTGGCGATCTGCGCGCTCTCCGACGCGGTGCTGATCGTCTGCGGGGTCGCCGGCCTCGGCGTACTGGTCACCGCCTGGCCGTCGGCGCTGGTGGTGGTCCGTATCGTCGGCGCGGTCTTCCTGCTCTCGTACGGCGCGCTCGCCATCCGCCGGGCGCTGCGGCCCGCCGCCGCGCTGGACGGCGACGGCCCGACGGTACGGTCGGGCCGCCGGGCCGTGCTGACCTGCCTCGCCATGACCTGGCTGAACCCCCATGTCTACCTGGACACCGTGCTGCTGCTCGGCGCCGTCGCGGCCACGTACGGCTCGCTGCGCTGGGAGTTCGGCGCCGGCGCGGTGCTGGCCAGCCTGTGCTGGTTCGCCGCGCTCGGCTACGGGGCCCGCCTCCTGGCCGGCTTCTTCCGCCGCGCCTCCTCGTGGCGCGTGCTTGACGGCCTGGTGGCCGCGACGATGCTGGCGGGCGCGGCGGTGCTGGCGGCCGGGGCGTGAGGGGGGTGGGGGGAGATACTGCGGTCGCGGGGCTCAGGACTCCGTGCGGTACATCAGGTCCACCTCGTGCGTACGGAAACCGAGCCGCTCGTACACCGTCACCGCCGCCGTGTTGTCGGCGTCCACGTACAGCATCGCCGTCGGCAGCCCCTCCGCCGCCAGGTGCCGCAGCCCGATCGCCGTCAGCGCCTTGCCGAGTCCGCCGCCCTGCGCCTCGGGCCTGATCCCGACGACGTACACCTCGCCGAGCTGCTCCTCGGCGTGCACCTTGGTCCAGTGGAAGCCGATCAGCTCGCCGTCGCGCTCGGCCAGGAAGAAGCCCTTCGGATCGAACCAGGGCTCGGCCGTACGGTCGTCCAGGTCGCGCTGGGTGAGCGCGCCCTGCTCGGGGTGGTGGGCGAAGGCGGCGGCGTTCACCGCGAGCCAGGCGGCGTCGTCCGTGCCGGGGACGAACGTACGGATGGTGACCCCGGCGGGGAGCGTCGGCTCGTCGATGGCGGTTGTTGTCTGCGCTGCTGCCTCCGTCGGGGTCAATGGACGCCGGAGCTGGCGCAGTTCGCGGAAGAGCGTCAGCCCGAGCACCTGCGCCAGATGGCGGGCGGCGGCCTTCCCGCCGTGCGCCCACGCCCGCAGCCGCTTCCCGGACGCCGCGAGCAGCGCCGTACCCAGCGCCCGGCCGTGCCCCTGCCCCCGGCGGCCGGGGCGGACGACCAGCTCGGCGGCGGGCGCCTCGATGGGGTCGGTGTCCTCCAACTGCCCGTAACCGACGAGGTCCCCCTCGACGGTCAGCAGGAAGTGCCGCACCCCCTCCCGGTGTCCGCCGCGCAACTGAAGCCGGCCCTGCTCGGAAACGGCCTGCACGCCGTCCGAGGCGGCGGCCTCCGCGAGCAGAGCGAGTACGTCCTCCGCCTGTTCGGGGGTGAGCGCGTCAAGGATCTGGATCTGCCGGCCGGGCTCGCGGGCTGCTACGGCTGCTGCGTCAGTCATGCGTCCGAGGGTACGGCGCGCCTGGCACTGCCGCGCCGTTCGATGACGGCGTGGGTGGGGCGGGTGGGGCGGGCCCTGCGGGGTGGGCTCGCGGTGGGGTTGTCGGGTGCGGGTCAGTGCCGAGGGGTAGGGCGGGGTGGGCCGGTGGTGAGGTGCTGGGCGTTTGGTGCGGGGTGGGCCGCCCCTCCTTTTGCCAGTGTCGCGCCTCCAGGGGAGGTGTAAAGGGCGCTCCTTCGTCGCGTCGGCTACGCCGACTCCGCTGCGCTCCGCCCTTGACACCTCCCCTTCCGGCGCGTGTACGGGAGAGGGGGGCGGCCGGGGGGAGGGGGCCCAAGGGGTGGTGCCGTACTGCCACTTGGCTCAGGGGCTGGCGGGCCGGTGGGCCCTGCGGGGCACGCGGCAGAGGAATGGGGCTGCCCGGTGCGTCTCAGCGGCTGACGGCCGCCGGTTCCTCAGACACATGCCCCGCTGGTCACCGTGGTGTGGGTTGCGGGGTTACTGGGACGCGGGCGGCACCAAGTGGGCTCCTGAAGGCCGTCCATGCGTCCCGGAGTGCCGCTAACGCACCTGAGGACACATGTGCCGCCGGAGGAGCCCCCAACGGGTCGCCAAATCAGCCCATATGGGACATGCGGGCGGGAGTGGGTGACGCGGGTGACGGCAAGCGGGCTCCTGAAGGCCGTCTATGCGTCCAGGGGTGCCGCTAACGCACCTGAGGACACATGTGCCGTCCGAGGGGGCCTCCAATGGGCCGCCAAACCGGCCCATATGGGATATATGGGCAGGGTATTCGGCCCGCAGACCCGGCCGGGCCGCAGAACCCGTCCGCCTTCCGGGCACCACAGCGCATCGGTGACCAGCGGGGCTTGAGTCGCAACCCACAGCGGACCGTTGGCCGCTGAGCCGGGGCCGAGTCACCCCATTCCTCTGTCGCGTGCCCCGCAGGGCCCACCCGCCCGCCAGACCCTGAGCCGAGTGGCAGTACGGCGCCACCCCTTGGGCCCCCTCCCCCCGGCCGCCCCCCCTCATCCGCACTTGTGACTCCGGGGGAGGTGTCAAGGGCGGAGCGCAGCGGAGTCGGCGCAGCCGACGCGACGAAGGAGCGCCCTTTACACCTCCACCGGAGGCGCGACACTGAAAGGAGGAGGGGCGGCCCAGCGCCAAGCACCTCGCCCCCGTACACCCCTGCTTACCTCTTGGTACTGACCCGCACCCGACAACCCCACCGCGCCCCACGGCGAGCCTGCCCCCGAGTCGAACCACGAATGGCAACCAGCTCGTAACCCGGGACCCCCTGTTGTGCTACGCGCGTTGACTCTAGGCTGCCGCTCGCGGGTCTCTGTGGTTTCCGGAGCTTCGCGAGCCCCCCACGGCAACCTCCGAATGCCGTCGGCGCGGCAGCAAGGCCGCCCGCTCACCGGCATATGTACACGCTCAACCCAAGGGGATCGATGTCAGCGACACCGCAGAAGAACCGCGTGGCACGGCGGATGCTCGCCGCCACCGCGGGGCTGGTCACCGTCGGCGCGCTGGTCGCCGCCATGCCGGCCACCGCGCAGAGTCATGTGGCCGACAAGGACAAGGGCCACAGCGCGAGCAGCGGCAACCCGTACAAGAAGACGAAGCCGAAGAAGGCGCGCACCGTCGATGTGCAGCTGCTGTCCTTCAACGACCTGCACGGCAACCTTGAGCCGCCGGCCGGCTCGGCCGGTGCGGTCAACGAGACGCAGCCCGACGGCACCGTCAAGTCGATCCCCGCCGGTGGCATGGAGTACCTGGCGACCTCGCTGCGCACCGCGCGCAAGGGTCACCCGTACTCCATCACTGCGGCGGGCGGCGACATGGTGGGCGCCAGCCCGCTGCTGTCCGGTCTCTTCCACGACGAGCCGACCATCGAGGCCCTCAACAAGGTCAAGCTCGATGTGACGGCCGTCGGCAACCACGAGTTCGACGAGGGCGCCGTCGAGCTGGCCCGTCTCCAGAACGGCGGCTGTCACCCGACGGCCGGCTGTTTCGAGAAGGGCAAGAAGTTCAAGGGCGCCGACTTCCCGTACCTCGCGGCCAACGTGACGTCCGAGAAGACCGGCAAGCCGATCCTCAAGCCGTACACGGTCTGGAAGAAGAACGGCGTCAAGATCGGCTTCATCGGAGTGACCCTGGAGGGCACGCCGAACATCGTGACGGCCGAGGGCGTCAAGGGCCTGAAGTTCCACAACGAGATCGCGACCGTCAACAAGTACGCGAACGAACTCGACAAGCAGGGCGTCAAGTCGATCGTCGCGCTGATCCACGAGGGCGGCGCGCCCGCGTCCACCTCGTACAACTACGACTGCGACAGCCCGGGCGCGGGTGACGGCATCTCCGGCCCGATCGTCAACATCGCCAAGGGCATCTCGGCCAAGGTCGACGCGCTGGTCACCGGCCACACCCACCAGGCGTACGCCTGCACGATCCCGGACCCGTCGGGCAACCCGCGGCTGGTGACGTCGGCGTCGGCCTTCGGCAAGCTCTACACGGACACCACGCTGACGTACGACCTCAAGACGCACGACATCGTGCGTACGAGCGTGAAGTCGGCCAACCACATCGTCAGCCGTGAGCAGCCCAAGGCCGCGGACATGACCTCGCTGATCGAGCGGTGGAACAAGCTCGCCGCGCCGATCGCCAACACCCCGCAGGGCTACATCTCGGCCGACATCAACGGCCGTGGCGCCACCACCCCCGAGTCCCCCCTCGGTGACCTGATCGCGGACGCCCAGCTCGACGGCATGTCGGCGGCGGACAAGGGCGGCGCGCAGATCGCCTTCATGAACCCGGGCGGGATCAGGTCGGACCTGGTCTACAAAGCGTCCGGCACCGAGGGCGACGGAGTCGTGACGTACGGCGAGGCGTTCACCGTCCAGCCGTTCACCAACATGATGAACGCGGTGACCCTGACCGGCGCCCAGGTCATCACGGCGCTCCAGCAGCAGGTCAGCGGCGCGAACGAGGCGTCGCCGAAGATCCTTCAGATCTCGAAGGGCCTCACCTACACCCTGGACATGACGAAGACGGGCGCCGCCCGGGTCATCACCGACTCGGTCAAGCTGAACGGCACGGCCATCAACCCGACCGCGTCGTACCGCGTCGCGATGAACGAGTTCCTCGCGGGCGGCGGCGACGGCTTCGCGGTGCTCGGCCAGGGCACGAACAAGCTGGTGGGCGCGTCGGACCTCGACATGTTCAACGCCTACCTGAAGACGAACTCGTCCCCGGCCACCCCGCTGGCCCCGCCGGCGGCGGACCGGATCACGATCCTCAAGTAGGCGCGCTCGATACTTGAGGGAAAGAAGAAGAGGGGCGGCGGGCCTTTGGCTCGCTGCCCCTCTTCTTCGTTCTCTCCGCGTCGTCAGTTCTGCTTCTTGTACGTGACTGGCTCCCCGCTCGTGCTCTCCCGGCGCAGGCCGCCGTCCGCCGTGAGCGTCAGGCGGGTCTCCGGGCCGGGGGTGCAGGACGTCATCGGCTCGCCCGTGATGACCTCGGACGGGCCGATGTGGAGCGGCTCCCCGTCGACCGGTACGGAGGCGAGCGGGGCCTCGAAGACGCAGTGGTACGAGGCGCCGCCGCCGGTTGCCGCCGGGCCGTCGACGGTCAACGTGATGACGGTGTCGCCCAGTTCGCCCTGGCGCACGACCAGGCGGCGGGGGCTTTCGCCGGAGTCCGTGCTGACGCTGCCCGTCCACGTACCGAGGTACTTCGCGGGGACCGGGCCGCCGGACGGGTCGCCGGACGGGCTTGGGGACTCGCCGGAGCCGATCGGGCCCGTCTTGCCGTCCTTCGCGCTGCTCCCGTCGTCGCCGCTCATGAACGCGTACACCGAGGCGCCCGCGCAGACCGCGACGATCAGCGCGACCGTGACCAGCACCACCGTGAAGCGCGCGCTGCGCGGCTCCGGTTCGGGCTCGTGGGCGGGCTCGTGGGGGGTGGCGGAGGTGGGGGCTGGGGCGGGCGTCGGTATCGCGCCGTACGGGGGCGCCCCGTACGGGTTGCCCTGCGGCGGGTTGCCCTGCGGTGGGTATCCCGGCTGCGGATAGCCGTATCCGGACTGCGGATAGCCGTACGCGGGCGGCGGGCCGTACGCCTGAGGCGCGGGGGCCACGGTGGGGATGACGGTGGTGGGCGCTTGCGACTGAGCCTGCGCCGCCGGGTGTGCGGGTGCGGGGGTGGGAGTGGGCGCGGATACGGATACGGACCCGGTTGGCGGCGTCGGCGGCGTCGGCGGGGCCGTCGCGCCGACCGGCGCCGGGACCCCGTGGGCCTCGGAACGCGTCCCCTGCGCTCCCTGCGTCCCGTACGCCTCCGCCGGTGCCGGTCCCGGCGGGTCCTCGTGCTCCAGCAGCCGTACCGCGTGCTGGCCCAGCTCCGCCAGCAGCGCGCCCGGCAGCCACGGTTCACGGCCGGTGCCGGTGCCGGTGCCCGCGCCCGCAGCCCCCGCCCCCGTCTGCTCGCCCACCGCGACCAGGATGTCCCGGGTCGTCGGCCGCGCGGCCGGGTCCTTCTGGAGGCAGCCGCGTACGAGCCGGACCAAGCCCTCCGGGAGCCTCTCCAGGTCCGGTTCCTCCTGCGCGATACGGAACAACAGCGCGTGCGCGCCCGTGTTCGCGTCGCCGAAGGGCGGTCGGCCCGTCGCCGCGTACGCCAGGATCGAGCCCAGGCAGAACACATCGCTCGCCGCCGTCACCCGGTCCCCGCGCACCTGCTCGGGCGCCATGAAGCCGGGCGAGCCGACCAGCGTGCCGGTCGCGGTCAGCCCCTCCACCTGCGGCTCCTCGCTGACCGTCTCCAGCGCGCGGGCGATGCCGAAGTCGATGACGCGCGGTCCCTCGATCGTCACCAGCACGTTGGACGGCTTGAGGTCGCGGTGGATCAGCCCGGCCGCGTGGATGTCCTGGAGCGCGTGCGCCAGACCGGACGCGAGGATCCGGACGGAACGTTCCGGCAGCGGACCATGACCGCCGGACACCACCGTCAGCAGACTCGGCCCCGCCACGTACCCCGTCGCCACCCACGGCACCGCCGCCTCCGTGTCGGCGTCGAGCACGGGCGCCGTCCACGCCCCGCCGACCCGGCGCGCCGCGGCCACCTCGTGCCGGAACCGGCCGCGGAACTGCTCCTGCGCGGCCAGTTCCTGCCGTACGAGCTTGACCGCGACCGTACGGCCGCGGTCCGAGCGGGCGAGATAGACCCGGCCCATCCCGCCCTCGCCCAGCCGCGCCAGCAGCCGGTAGGCACCGATGTGTCGTGGATCTTCTGCCGCCAGCTTCTCCATGGCGCGTGGTCCTCCCCGCTCCCCGTGTCCGTGTCGTGTGTCGTGTGTTCCGTGCCGCGTGTTCCGTGTCGCGCGTCGCCGTGTGCCGCGTGTTCCGTGCCGATGTCCGTGCCCCCGGGCCGTTGCTGTGCCGGGATTTCGGATTACCGCTGTTTCGCCCCGGATCATCTCGCACGACGGGGCCGACCCGTTGAGTATCTCGAACGGAGCGTCGGCGAACACGTGCGCGGGGTCGGCGTGGCGGTCGGCACCATGCCGACTCATGACGCTCCGGCCATACAACCTGGCCATACCGCCCACTACCGCCCACTCCCTACGCTGGCCTCCATGAACCCGCATGCCACCAACGCAGCCAGCGCCACCCCGTCGGCCGACCCCGCCACCGGCGCCGCCGTCAAGGCCGCCGACCGCGCGCACGTGTTCCACTCCTGGTCCGCGCAGGAGCTGATCGATCCGCTCGCCGTCGCCGGTGCCGAGGGCGCGTACTTCTGGGACTACGACGGCAACCGCTACCTCGACTTCACCAGCGGCCTCGTCTTCACCAACATCGGCTACCAGCACCCCACCGTCGTCGCCGCCATCCAGGAGCAGGCCGGCCGTCTCGCGACCTTCGCGCCGGCCTTCGCCGTGGACGTACGGTCCGAGGCGGCCCGGCTCATCGCCGAGCGCACCCCCGGCGACCTCGACAAGATCTTCTTCACCAACGGCGGCGCCGAGGCCGTCGAGAACGCCGTCCGGATGGCCCGGCTGCACACCGGCCGCCCCAAGATTCTCTCCGCGTACCGCTCGTACCACGGCGGCACCTCCACCGCGATCAACCTCACCGGCGACCCGCGCCGCTGGGCGTCCGACAGCGGTACGGCGGGCGTCGTCCACTTCCACGCGCCGTTCCTCTACCGTTCCCCCTTCTACGCCACGACCGAGGCCGAGGAGTGCGCCCGCGCGCTGGCGCACCTCGAAGCGACCATCGGCTTCGAGGGCCCGGCCACCATCGCCGCGATCATCCTGGAGACGATCCCGGGCACGGCCGGCATCATGACGCCGCCGCCCGGCTATCTCGCGGGGGTGCGCGAGATCTGCGACCGGCACGGGATCGTGTTCGTGCTGGACGAGGTGATGACGGGGTTCGGCCGTACGGGGAAGTGGTTCGCCGCCGAGCACTTCGACGTCGTACCGGACCTGCTGACCTTCGCCAAGGGCGTCAACTCCGGCTATGTGCCGCTCGGCGGTGTCGCCATCTCCCCCGAGATCGCCGACACCTTCGCGACGCGCCCGTACCCCGGCGGACTGACGTATTCCGGCCATCCGCTGGCCTGTGCCGCCGCCGTCTCCACGATGCGGGTGATGGCGGAGGAGAAGATCGTCGAGCACGCCGCGCACCTCGGCGCGACGGTCCTCGGCCCGGGGCTGCGCGAGCTGGCCGGCCGGCACCCGTCGGTGGGCGAGGTGCGCGGTACGGGGGCCTTCTGGGCGCTCGACCTCGTACGGGACCCGGAGACGCGCGAGCCGCTCGTGCCGTACAACGCGTCGGGCGGCGCGAACGCGGCCATGACGGCCTTCGCGACGGCCTGCAAGAAGAGCGGCCTGTGGCCCTTCGTCAACATGAACCGTACGCATGTGGTCCCGGCCTGCAACATCACCGAGGCCGAGGCGAAGGAGGGGCTGGCGCGGCTGGACGCGGCGCTGGAGGTGGCGGACGGGTACGTCGTCGAGTAGGCGGGCGGGCGGAGGCGGCAGTAAGCGGAGCCGGAAGGAGCGGGCGGCCAGCGGCCGGAAGGGGCGGGAGGCTGAGGCCGGAAGTCGGCAGTGAACGGCCGGAAGAGAGACATCCGAATTCGTCTCTCCCGTCTCACTCGTCCCGTCCGCCGGACGTCGGTCTAAGGTGTCCGAAGCCGGACGAGGGGACGGAACGACCATGCCCGCAAGCGGAGCCGTGACCCGCAGTACGCTGCGGCAGCAAATCGCGGACGCGCTCCGTGACGAGGTGCTCGCGGGGCGTTTACTGCCAGGTCAGGAATTCACCGTCAAGCAGATCGCCGAGCAGTACGGGGTCTCCGCCACGCCCGTCAGGGAGGCCCTGGTCGATCTCTCCGCGCAGGATCTGCTCGACTCGGACCAGCACCGGGGCTTCCGGGTGCACCAGTTCTCGGTGGATGACTTCCGGGGCATGGTCGAGGCCCGCGCGCTCGTCGTGGACGCCGTCTTCCGGCAGCTGGAGGGCGAGCGGCTGGCGGCCAGGGCGCACGGCCCCGCCCTGGTCTCCGTACGGCGCCGGGCCGAGGAGGCCGCGCGCGCGGCGCGCGGCGGGGACCTGAACATCCTCATCGGCTACGACCTGCGGTTCTGGCGCGAGCTGTGCGCGCTGGTCGCCAACCGGTATGTCGCGGAGTTCCTGCACCGGCTGCGGGTGCAGACGTGGGTGTTCTCCGTACCGTTTCTGCGCGCGGACGCGGAGGGCGGGAAGTGGCTGTGGAGCGGGCACGAGCGTCTGGTGACCGCGCTGACCCTCGGCGACGCGGTGGCGGCACGCGCCGTGATCGCTGAGTACGACGATCATTCGCTCAAGTGGGCGGAGAGGCTGGAGCGTTCACACCGGTGACTGAGAACGCTCGCACAGACATGAATACGGACGCGAAGGCTGTGGTGGCCGGGGGTGGGGCCGGTGCCGGGGCCGGGGACATCGACCTGACCGTCGTCGTCCCCGCGTACAACGAGGAGCACCGCCTCCGCCCCACCCTCGACGCCATCCGCGACCATCTGCGCGCGGACCCCGAGCGCTGGGGCCGCTGGGAGCTGATCGTCGTGGACGACGGCTCCACCGACGGTACGGCCGCCGTCGCCGCCGAGGCCGCCGCCGCCGAACCGCGTATCCACGTGGTGACGAGCGACGGCAACCACGGCAAGGGCCACGCCCTGCGCCAGGGCGTGCTCGCCTCGTACGGCAGACGCGTGCTGCTCACGGACGCGGACCTGGCGACCCCGATCGCCGAACTCGACCGGCTCGACGCGCAGCTCACGGCGGACGGCGGCGACGGCGCCGCGATCGGCTCGCGCGCGCACCCCGACGCGCGGATCGAGGTACGGCAGCTCGCGGTGCGCGAGTGGCTCGGCCGGCTCGGCAACCGGCTGATACAGCGCGTCGCGATCGACGGCATCAACGACACCCAGTGCGGCTTCAAGCTCTTCGAGGGCGAGCGTGCGCGGGCGGCGTTCGCGGAGTCGCGGCTCGACGGCTGGGGCATCGACGTCGAGATACTGCGCGCCTTCCGGCGGGCGGGCCGGCCGGTGACAGAGGTGCCGGTGCGCTGGGCGCATCAGGCGGGGTCGAAGGTACGGCCGCTGGACTACCTCAGGGTGCTGCTGGAGCTGATACGGCTGAGGCTGGCGGGCGCGGGGGGTAAGGGAGTTGGGGGAGTTACGGGGGGTACGGGGGGCATGCAAGGCAGCACGGGTTCTATAGGACGCCGTCTCCGCGACCGCCTCCGTGGACGCCCCCACCTCCGTACCGACGCCGGGATCGTCGTCCTCTTCCTCCTCGCCTCCTTCTATCTCTACAACGGGCTCTGGTCCGACCTCGGCCGCGCCTATCTCGCCGACGCGGGCTCCGACCAGAACCAGTGGGAGTGGTTCTTCGCGGTCACCGCCGACAACGTCACCCACCTCCGGAACCCGCTCTTCACGACGTACCAGAACTTCCCCGACGGCGTGAACCTGATGGCCAACACCGTCATGCTCGGCCTCTCGGTGCCCCTCACCCCGGTCACGCTCCTCCTCGGCCCGGATGTCACCTGGGCGCTGGTACTCACGCTCGGGCTGGCGGCGACGGCGGCCGCCTGGTGCTGGCTGTTCGCGCGCCGGCTGACCCGTAACCGCTGGGCGGCGGCCATCGGCGCGGCGCTGGCCGCCTTCGCGCCGCCGATGATCTCGCACGCGAACGCGCATCCGAACTTCCTGGTGCTGTTCATGCTGCCGGTCATCATCGACAGGACGATGCGCCTGTGCGACCGGGACCAGCGGGGTAAGCAGGACGACCGGGGCAACCGGAAGGCCGTACGGCGAAACGGCATCCTCCTCGGCCTCTTCGCCACGTACCAGATCTTTCTGGGCGAGGAGCCGCTGCTCATCGCCGTGATGGGCACCCTGCTCTTCGTGATCGGCTACGCGGTCGTACGGCGCGATGTGGCGCGGGAGACGCTGCGCCCGCTGCTGCGCGGGGTCGGGTGGGGCCTGCTGGTGTGTCTGCCGCTGGTGGCGTTCCCGCTGGGGTGGCAGTTCTTCGGCCCGCAGAGCTACCACAGCGTGCTGCACGGCGACAACGCCGGCAACAGCCCGCTCTCCTTCCTGGAGTTCTCCGGGCGCGCGCTCTTCGGCGACGAGGCGACGGCCGACCGGCTCGCGATGAACCGGACCGAGCAGAACGCCTTTTACGGCTGGCCGCTGATCTCGCTCACGCTGGGGATCGTGGTGTGGCTGTGGCGGCTCGCGGTAGTCAGGGCGCTGGCGTTCACGGCGGTGGCGGCGGCGCTGCTGTCGCTGGGGCCGAAGATCCGTATCCCGTACACGGACGTGATCGTGCCGGGCCCGTGGCGGCTTCTCGCGGATCAGCCGCTGTTCGAGTCGGTCATCGAGTCCCGGGTGGCGATGATCTGCGCGCCGGCGCTGGGGGCGCTGCTGGCGATCGCGGTGGACCGGGTACTGGAGCTACGGGCGACGGGTGAGGCAGGGGAGACAGAGACAGAGGATCTCTCGCCCGGCGGAACGACGGTTCAGGGCTCCGCGCTTCAAGGCTCCGCGCTTCAGGACTCCGCGCTTCAGGGTTCCGCACTGCACGGCTACGCGCTGCGGTACGGGCCCCGGCTCGTCGCGCTGTCCGTCGTCGCCGTCACGCTGCTGCCGATCGTGCCGACGGCGCTGCCGGTACGGGAGCGGCTGGCCGTGCCGGAGTTCATCACGCAGGCCATGTACCGGCCGTACACCACGAAGGGCGAGACCGTCGTCCCCGTACCCCTGCCCGACCCGGGGAACGCGGAGGCGCTGCACTGGCAGTCGGCGACGAAGTTCGGGTTCTCCGTGCCCCGGGGGTACTTCAACGGTCCGTACGGCGAGGACCGGACGGGCATCTACGGCGCGCCGGCCCGCTACACCTCCAACCTCTTCCGTGACGTCCGTTACGGCGCCGCGATCCCGGAGATCGGTGATCAGTGGCGGGCGCAGGCGCGGTTCGACCTGCGTTTCTGGAAGGCGGGCGTGGTGGTGCTGGCGCCGCAGCCCAACGACGCGGCGCTGTACGACCTGCTGGAGAAGCTGTTCGAGCGGCCGGGGAAGCGGGTCGGCGGGGTCTGGATCTGGGACGTACGCGCGGAGGCCCGATGATGGGGGTTCCGGCACCGCGCCGCCCCCGTCCTCAGCTCTCCTGCTCCCCTTCCCGTCCCCGGCACCTGCCCGGCTCCTCCCTGGCACCTACCCGCCCTCTACGCCGAACGAGTCCGCCGCATTACGCTGTCCCGACCATCGCGCGCACGCGTACGAACCCGCTTGGAGAGCGAGCCTCCCTTGGCCTGTGACCTGTGGTTGGTCCCCCTCGTCGATGTGCTGTGCCACAGCCCCGACAATCCCTTCGCCGAAGAGATCGCCGTCTACGACAAGGCGCTCGGCGAAGCCGGGCTGCCGTCCGTCCCCGTCTTCGCCTATATGCCGGGCCTGTCGGGCGATGTCGCCCCGGTCGCCGGCTTCGACTACGACGCGCTGCACTTCCTGCGGCGCGCGTATCTGCTCCAGCTCTGCGGCCTGGCGGTGACGCCGGTCGGTGAACTGGGCGGTGACTACGAGCAGTTGCTGGAGATGTTCGAGTCGACGGCCCAGGAGTCGCATCTGGTCTGGCACTACGACCACGCGGGCGCGTATGTCCCCGTGGACTATGACGCGCCCCTCTCGAACGATGAACTCCTCGCGGGCGGCGGCCCGTTGGGATCCACGCAGGGCCTGCTGCGGGAGCTGGAGATCGTCGCCCCGGCGATCGGGATCGATCCGGCGAACCCCCCGGCCGCCCCGGCCCCGCCGCACGCCCCCACGTCCCTGGAGGAACCGGCGATCTCGGTTCCGTACGACGACAGCCCCTTCGCCCGGGAGCGCCATGTCTGGCTCGGCCTCCATGCGGCGGCCACCAGGAGCCTGGGCCAGGGCTCAATGATCATCTTCAGCTGAGAAATCTCTGCTGAGCGAGATGGCCGAGGGGCGGCACGGAGACCGTGCCGCCCCTCACCGCGCCCCCTCACCGCGTCCCCTCACCGCCGCCCCTCGGCCAACGCCGTTACCGGGTCTCCGGCGGTCGCTGCCGGGGCATGTTCGGGCGGGTGCCCGGGGGGAGCGGGAAGCGGCCCAGAGGCTGTACGGGGCCCTCGACGCGCGCCCCGGCCATGGGCAGCGACTGCATCATCAGCGGCGCGGGGCCCGAACGGAACTCGACCATCCAGTCGGCCGTCTCCACCCGCACCAGTTCCGTCACGTCCTCCGTGAACTTCCGCAGGACCGTCAGACACCGCTCGGCCGCCTCGCTCGCCGTGCCCTCCGTCGGCCCCAGCACCTCCCGTACGCACTCCGAAGCCCAGTCGAACTGGAACGTCTGGAGCCGCCGCTGTACGGCCTGTGCCGTCGCCACCGCGCGCATCCAGCCCGACGACAGCCCGCAGTAGCGGTCGCACGCCACACCGGCCGCGCCCAGGAGCAGCGCGAGGTACCCCCAGCCGGCGGCGCCCGGCAGCGCCCCCGTCACATCCAGCAGCGGCAACGCGGCGCCCGCCGTCACGGCGGTGGCCGTGGCGGCCCGCAGGGCGCGGGCGAGGCGGCGTTTGCGTAACCGGTCGGCCAGATACCAGTCGACCGTACGCAGCGCCCCGGTCTCGACCCAGCGGTACAGCTCGTCGAGCCGCTCGGCGGGCTCGCCCCAGTCGCCGAGGGGGAAGGGGCCGCCGGTCAGATCGCCGTACGGCTGCGGGCCCTCGGCGCGGCCCGTTCCATGGCCGTCGGAGTCCTCCGCGCCCGTACCCGTACCCGTGTCGGGATCCGTACCCGTGCCCGTACCCTCGCTTTCCCTGTCGCTCTCTCGTTCCCTCTCACCGGCACCGGACGAGGCGCCCTCCTCCCGGGCGGGGCCCCCGGGCTGCATCTCCGGCTGGCTCACCGGGGCACTCCTCTGTCGGTCTGTCGGTTCTGTCAGTTCTGTCGATCTGATGATGTGACTCTGCGTAATCGTCAATGTGCGGACAACGCGTATGCACTTCCTACCGCCAAATGGTGGGCGGTGCGCTCGAAATCCCGGCATTTCACCCCCGCTGGGGGCCTTGATCAGGTAGAGGTGCCGGGATGCTCTCACTCGAAAGAGTTCGTCACGGCGGGGTAGGGCGCGGTGCGCGGGGACCACGTAGGCTCGGCTTACAGATAAACCGTCGTCTAAGTGCCTGGAGTGACCTTGATTCCCGGTGGTGGCCAGCCCAACATGCAGGACCTGCTCCAGCAGGCCCAGAAGATGCAGCAGGACTTGGCGCGAGCGCAGGAGGAGCTGGCGAGCGCCGAGGTCGAGGGCCAGTCGGGCGGTGGTCTCGTCAAGGCCACGGTCAACGGCTCGGGCGAGCTGCGCGGTCTGGTGATCGACCCGAAGGCGGTGGATCCGGAGGACACGGAGACCCTCGCGGACCTGGTCCTCGCCGCCGTACACGCGGCGAACGACAACGCGCAGCGGCTCCAGCAGGAGAAGCTCGGCCCGCTGGCGCAGGGGCTGGGCGGGATGCCGGGCCTGCCGTTCTAGTTCAGTTCTGACGCTGTCCGTACGCCGGCTGGTGTACGACCGTACATAGAGCGCACGACACGCATATAGAGCGCACGTCACAGCGCGCCCGCACCTCAGAGAGGCAATCCGTTGTACGAAGGCGTGGTCCAGGACCTCATCGACGAACTGGGCAGGCTGCCCGGCGTCGGTCCCAAGAGCGCGCAGCGGATCGCCTTCCACATCCTCCAGGCCGAACCGACCGACGTCCGCCGCCTCGCCCACGCCCTCCTTGAGGTCAAGGACAAGGTCCGGTTCTGCGCCGTGTGCGGGAACGTCGCGCAGGAGGAGCGGTGCGGGATCTGCCGCGACGCGCGCCGCGATGTCACGGTGATCTGTGTGGTGGAGGAGCCGAAGGACGTCGTCGCCATCGAGCGCACCCGCGAGTTCCGCGGGAAGTACCACGTGCTCGGCGGCGCGATCAGCCCCATCGAGGGTGTCGGCCCCGACGATCTGCGGATCCGCGAGCTGCTCACGCGGCTCGCGGACGGCACGGTGACCGAACTCATCCTCGCGACCGACCCCAATCTGGAGGGCGAGGCCACGGCCACGTACCTCGCCCGCATGATCAAGCCGATGGGCCTGCGGGTCACACGTCTGGCCAGTGGTCTGCCCGTGGGGGGCGACCTGGAATACGCCGATGAGGTCACGCTCGGGCGTGCCTTCGAGGGGAGACGACTTCTCGATGTCTGACGCAACGCTGCACGCCGTCCACCAGGATCCGGATGACTTCGCCGTCCAGATCGCCGACCAGATCGAGAGTTTCATCGTCGCGGTCACGGAAGTGGCGAAGGGCGACGAGCCGGACAGCACCGTACCGTTCCTGCTGCTGGAGTTCTCGCAACTCATGCTGGCCGGCGGCCGGTTGGGCGCCCACGAGGACATTCTCCCCGAGGAACGGTACGAACCCGATCTCGGCCCCGAGCCCGACGTCGACGACCTCCGCGAGCGCTTCGCGGTGCTCCTGGAGCCGATCGACGTCTATTCGGAGGTCTTCGACCCGTACGAGCCCCGCAAGGCGCCGGTGCCCGCCCGTATCTCCGACGACATCGCGGGCGTGGTGACGGACCTGAGGCACGGCATGGCGCACTACCGGGCCGGCCGTACGACCGAGGCGCTGTGGTGGTGGCAGTTCTCGTACTTCTCCAACTGGGGCTCCACCGCCTCCGCCACCCTGCGCGCGCTCCAGTCCCTGGTCGCCCATGTCCGCCTGGACCAGCCGCTCCCGGCTCTCGACGGCCTGGACACGGACCAGGCCCTGACGGAGGACGCGGAGGCGGTTTTGGCGGAGGAGGCGGGCCGGGTGATGGCGGAGGAGATCGCGGGCCCGCTGGGACTGCGGACGGGTACGGGGACGGCGCGGTAGCGGCGTCTTGGCTGCCTCTGCCTGAGTCAACTGCTGTTCTGAGCCCGGTCGTAGACCTTCTTGGCGGTGGCCTTCAGTACCTCTCCGTACATCTTGGTCGGTGTCAGGGAGTCCAGTGAGGCGTTGACCGAGACCAGGACGCCCTTGCCGGTGGCCGTGTCGAAGTCGGCGAACCACGGGCCGCCGCTGGAGCCACCGGTCAGGTCGCAGGGGATGGCCTGCATGCCCTGCTCCTTCTTGGCCTTGCCGACGCAGCGGAGGAGTACCTCACCGCGCTGCGGGCGGGTGGCGGAGTAGCCGAGCGCGGAGACGGTGCCGCCGACGGCGCGGTTGAAGGCGATCTTCTGGCCGCCCACGACGTCGGTGAGCTTACGGTTCTTCTTGTCGGCGGCGACGACCAGCGCGGCGATGTCGTTGGTGGACGCGGTCTGCCACGCGCGCGGGGTGGCGGCGCTGCGCACCGCGAACGTGCCGTGCGGCGTCCTGCCCTTGCTGTAACCCGGGGCGAACACCATCAGGATGTTGGTATTGCCGGGCGACGACCCCCGGCGCACGCAGTGGGCGGCGGTCATCACGGCGGAGCGATTGGCGCTCTTCACGGCGGTGGCCGTGCACCAGGTGTCGGCGCCGTTGGCGTTGACGAAGAAGAGCCGCCCCACGGTCTTCAGCGGAGTGCCCTTGTACGGCTTGGACTTCGGCCCGGTCGGCCCGAGATCGACGGACTTCCCCACGGCTTTCATACGGGCGGCCGTCCAGTAGGCAAGGGCCTCTTTGCGCTCCTTGGCGGTGTACTTCATGACCGAGACGGGATCGGTGGCGGTGGCGGTGGCGGTACGGGCGGCGGCCTGCGCAACCTCGGCCGTAGCCGTCGCGGTCGCCGCTGTCTCCGCTGCTGCCTCCGTCTCCGTCTCCGCAGTAGAGACCGGGGCAGCGAGGACGAGGGCCGCAGCCACGGCGATCCCCATGGCACGACCACGGAGATGCCGGATGACGGGAGTGGGCGTCTCGGACATGGCGGATGTCTCCTCATCGGGGTGCGGGCGGATGGGCGGGGGGTTGTTCGATCCGCTGCAAGAGAGAGGCGAACTCACCTTGTCCGGTTGCGCTGTTGGCGATCTGTGACACATGCGTATGAAGGCGCAGAGGTGTGCAGTCCTGGCGGCGGCGGTGTTGCTGTCTGCGGGTCAGTACCAAGAGGTAACCGGGGTGGGCCGGTGGCGAGGTGCTGAACGCCGGGTGCCTGCCGGGCCGCCCCTCCTCCTGCCAGTGTCGCGCCTCCAGGGGAGGTGTAAAGGGCGCTCCTTCGTCGCGTCGGCTGCGCCGACTCCGCTGCGCTCCGCCCTTGACACCTCCCCCGGAGTCGCAAGTGCGGATGAGGGGGGGGCGGCCGGGGGGAGGGGGCCCGAGGGGTCCGCTGCACTGCCGGCCGGCTTAGGGGCTGGCGGGCGGGTGGGCCCTGCGGGGCGCGCGGTAGAGGAGTGGGGTGACTCGGCCCCGTCTCGGCGGCTGACGGTCCGCTGTTGGTTGCGACTCAAGCCCCGCTGGTCACCGTTGCGTTGTGGTGCCCGGAAGGCGGGTGGGTTCTGCCGCCTGGACGGGTCTGCGGGCGGCATCCCCACTCGCTTGTCCCTTATAGGGTGGTTTGATGGCTTGTTGGGGGTCTCCTTGGGCGGCACATGTGTCCTCAGGTGCATTAGCGGCACTCCGGGACGCATGGGCGGCCTTCAGGGGTCCACTCGCCGCCACCCGCGTCCCAGTAGGCACTTCTCTGCGCCGCTGCGCGGACTCTCCTGTCCGGTCGGCCCCTCGGGTCGCCCGATCCCGCCCGCGCGTCCCATATGGGCCGGTTTGGCGACCCGTTGGGGGTCTCCTCGGGCGGGACATGTGTCCTCAGGTGCATTAGGAGCACTCCCGGACGCATAGACGGCCTTCAGAAGCCCACTTGCCGCCACCCGCGTCCCAGCAACCCCACAGCCCACACCCGGTGACCAGCGGGGCTTGTGTCTCAGCAAACAGCGGACGGTCGGCCGCTGAGCCGGTGTCGGGCCGCCCCATTCCTCTGCTGCGCAGCCCCGCAGGGCCCACCGGGCCGTCGGACCCTGAGCCGAGTGGCAGTACGGCGCCACATCTTGGGCCCCCCTTCCCCCCGGCCGCCCCTCCCGCACCCGCACTTGCGCTGGAGGGTTGGGTGTCAAGGGTGGGCGTAGCCCATCGCGCAGCGACGCGACTTTAGGAGCGCCCTTGACTCCCGGCCCGGAAGCGCGACACTCAAAGGCTGGAGGGGCGGCCCCACGCCCAACAACCTCCGCCACCGGCCCACCCCCGACAGAGTTCCGCTCTGACCCGCACCCGACAACCCCACGGCGCCCAGCGGGGCTTGGGTCGCAACCAGCAGCGGACGGTTGGCCGCTGAGCCGGTGTGGGACCGCCCCATTCCTCTGCCGCGCAGCCCCGCAGGGCCCACCGGCCCGCCGGACCCTGAGCCGAGTGGCAGTACGGCACCACCCCCCGGGCCCCCTCCCCCCCGGCCGCCCCCCTCTCCCGTACACGCGCCGGAAGGGGAGGTGTCAAGGGCGGAGCGCAGCGGAGTCGGCGCAGCCGACGCGACGTTAGGAGCGCCCTTTACTCCTCCCCTGGAGGCGCGACACTGGCAGGAGGAGGGGCGGCCCAGCGCCAAGCACCTCGCTCCCGTACACCCCGGTCTACCTCTTGGTACTGACCCGCAGACAGCAACGGGGGAACGGGCAGTGGGCAGGCAGGCAGTCAGCCCAGGCTGAGCTGTTCTCCCGGTGGCTGTGGCATGAGGGTGTTGTGGAGCCGGTCGACGTTTCGTTGCCAGTAGTCGCCGTCCGACATGGCCCAGAGGTCCGGGAGTTCGGACGGCTCGGCCATGACTCGGTCGAGGCTCTGGAGGGCGAGTGCGCGCAGGCCGGTGAGGTCGGGGAGGGGCTCGGCAGGTCCGCAGTAAGGATCGGCGGGTTCGCCGCCGGAGCACTGCGCGGCAACCAAGGCGGCTGCGGCGACGGCCTCCTCGGCAACGTTCGCGTCGAGGAGGCCGGTGGTGTCGGCCGTACGGACGAGCGCGTCGCGGATGATGCCCTCGCGCGCGTCGGGGCTCGCCTTGTCGAGGGCGTCGCACCAGTCGCCCGCCGTGTCATTGTCGAAGGGGCCGACGTCCCAGGTGCCCATGCGTCTCTCCTGACCGTGATGGTGTCCCGCCTATCGTGGCAGGCGCCACTGACATCAGGTGCGGACCCTTTCCGCGTCCGTGAGGCGGTACGTCGTCCAGCGCGACGTACGCGCTGACCCCCAACGCGACGATGACCAATACCGCAGCCGCCGTGAGGCAGACGGCCGCGCCGCGCGGCGAGTTCGGGTTCACCGGTTGTGGTCCACCTCGAACCACACGAACTTCCCGAACGGCCGCTCCCCAACACCCCACCGCGACGCGATCGCCTCCACCAACAGCAGCCCGCGCCCGCCTTGGTCGTCGTCGGCGGGGTGCCGGAGGCGCGGACGCCGGCGGTTGGCGTCGTGGCATTCGACGCGTACGCGCTCCCCGCTGAACTCGATCTTCAGCAGAAACGCCCCACCCACCGGCACCCCGTGCCGCACCGCGTTGGTCGCCAGTTCGGACACCCCGAGCAGCACATCATCGAGGTCGCAGGCGCCGCTGCCACTACAGACCTCACGGAGCACCCCCCGCGCGAAGGCACGAGCGGAGGGAACGGAGGCGGACGAGCGGGCGAACCGCATCAGGACGGCGCCCCCGGAAGAGCGCATTTCTGTGTTCATGGTCACAGATTGCTGATGTGTGATTACGCTCGGAAGTGACGAGCCGGATACCCGGGTGACGTATCAGTCGGAGGTGCCAGCAGTGTCCCTTCAGAACCAGAACCCCCAGCCGCAGCCACAGTCGCAACAGCAGTCCCAGCAGCAGTCCCAGACCCAGACGCCCATCGCGTGGCGGTACGCGGGTGACCAGGTGAAACGGTGGCGTATGCGGGCGGGGATCAGCCGCGAGGAACTCGGCCTCGCCGCCGCGTACGCGCCCGACACGATCAAGTCGATGGAGCAGGGCGTACGGATGCCGACGCCGAAACTCCTGGACGCGGCGGACGACCTGTTCCGGGCGGAGGGGTTGCTGAGCGCGGGGAAGCAGTATCTGCGAAAGGAACGGTTTCCGCTTCGGTCGCAGGAGATCATGGACGCTGAGGCCGAAGCGGTCAGCATGTGGTCTTACGAAGTGGCACTGATTCCAGGGCTGCTGCAAACGGAGACCTACGCGCGGGCTCTGTTCAAGGACAACTGCCCTGTAGTGTCCGAGGATGTGGAGAAGGAGCGCTTGCGTGGACGCTTGGAGCGCCAGAAGCTCCTCACCCGTACTCCACTGGTGGCATGCAGCTTCGTGGTGTACGAGGCTGCTCTGCATGTTCCAATGGGCGGGCGGGACGCCCAGAAAGGCCAGTTGAAGCACTTGGCGGACATGGCGCAGTTGCGCAATGTCTCGTTGCAGGTGTTGCCGTTCAAGCGCGCTGTATCCTCTGCGCTCAGCGGTCCGATCGTCGTGATGTGGGATGCTGAGCACGTGTGTTCGGGCTATGTTTCGGGCCAGTCTTTCAGCGAGTTCATGTCCCTGCCTGAGCAGATCGGCAAACTGACGGAGCGTTTCGGGAAGCTTCGAACGGAAGCGCTCAGTGTTGAGGAATCCATGAGCTTCATTACGGGAATGATGGAGCAGCTTTGAAAGCTATCCGAACCGAAGTCACCCTCGTTTGGCGGAAGTCCTCGTACAGCGACGAAGAGGGCGACCTCTGTGTTGAGATCGCTGCCTGCCCCGCTACCGTCCACGTCCGCGACTCCAAGCTCGCCCCCAGCGCCGGCCCCCAGTTCGCCGTGGCCGCCCCCGCCTGGGTCGCGTTCGTGGCGTACGTGCATGCGAGCCCTGTCGGCTGACCGGTTGTCGCTGGTGGGCCCGGGGCTTGAGTTTCGGGTTTCGGGTTGCGGGTCTCGGGCTTTGAGCCCTTCCTTGGGTTGGTTGGTTGGTTGGTTGGTGGTGAAACCAACCTCCCTACCGTCCTGCCAGCCCTCAGGGAACCGTTCGCGACCTGACGATATGACTTTCCGTGGTCGACTTGCTGCGTAGCGTGGCGAAGCTCTAGCCTTCGCATCACTTGCCGCATAAAGCGGCCCCGGTGGTGTGCCAACACCGACTCCGGGGCCTCACCAGCGAATCGAAAGAAGGTCGATCGTGGTTTCCACGGATTCTAGTCCCGCCCCGCCCACTTCCGCTCACCCCCACGCCAAACCCGGGTACGGAAAACGCTCCGCTTCCGGTCAGCAGCCGCGTGGTGAGGCCGACTTCGTACATCTGCGCCCCAGGGAAGCGGCGATCGCCGCGTATATCGATCGGTTGCCCGAGGGGGCAGCGATCGGTTACAAGCCGCTTGCCGCGCACATCGCCGCGTACGGCCAGCAGGCGTGTGCGAAGGCGTTGCGCTTTCTCTCTGATGCCGGGCATCTGCGGCACGTGAAGCAGCACTTGATGGTGGAGGACAACAGTTTCCGCTGGGTGACGCGGACGTACTTCTCGCGTACGGCGCGGGATGACGCCTGGTGGAAGACCTTTGTGGACGGGCTGTTGGGGATCGACCTCACCGCGCGGGAACGGGCGCAGCGAGCGAGTGGGAGCGCGGGCGTGAGTGCGAGTGCGGAGAGTACGGAGCGTACGGAGCGGACGCCTGGCCCCGAGCCCGAGCCGGAGCCCGCGCGAACCCCCGTACCCGCCGCCACCCCCACCCCCGCGTACCGACTGCTCGCCGGCCTCGGTCGTACCGAGCCCCGTATGACCCTGTCCGCCGCCGAGTGCGAGGCCCTCGAAGCGCTGGCCGCCGAGTGGCTGGCGCGGGGCGTCGTACCGGAACAGCTCAGCCGCACGCTCACTGACGGGTTGCCGCATCCGCTGCACAGCCCGGGAGCGCTTGCCCGTAAACGACTGGAGACCAAGATGCCGCCCAAACCGATCAGCCCGCCGCCCGCGTACACCGACGAGGCGTGGATGGTCTGCATCAGCTGCGAGGCCGACGAGAGGACCACGCGGATCGTCAGGGGGGTGTGCGTCGAGTGCCGCGAGGACATGGAGACGTACGAGGCGAGCGACGACCCGCCCGCGCCCTCTGCCGCGCCCGCGTCCATGGCGGCTGCCGCTGCCCCCGCCCCGGTCCCCGGCTTCATCCCCGCCACCTTCCGCGCCGGCCCGGCCACCGGCGTCGACATCGCCGCCCGAGCCGCCGAGGCCCGCGCGGCGGGCGGCCTGCGGTCGCGGCGGGGCGAATGAGAGTGCGGGAAGTCCCGGTCAGGGCACGATGGGGGGAAGGAGGCAATGCCATGACCCCCAGGACCGCTGACCGGCCTCAGATGTCGATCGAGGAGTTCGAAGAGCTTGAGCGCCGTGCGCCCGAGATGGTGCGGCTTGAGTTCCTCAATGGAAAGGTGCAGGTCAAGGCGGTGCCGGATGGTAATCACGGGCAGATCATCATGTGGCTGCTCAAGCAGTGCATGCGATGGCGCCCGGAATTGTCGCTCTTTCCGGAGCAGGGGCTGAAGGTCGATTCGTACCGCAGGGGGCGGGCTCGTCCCGACGGGGTTCTGGCGCCCGAGGAGTACTTCGTCGGCGCTGGGGAGTGGGCCGATTCTGACGGTGTCCTGATGGTCGTGGAGGTCACGTCGGGAGACGCCGACACCAACCAGCGGGACCGAGTGGAGAAGCCGCAGGGCTACGCGGCTGCGGGTATCCCCGTCTATCTGCTGGTGGACCGCGAGGCCGGGTCCGTAACGGTCCACCAGGAGCCGGCTGCCGGGGCGTACCGGAGCACCACCACCCGCCCGTTCGGAGCTGTGGTCGAACTTCCCGATCCGGTCGGGATCGCGCTGGAGACGGAGAAGCTCAAGGACTACGTCTGAGGGCCCGTCTGGGGGGTCCGTCCGAGGGGGGGCGTGCGAGCGGCCCAAGCGGGGGCGGGCGGGCCTCGGCTGTCGAGGCGGGTCAACCCGACATAGCGGCGACGCTCGAACGGGTGGTCGTCACCCGTTTAGCTGGATATCCGCCGTAAGCTCCCCCTAGATTGTGACGCATGGTCACATCAGTTCACGAGGTCTCTCACCGGATCTTCCAGGAGCGGCCCGAGATCCTCAGCCCTGTCTTCGACCTTCTGGGTGTACCCATGCCGACGAAGGCGATCATCGAAGTGGTCAGCGGCGACAGCACGGAGATACGGCCGCTGGAGCGCCGGGTGGACAGTGTGCTGCGCGTCGAGCCGTCGGACGGTGACAGCTTCATGCTCGCCATCGAGGCGCAGGGCCGCCGGGACGAGGACAAGGCCGCGAGCTGGTCGTACTACGTCGCGTACTTACAGGCGAAGTACAAGCTTCCGGTGCTGCTGCTCGTGGTCTGCCGGAACCGGACGACTGCCGAGTGGGCAGCGGGTCCGTTCCGGTGCGGGGCCAGGGGGTGGACGGCGCTCAGCACGCATCCGCTGGTGCTGGGGCCGGACAACGTGCCCATGATCACCGATGTCGCGGATGCGGCACGGGATCTCGGAATGGCCGCTTTCTCGGCCATGACACACAGCGACAGCCGTCACGCTCCGGCCATACTGAACGCACTGGCCGGAGCCCTGAGGGCGACAGACGAAGAAACCAGCTTGTACTACGCCGAGTTGCTGGATTTGGGCCTGGGACAAGGCCAGGCCCACGACACGTGGAGGGACCTGATGAAACCCATTACTTATTTTCCGGGCCGGGGAACGTTCCGTGAGGAGGCGTATCTGGAGGGCGAGGCGAAGGGGCAGGTCGCGGCCATCCTGCGTGTTCTCGAATTGCGCCTGGGTTCCGTGCCGGAGGAAGTCCGTGCGCGCGTCGTCGGGTGCTCGGACCCCGACACCCTCAGCCGCTGGCTGGACCGGGCGATCGTTGTGACCGAAGCCGAGGACGTCTTCACCGACAAGGACGTGGAGACCGGCGCCGGCGCCTAGGGTCTGGTCGGCCGGCGGGCCGTGGTGTGATCCGGTTCGGGGGGTGGGGGATTCGTCGTGATGTGGGCCACGTTTTTGCGTGCGGGGGCTGGGGTGGGGCATGCATGGTCTTCGGGTGGCGTGTGGGCGTACGTGATGATCACGGAGTGAGCGGGACATCTCACGATGTGGTATTAGGCGGGCGTTTCGCGACTGCTCGTTAAACTGAGCCGACAGTGACTATGGACTGAGCGAGGAGCGCACGTGGGCCTTGTCGTGCAGAAGTACGGAGGCTCCTCCGTAGCCGATGCCGAAGGCATCAAGCGGGTCGCCAAGCGAATCGTCGATGCCAAGAAGAACGGCCACCAGGTGGTCGTCGTGGTTTCGGCGATGGGCGACACGACGGACGAGTTGATCGATCTCGCCGGGCAGGTATCCCCGATTCCCGCCGGGCGTGAGTTCGACATGCTGCTGACCGCCGGAGAGCGGATCTCCATGGCCCTGCTGGCGATGGCGATCAAAAACCTGGGGCACAACGCCCAGTCGTTCACCGGCAGCCAGGCGGGCGTCATCACCGACTCGGTCCACAACAAAGCGCGCATCATCGATGTCACGCCGGGCCGGATCCGTACCGCCCTCGACGAGGGCAATATCGCCATCGTCGCCGGGTTCCAGGGCGTGTCCCAGGACAAGAAGGACATCACCACCCTGGGGCGTGGCGGTTCGGACACCACCGCTGTCGCGCTCGCGGCGGCGCTGGACGCCGAGGTGTGCGAGATCTACACCGATGTGGACGGTGTCTTCACCGCCGACCCCCGGGTCGTGGCGAAGGCCCAGAAGATCGACTGGATCTCCTTCGGGGACATGCTGGAGCTGGCGAGTTCCGGCTCCAAGGTGCTGCTGCACCGGTGCGTGGAGTACGCACGCCGATACAACATCCCGATCCATGTACGGTCCTCCTTCTCGGGGCTCCCCGGCACATGGGTCAGCAACGAACCGCGAGGGGACCGCAAGGTGGAGCAGGCCATCATCTCCGGTGTCGCCCATGACACCTCCGAGGCGAAGATCACGGTCGTCGGCGTTCCCGACAAGCCGGGCGAGGCCGCCACGATCTTCCGTGCCATCGCGGACAACGAGATCAACATCGACATGATCGTGCAGAACGTCTCCGCGGCGTCGACCGGTCTCACCGACATCTCGTTCACGCTGCCGAAGACCGAGGGCCGCAAGGCGATCGACGCGCTGGAGCGGCTGAAGTCGTCGATAGGGTTCGACTCGCTCCGGTACGACGACCAGATCGGCAAGATCTCGCTGGTCGGCGCGGGGATGAAGACAAACCCGGGCGTCACGGCCGGATTCTTCGAGGCGCTGGCGAACGCGGGCGTGAATATCGAGCTGATCTCGACATCCGAGATCCGTATCTCGGTTGTCACCCGCGCGGACGAAGTCACCGAGGCCGTGCGCGCCGTGCACACCGCCTTCGGGCTGGACAGTGACTCCGACGAGGCCGTGGTCTACGGGGGCACCGGCCGGTAGGCAGAGGGAGAGAAGCAGTGATGGGCGACAGGCCGACGCTCGCGGTCGTAGGTGTGACCGGGGCCGTCGGCTCTGTCGCGCTCCAGTTTCTGTCCCAGCACGCGGACGTCTGGGGCGAGATCCGGCTGCTCGACGCCGCGCCGGATGACGCTGGTGGTGAGCTGGTGGTACGGGGTGAGGTCACCCCCGTCCTTCCGCTCACCGGGGCCGCTTTCGACGGTGTCGACGTCGCGCTGTTTCTCGTATCGGACAGGCTGTCCGCCCAGTGGGCACCCGTCGCCGTCGAGCGGGGCGCGGTCGTTGTCGACCGGTCGGCCGTTTTCCGGCTGGATCCGGACGTACCCCTGGTCGTTCCGGAGCTGAATCCCGAGGCCGTACGGGCCCGACCGCGCTCCATCGTCGCCAGTCCCGGCTGCGCGACGCTGTCGATGATCGTGGCCATGGGCGCGCTGGACCGCGCGTTCGGCCTGCGTGAGCTGGTCGTCTCCTCGTACCAGGCGGCCAGCGCGGTGGACGGGCCGGACGGGGCCGATCAGGGCGGTGTCTTCGCGCTGCGCGAGCAGCTCTCCCTGGTCGCCGGTACGGATCTGGGTACGCGGCCGGGCGATGTGCGCCGCGCGGTCGGTGATGCCACCGGCCCCTTCCCCGCGCCGCTCGCGCTCAATGTCGTGCCGTGGACCGGGCCGCTCCAGGGGCAGCGCGACGGCTGGTCCGCCGAGGAGCTGGCGATCCGGGCCGAGACGCGCAAGGTCCTCGGCCGGCCCGATCTGCGGATCGTGGCGACCTGCGTACAGGTTCCGGTGATCACCGCGCACTCGATGTCCGTACACGCGTGCTTCGAGCAGGAGGTCACCGTCGAGCGGGCCCACGAGGTGCTGGCGACCTCGCCGGGCGTGGTGCTGTTCGACAACCCGGGGGCGGGCGAATTCCCCACGCCCGCCGATGTGGTGGGCACGGATCCGACCTGGGTCGGGCGGGTACGGCGGGCGCCGGACGACCCCCGGGCGCTGGAACTGTTCATCTGCGGTGACGATCTCCGCAAGGGCGGCGCGCTGAACGCCGTACAGATCGCCGAGGCTGTTGCCGCCGAGCTGAGCTGAGCCGAACTGAGCTGAGCCGGCCGGGACGGGCGGGGTGGGCGGCTTGGCGTGAGCCTTGTCTCGTTCAGGCCCCGTTCCGCCTCCGTTCCGTAACTCCGGTCCGTGGCGCTGCTGTCGGCGGAAATCGAAAACCGTAGATCCACAAATCTTTGTAGGATCCTGTGAACGCCCTGTGAGCAAGTCAGCTGTCCATGCCACTTGAACTGGGGCGTTGTCTTGTTCGACGATGCATGTGCGCCTTTCTGTGACAGCACTGCAACCGCCGGCCGGCCGGGAAGCGTCTCTGCGGTCGCCCCTGTGCGGTGCCGCACGAATGGGGCATAGGGGGAGATCGGGTACGCATGAGGGTATTTAGTGCAGCGTCAAATGGGGTGGCGTGCGCGTACAACCCTGATGGGGGGAAGCGTGTCCAACAGGCGTGGCAGCAGAGGTTCTCGACATCACAGCGATTGGCCCGGTGCGCGGCGCGGCGGTACGCCCCGTGCGGCGCCCGCGTGCGTCCGGCGGCGGTGGGATGCCGGTGATCGCTCCCATGCCTGCGGCCAGATCCACCCGTATACCGTCCCAGCGCGAGGGCGTTGAGGACACGGTGGCGGCGGGGACCACCGTTGACCACCTCACCGAGACCTACCGGGCGCACTACCGGTCGCTGCTGGGTCTCGCGGCGCTTCTGCTGGACGACACGGCCTCGTGCGAGGACGTCGTCCAGGAGGCGTTCATCCGGGTCCACTCCGCGCGCAACCGCGTGCGCGAGCCGGAGAAGACGCTGGCGTATCTGCGGCAGACCGTGGTGAATCTGTCCCGCTCCGCGCTGCGCCGCCGCATCCTCGGGCTCAAGCTGCTCTCGAAGCCGATGCCCGACATGGCGAGCGCCGAGGAGGGCGCGTACGACCTGCTGGAGCGGGACGCGCTGATCAAGGCGATGCGCGGGTTGCAGCGCCGGCAGCGCGAGGTGCTGTCGCTGCGGTACTTCGCGGACATGACTGAGGCGCAGGTCGCCGAGACGCTGGGGATATCCCTGGGCTCGGTGAAGGCGTACGGGTCCCGGGGCATCGCGGCGCTGCGGGTCGCCATGGAGGCCACGAAATGAGCCGGCCCGAGGACACGAACGATGCGAAGGGCGCGAACAGCGCACGGGACGCGCGGGACGCGAACAGCGCGCGGGACGTGAACGGCGCGAGCGGCGCGGACATCGCGAAGGACGCGAACGACGCGCAGGAACCCGAGAACCGCGAGGACGAGCAGCAGGACGGACCGGATACCGGGCCGTCGCGTGACGTGACTGGGAACGGAATTGTGAACAACGGGCCGGAGAACGATCTGAACGGCCTCGATGGCGCAGGCAAGGGCGAGGGCGCCGACAAGGGCAAGGGCGACGGTGAGGGCAAGGCCGCCGAGCGCGGCGCCGCCGAGACGCGGGTGCCCGACGGCGACGTGACCAGCGCGCTGACCGCGGCCCTCTTCGGCGGCCCGCGCGGCGGTGACGCGCAGGACGACCCGTTCGGCGACACGCTCAGCGATGTGAACGGCGCCCTCGGCCAGGACGAGTTGGCGCTGCGCCGGCTGATGCACGGCGCCGTGGGCGAGCTGAAGCCCTCCGAGGGCGCGCTCGACCATCTGCGCAAGGCCGTGCCGACTCGCAGGGCGCGCAAGCGCCAGGCCGTCGTGGGTATGGCGGCCGCCGCGCTTCTCTGCGGTACGGCCGTGCCCGCCTTCATCCATGTGGCCAACTCGACGAGTACGGCCGACCAGAAGTCCGCCGTCGCCGGCCACGGCGAGCAGGCGCAGGGCGGGATGGGGACCGACAAGGGGGCCGAGGGCGGCAAGAAGGACGTGGACCGGCCCTCGGACCGGGTCTCCGCCGCCGAGGACGACGACCCCTCGAAGGCGCCCAAGCCCAGCGGTAAGGCGTCCAGTCCCTCGGGTGGCGGCGGTGGGACGGGCGGCTCCGGCAGCGGTTCCGGTTCGGGCTCGGGCACCGACAAGAACTACCAGACCGTTCCGGCCTCGACCACCTGCGGGTCCAGCCAGCTCACGGCCTCGGGCCAGGGCGGCGCCCCGGACGCCATGGGCAAGGTGTACGGCACCTTCCGGGTCACCAACATCTCCGGTACGAGCTGTACGGTCACCGGCGGGGGCACGGTCAACTTCTCCACCGCCGGAGCGGCGGACGGCAGCCGGATCGGTGTGGTGACCCACATGCCGGGTGACGCGGCGAGCGGGCTGCCCGATCCCTCGCTGGCGGTGGCATCGCTCGTGCTCACCCCGAACGGTGCGTACGAGGTCAAGTTCGCCTGGGTGCCCTCCGACACCTGCCCGACCGCCGGTCCCTCACCGGATCCGAGCCCCTCGGAGGACGCCTCGGCGGGGACGTCCAGCGGTACGGGAACGAGCACCGGCACCGGCCAGGACGGCGGCTCGGTCGTCGACCCGCAGCTCGGCGGCGAGGACGGTACGCAGGACGGCAGCGTGTCCGTGCTGTTCGTCGCCTCGGGGGGATCCCCGACGGCGTCCGCGACCATCTCCAACGCCTGCGCGGGCACGGTCTACAAGACCGGTCTCCTCAGCGCGACATAGCCGCTCGGGAACCGGTAGGGAACAGGGCAGGGCCTGGCCGGCGGCTGTTACGCCGCCGTCTCCAGGCCCAGGGCCCGGTCCTTCAGCGTCTCCGCCTCACGGCGGACCAGCCGGAACCACATGAAGACCACGAAGCCCGCGAAGACGAACCACTCGCCGGTGTAGCCGAGGTTCTGGAACGCCTTCAGGTCAAGACCGGTGTTCTGCGGCGCCGTCGCCGGCACCGCGAGCAGCCCGTCCGACGCCTGGGTGAGCGTCACCCAGGCGTTGTACACGTCGTACGGCACGACATTGACCAGGGACGCGGCGCTGATCATGGAGAGCTGCCCCTGCGGCAGACCGCCGACGGCCCGCACCCCGTTCGAGCCGGTGGACTCGGATGCCTGGAGCGACCCGGTCACGGTCACCTCGCCCCGGGGCGGCGCGGGCGCCCGCCCGCCCTCGGCGAGCCAGCCGCGTACCACGGGGAGCGCCTTGCCGTCGCCGGTGCGCAGCATGGTCAGCACATACGAGCCCGCCTTGCCGTCCAGCTTCCGGCCGGGCACCAGGAACTGGTCCTCGTACCGCCCGCTCGCCGTGGCGTGGCGGCCCGAGGTCTCCTGGTCGACCGGCAGCAGCTTCGTCAGCGCGACGGCCGGCTGTTCCCCGGGGTCGGGCCGTGTCTTGGCCGCCTCATGGGTGGCGACGCGGTCCTCGAAACGCCCGAGCTGCCACGTCCCCATGAAGATGCAGAAGGGGATCGCCAGCAGGACGAAGAGGTTGATCCCCCACCAACGCGGAGTCACCAGAAACCGGTACACGCCTCCACGGTACGGAATGCCGCCCCGCCGCCCGGTCCCGGGGGCGCCTTTTCGTCCTCCCCGCTACGGAACCGGCCCCCGCCGCCGTTGGTCCCAGCCGCTGTCGCCATTGGTCTCCGCCGTTGTCGCCGCTGGTGCCCGCCGCAGGCTCCCCGCTACTTCATGTCCAGGTGCCTCCTCGCGAAGTCCAGCTCCAGCCGGACCTGCTTGATGCGCTCCTCCACCACCAGCGAGCCGTGCCCCGCGTCGTACCGGTACACCTCGTGGACCGCGTCCCGGGCGGCCAGCCGGTCCACGTAGTTCTCCACCTGGCGGATGGGGCAGCGGGGATCGTTCACCCCCGCCGAGATATAGACCGGGGCCTTCACCGCGTCCACGTACGTCAGCGGGGACGATGCCTCGAAGCGCTCCGGCACCTCCTCCGGGGTGCCGCCCAGCAGCGTCCGGTCCATCGCCTTGAGGGCTTCCATCTCGTCGTGGTACGCCGTCACATAGTCGGCGACCGGGACCGCCGCGAGGCCCAGGGCCCAGAAGTCCGGCTGGGTGCCGAGGCCGAGCAGGGTCAGATAGCCGCCCCACGAGCCGCCCGCGAGGACCAGCCGCGCCGGGTCCGCCAGACCGGAGGAGACCGCCCAGTCACGGACGGCCGCGATGTCCTCCAGCTCGATCAGCCCGATCCGGTGCTTGAGCGCGTCCGTCCACTCCCGGCCGTAGCCGGTCGAGCCGCGGTAGTTGACCCGGACGACCGCGAAGCCGTGGTCGACCCAGGCGGCCGGGCCGGCGGCGAACGCGTCGCTGTCGTGCCACGTCGGGCCGCCGTGGATCTCGAAGACCGTGGGGAAGGGGCCCTCCCCGGCCGGCCGCTGCACCAGCGCGTGCACCCGGCCGCCGGGGCTCTCGACCCAGGCGTCCGTCACCGGCACCGAGGCGGGCGCCTTCATGCCCGGCGGGTCGAGGACGACCCCGCCCGCCGTGGACCGGACCTCCGGCGGGGTCGCCGCCGACGACCAGAGATATTCGACGCTGCCGTCCGGCCGGGCCGTCGCCCCCGACACCGTCCCCTTCGGGGTGTCCACCTGGATCAGCGCGCTCTTGGCGAAGTCGTACCGCCACAGCTCGCCGCGGGCCTCGAAGCTGTGCGAGATCAGCAGCCCGGAGCCGTCCGGATACCACTCGGCGTTGACATCGCCGGGCAGCTCGATCGCGAGGTCGGTCTCCTCGCCGGTCAGCGGATTCCAGACGACCGGCTCCCAGCGGCCCCGGCGCTGGTGGCCGATGAGCAGCCGGCCGTCACCGGCCACCGGAGCGAAACCGAGCACCTCCAGGCCCAGCTCGCGGGTGCCGCCCTCGGTGTCGTCGAGCTGGGCCACCAGCGAGCCGTCCAGCCGCAGCACCCGGACCGCCGAGTGCATCGCGTCCCCGTGCTCCGTGTGCTCGATCGCCAGCAGGGTGCCGTCATGGGACAGATCGCCGACCCCGGCCGACTCCCGGTGCCGGTAGATCTCGACGGGCGCCTCCCCGGGCCGTACGACATGGACCGTCGACCCGTCCTCGTCGGTCGACCGGCCGACGACCGCCGTGCCGTCCCGGCCGAGCGCCAGCCCGGCCGGATAGGAGGGGTCGAGACCGGGGGTCGCCTGCTCGTCCTTGCCGCCCGCCGCGAAGGGCTGCCGCATCCAGACCCCGAACTCGTCCCCGTCCGTATCGGAGAACCACCAGATCCACGCGCCGTCCAGCGACAGCACCCCGTCCGTCGTCCCGTTCGGCCGGTCCGTCACCTGGCGCTGCTCGCCGGTCTCCCGGTCCCACGCGTACAGCTCGTACGTCCCCGTCGCGTTGGACACGAAGAGCGACCGCTGCGGGGCGTCCTCCGCCCAGTCGGGCAGGGAGACCCGCGGCGCCCGGAAGCGCTTCTCCCATGCGGGCGTCGGTTCGGGCGTCGTGGTGGCATCGGTGGTCTGAGTCATGGCCCCATTCTGCGCCCCGCTCCTGACATCGCGTCGGGGTCTGCCACAGCCTGTGGATAACTCTGCCGATCACGCTTCCGACCTGCGTTCGGTTCTGCCCCGGAGGTTCGGTCCGGGAGGTGTGAGGTGATCGCCCGCCGGGCATCTTTTCAGGGAGAGGTGCCCTCGTCCCGGAGCGCTTCGCCGTCTCGTGCCTGGACAGCGCGAAGAAAGGGACATGATGGCTATGGCTGTTTCACCCGCGCTTCGAGCCGAGCGCTCCCGGATGTACGAGGAGCTGCTGGTCGAGCACACGATCATGCGTCGCGGCGCCGCCCTGGTCGTCGCCGGATTCACGCGTCTCGCCGACGGCGAGTCCGTCGATGTCAGGACGCTGATCGGCACGACGCGCTGGCTGGTCGACTTCGTCGGTGGCCAGCACACGAGCGAGGTCCGGCTTTTCTGGCCGGTGCTGCGCGATCTCTTCCCCGCCGCGGTCGCCGAGCTGGACCGCGGTGCCGCTGAGCACGAGGCGCTCGACGCCGAGCTGCACGCGCTGCGCAGATCGGTCGACGCGCTGGCCGCCCGGCAGCTCGGCGGCGGGCCCGCCGTGACGCTGGAGGTCGTCAGTGAGGCGGCGATGTCGGGGCTGCCCTCCGCGCAGCGCGTCCAGTCCCTGCTGGCCAAGCACTTCGACACGGAGGAGCCGGTGCTGCTGGGGCTGATCCCGCGCGTCCCGGACCGCGATGTCGCGCGGCTGCGCGGCGCGATCCGGGAGGCGGCCCCGCGGACCGCTCCGCATCTCGTGTTCGGGCTGATGGAGGACCCGGAGCGGCTGCCGGGGCACACGGCCCTCATGAACAACTTCCCGGCGTCGGTGCGCTGGCTGCGCCCGGTGCTGCTGGCGCGCTACCGCTCGGTCAAGCGGGCGCTCGGGGTCTCCACGCTGGAGGGCGCTCGGTAACCTTTTTGGCCAGGTGCGGACGGAAGCGGGGGCTTGTTGCCCGGTCGTGCCGTGCTGGATACTTCTACAGCGCTGTAGACCGCCCGTCCCCGGCAGAGAGCAGACCCGATGTTCGGCATGAGTGAGCTGGCCGTGATCCTCCTGGTCATCGCCGTGATCGTCGGGGTGAAGAAACTGCCCGAGCTGACCCGCTCGGCGGGCAAGGCCGCGCGCATCCTCAAGAGCGAGAAGCAGGCGCTCAAGGAGGAGGGCGGCGGCGGTACGGTCCCGGACGCCTCCGCCAAGGGCGCGCGCCCCGGTGAGCCGGGCGGACGCCGTGTCGTCAGCGGCACGATCATCAACCGCGACGAGCCGCCCGCGACCTCCTGACCCCGGCTACCCCCGACTGACCCCAGCTGAACCCGGCTGCCCCAGGCACCGCCGACCTCGCCGCGACGCCCCGACCCCCGGCACCGCGCGCTACTGCGCCCCGTGATGCTGCCCCTACACTGAGCCGCTGAGGGCGGCAGGGCGAACGTATTTTCGCGGGACGATCGCGGGACGAGGAGAGCGACGTGACGGCAGATGTCGGCGGCTTCGGGGATCCTCCCGCCGAGGTGCTGGCGGAGGCGGCTGCCGCGTTCGGGCTGCTGGCGTCGTCCGCGCGGCTGCATATCGTCTGGGTGCTGGCCCAGGGCGAGAGCGATGTGACCGGGCTCGCGGAGCGGGTGGGCGGCGCGCTGCCCGCCGTGAGCCAGCATCTGACCAAGCTCAAGCTGGCCGGTCTCGTACGGTCGCGGCGCGAGGGCCGGCGGCAGGTCTACTTCGTGGACGACCCCGATGTCGTGACCGTGGTCCGGCTGATGGTCGGGCAGCTCACCGACCGCGCCGCGCACGCCGCGGGTCCGTCCGCCGCGGGTGCGCACGCCGCCGGGCCGCACACCGTGGGGTACTCCGCCGCGCGCACCCCGGGGCCACGCCGTATCAGCGACGTCGGCGCCTGAGTCTGCCGTGCGCGACTCCGCCGTGCCCGAACCCGCGGTACCGGGGGCCGATGCGCCGGGGGCCCGGTCGCCGGTAGCGGACGGCGCGCCCGGAAGCGGCGGGCCGGCCGATCCCGGCGCGCTCACCGCGCTCCAGCTGCTGCGCCACCTGGACAGCGGACCGCGCGGCCTCACCGAGGCGCAGGCCGAGGAGCGGCTGCTCCAATACGGCGAGAACGCGGTGCCGGAGTGGCGGACGGCGTCGTGGCCGCGCCGATTCCTGTGGAGCCTGCGGGACCCGTTCACCGCCGTACTGCTCTGCCTCGGGCTGGTGTCCGCCACCGTCGCCGCCTGGGGCACGGCCCTGGTGATCCTTTCGCTGGTGGCCGTCAGCTGTCTGCTGCGCTCCTCCGGTGAGCACCGGGCCGACCGGTCCATGGCCGGGCTGCGCGAGCTGGTGGCGACGACCGCGACCGTACTGCGCCGGGAGGAGGCCCGGGACACGCCGGAGACCCGGGAGATCCCGGTCGACCAGCTCGTACCGGGCGATGTGATCCGGCTCGGGCCCGGGGATCTCGTACCGGCCGATGTACGGCTGCTGCGCGCGAGCGGGCTGACCGTGCATCAGGCGCCGCTCACGGGGGAGTCGGCGCCGGTCGCCAAGTACGCGGTGGACGGGCCGGGGCTGCCGGAGCCGGGCCCGGTGGTCCCGGTGGGCGATTACGCCGGGGTGTTCGCGCAGCCGCACCTGTGCTTCCAGGGCAGCTCCGTGGCCTCCGGCAGCGGTACCGCCGTCGTCGTCGCGACCGGGGCGCGTACCCGCTTCGGTGCCGCGCGCCGGCGCCCCGGACGGCGCTCGCCCAGCGCGTTCGACCGTTCGGTGAACGGGATTTCGTGGGTCCTCATCCGCTTCATGCTGCTGACCCCGCCACTTGTCCTCATGGCCAACGCCGCCCTGCGCGGCCGTGGTCTGGAGACGCTGCCGTTCGCGGTGGCGGTCGCCGTCGGGCTGACCCCCGAGATGCTCCCCGTCATCGTCACCACCGCGCTGGCCCGGGGCGCGGCGCGGCTGGCCCGCGCCCACAGCGTCATCGTCAAACGACTGCCCGCGCTGCACGATCTGGGCGCGGTCGATGTGCTCTTCCTCGACAAGACGGGCACGCTCACCCAGGACCGGCCCGTGGTCGCCCGCGCGATGGACGCGTACGGCGCGGCCGATCCCGAGGTGCTGCGCTGGGCCGCGGTCAACGCCTGGTGGACGCTGCAACTCGCTGATCTGCCCGTTCCCGACGCTCTTGACGAGGCGATTCTCGGCGCGGTCGGCGAGGACGCCGCCGCGGAGGGCGCGGACGGGGTCGCGGCGCTCCCCTTCGATCCGGTACGGCGGCTGTCCACCGCCGTCGTCCGCCGGCCGGGCCGCCTCGGCACCCACACCCTGGTCGTCAAGGGCGCCGTCACCGACGTACTTGAGCGGTGCGCGCTCGACGACGACGAGCGCGCGCGGCTGACCGCGCTGGCCGCGCGCGAGGCGGACAGCGGGCTGCGGCTGCTCGCGGTCGCGCGCGCGGAGCGGCCGGCCCGGCAGCGCGACTACACGCCGGCCGACGAGTACGGGCTCGACTTCCTGGGCTTCGTCACCCTGCGCGACGCGCTCGCCCCGACCGCCGCCGACGCCCTGAAGGTCTTCGCGGACCGGGGGGTGACCGTCAAGATCCTCACCGGCGATCACCCCGGGACGGCGGCCCGCGCCTGTCTGGACCTGGGGCTGGGCCCCGGCGAGGTCGTCACCGCCGACCGTATCGACGCCCTCTCCGACGCCGAACTCGCGGAACTCGCCGGGCGGACCACCGTCTTCGCGCGCTGCGCCCCGGAGCACAAGGCCCGTATCGTCGCGGCGGTGCGGGCCGCCGGGCACACCACCGGGTTCCTCGGGGACGGCGTCAACGATCTGCCCGCGCTGTACGCGGCCGATGTCGGGATCTGCCCGAGGGACGCCGTCGATGTCGTCCGGGAGTCCACCGATGTGGTCCTCGCGAAGAAGGACCTGACCGCGATCGACCACGCGATCACCGCCGGACGGCACTCCAGCGGCAATATCGCCACCTATCTGCGGATCACTCTCTCCTCAAACCTCGGCAACGTCATAGCGATGCTCGTCGCCGGGCTGCTGCTGCCCTTCCTGCCGATGCTTCCGGTGCAGGTGCTCGTCCAGAACCTGTGCTTCGACGCGGCGCAGCTCGCCTTCGCGTACGACCGGCCGCGGCCGGAGACGCTGCGCCGGCCGAGCGAGCTGCGCTCCCGGGCCTTCCTGCGCTTCATCACGCGCTTCGGGCTGATCAACGCGAGCGCGGACCTGGCGACGTTCGCGGTGCTCGCGTACGCCCTGCACACGGCGGCCGGTTCGGGCCTGGAGAGCGAGGCGGCCTTCCACTCGGGCTGGTTCACCGAGAACCTGCTCACCCAGGCGCTGGTGATGCTGCTGCTGCGTACGGGAGTACGGGGCCCGGCGCTGTGGGGCGCGGGCCGACGCGCGGGCTCGGAGCGCGGCGCGGGCTCGGAGCGGCGCCGGGCGGCGGGTCCGGTCCGGTGGGCGGCCGGGGGGCTCGCGGCGACCGGCCTCCTGCTGCCGCTCTCCCCGCTCGGCCCGGCCCTCGGGATGCCGGCGCTGCCCGCGCAGTACTACGTACTGCTTGCGGCGGTTCTCGGGTTGTACGCGGTCGGGCTGGTGGTCGCGAAGGACCGCCACGAACGCCGGCACGCGGCCCTGGTGGCAGCCGGTGAGGCCGACACCGCCACGGAGGCCGGCACGATCGTGGCGGGCGCCGCTGGGGCGGGTGCGGCGGACGTGACGGGTGCGACGGGCGTCTCAGCTGCCTCAGCTGCCTCGGCCGCCCCCGACGTCCCGGGCGCCCCCGACGCCCCGCCCCTCCGCGCCGTTCAGCCGTAGGACAGGTTCGAGCACGGGTCGTCGTCCGCGGACCGCGCGTCGTCGGCGACGGCGGAGGGGACGGAGGCTTCCTCGGAGGAGTCCGGTGAGGCCGCGACCGGACCGGCCGTCGGATCGTTCGCGAACGTCGTACCGAGGATGACGTTGATGCCCGGCGCGGTCGCCTGCTGGAGCTTCGCCCCCGGGAAGAGCCGCGCCGTGGTGCGCGCCTTCGCGTCCTCGCCCGGACCGTACTCGATGACCGTGGCGCCGTAGTCCTGGGTGGCCGCGGTGGCCGTGCCGGTGAGCGTGAAGCCGTGGTCCATGAGGACGCGGCCACCGCGGGCCGCGAGCCCGTTGACCGTCGTGCCGTTGTAGACGGCGACGGCGATGCCCTCGCCCGACACCGCTTCCGAGGTGGTCGCGGACGGGGACGGCTCCGCGGTCTCCTTGCTCTTCTTGCCCTTGCTCTTGCCGCTGGCGTCCGTGCCGTCGACCGTACGGTCCGCCTTCAGCGCCGCCCAGAGCTGGGTCGCGTCCGGCTCGACGATGGCGACGCGCGCGCCCTGGTAGCGCCAGGGGATGGTGATGAACTTGGTGTTGTGCAGGTCGATGCTCTTCAGCCCCATCATGAAGCTGATCAGCTTGTCGGCGGTGCCGAGTTCGGCGTCGACGGTCATCGACTCGGTGGCGGCGGTGGCCAGCGGCAGCAGCTTGGTGGGGGTCAGGCCGTCGCTCTTCACCTGCTTGATCAGGCTGCCGACGAACGCCTGTTGGCGTTTGATGCGCCCGATGTCGGAGCCGTCACCGATGCCGTGCCGGATCCGTACGTAATCCAGCGCCTTGGCGCCCGAGAGCTTCTGGATGCCCTGCTTGAAGATGAGGTCGCCCCTGGTGGCGCGGTTGGGGTTGAGGTCGCGCTGGTAGAGGTCGTTCGGCAGGCAGACCTCGACACCGCCGACGACCTCGGTCATCTTCGCGAAGCCCTTGAAGTCGACGACGATGGTGTGGTCGACACGGAGGCCGGTGAGCTTCTCGATGGTGTTCTGGGTGCACGCGGGGTTGCCCTTGGTGGTCTGCCCGACCGAGAACGCCGCGTTGAACATGGCGTTCTTCTGTTCCTCGGTCCAGCTGCCGTCGGGCAGTTTGCAGGGCGGTATGTCCAGGAGGGTGTCGCGCGGTACGGAAACGGCGACGGCGTGCTTGCCGTCGGCGTAGACATGGAGCAGGAACGCGGTGTCGGAGCGGCCGACATCGTCCTTGCTGCCGCCGCCCAGCGCGCTGTTTCCGCTGGTCCGCGCGTCCGAGCCGATGACGAGGACGTTCTGTCCCTTCGCGGTGCTCTCGGGACGGTTGTCGGAGAGGCCGTCGGCGTCGAAGGTCTCGATATTGCCGCTGAGCTTGAAGTAGACCCAGCCGGCCCCCGACGCGGCGAGCACGAGAAGGGACACGGTTATCGCGAGCGTGAGCCGTAGCCGGCTGCGTTTCTTCCGCCTGCGGGAGGCGGCCGCCCGGGCGTTGGCACGGCGTGTGCCCCCGCGGCGATCGTCGTCGCGACGCGCGGATGCCGTCTGCTGGCGGCTGCCTGCCATATGTGCGCCCTCATCCCTCCGGCCGAACCCATGGTTGTACAGTTGCGCAATGTAGCAACTTTATTGAGGGGTTCGGTCTGCGGGAGGTTGCCTCCTCGGCCGGACGAAACGCTGGAACGAGAGGAAGGCGAGGCGAGAGATGTTCCGTAACGCGGTGGAGCCCTGGCACCTGCTGGTCGTGGCTGTCGTGATCATCGCCATGTTCGGCTCGAAGAAGCTTCCCGACACCGCTCGCGCGGTGGGCAAGTCCATGCGCATTCTCAAGAGCGAGACCAAGGCGATGAAGGAGGAGGGGCAGGCTTCGTACGCCGCTCCCGCACCTGCGCCCGCTCCCGCGCCTGCTGCTGCCGCCCCTGCCCCTGCTCCCGCTGCTGCCGAGGAGGTGGCTCCGAGCGTGGTGACTCCGGTGACGCCCGTGACGTCTGTGACTCCCGCGGCTGCCGATGCCCCCGTCACCCCGGGATCGCCCCGCGCCTAGGGTCCAGGGCCCAGGCCCAGGACACCCTGTCGTCAAAGTCCCGCCCGCCGGATGCTCTCCGGACGGGCGGGACTTTGACGACAGGCTGCGCCGACCGCGTCACGGGCTGGCCGGATCGACCCCGTACCGCAGCGGTTCGGCCTTGACGCGCAGATCCCGCCGGTAGACGTAGAGCGCGTCCACGTGCGCGCCGCCGGCCGGGCCGTCCAGCTCGCAGGGGTACGTCACCTGGACGACGGACGGCCGGTCGGCGACCCTCATCCGTACTCCGTCCGCGGGGCCGCCGTCGAGTACGGCGACCTCCCATCCGGTCCCGGTGGTCTTCGGTGTGCGTTGGTGGGTTGCTGTCTCTGTCCTGGAGTCGTCATATCCCATGGCAACACTTTAAAGGTTGCGCAATCTTTGAACTATAGGGGAGTCAGTCCGGCCGGGAGAGATCGCGCACCAGCAGGTCCAGTGTGACCTCCTCGTGCAGCGCGACCCCGCGCGCCGCCATCGCGGGCGCCAGCTCCGGATCCCAGTCCGCGTCGACCGGCGGCCCGGAGAGCGGCAGCCGGGGGACCGCCTGCTCGCCGGTACGGGCGGCGAGCCGCTCGTAGTCCCCGGCGAGCAGCCGCCACGGCCGGGCTCCGTACCGCCGGATGATCCGGTTGGCGAGCGCGAGCCCCGGCCAGTCGAAGTCGCCGTGGTACGCGAAGCGGCAGCCGGTGGCGGCGAGGGCGTCGAGGAGCGTGAGCACAGCCGTCGAGGCGCTGCCCGAGGTGCAGACGAGCGGCAGCGCGCAGCGGGCGTCGGCGGCGGCCTCCACGACGCGCGGGTTCTCGCAGACGCGGACGAGGGTGCCGGGCGGCAGGGACAGCGCGGGCGGCCCGTACGGCGGTGGCCCGTTACGGGGCGAGGGCCCGTACGGCGAGGGCTCGTACGAGGATGTTCCGTACGGCGGCTGCCCGTTACGCGGCGAAGGTCCGTCCGGCGATGGCCCGTACAGCCGCGACGGTCCGGGTGGTGTCGGCTGTCGTGGCGCGGTCAGTGCCCGCAGGTCGCGCAGTGTGAGATGGGCTTCGGCGTGGTGCTCCGCCCGTTCGCGCAGGGCGCGTTCGCGCCAGCCGTCGCCCTCGGGGCGCAGCCCGTACACGAGCACGGTGCTGGATATCTCGTCCGGCACCACACCCGCCAGCCGCCAGAGCGCGCGCCGCCCGGCCGCGTCGACCGGCGGCTCCATGCCGTGGGCGAGGGCGATGCCGCGCTGGACGAGCCGGGCCAGCCATGTGCCGTCGTCCAGTCCGTGCGCGGATCCCGTGACCTCGGCGGCGAGTTCACCCCGGCCCCGGTGCTCGGTTGCCGTCCGTCCCCGATGCGGCCCGGCGGGTGGCAGCAGCACCGCCAGTACGTGGACCGCCTGCCGCAGCGTACGGGTCGCCGCCGTCGGTTCGACCTCGGCGGGCACGCCCGCGCGGCGCAGCGCCTCGTACCACTGCCGCGCCCACGCCTCCCCGGCCAGCGGCGACGCGTCAAGCGCCGCCTCGGCCGCCGCCCAGATCCGCGTACGCCGGGCCTCCGCGCCCGCCCGTACGGCCCGGCGGTCGGTGAGCGGCGGGCCGAGCGCGCGCAGGGTGTCGACGAGGCCGAGCCCGGCCGCCGAGGCGCGCAGGCGTGTGTCGAGCGCGGCGAGGCTCACCGTGATGTCCGCCCCCGTGAACGCCCGGCCGGCCAGCTGCGACAGCGCCGTCCGCTCCTCCGGTACGGGCGCGGTCAGCCGCAGGGTGCCGGTGGCGCGCAGCCCGTTGCGCTCCAGCCGGGCGCGCGCCGCGTCCAGGAACCGGGCCAGACCGGGGCCCGCCAGCCAGGTCCGTGTCTCAGCGGGCAGCACGGGGACGGGAGCGGGCGGCTCCCCGGCGGCAGGAGGCTCGGTCATGTGGGCACCAGACGGCGCTGGCGGCCGTTCCACGTGTAGTGGAGGGTGGCGACCCCGCGTACGTGCGGGTCGCGCAGGCATTCGTAAATGTGCAGCGACGGCACCTCGGGCCAATTGCCCATCAGGCGCTCGCTGGTGAGGACGAAGTCGAGGTCCAGGTCGACCAGGATGCGGCCGAGCCGGCCGTGCGTCGGCTCGTCCACCTTGGCGAACGCGTCGTCCAGCAGGATCAGCCGCGGCGCGTGCGGCGCCGCCTCGCCGAGTGTGGTGAAGTGGGCCGCCGCCGCCGCGAAGAGGACCAGGTAGGAGAGCACGCGCTGTTCGCCCTGGCTGAGCCCCGTACGGCCGGTGAGCTTGCGGCGGCGCTGGGGGGCCGCGTCCTCGACCACGTAGGTGTGGAAGCGGAACCAGTCGCGGTAGTCCAGCGCGGTGCGCAGATGCGCGGCGTAACCGGCCGACGGGTCGGCCCGGCGCGCGTCCTCGATCCGGCGTTGCAGCACCTCGCGCAGCCGCTCGGTCTCCTCGCGGGTGCGCAGCCCCGAGGGGCTGCTCAGCAGCCCGACCGCCGCCCGTACGTCGGCGTCGACGTCCTCGTTGAGCTTCCAGCGCAGCTCCACCCCGAGGCCGTGCGACGTCCTTACGGTGCGCAGCGTGTCGTTGAGTGCGGCGACCAGCCCGGCGGCGGCGATGACCTGGGTCGACAGATGGTCGCCCAGCTCGCCGGTGAGGAAGCGCTGGAAGACCTCGCGCTCGCGGTCGGTGAGGCGGCCTCGCGCCTCGGCGGCCTTGTCCGCGATGCGCTCGCCGACCTGCGCCACGTCGTGGTGGCCGTGGTCGTCGACCAGCCGGCAGATCTTGATGCCGTCGTGCTCGTCGAGCTGCGCGTCGTAACCGCCGGCCAGTTGGTCGCGCAGTTCCGTGTGCCGTTTGAGCAGGATGCTGTCGGAGACCTCGCCGCGTGCCGAGACTTCGCCGCGCGCCGACACTTCGCCGCGTGCGGGCGTCTCTCCGCGCGTCGGCGCCTCGCCGCGTACCGCGCCGGTCAGCGCGTCCCGTACGGCGTCGGCCAGTTCGCGCAGGGCCCGTACGCGGCTGCGGGCGTCCGCCGCCGGGTCCTGGCCGGGGGACGCCGCCGTCGGCACGGCCCGTGTGTCCAGGGCGGCGCCGCGCACCACCTCCGGGCGGGCGAGCGCGCCGCGCAGCCGGCTGCCCGCCGCCATCACCGCGGCTTCCTGGCCCACGAGTTCCTCGCGGTGGCGCTTCTCGCTCTCCTCCGCGCGCACCCGCTCCGCGCGCAGCTCGTCCAGCGCGCCCCTGGCCTCCGGGAGGGCGCGGTCGGCGGCCTTGATCCGGTGCTCGGTGCGCTCCTCGCGGGCCAGGATCTCGTCCTTGGCCGCGCCGATGGTCTCTTCGAGCGTACGGAGCGCCTGCCGGGCCGGGCGCAGCTCGTCGAGCCGGGCCGCGTACTCGCCGTGGGTCTCCGTCCGGTCGGCGCGGGCCCGTTCGTACCCCGCCAGCTCGGCGCGGCTGCCGCCGAGTCCCTCGGCCGTGCCCCGGACGGCCCGGCCCAGCTGGTCGAGCCCGCCGGTCAGCGTGGTCAGCGCGGTCGCCACGCGGGCGAGGCCGTCGGGGTCGGTCGGCAGGTCGTGGGCGCCGGCCTCCGCCTCGGCCACCGCGCGCGCGGCGACCGCTTCCGTACGCGCCTCCTCGGCGAGGCGGGCGGCGCGGGCCGTGCGGCCGGTCAGGTCCCGTACGGCGGCCTCGTCGCCCTCGGCCCGCGTCCACGCGCCCGCCAGCCGGCGCGTACGGGGGAACTCCCGCCAGACGAGCGCCAGTCGGCGGCGCCGCGCCTCGCTCCCGGCCAGCCGCTCGCGGTCGGCGGCCAGCCGCAGCCCGACCTCGGCGAGCCGCTCCGCCAGCTCCGCGAGCCTGCGGCGGCGGGTCTCGGCGCGGACGGCGGCGCCCACGTACTCCGCGCCGCTCTTCATGTGCCGTCCGCGCAGGGCGCCGAGCCGCCAACTGCCGTCGTAGTACACGGCGCTGGCCGCCGAGGTGGCCGTCGCGGTGTCCTCCGCCGGTACGAGGGCGACGGCGGCCAGCACGCGCGCGACGCGCTCCGCGCTGACGCCGCTCGCCGGATCGGCGGCCGGCCGCAGCGCCTCGGCCAGCGTCGGCCACGACGGCGCGGGCAGGCCGGGCTGGAGCAGGATGTGGCGGAGCAGTGTGTCGCAGGTCAGCGGGTCGATGAGCGCGCCGTCCGCCGGAATCCAGGCGTCCAGCAGCCCGCTCGCCTCCAGCGCCGCCTCCAACCCGGCCTGGGTGGACGGGGAGAGGCCCTCGGCGAAGTCGACCAGCCGGTGCAACGGCGCTCCGGTACCCGGCGCGCGCGGGGCGGCACGGTGATACGGAACGGGCGGCTCCGGATCCGTCCGCCGCTCCCACTCCCGCTGCTCCCCGGCCAGCCGGTCCCGCTCCTCCTCGGCGCGGCTCACGGCGACCGCGAGCGCGTCCCGGCGGCCGGTCAGCTCCTCGGCGTACGGGTCCAGGGCGGCGCGGGCCGCGTCCTCCGCGTCCGTGTCGGCCCCGGCGGGCAGCACGCGCTCCGCGTACGGCGCGTAGGGCGAGGTCTCGTGGCGTACGGCGGCGGTCACGGCGTCCAGGGGCGGGCCGTCGGGCCCGGCCGCCGCTGCCGCGCGCGCCGCCCACGCGGCCACCTCGCGCGCGTAGGCCGCGCTCTCCTGGGCGACCGCTTCGCGGCTCTCCTCAAGGCGGCCCGCGGCCCGTTCCGTGTCCTCTTCGAGGCGCTCCCGGTGGGCGTCCGCGCGCGCCGCCTCCGCCTTGGCCTCGCGGGCCCGCCCGGCCAGCCGGCCGACGTCCTGGACCGTCCTGAGCCGGTTGCGCGCGACGGACCCGGCGCCCTCCAACTGCTCGCGCCAGGCGCGCAGGGCGGACTCGGCGGCCACCGCGTCCACGCCGGACACCGGTGTGTGGCGGACGGTCCGGGTGTCGCCGTCCGGGCCGGTCAGCTCGAAGCGCCCGGGGCCGGCCGGGGGCTTGGCTCCGGCGCCGGGTCCGACGCCGCTGGCCGTGGTCCCGGTCCCGCCGCCGGTCCCGGTGGCCTCCGTACGCTCCAGGGCGACCGGCTCGCCCAGATGGCCGCCGGGCAGCCCGGCCCGCTCGGCCTGCCCGAGCAGCGCGCGGTGCTCCGTGGCCAGCTCGCCCAGCCGGCCGCGCAGCCGCTCGGCCCCCTGCGTCAGCCGCTCACCCGCCGCCTCCTCGGCGCTGTGCGCCCTGATCAGCGCGCCGAACGCCGCGTCGGCGGCCGAACGCAGCGCCGTGACCGTACTCCGGCGCTCGGACAGCTCCTCGATCGAGCGGTATCCCTCGCTGGCGCGCAGCGCGGCGAGTTCGGCCGCGGCGGCCTGCCGCTCCTCGCCGAGGGAGACCAGCCGCGCGTCCGCCTCGGCCTCCCGCGCGCGCAGCTCGCCCGTACGCTTCGCGGCGTCCCCGGTCTCCCGGCGGCGGCGCCCCAGCGCGTCCAGCTCCTGCCGTACGCCCTCGGAGCCGCGCAGCAGGACCCCGGCCAGATAGCCGCGGTACGTGGTGAGGAACGTGCGCAGCGCGACGTCGGTCCGCTCCAGGCGGCCCAGCTCGTCCCGTACGGCGTCGAGGTCGTGGAGATTGCGCGCGACCTTCTCGACGACCTCCTCGTCCAGCCCCGGCAGCGTCTCGCTGAGCAGGGAGACCAGCCCGCCGGACTCGATGCGGTCCCCGACGGTGGGGCGGCGCAGACGGTGCAGCAGCTGGGTGAGGTTGCGGTAGCGCGCGGTGTCGGTGATGCCGAACAGCTCGCGGGCCACCCGCGCGCGGTGCTCGACGGCCCGCTCCGTCACGTTCTCCGCGCCGACGGCCTCTTTGAGCCGGTCCACGGGCAACGGCTTGCCCGCGTCGACCAGATGGAGATCGGCGCCCACGCGCATGGGGGTGACGAAAAAGGCGGGCACGGCTCTCTTGGACGACTGCGAGGCGCGGATCGCGGCTCCGAGCGTCAGATAGCGGTCGCCGCCGCCGGGGGTCGCCATCCGGAACTCGACCCAGAGATAGCCGAGCCGGTTCGTCCGCTCGAAGCCGTCGAGCATCAGCCAGGCGAGCGTCGTCCGGCCGGTGCCGGTGGCGTCCAGGGCGCGGGAGTCACCGTCCAGGAGGTACGGGAGGAGCATCTCCAGGGCCTTGGACTTGCCCGCGCCGTTCTTGCCGCGCAGCAGCAGCCGGCCGGCGCCGAACGCGAACTCCTGCTCGTCGTACTGCCATACGTTGCGGATCCCGGCGCGGTGCAGCCGGAAACGGGCGGTGGCGGGCGCGGCGGTGCGCTGCGTGGGGGTGCGTTGCGCGGGGAGGGGTACGGCGAGGGGCGGTACGCCTTGGGGCTGCCGGTCCTGTCGGTCCTGCCGGTCCTGAAGCTGCCGGTCCTGGGTCATGACGTCAGCTCCTGTGGTGCGTGCTGTTGTTGTACGGAGGCGCTGGCCGGCGTGGAGGCGTCGGGGCCCGCTCCGGACACCGCCCCGCGCACGGTGACGCGCGTGGCGTAGCGCGCGGCGGCGGCGAGCAGCACCCAGCCGCCGGGGGTGCCGTCCGGCCGGGCCCCGGACACGTCCGTGACGGAGCGCCCGTCGGGCAGCGCGCCCGCGTACCCCTCCGGCAGTCCGTGCCCGCCCGCCCTGAGCGACGACGGCGGGCCCGCCGGGGCCAGCAGGCCCATCCGTACGAGATGGTCCACCACGGCCTCCCGCAGCGCCGCCGGGTCCTCCAGATAGCCGCGCTGCCAGCCGCCCCGCTGTCCGTACTCGGCGACGGCCCCGGCCAGCAGCGTGTCGATCAGGCCGGGCGGGACGGCCACCCCGACGCGCAGCCGTCCGCCGGTCGCCGGGTGCCCCGGATCGTCGGGCCGGAGCCGCTCCACGAGCCGCTCGACCAGCAGCAGCGCGGCCTGGGGGACCGTACCGGTGCCGGGGAGCCGCAGATCGGTCAGCTCGTCCTCCGGGTCGATGAGCGCGGCCCCTTCGGCGCGGATCTCGGCTTCGAGGCCGAGCAGTTCGGAGAACGCCTGCGCCTCGCGCCGCTGCCGGGTCCGCAGCCAGTCGCGCTCGGCGTCGGTCAGCTGGTCGAGATAGACGGCGGGCGTCTCCACGAGCCTGCGGCGTACGTACGTACGCGGTCCGCCGAACCCGGGGTCGGCGGCGCGGCGCACCAGGTCGGCGCCGTCCCGGCTCTGGGTGAGCGGTCCGGCGACGAGGGCGCGGGCGATCTCGCGGTCCACCGTGATCAGCGCCTCGCCGCCGTCCTCCAGGGCGACCGCGCCGACGCTGCCCTCGGTCTCCGTGAGCACCCCCCAGTCGACCAGCCGGCGCAGCGCGGCGGCCAGGGTCCGCTTCTCCGCCGCCCGGCCGCTGCCCTCCAGCTCGATCCCGGCGTCGGCCGCCGCCGCCTTGAGGTCGGCCACGAGCCGGGAGAGCAGGAGCTGTTCGGGCGCGGTGACGAGGACGGACAGGGCCAGCGCGAGGCACGCGTATGTGCGCGGGGTGAACGGCGTCCCCGTCGTCCGCTCCAGCCGGTGCCCCGAGCCGGGGCCGAGTCCGGCCTTGAAGAGGCGGGCGTACGAGGTGTCGACGAGCAGGCGGTAGCCCAGCACCTGCTGGAAGCGCCCGCCGAGCCAGTCGGCGTGCCGGCGGATCAGCGGGAACAGATCGGCGTGCGGACCGTCGGCGGTGACCAGGGGGTGGGCCAGCAGCAGCCGGCCGGCGCTGCGGCGCTCGGCGGCGAGGGCGACGTCGTGCGCGGAGGGGAGCGTCATGAAGGGGTCACCTCCGGGGCGAAGTCGGCGGCGGGGGAGACGCCGTTGGAGCGGAAACGGCCGTCCCCGTCCCTCTCCCGGCCGCTGCCCCGGTCACCGTCGCCGTCCAGCCCCTCGACGGTCAGCGTCAGCTCGTCGAGGAGCAGCTCGCCGTCCACCGAGCGGAGCACCGTACGCGCGTCGGTGACCCGGCGGACGGTGAGCCGGATGCCCAGCTCGGCGTCCTCGCTGCGCGCCGCCTCCAGCGTGAACCCGTCCGACCCCGCGGGCTCCTCCTCGTCCTCCTGCCGGTGCGCTCCGCGCAGCCGCGCGTTGCCCAGGGCGGTCGCCAGCAGTTCGAGCAGCAGCGCGAGGGCGGCGGAGGTCAGCTCGATCCCGGCGAACCGGCCCGAGGCGCTGCGCAGCTCGATCGCCGCCGAGCGCCGGTCCGCCGCCTGTTCGCGGGCGGCGCGCTGGAGCCGCGCCTTCTGCGCGGAGTGGTCCTCGACCGTCGCCGCCCGGCCCCGCTGAGCGCGGCTGCCCCGCTCCCGCAGTGACACCGGCACCTCGACCACGGGTCCCGTCCACCAACTGGTGTACGCGGGGACCGTCTCGTCGGAGGCGGGCTCCACCCCGAGATGCCGGGACCCGTACATGCCGAAGGCGGCGACCGCGATGTCGTGCGCGTCCTCGGGCGTCGCCTCGTCGAACCAACGGGCCAGCCGCAGCAGGTCGTTGCGCCGGGACATCTCGCCGGAGGCGGAGCGCAGCATCCGCTTGGCGTTGGCGAGGAGCGACTGCAACGCGCGCAGGGTGGCGTCCCGCAGCTGGTCGACCTGACTGCCCAGCCCGTCCAGATCGGTGAACCAGCCGCGCAGCCCTTCCCAGTCGGCGAGTTCACGTCCTCGGCTGCGCAGCACCCGTGTCTCGACCGGCCCTGCGGGTCCGGTTCCGGCCGCTGTTCCCTTGAGCACCGAGAGACCGCGCGCGTGCGCGTCCAGCACCTCCAGGAGGCCGGGCAGCGCGGGCCAGAGCCGCTCAAGGAGGGCGGCGATACGCGGCGCCCGGAAGGCGACGTCCTCGGTGATGGCCTCGACGTAGTCGAGGAGGAGTTCCTTGAAGCCCTGGTACTCCGCGCTGTCGAGGTCGTAGCGGGCGAGCACCTGGCCGAGGTACGCGTAGAAGTCCCGTACGGAGTCGGCGAACTCGCTGAACTGCACGAAGAGCGTACTGACCCGCTCCAGGGCGTCCTGAGGCTCGACTCCCGGGGAAACCACCCCTGGGGAGACCGCTTCCGGGGAAGCCACTCCCGGGCCGGCTGTCGCCCCCTCCGGCCCCACCACCAGCCCGGCCAGCTCGCGCAGCCCGCGCTCGACCAGGGCCAGCAGCTCGCTGCTCACCTCGCGCGCCGCGTCCGCCCCGGCCAGCACCTCGTCCGCGTCGCGCTGGATCCGTTCACCGAGCTTCGACAACTGGTAGCGGGAGCGGGCCCGCTGATACTCGGTGATGCTCGACGCCTTCACCGTATGACTGCTGCGCAGCAGATTGCCCCAGCGCACCAGCTGCTCCAGCCGCGCGGTGAGCGTCTCGGCGGTGAGCGCGCCTCCCGGGAGCTTCGCCAGCACGTCCGGGACGGCCAGGTCCGCGAGCAGGGTGGCGCAGAACACCCGCATGACCGCCACGTACTCCAGCCGCTCCGGAGCGCTCAGATACGTGTACGCGGTCAGCCGCTGCCACGAGCTGTCGCTGTCCGCCGCTGGTTCCCGCATGACCAAGAGGCTACGCAGTGCCACTGACAGCCGCGAATGCCTCCCTCACCACGCCCTTCACCCGTTACGAAGATCAGACCGGCCCCGGTCCGCTCAGCCCGGTCCGCTCAGCCCGGTCCGCTCAACCGGGCCCGGCGGACTTCGGCAGGTACGGAGTACCTGCGTCACCGCCCGAGACGACAGCGATCGTCTTCGTGCTGCCCGTGCCGTCTATTTCGATGAGGGGGATGGCCTTGTCCCGGGGACTGCCGTTGTTCTTCAGGGAGATCCACCCGCTCGCCCCGGCCACGGCGTTGGCGTCGTACAGAAGGGACAGATTCTGCATGACGTCCTTGCGCTCGATCCGCTGGTCCGAGTTCTCCAGCGGGACGGCCTTCCTGATCGCCTTGACGGCGGTACGGACCGCGTCGTGCCCCATGATCGCCTGGCCGTCGTCGAGCTTGTCGTCGCGGAAGGTGGTCCTGAAGGTGCCGTCGGGGAGGAACGGCCCTATCGCGTTGGGGTCGAAGAACCGCGGGGCGAGGTCCCACGCCCCGGGATGGGCGAGACCGGTGAAGACGAGCCGGATGTTCCCCTTCCGCAGCGACTGCTTGACCTCGTTGAAGCCGTCCGCCTGCAACACCTGCGAGGTGTCGTCCCCGGAGAGCACCATCAGCGGCGAGCCGCTGCACTGGCGCTCGGAGAGCGGCGCCAGGAAGTCCGGCAGATCGCGTCCCCGGCCCGCGAAGTAGACGACATCGGGCCGCTCCAGACAGAGATTGGGCATCTGGTTGCTGAAGTACGTCGCGAGCTGGGTCTTCGAGGAGTCGTACTGCATGGGTTCCGGCGCCGCCAGCCGCGGCTCGGGGAAGCCGGCGCCGAACTTCTCCGCGAGCGTCTTCGTATAGAGGTCGTCGTTGTTCGAGTCCTTGACGATGAGCACCTTCGACCCGGCGTACTCCTCCCGCGACAGGTAGCGCACGGCGGCCGCCGCCTGGTCCGCGTTGGGTGGGGCGACCCGTACCAGACCGGCGGACTTCTCCAGCACGTCGGAGGTGAGGACGGAGCCGAAGGACGCGATGTCCCAGCTGTTCAGCCGCGCGACCATCTCGCGGGTGCCGCCGAGGCTGGTGCCGGCCCCGGCGACCGCGACGATCCGGTCCCGGTCCAGCCGCGCCCTGATCTGCTCCAGGGTGTACGCGCGCTGCTCGGGCCGGCTCCCGGTGTCGCCGAGCAGCAGCCTGATTCGGGGCGTACGGCCCTGTGCGCGGCGGTGGTTCGCCTCGTACTGGGCGGTGTACGCGCCCTCCAGCTCATGCCGTACGGACTCGGTGTTCTTGCTGTCGCCGGGGCGGGGGCTCATGCCCATCAGATAGACGACACTGACGTACGGTGTGCCGCCGGGCTGCGCGGCCTCCTCGGTGACCTGCCGGTTCTCCTTCTCGACCAGCCGGAAGACGGTGCGCAGGTCCTTGGTGAACGGGTAGGAGCCGTCGGTCAGTCCGACACAGCGCGTGGCATTGCCGGCCTCGACCCGCCGCACCCCCTCGGCGCAGTCGGTGGATTCGGGCCGGAAGAGCCAGAAGGCACCGCCGCCGAGGAGGAGAAGGACGACGGCTCCGAGGGCGGCGAAGCGCCAGCGCGGAACGGGCGGATTGGCGTCGGGCAGATCGTCCGCGAGCGACGTGGTCATGGCGCTGCTGCTTCCTCTCGCCTGCTGGGGGGTATCGGGCGTCCGCTTCGGGCGTCCGCTCCGGTCATGGCCGGGGCTCGTACCGCTCGGCCTCCCGGAGGAGACCCGCCGCACCGCTGTGGGGCAGCGCGGCCAGCCGGTGGAACATCGCCGCGATGGTGGAGTTGAGTTCGGGGGCGGAGTGCGCGACCCGGTTACGGGGATCGGCGGCCAGCCACAACGCCGTGACCAGCATGGTCAGCGACCAGTGTTCGTCGAGGGAGGCGGGCGCCAGCCGCTCGGCCAGCTGCCGTACGCGGTCGGAGGGCGTGGGGCCGCGCAGCCCCGGTCCGCTGGGTGCCACCGGGACGCGCATCGGCGCGGCGGTGATCGCGTACAGCTCGTAGAGCCACTGGTCGGTGGTGGGGAGTTCGTGGAACCGCTCGGCGAGATACGCGACGGTACGGTCCAGCTCGTTGAGGGCGAGGGCGTGGTAGCGGGCGTCCAGGGCGTGTCTTCGCGGCCACTGCTCGCTCCGGTGCCAGCCCCGGAGCGCCTCATGGGTGGTGGTCCAGCCGGACGGGGCGTCGGGCGGCTGCTGGGAGAGCGCCTGGAGCAGTACGAGCCGCAGCCACGGCTGGAGGACGACGGCGGGTCTCTCCTCCTCCCGGCAGTACTCCAGATAGCCGCTGCCGCGCCCGCCGCGCGTGCCGGCGTCCTCGGGGACCGGCGGGTCCAGCCAGAGCCTGGCGTCGATGTCCCGGCGCAGGGTGTCCTTGGTGAGCTGGTCGAACTGCTCCAGCACGCCCGCGTCCAGCGCCGAGTCGAAGGCGCGCGCGGCGGCACAGACCTGGAGCGCCGCCCGCTGCCCCTCGGACAGATCGCGCAGCAGATAGCGCCGGGCCGCCGCGTCCAGCGGCATCGGGTCCTCCGGCGGCCCCGGCACCGGCGCGGGCGAGTCGAGGATCTGGCGCAGCTCCGCCGCCCCGCCGCCGCGCTCGACGACGATGGCGTGCGCGGCGTCGAGCATGACGCGGGCGCTCCAGGGGTGCCCGTACGAGAGCCGGTGGATCAGCGGTGTGGTGGGGACGAGCGCGCTCGCCCTGCGCTCGGTCAGTGTGGTCACCTCCGGCTCGGTGAGATCGCGCAGCCGGACCGGGTACCAGTGCCACTTCGTGGTCGACGCGGGCCGCGGAATGCTTGTCCGCCAGTCCTGGTACGAGACCTCCTCGGGCGCGCGGATACGCAGCTCGGCCGGGAGATCCGGGGCGTAGGGGCCGGGTACGGCACGGGCGTTGGCGGCCGTCGCGACGACGAGCAGCGGGTCGTGGCCGCGCTCCAGCGCGGTGTTGGCCTCCCTGACGCGTACCAGCAGATCCAGGAACTCGCGGCCCCTGGGCACATCGATGTTGTCGAGCAGCGCGACACACTGCTTGTCGCGCCGGTGCCGTACGAAGTGGTCGCGCAGATCCTCCACGAACGCCCCGCACAGCACCCGGTCGACCTCTTCCCGGTCCTGCGGCGCCTCGCTCCCCGCCAGCTCGTTGAGGCGCACCAGCGCGTCGACCGGCCGGTTGGGGCCGTCGGCGTACCAGCTCAGCCCGGTGCGCCACATGACGGTGACGGGCAGCCTCGGCAGCCCGAACTGGACGAGTTTCAGGGCGAGGTTGGCGCCCGGCAGCGGAATGAGGTTGAGGTCCTGGAGCACCCCGAACGCCTCGACGGCCCCGTTGCGCCGCTCGTACGCCTCGGTGCTCTCCTTGGCCTGCCGCAGCGCCCGCTTCAGCTCCGCCCGTACGGCCCCGGGGTCGGCGCCGCCCAGGCCGATCGTGGTGTGGATGACGAGCAGCCCGAGCGCCAGCCGGGGAAAGAGCACGGCGGGCTGCCGGGGGAAACGGTACGAGAGCCCGAGCGCCAGCCGCGCCGCCACCTCGTGCGGCCGTTTGGCGGCGGCCGAGGCGAAGTCGTACAGGGCGTTGGGCCTGTTGGAGGCCAGATAGCCGAGCCAGTGGAGTGTGGTGGTCTTGCCGCTGCCCCGCCGACCGAGCAGTGTGATGATCGGAAGCTCACGGCTCTCGCCCGTACGACTACGGCACTCGTTGAACAGCCGCCCCACGTCTCTGACACCTTGAGGCCGCTCCGCCGGCATGGCCACCATGCCGCCCTCCCCCCCCGGTTTCTTCCTTTGTGTGCGCGCTTCCACCATGGTTGAGCGGGGCCGCGTGTGACTAGGGGGATGGTGACCCCGTTGTAGTGACTCACGTACGCTCGGTGGTGTGGGTGGGACGGAAGGGGCCGGAGGGGGTTAGAGAGGGTTGGAGGGTGCCAGAGACGGGGCCGAAGGGGGCTGGAGGGTGCCCTTAAGGGAGAGGTGCGGCGCCGGCGACCCTGATGATCCGGTGGAGCTGGGCCAGGATGTCCTGCCGGTTACGGACCAGCTGGGCGTCGGTCACCGCCCCGGACCCGAACTCCAGCACCGGTGTGTGCACATGACCTCCCGGCATGCCGGACCTCCCCATCCGGTCACGGAGCAGAGTGGCCCGGTAGGCGACCTCGTTCGACAGGAAGTCCCCGCCACTGCCCGCCCGGGCCGTCGACCAGACACTGCTGGGGCCGTTGGGCCGTACGACAGGGGCGGTTCCGGGGGGAGAGAGGACAGGGATCTCCGTCACCTGCGTGTTGTTGTACACGGGGAACCGGCCGGAATTCACCGACACGATGAACGGGTGGGAGTGCGTGCTCGCGGTCCACTGCGGCTGGGTGGCGGGATCACTCACCGGGATGAGCCCCGTGCTGGACGCGTTCTCGTTGTCCAGCGCTCCTCCCCGCCAGGCCCCGTTGTAGTTCTCCAGGTCGAATCGGCCGGGCCGGCCCTGGCTCACCGTGAAGAACATGTCGGCCCGCGCGATGGGCTCACTCAGGGCGCGTTCGACGGTGCCTTCGGTGAAGTCCTTCCAGCGGACGGGGAGCATGATGGTCTCGATACGGAAGAAACGGCCGTTGTCGCTGAGTACAAGTTCACCGTCCAGCGCCAGTGCCGCCGCACCGGACGGATTGCTGGCGCGGATGTCGCCGCTCAGACCGAACGGGTCGAACCCGGTCAGCACGATCTTGTTCAACTTCCAGGGCTGGTCCGGGGGAAGAGGCTCCCAGGACACGGAGTCCTGGCCTCGTGAGGAGATCTCCAGCTTGTCGAGCAGCGCCGTCCTGGAGGCGTCGGAGAGACCGAAAACCGGCTGCCACTGACGCAGGACCTTGGACATGGCGAGCCGCGCCCAGTACAGCGGGCGGTCGTCCTCCTTGCTCAGGTCCCCGACCACCGGGGTCAGCCCCCGTGCCTGATTCACGGCACGCTTCCACAGCTGAAGACCGTGCTGGGCGACGACCGCCTCGGCCGCCGCCACCGACTGCGTCTGCCGGAGGGCCGTGTCGAGGGCCGGCCCCGCATCCCCGTACCCGCTGCGCCGCAGTATGTCCTGCGGCACCGCCTGGGTCAGGCGCAGCTCCTCGACGGTCAGATCGGTCGGGCCCGCCTGCGGAGCGGCGACGGCGGGCAGGGGGCCGCCCGTGAACAGCAGCGCGGCGGCGATGAGCAGGGTCAGGCCCCATGCGCGTCTTCGCGCTGGGTGCGGGTGCGGGTGCAGCTTGGCTGAGGGCATGACAATCCTTCCGTCGGGTGGCGGAAGCATCACCGTGAAGACGGACAGGCACGCCGGTTCCTGGGATTTCGGCTTGTTATGACGCGTGACGTAGTGCGAAGAGCGCAACGTCCCGTGCTTTTGCGGCCGATCACTGTCACGTCGGAGCGTCGCCAGAACGACACGAAGGTGCCTCCCGGGCGGAAGGCACCTTCGGGTGTGCGTGTCGTCAGAGCGTGCGCTCCAGCCGGTCCGCCATGAGCCGGATAAAGCGCGCCGGGTCGCTCAGCTCGCCGCCGTCCGCGAGGAGGGCCATCCCGTAGAGCAGCTCGGCGGCCTCGTCGAGCCCGGAACCACTGTCCGAGTCCTCCGCCTGCGCGGCATGCGCCTTGCGCAGCCCGCTGACCAGCCCGTGGGTGGGGTTGAGTTCAAGGATCCGCTTGACCTGCGGGATCTCCTGGCCCATCGCGCGGTACATGTTCTCCAGGGCGGGGGTCACATCGTGCGTGTCCCCGACGATGCAGGCGGGCGACACGGTGAGCCGGGACGACAGCCGTACCTCCTTGACCTGCTCGCTCAGTTGGGCCGTCAGCCAGGTCAGCAGGCCGGCGTACTCCTGCTGCCGCTTCTCGCGCTCGGCCTCGACCTCCTTCTTCTCCTCGTCGGTGTCGAGGTCGACCTCGCCCTTGGCGATCGACTGGAGCTGCTTCCCCTCGAACTCGGGGACGGACTGCACCCAGACCTCGTCCACCGGGTCGGTCAGCAACAGCACTTCGAAGCCCTTGGCCTTGAACGCCTCCATGTGCGGCGAACTCTCGATGGCCGAGCGCGACTCGCCGGTCATGTAGAAGATGTGCTGCTGGCCTTCCTTCATACGCTCCACATAGGCGCGCAGGGTGGTCGGCTTCTCCGTGTCCTGGGTGGTGGCGAACGACGAGACACCGAGGATCGCGTCGCGGTTCTCGTAGTCGCTGAGCAGCCCTTCCTTGACGACCCGGCCGAACTCCCGCCAGAACGTCGCGTAGCGGTCCGGGTGCGCGGACATCATGTCCTTCACCGTGGACAGCACCTTCTTCACCAGCCGCCGGTGCATCAACTGGATCTGACGGTCCTGCTGGAGGATCTCCCGCGACACATTCAGCGACAGGTCCTGGGCGTCCACCACACCCTTGACGAAGCGCAGGTATTCCGGCATGAGCGCTTCGCAGTCGTCCATGATGAACACGCGCTTCACGTACAGCTGCACACCGCGCTTGTGTCCCTGCATGAACAGGTCCTGCGGGGCGTGGGACGGAATGAAGAGCAGCGCCTGGTATTCGAAGGTGCCTTCCGCCTGCATGCGGACGGTTTCCAGCGGATCGGTCCAGTCGTGACTGATGTGCTTGTACAGCTCGTTGTACTCTTCATCGGTCACCTCGCTCCGGGACCGCGCCCACAGGGCCTTCATCGAATTGACGGTCTCGGGTTCACGCGGAGTCCCGTCGACGCTCTCTTCGTCGGCCGAGACGGTCGATTCGGCGGCCATCCGGATGGGCCAGGTGATGAAGTCCGAGTACCGCTTGACGATTTCCCGGATCTTCCAGCCGGACGTGTAGTCGAAGAGCTGGTCCTCGGTGTCCTCGGGCTTCAGCCGCAGCGTCACGGACGTCCCCTGCGGCGCGTCGTCCACCGACTCGACGGTGTACGTCCCCTCCCCGCTCGACTCCCAGCGCGTCCCCGTACTCTCCCCGGCACGCCGGGTCAGCAACGTCACCTCGTCGGCCACCATGAAGCTCGCGTAGAACCCCACCCCGAACTGCCCGATCAACTCCTCGGAAACAGTCCCCGCTTCCTGGCCCTCGCGGCTTTCCCGGCTCTCCTTCAGCTCCTTGAGGAATTTTGCGGTACCGGAATTCGCGATCGTCCCGATGAGCTGCACAACCTCGGCATGCGACATACCGATGCCGTTGTCGCGCACGGTCAGTGTGCGCTCCTTCTTGTCGACCTCGATACCGATATGGAGGTCCGACACATCTTCCTTGAGCCCGTCGTCCCGCAGAACTTCCAACCGGAGTTTGTCCAGTGCGTCGGAGGCATTGGAGATAAGCTCCCGCAGAAAGACATCCTTGTTCGAATAGATCGAATGGATCATCATCTGCAAAAGCTGGCGAGCTTCCACCTGGAACTCGAATGTCTCGGTCGGCATCTGCGCGCTTCCCTTTCGTCTTCCCCGGTAATCGGCCGGCGCCCCGCGTCAAACCACCGTGCCAACGCATCGCGCCACCGAGCATCGTATCCAGCCTCCCCTGCCCCATGGCCGCCCATGCGAGGAATGACCGCGAGGCTCCGCGGCGGTGGTCACCTGCATAGGGGGCGGTAGGGGGCGGTCCGCTCCATACCGGGCGGGCCACCCCGGGCCGCCCATACCCTACTGGCGGCCCGGTAGCACTGTGTCTTTCCTTGTTGACGCTGTGCAGTTAAGTTCGGGGATCCGGCACGATCCGTACGAACCGATCTGTGGGGGGTAGATGCCAGGGGGGATGTACGGCTGGCTGCTCGACGCCGTGGCGGAGTTCGGGCGTATGTCCAAACTCAAACTGTCCGGGGGCGGTGGCGACGAAGCGTCCATCCGCGGTCCCCTCGAAGTGTTGCTCCAGGCGGTGGGTGAGCACCACCAGCGGCCCGATGTCATGTGGCACGACGAGTTCCGTATCCCCGGACTCGGGGTGCGGCCCGACTACGCGGTCCGTGTCGGCGGCGACCTGACCGGTTACATCGAACTGAAGAGACCCGGTCTCCCCGTCGATCCGGATACGTTCGGCAAGGCCAACCGGGAGCAGTGGGAAAAGCTGCGGAATCTGCCCAATCTGCTCTACTCCAACGGTACGGAGTGGCGGATCTTCCGGGACGGCCGTCAGCTGGGCGAGACCGTCCGGTTCACCGGGACGCTGAAGAGCGCCGGGACCAAGCTCGCCCCCGCGGACCCGGCATCGTTCGACGCCCTGTTGAAGACGTTTCTCCTGTGGAAGCCCGAGCCCATCACCCGGGTACCCCGTCTTGTCCAGCATGTCGCACCGCTCTGCCGCCTCCTGCGCTCCGCCGTCCTGGAACAGCTGGCCGCCGAAGCCGGCTCGGCCGCTCCGGACGACGACATCCGCGCCAGGCCGTTCACCGGACTGAAGAACGACTGGCGCAAGCTGCTCTTCCCGTCCGCCGACAACGCCACGTTCGCGGACGGCTACGCGCAGGCGGTCACCTTCGCGCTGCTGCTGGCCCGCTCCGACGGGCTGTTGACCGAGGACACGGGCCTCCACGAGGTCGGCCGCCGCCTGGACGCCGATCACGCGCTGATGGGCCGGGCGCTGCAACTGCTCACCGGCCATGTCAACGAACGCTTCACCGTCACGCTCGAACTCCTCCGCGGCACGATCGCCCAGGTGGACTGGGAGGCGATCCGAGCGGGGAACCGCGACGCCTACCTCCACCTCTACGAGCACTTCCTGACCGTGTACGACTCCGAGTTGAGGCAGAGCAGCGGCTCGTACTACACCCCGCACGAGATCGTGGAGGAGATGGTCCGCCTCACCGAGGACGTGCTCCGCACCCGACTGGGCCGGCCCGACGGCTTCGGCTCGGATGAGGTACGGATCGTGGATCCCGCCATGGGCACCGGGACCTTTCTCCACACGATCATCGAGCGGGTGGCGGCACAGGCCGAGGAGCGTTACGGACCGGCCATGGCGCCGGACGCCATCTCCCGGCTCGCCTCGCGCCTCTCCGGCTTCGAATTGCAGATGGGCCCTTACGCGGTCGCCGAGTTACGGACGTCGGAACTCCTCAAGCGCTACGACTCGCCCTTGCCCGACAACGGTCTCAACCTCTTCGTCACCGACACCCTCGACAACCCCTTCGTGGAGGACGAGTACCTCCCGTCCACCTCCGGTCCGCTGTCCGACTCCCGGCGGCGCGCCAACAGACTGAAGGCGAACATCGAGGTCACAGCCGCCATCACGAATCCTCCCTACGACCACAAGGCGGAGAACCGCGGCGGCTGGGTGGAGAAGGGCAGTGGTGGCCCGGACATTCCCCTGCTTCATGCCTTCCGGTATCCGGGCAACGGGCGGTACGAGCACTTCCTCAAGAACATGTACGTGTATTTCTGGCGCTGGACCACCTGGAAGGTCTTCGACGCCCACGAGGACGGCCGGCACGGTGTGGTCTGCCTCATCACCCCCTCCGGGTGGGCCACCGGCCCGGGCGGCCGGGGCATGCGCGCGTATCTGCGGCGTACGTGCGACGAGGGCTGGATCATCAACCTCTCGCCCGAGGGACAGCGGTCGGAGGTCGCCACCCGTATCTTCCCCGGCGTCGCCCAGCCGCTCGCTATCTGCGTCTTCGTCCGCAGGGCGGGCGTGGTCCGGACGGAGGGACACCACGCACGCGTCCACTACCGTTCGGTCGCCGGCAAACGCGCCGAGAAGTTCCGGCAGTTGCGTGATATCGGACTGGACGACGGGGGCTGGCGGGAGACCCACACCCAGGAGGCGCGCCCGTTCACCCCGCTGACCGAGTCCGGCTGGGAGGACTTCCCGGCGCTGGACGAGCTTTTCCCCTGGAGCAGTCTTGGCATGACGTCGAACCGTGCCTGGGTCACTTCGCCCTCCGACGAGACGCTCCGGAGGCGCTGGACGACGCTGGTACGGGAGAGCGACCCGGAGCGCAAGGGAGTCCTGTTCAAGGAGACCGACGGCCGCACACTCGACAGCAGGAAGGAACCGCTACCGGGCCGGAAGGCCCATGCGCGCCCGATCGGCCATGAGACCTCCGTGCGCCCCGAACTCGTCCGTACGGCGCTGCGCAGCTTCGACCGCCAGTGGCTGGTCGCGGACAACCGGGTGCTCGATCGACCGCGCGCCGACCTGTGGAGGTCGGCACAGGACGGGCAGCTCTTCCTCAACCAGCAGTCGTCACACGCGATCTGCTCGGGGCCCGCCGTGGTGGCGACCCATCTCCTTCCCGAAACCGACCACTTCAACGGGCGTGGCGGCCGGATCATGCCCGTACTGCACCCCGACGGCTCCCCCAACACCCCCGCCGGGCTGCTGTCCCAGCTGGCCCGCGCGTTGGGCGCGGAACGCGTCACCGCGCCCGAACTGGCCGCGTACACCGTCGCCGTCGCGGGACACAGCGCCTTCACCGAGCGCTTCGCCGAGGAGCTGCTCACGCCGGGCGTACGCCTGCCCCTGACTCGCGATCCGGCGCTGTGGGACCGGGCGGTCGCCCTCGGCCGCGAGGTGCTGTGGGCCTCGACCTACGGGGAGCGGTGCGCCGACCAGGACGCCGGACGGCCCGCCGCCCGCGTCGATTTTCCGGTGGGGGACGAGCGGCAGGTCCGCTATCTCACCCCCATCGGTACGGCTGTCCCGGACGCGCTGCGGTACAACTCGACGGCACAGACGCTGTACGTCGGCGAGGGAACATTCGCGCCCGTGCCCGAAGCCGTATGGGAGTACGACGTCGGCGGCATGCGGATCGTCAACAAGTGGTTCGGCTACCGCAAGGCGCACCCCAGCAGCAAGAAGACCAGTCCGCTTGACAAGATCCACGTCGAGTCCTGGCCGGGAGAATGGACGAGGGAGCTGATCGAACTGCTCTCGGTGCTCCGCCGTCTCACCGACCTGGCCCCGCCCCAGAACGACCTGTTGACCGCGGTACTCGCCGCCCCCGTGCTCACCCACGCCGACCTGACCGCCGCCGGAGTGCTGCCGGTCACCGCCGCGAGCCGCAAGCCGCGGCAGCGTCCCGATGGCGCCCTCTTCGCGGAGGAGGACGTCACCTGAGGCTCATAAGGCTCCCTGAGCCAGCCGGCGAACGCCGCGCGCCAGCCGGGGAGCCTCCTCCTCATGCGCCGCCGCGAGCCGCGCGATCTCACCGAGGCGTTCCTCCGCCGACTCGTACAGAGCCCGGAACGCGACGGCCGCGCCCAGATCGGTGACCATCAGCGTCCCCTCCTTCCTGGCAACGAGCTTCAGCCAGACCAGGGTCGGGAGATCGGCGCGCACCTGCTCGGGATCGAGCCCGACCCCGGCCACGGCATCCGCGGCGCTTCCCCCGCGGTCGGGGTCGGGTACGGGCACGGAGGCGGACGCCACGTACGAGAGCAGTTGCCACTGGAAGTCCGTGAGGTCCACCTGGGGCAGCAGGGGTGGGAGAGGTGGGGGGTACATGCCGCCATGCCTAGCACACCCCACTGACAGGCCGCGTGAAGCTCGTCCTGGCTGAGGTTTGAGAGACGCCCTGAACGTCGCCGCGATGGGCACGCCCTATCCGGAACGACGAGGTATTCGATGTCGTGCTCTCGATCTTCGGTGCCGCGTGGCCGTGATCGACCCGCCGGAGGGCAAGTCCGTGGGTACGATGCTCGTCCGTGCGGCGGCTCTCTGACCTCGCGGGCCTGCCGCCGGGCGCTTGTGATGGCGCCCGGGTGGGGTGAGTTGTTCCGTACCCCCCGGACGCCTTTGTTGAACGGCTACAACAGATGGTCGGCTTTGCCGGCCTTGATGTCGCGGATGAGGGTGCTGAGGGCCTCGCGGGTGTCGGTGAGGTAGGTGTCCTCCTGGCCCGCGATGGCGATAAAGGCGTTGCCATCGGCGTCTGTGCCTATACGGAAGCAGCTGTTGCCCTCGGCGCAGAACGGTTCTTCCCAGGTGATCTCAGTCATGGCGTTCTCCTCATAGCTCCCGGACAAGGGTGTGGATGAAGTCGCGCGACGCGCCTACTGACAAGCACTCCTTGTCCATCCACCCCAAGTGGGCTCGGTACTTGGTGAGATGTGGCTCGGTGTGCAGGAAGTCCGGTCCGTGTGCCGAATCCATCTGCGCGGTGTCGAGTTGCGGCACGGTTGCCTCGGCGTAGAGCAGGGACTGCCCCGCGCCGGGGAAGCTGCCGAGTGCGACCGGCACCACGCGGATAGTCACGTTGTCCTTCTCCGACGCTGTGATCAGCGAGTTCAGTTGACTTCGGGTTACTTCGTCACCGCCGAAGCGCATGCGTAGCGCAGCTTCGTGGATGTAACCCACGAACTGGACCGGCTGTTCCCGGCTCAGCACCTGTTGCCGTTCCATGCGGTGGGCGACGCGAAGTTCGACTTCGAGGCGTGAGAGCGCGGGGAGTGCGGCCATCATGATGCTGCGGGCGTAATCCTCGGTCTGGAGCAGACCGGGCACATGGATGGACTGCATGTTCTGTACGCGTACCGCATGCCACTCCAGTTCCGCGATGTCCAGCATTCCCGGCGACAGCCGTCCTCGGTACTCGTCCCACCAGTTCCGCCGCGGCAATGCGGAGAGTTCGAGCAGCGCGGCTACGTACTCCTCGTCCGTGCACTCGCAGTTCGTCGCCAGGGTCCGGAGCCGGTCGGTGCTGATGTGTCTGATACCCGACTCGATGTGCGAGATCTTGCTGCGATCGACGCCGAGCAGTCCGGCGGCGAACTCGATCGACATGCCCGCGCCGGTGCGCAACTTGCGGACCTCTGCGCCAAGCCTCTTCTGACGCTGAGTTGGTGCTGTCCGTGCGGCCATGGAGATCCTTCCTCTCGGTCGGCATCAGTGTGCCGAGCGTCACCCTATAGGTCTAATGGGGCACCAAATTACAGCGAGGGGTGGCATTTGGCGCCCCACGTGCCCTACCTTCAGTGATGCGGCGCTCACGCAAAGCGAGGCGGACGCGCATCGCGCGAGCCTGCGTCGCACACGCACACGCACCACACAACAACCAACGCATCAGCGAGCGGAGTTGTCATGCCTGAAAGCGGAACCACACCCGTATCGGCGACAAACGACCTGCCTCAGGAGGGCCCCACCCCCGGCGGCCCCACCCCGCCGGCGCCCCCGACCGCCCCGGTCTTCGCGCCGTGCCCGCCCTACGCGCCGGGGCTTCCGGGGCTTCCCGGCCTCGCGGACCCGGCGCCCGGGAACCTCACGTACCACCTCACCCTGCCCGCCGGGATGGCCGGGCCGATCGTCGCGCGGGAGGTCGCGGAGCTGGTTCTCGACGTGCACGACGTGGACCGGCTGATCGATCCCGCGCTTGTACTGGTGCGCGAACTGGTCGCCTGTGCCTGTCAGTTCTCCGAGGACGGCCAGGACATCCACCTCGGCCTCCGCTACCGCGCCGGCACGCTGCGCGTCACCGTCCACGACCCCCACCCGCCGCACCCGCAACCCCGCCTCGCCGCCGCCTGCGACGAGCGCCGCCGCGCCGCCCTCGCGCACACCCCCGACCTGGTGTCGGCGTACCGAGGCACCTGGGGATTCAGCGCCGCGCAGGCACAGGCGCAGGCACAGGCGCAAGGCTCAAGGGCCGGTACGTGGACCTGGGCCACCCTCGTCCACACGCCCCGCAACTGGGCCGCCTGAGCGGAGCGCGCCTCGCCGCCCAGCACGCGCGCTCGCCACGTTGTTCCTAGCGGCAGAAGGGCGGCTCAGGAGGTGGACGGTTTGATCTCCCCCGCGAAGACGATCACCTGGTCGATGAGGCTCCGCCGCAGATGGACGACGTCCGTTCCCGCCAGGCGGGGGCCTCCGTCCGGTGTGGTGAAGACCCACTGGTAGCGGGCCCACTCGTCAGGCATGTCCACCCCTGAGCAGCGCACCATCGTGCCGGTCCCCGCCGGGTGGCGCCGGATGTCCAGTACGAACCGCTCGACCGCCGCGATTCCCTCGCTGCGGCCCAACGGCCCCCAGAAGACCACGTCCGAGGTCAGGGCCTGGGAGAGCAGGGCAGTCACATAGCTGTCGTCCGAGGCGTTGAACGCGGAGATGAACGTGTCGATCGCGGAGCGTGCCGTCTCTTCCTGCATGACCCAGTAATACCAGCCGTTGCGCGTGCGCTCGTCCCGCGAGCCGCGCTCCGTCGTACGCCGCGTACGCCGTCCGATCACGGTGGACCGTCCCGATTACGGCGCTAGACGCGCGAGTTGCGCACCGACTGCCACACCGCGCCGGCCAGCGCCCGTGTCGCGCGCGGGACCGACAGATGCTCGTGCTCGCGGTACAGGGCCCAGTTGTACTGCACGAGCGACAGCTTGTTGGAGGACAGGGATCCCGCCTGATGGGCCCGGTACACCGCGAGCGGCTCGGCCAGGCCCCGGGCGTCGGCGCCGTCCCGCATGATCGACAGCCAGAGCGCGTAGTCCTGGCGCTTGCGCATCTCCGGCATCAGCCTCGTACCCAGGACCTTGCGGTCGTACATGGCGGTGAGCGCGCCGATGTGGTCCTGGACCAGCATCGCGCGGTAGTCCACATGCGCCCGCGCACGGATCACCCGCCCGTTCGGGACCCAGTCGGTGCTTTCGCCGTCGTAGTCGGCGTCCATCTTGAAGTACGAGGTGAACGTCAGCGGCGCGGTGCCCTCCGCCGCGAAGGCGAGCTGCTTCTCGGTCTTCTCCGGAAGCCACATGTCGTCGCTGTCGAGAAAGGCGATGTAGTCCCCGCGGGCCCGCTCCATCGCGAGATTACGGGCCCGCCCCGCGCCGCCCTGTTCGGGTGCGGTCTCCGGCAGGACGCGCTTGTCCTGCTCGGCGAACTCGCGGAGCAGGTCCATGGAGCCGTCGGTGGACTGATCGTCGGTGACCAGCAGCTCCAGGTCACCGTGGGTCTGTGTGAGCACCGACCGAACGGCCGCGCCGAGGGTGGCCGCCGAGTTGTACACGGGCATCACGACAGATACCAGGGGCACAGTGCATCTCCTTGCCGGACCAGGAACGACGGTCCATTCAAGCATCGCAATCAAGTACGAGCCGCCATGCGTCAAGGCGGCGTCACGCCATGTCGCGGAAGGCTTGCGGCGGGTAGCCTGCTGACGGCCGAGGAGACGGCCGAGGAGACGGCCGAGGAGACGGCCGAGGAGACGGCCGAGGAGACGGGCAGCCGGACGCGCGCGGGGGGACTGTGGACCAGCGGAATGTCACGGGAGCGCGCCAGGCCGTCACCGTCGTACTGCCGGCACGGCTGACGCGTACCCCGGACTGGACCGCGGACTGGGCGGAGGGCCCCTTCCCCTTCGAGCTGGGCAGCAGACGGACCGACGCGGCGACGCGCGCGACCTACTTCGCCCCGGCTTCGGCCCGCGTGCTGTACGGCTCGCCCGAGCGCCCCCGTCGCTGGTACCGGCCGATGGCGGTCGACCACGACGGACTGCGGCTCCACGGCATGGAGTTGCTGCGTACCGCCACCGCCCGGCACCGGGACCACGCCCTCGTCGTTCTGCACTTCACCGTGGCGAGGCCGCTGCTGCCGCTGCTCCGGGCCATAGCGCACCGCCCCGGAGCCGATACCGATCCCCTCGCGGGCCCCCTGGACCCGGAACGGCTGCTCAGCGGTATCGCCGAAGTCAGGAACGGCACCGGCACGTTCGCCCTTGCCCGCCCGTACACCGTGGCCTTCCTGACACCGGAGGCCCGCCACACGCCCGCTCTCCGGTCCCATCCCACGGTCGGACTGCCTCCCTCCGCCGATGGGTGGCTGTGGCAGCTGGCCTCGCGGTCGACCACGGCGGATTTCCCGCTCGCACCCGAGATCGCGGCGGATCAGTTCCGCGATGCCGTACGGATCTCCGCGGACTGGAGCGCGCTGGTGCTGCGCCACGGCGCCGCCTTCCTCGGGCATCGCGCCGACACCGGAGACGGCGACTTCTACGACTTCGCCGCGCTGCACGCCCGTACGGTCTACCTCGACGCCCTGCTCCTCGGCTCCCTCCAGCGCGACCACATCGACGAACTCACCGATGAGCTGTCCGCGGTGTTCGACGGAACGCGGCTGGCCCGGAGAGTGGCCGCGCTGGAACGGAACATCGCGTACTTCCGCAGCACGTACTGGCGCCAGCACCTGACCGCGCACGGCCCCGCCAACGAACTGCTCCTCGCCTTCCAGGCCCAGCACCGGCTGCCCGCCCGCTTCGCCGAGATCCTGGCGGAGGCGGCGGACAACAGCCGGCTCGTCCAGACCCAGGAGAGCCAGCAGATCAGCGGCGCGCTCGGCGTCCTCACCATCCTTGGCCTTCCGCTCGGCACGGCGCTCGGCATCCTCCAGGTGCTGGGCGACGACTCGGTGGCACATCTCCTCGTCGGCCTCGGCTGCTCGGTCGTCGTCACGGCCGCCGCGCTCGCCACCCGATACGGCCGGCTGGTGCTCTCCTCGCTGCGCGGCGGCGGGAGGAACGATCCACGGGACTGACCGTTTGCCGGGTGAGCCGTGGGTCGTTGCCCTGACAGCACCGGACCGAGACGGTCGCGTATGAAAGTGAGCCGTGAGGCTATTCGGTGGCTGCCGCGTGGAGACTTCAATGGCCACATGAGCACTCACACGCAGAACAACAACAGCCCCGGCCCTGTCTCCGCCCCTGCCCCTGCCCCAGTCTCCGCTCCCATCGCTGCCACTCCACGCCGTTCGCACTGAGCACGGCTTTAAACGCGAACGGGGCATCAGCCCGCAGGAGTTCCGCCGGGGCAGGACGGCGGAGACACCCATGGCCGACGGCTCCGTCCGTTCTGCCGGCTCCGACGGGCGGACGGTGATCCTCCGAAGCTGAGCCGCGCCGGCGTCCGGCCGGGGAGGTGTGCCCCGGGCCGGCCAACCGTACTCATTGCGGTGAGTGCGACCCCAAGTGGACGCGGGTGATGTCCCCCACCCGCGTCACCGCCTCCGGTGCCAGCTGCGCCAGCAAGGGGAGCGCGTGGTGCCAGCCGTCCTCCGCCAGCGCCTGCCAGACGAAACCCCGGGCCGCCTCAGCATCCCTCGGGGCGGCCGGAACCAACGCCAGCGCCAGTGCCCGGAGCCGATGGATGGCCGGTTCGGTACTGGACGAGTCGCACGACGTAGACAAGTAGTCGCGGATTCCAGCCAGTTGACCGGCCACAGCGGAGTAGGCCGCCGCACGGAGTGCCGTGGACCGCGGGCGGGCGGCAGTCCGCCGCGCCGCGTCCACGTCGCCCATCAGCGCGTACAGAACGGCCAGTTGATCTGCCGGTGCCACATGCGGAGGGCTGTTCCTCACCTTTCCCTCCAGCCACTTCACTTCGGCGCGCACATCCGGAGCAGGAGCACCGCGCGCCGCGAGGCCCAGGAGCACGTGGACGGCCACGGTTCCGTACTCCCGCTCCGCCGGATGAACGTCGTCGCGCCCGCATGTTGTACGGATGGCCGTGCGCAGTGGTTCGTAGCAGGGCTGCTCCATGTCCTTTACGCCGAGGAGCAGTTCGGCCAGTTCGGGCAGGCGGCGCGCCCGCGCCCCGGGCAGGTCGGCGTGTGCGGCCAGCTTGGCCAACCGGTCCTCGACGATACGGTTCGCGGCGTCCGGGGCATAGGCGGCGAGACCCGCCGAGACGGCCACGAGGGCATGCCGCGTCTGTTGCCGTACCTGCCCTCGGCGGAGTCCGCCCGTGGGCTCCATCTGTTCGGCGAGTTCCATGGCGCGGGTGGCGTCGCCGGCGTGGGCCAGGGCCTGGGCGATGACGGCGCGGGTGGCGGGATGGGTATCCGAGTTCCGGGTGGTGTGATCGGCCCTGCGGGCGAACTCCAGCGCCTTCGTACGGTCCACCGATGCCGCGCACGCCATCGACGAGGCGGCGTGGAGCCGGGCCCGCCCGTTGTCGTCCGGCATCCACGGGGCGAGCTGTTCGGCCTCGGCGTACTTGCCGCTGCCCGCCAGAGCGCCGGCCAGCGCGGGCAGCCACCGCACCGCGGGCTCGGTGCCGCTTCCCGGCAGGGCGAGCAGCCGCAGGACCTCGTCCAGGCGCTGCCGGGCTTCCGGGGCGTTGCCGTGTTCCGAAAGGTGGCGCGCCTCGATGATCAGCCTCTCGACATCCAGGACCGGATCGGGGCCTGGATCGGGGCCTGGACCGAGCGACGCGTCACCAGGGTCCGCGCTCCGCCGCTCCCCGAGTACGGCACGGGCCGCGTCGCGGACGTCGTATCCGGAGAACCTGGTGCGGAGGTCCTCCGGAACCGCCTCCAGCAGCTCTGCCGCCTCGGACCTGCGGTCGCCCGTGTCGATCAATGCCTGTACGACGCGGGCCAGGCTTGTGGCGAGCCCGAGGGCCATGTGGGCGTGGTCTTCGGCACTCAGTGACTCGGGGGCCCGGAAGGCGGCGAGGAGGCGTTCTACGGTGAGGTCGGCGAAGTCCCGGGCGTGGGTGCGTCTGCGTCCGGCCAGTGCGGTGGCGGCCAGCGCCAGGGTGTCCACGACGGTCAGTTCAGGGGAGCAGGCCCATACTTCGCGGCACTCTTCCTCCATCCGGTCGAAGATCTTGGTCGCCTCCTTGGGAGTGACGACCTTGACCAGCGCGCCCCACACCTCGATGGCGACCGCTCCATGGCCCACCATGTCACTCGCGAGAAACTCGGCCTGCTCTTTCAGACCATCCAGGACTGCCGCAGCGGCGTCTTCCTGTCCGTCGATCTGGAGAAGATCGGCCGCCGCCGCGGCCACCGCCGTGAAACATGCCGCGCTGCGGGCCTCGACGGAACGCAGCAGATCAAGCCCCTCGTTATGAGCCCCCGCTCTGAGGAGCGCACCGGCCGACTCGGCAAGCGCCGTGTCCACGTCCGCCTCCTCGTCCTCCGGCGGGAGAGGCGGGATGTGCCACCGGCCTTCTGACGCCCACACGGCCGCCTCCCGCGCCAGCGCCAAAGCCTCTTCCTTGTTCGCGAGATTGCGGCTGATATCGCTCAGCCTCAGCGCTCGCGCACTCGGATGCGGGGCCAGCAGGGCGAGCGCCCTGGCCCGCCGTACGTCTCCGGTGTCTCCGATACGGGCGAATGCCCGGAGCAGATCGCGCGGCACCGCCCGCGCGTGGCTGAGCAGAAACTCCCGGGATACGGCGACGGCCGCGGCGACGGCGAGAGCCTTGGGCGTGGCCGTACCACCCGGGCGGTCCTGGCCGCCCGAGTAGCCCTCTGCGCCCTCTGTGCCCTCGGGACTGACGGACTCAAGCAGCAGCCGTAGTTCCGCAAGGGCCAGATCCGCGCCTGACTCGGCGGCGAGGCGTAACTGACGCTTCGGGGCGAGGACGTACTTCGTCAGACGGGTGGTGTCACTGTTGTGGCGGAGGAGCCAGGTGTAGTGGGTGAGGAGATACGAAGGGGTGTCCGCCGGCCAGTCCATCACGTGATGCGCGTCGGCCCAGTCGTGGAGGCGCTGCTCGTACCGGGTGACCTCGGACTTGCCCAGCGCCTTCAGCGCCTCTTGAAGCAGTCCTTCGTGCGCCAGTACGTACGTCGGCGGCCCGGCGCTCTGCGGCGCCATGCTGCGGCCGGTCACACCGCGTACGAGCTTCTCGACCTTGTAGGGCGACGCCCCGGTCAGCTCGGCGAGGTCGTCGAGGCCGAGCCCGCCGCGTGCCGCGGACAACAGGCCGAGAAGGTCACTGCCCAAAGGGTCGTCGAGCAGCCTCGACAGCTCCTGCATGGCCGCGTCCCGGATGATCAGCGCTTCGGACGATACGGCGAGCACCCGGACATGGTTGCTGTCCCGCAGAGGATGGTCGGCGTCAACATCCGCCGAGAGGGCCGGGTTTGACCTGCCGGTGACCAGAACGCGCATACCGCGTGGGGGATTTTTCGGAAGGACCGCGGCGATACTGCGGCCGGGCATTCCCGCGCCCTCGTCCTCGTCGAGCCCGTCCACGACGACGAGGAGAGTGCGCTTGCGAGCGTCACTGGCCCGAGCGGCATCCCGGTAAAGCTTCCACACCAGAGCGTAATCGCGAGACGAACTCGCTGAGAGTCTTTTCCCCGCGACGGCTGCCAATTGCTCCGCCATAGAATCCAGGAACAGGTCCCTGGTGTTGGTACCTCGGCTGCGCGAAATGAAGTAGCTGACGATGTCCACATGGGCCGGCTGATGATCCACGACGAACGAGGCCAGCAGTGCGGTCTTCCCTGCCCACGGCCCTGCCTGCCACCAGGCATAGGAGGGACTGGTGCCGCCGCGGGCGGTAGCGAACGATGTCAGCTCGGCTAACTCGGCTTCCCGGCCGACGAATTCGGGTGCCGCGATGTCGGAGGCTACATGGGTGCGACGGATGCCGGATGCCGGCGGGCGTCCCGTCTTTCTTTTTCTGCTCTCTTGAGAGCTGGCGACGACGGCCTCCAGCCATCTATGTGTGGGAAATTTTGGGTGATTTTGTGCATGCTCCTCCAGATAGTGGACGAGTTGAATGAAGGAATCCCAGTTCTCCTTTTTCTGTGCTGTTTCCTTGGTTCTCCAGTTGCCGATGGTCGAGACGCTTACCGCCCCATGCAGCACGGACTTCGCAAGGTATTCGAGCGAGATGTGAGGGTGCTGAGCACGTGCCGCCTCGTACAGACGGGCGAACCTCACGTGGAGAGGCATCGCTGTCGGCCTTGCGGCTCCTCGCCGGTGCCCCGGCGCTCCGGTTTCAGCTGCAGACATGTCGCTGGAGGCTTTCTGTATGTGGTCTGACCAGGGCATTTGAAGTCTTCCTACCCATCAGGAGGTCGATGGAAAGGAACTCGGCGCGGCAACCTGCTGCCGAAGCCCGGCGGACACGACCGCCGGGCCCGACTCCGGAAGGGGCCCGCCGTGTCCTTACTGCCCGCCGTACTGAACGACATCGCCGCGCTGACCGCCGTCACCGGCATGACGTACGCGGTCACACTGCTGGCCGTCGCCACGGCCTCGATCGCGTCCCGCAGCCCGGCCCGCCGCCGCGACGCCCGGGCCACACTGGCGATCCTGATGCGGCGCCGGCCGCCGTGTTAAGGGAGGGGCGGATTTAGAATCCAATTTGGATGGGGGAATGCGTTTTTCTTGTAGCATCTGGTGGGGACGAAGTTGGTCAATCTGTGTACGGCAAATGGCGGCGAGTGCCACACTGATTCACGTGGCGCCGACCGAGTTGCGCGTTCTGCGGCCGTGCGTCCTGCCCAACTGGGCAGGGCCCCCGGAGGCAGGAAGGGCATCGAGACATGGTTGATCGCTTATGGGAGTGGCTGAGTCGGTACAGGACTGAGCTGGTTCTGACCGTGATCGCGGCAGTTGTATCGGTTCTGGTCGGCAGGGGCGTGGACGCTCTCCTGTGACGGCTGCTCTCGGCCCAATAAGCGCGCCGAGAGCAGCCGCGTCCCACCACTCCTCAGGGGTCTCGTTCCGTTGCAGCGGAGCGAGACCCCGCCAAGGAACGGCTGTCGCGTCGGCGCTTCGCCAAACACCATGGTCAGCGTGTTTGCCGAACGCAACGGGGAGTCTTCAACCATAGGCTCGCGGTTGCTGCACCGTCCATCGCGAGATGCATGTCCCGGCTTTTCACTCCGGCCGGTAGCCTCGATGTTCGTGTTCGCCCCCGGGGTTGCGGGGGATGGCCCGTTGGATGGGGGCGCGTTATTCGTATGCACACCCCGCGTGCGCGGGGATGGAAGGGGCCCGGTGGGCCCCTTCGCTTTCGGGGCCGCCGCCGACCCCGCCCAGGACGCAAGCCCGCTTGATCTTCGGCAAACCGCTCATACCGCACCCGCGCCGCTGCTAGCGTCCTGAATCGATCCAGCGGAGATCGTCCAGAGTGCGTGGGCGAGCACTGCGAGTTGTGGCCAGTACGAGCAGTAGCAGAGAGGGGGAGCAGATGAGCCGCGCTCCATTACCCGGTCCGTCCCCCGCCCCTCCCCGCCCCCACTGGGACCCCAGACGGAACCCATGTGTCCCGGCTGTGGCCCTTGACGGCGCCATGGTCGAGCTGAGCCTCGTCGAGCTGCTCGCGCAAGCAGAGAAACTGCGGGCCGTGAGTGGGGCGACGCCCGGTGAGACGGTCGCGGTCATCGAGCATCTGCTCGCCCTCTGCTACGCGTCCGAGACGTACCCCTCGTCCGTGGAGGAATGGCAGACATGGGTCGAGGAGGATCACTCACTCGACCGGGCTGCCAGTTGGCTGGCCGATGAGCCCGACGAGAACTGGGATCTGTTCCATCCCACTCAACCGCTGGGGCAGAACATCCTCCTCGCCCCATTTCTCGATGAACACGGCACAGGACCGGCCCAGCTCGTCGTGGAACGGTCCGGTGACTACAGTCAGTTCTTCGACCACCACCACCTCGAACACCCCGAGCCCTTTCTTCCCGCCGACGCCTTCCGCGCCATGCTCACGCAGCATGTGTACGGGTTACCCGCCCGCGCCCGCATATCCGGCAAGGCGACCCTCGGCCCCGCCATCACCAACCTTTCCGCCGGTCGGCTCAGTGGCAGGATCCGGGTACTCGCGCTCGGCACCACTCTCGGTGAGACGCTACGTCTCAACCTCTACCCGCCCAATGGCCCCAAGGGCACCCTCAACCTCTCCTGGACCACGGGGGACATGGCACGCCGGGGTTTCCAGGCCAGACCGCCCGGGCGGGAGGTGAGCGGGCCCGCCGATCTCCACAGCTACCTCGGCCGGTCGGTGCTGCTGCGGCCCACGATCGGGCCGGACGGCACCACCGTTCACGTCGACCGCGTACTGATCGGCGCCGGCGAACTGCTCACCCTGGAGATGCGCCATCTTCAGGACGCGGTTTTCGCTAGAACAATGGGGGGTACGGTCAAGCCGCTCTGGCCCTCCGCGAGCCGCGCCCTGTGGCTGAAAGCCCACGCGCTCTACGCGGCCGTCACCGAGCGGCAGGCCGGTCTGTACGGACTCCTGGGGGAATTACCCCGGCGCCCCGGCCCGCACTCCCTCAAACTCTGGGCTGTCGGGCTCGTCGCCAACAAGACTCTGCCCATCTCCTGGACCGAAGGCTTTTTCCCCTTCGCCCCGCATATGGACCATGAGCTGCACGAGGCGTCGCGACGCGGTTCGGCCATTGCCGAACACGTGGCCCGGAGCCTTCAGATTGCGGCGTACGCGGCCTGGGAAGTCGCCTATCCGAATCCCAGACCGTCCGACAGGGACCGGCAGGTCGCCCGTTTTGACGCCAGAGCGGAGCACTGGCCGGCCGCGGCCGGCCCGTTCCAGATCCTTCTGGAGGAGACCGCCGAGGGGGAGCCGGTACCGGACTCCCTCCTCGACTACGCGGACACACTCCAGGCCGCGGCCATCCAATTCCTCACCAAGCGCCTCGACTCGCTGCCGCGGAACAACCAGGGCTTGAGGGCGCGTGCCGTGGCGCTGCGCCGTCTCAAGGACGAGCTGACCGGGCGCCGAGCCCCGGCCGAACTCAGGGGGGTATGACATGAAAGCTGAACCCGGCTCCGAACCCGACCTCGGCCTCGACCCCGACTCTGTCGCATCTCCGCACAAACCTCCGAGCGAGCAGCTCACGGCCTGGCTCACCACCCTCGTACGCAACAGGGAATACGGGGACCTCGCCCAGCTCCGCCGCTCCCGAGTCCAGACGAACGCACACATCCGAGCCGGCTGGTACGCGCCTGAGGCGCGCGAGAACCCCGCCGGGCGCGAGGTGTTCGAGCAGGTGGCGTTCCTGTTCGCTGTGTACCACCGGGGCATGTCGAAGCCCTTGTACGGCACGGAAAGCCTCGGTGCGGCGGCGCGCAGGATCGGCAGCCGCGCCGGACGTGGCCCCGACGACCCCGGGGCGGTGCGCCTGGTGGACCGGATTGTCGCCAGCCGCCGGATTCCGTGGCGCCACCTTCAGCACACGGTCGCCCGGCTGCGTGCCTGTGAACAGCAACCGCCCTCATGGACGCGGCTCGCCAATGATCTCGGCGAGTGGCACGACCGCAAGGCTCGGATCGCCTACCGCTGGGCCGTGGACTTCCACGACCCGTCGGCCGCCGACTTCCCGCTGTACGACACGGGCAACCCCAGCACCGCGAGCAAGCAGACCAACCGGAAGGGCACGACGACGTGACCGACGCACCGATGGCCGACGCACCGATCCTCGGCGCGCTGACGCCCGACGCACCGACGGCCGACACGCTGACGCCCGACGCGCCGACGGACACCCCCGCCTCCCGTACCCGCGCCCAGTTCCTCTCCCTCCACCTGCTGGAGACTCTGGCGGCCGTCCTGCCCGTCAGGGACGAGAATGGCTCGCCCAAGACCATCGTGTACGGCGGCGTCGAGCGGCACATGATCACCAGTCAGGCCCGCCGCCGCGCCGAGCGCGTCCACGCCCGTGACCGTGCCAACGCCGGCATCGGCGCCCTCGCCGGCCGGAGCACCGGCGTCCGTACCCGCGAGTGGGCCCTCATCACTGCCCGGGCGCTGGCGGCCGAGCACGGCTGGGACCGCGACGAGGCGGTCATCACGGCGCGTGCGGTCCTGGAGGCCACCGGCCTGAAGTTCGGGGACGTGGCCAAGGCGACCGTCGCGAACCGCACCAAGGTCCTGTTGTTCGCGCCCTCGGACGCCGGCGACCGCATCGCCGCACATATCGCGGCGCATGAGCAGGAGTTCCGGGACTGGACGGCCGAGTACCTGACGGCGCAGGCCGCCGCCGCGGCGGCGGCCAAGCTCCGGAAGGGATCGCGGAGACAGCCGGCGTCCGAGACCGGTACCGACCCCGGCGACGCATCCGCGGCCGACGCCAAAGCGGCCGTCCCGACCCTGCCCCCGCTGCCGAAGGGCGCCCGCCCGGCGGTCCTCACCGCCCTCGCCCCCCGCGACGCCATCGACATCGCCCTGTACGGGCGCTTCCTCGCGGAGATCGCCGACTCACCCAACGTGGACGGCGCCGTCCAGAGCGCTCACGCCTTCACCGTCCAGGAGGCCGAACAGGTCGACGACTTCTACGCCGCCGCCGACGACGCCAAACTCGACCGAAAGAAAAACGCGCTCGACTTCCTGGACATCGCGGACGACGCCGGCGCCGGCATGACCGGCTACCAGTCTCTGATCTCCGGCACCTTCTACCGGCACGCCGTACTCGACCGCCGTCAGCTGCGCAGGAATCTCCGGGCAGCGGGGATGACCGAGGAGCAGGCGGAAGAGGCATCCTTCGCGGCCGAGCAGGAGTTCGTCAACTCCTTCGTCGAAGCGTTCCCCGAAGCCAAGAAGAACTCCACCGCCTCCACCGGTTCCCTCCCCGCGCTTGTCCTCGCCTTCGAGGGCGAGCGCCCCTACAACTACGCGGCGGCCTTCCAGCGGCCCATCGACGAGAACCCGGCGGACAAGGGCGGTGAAGGCCCCGCGGGGCCCGCGGGCGTAGAGAGGCTGCTGCGCCACCACACGTTCGTACGCGACCGCCGAGCGGACATCAAGTCCGCGCGCATGCTGACCTACGACCCGCAGATCGACTGTCTGCTGGGCGAGTTGAGGAAATCGTTCGATACGGGTGCGACCACGGTGAAGTCGATCGAGGGACTGACGGAGTGACGCACGTCCTGCTCGTGCGGCTCGCCGCTCCGCTTCAGTCGTGGGGAGCGATGTCCCGTTTCTCCCGACGCGACACCCACAGCAGGCCCACCAAGTCGGCTGTCCTCGGCCTGTGCGCCGCAGCTCTCGGCCGGGACCGAACGGCCCCCCTGGACGACCTGGCCGGGCTGGTCTTCGGCGTCCGCGCCGACCATCCCGGCATCCCGCTGCGCGATTACCACACCGTCGGCGCCGGTACATACCCCCTGCGCCCGCGCGACATCATCACCGACCACCGGCGCGCCGCCGCGGTCTCCGCGAGTCTGGACGCGGCGACGGGCTGCCACTTCGGCCACCACGAACTCACCGACTGGTACGGAGCGCCCAAGAAGATCGCCACCGACCCGTCGTCCGGGAACCTGGTCTCCGGTGAACTCTCCCGTACGGCACTGATCACCGAGCGCTGGTACCTCGCGGACGCCGCCTTCGTGGCCGGTCTCCAGCACGAGGACAAGGGCTGGCTCGAAGAGATCGCGTACGCCCTGGAGCACCCCAAGTACCTGCTCTGGCTGGGACGCAAGTCCTGCCCGCCGTCCGGAACGCTGGCCGGCGGCATCCTGCCCGGCACGCTCGGCGAGGCGTTCGCCGCGAAGCGCCTGCTCCCGGGACCCGGCGGGGACGAGGACTCCGCCCCGCGGCGAGGGCCGTGGGCCTGGATCCAGCAGCCGCCGAGCACACCGGGAGCCACGCCGGTCCGCGACCAGCCGGTGAGCTTCGATCCGCTGCGGCGCGTCCACACCACCCGGTGGGAGATCCGTACTCGTATCGCGATTGCCCCGACCGCTACCGAATGGGACGTCATCCCGTGAGGACCACATGAAGACCACACGCCCCACGGCCCCCTCGGCGACCGCCCGATTTGTCGCCACCCACTCCGTCCTGACACTGGACGCGCGGCACCCGTACGCGGCGAAGTCCCTTGTGGACGCGCAGGACATGCACCGTACGGTCATGAGCGGATTCCGCGGCTGGGTCGACAACGGAAGCCGCGACGCCCGCGCGCAGATGGGCGTTCTGTCGACCTGGTCCGTCGACCTCAAGCGGGCGTCCCTCGTCCTGGTGGTCCAGTCGGGAGTCCCGGGAGACTGGAGCCGTGTCCCCCGCGCGGCACTCCTCGACGAACCGCACACCCTCACCGTCGACCGTACGTTCCGGGTGGGCGACACCCTCGACTTCCGTACGGTTGTCCATCCCACCCACAGCAAGTCACCGGCCGGCGGGTCCGCCGACGCCAAGGTGCGCGGCGTCAGGGTTGCCCACACCCGCCCCGACCACGTCAAGAACTGGTTCTTGCGCCGTCTCCAGGCCGAGGGGGAACCTCCCGCCGAGGAGAGCGGCCTCGCCCGCGTCGGAGCCACCGCGGACCCCGCCGCCCTGGCGGTCCGTATGCTGCCCACCGTCTCCAGCCCGGCACCGCACAAGGGCCTGCGCATCATCCGCGCGGAAATCCGCGGATCCCTCACCGTGACGGACCCGGCGACCCTCGTGGCCGCCCTCACCCGCGGCATCGGCCACGCCCGCGCGTACAGCTGCGGCCTGATCCTGGTGCGGTGACGACGCGACGCATCAACTGGCCACTGTCACAAGCACATTGCTGACGCCGAACCACACTCGATGGCAGTCGGCAGGACCCGCTCCGTACTTCGGTACGATCGGCGGGTGAGCGCCGCCGGGTGCGTTCAGCACAGCTCTCCTGGAAGGGCGCCAGAACAGTGAGGGCTCCGCTGCCACACCGGTCGAAGGGACCGTCGGCGATCGCTGCGGCGTCCGCCGCCGTCACCGGTCAGGGTTCCACGGATGATTCAAAGCCCGGCTCCGACACAGGAGCGGGCACAACCACAGACGCCGGCTCCGCCCCCGGCAAAGACGCCGGCCCCGAACCCGAGGCTGCCACGCCGCCGCAGATATCCGCGGCGGCGGCCGCGTTCGTTGCCGAGCTGACGGTCACACCGCCGGACCAGAAGGCTGCCGGTACGGCCAAAGCCGCAGCCAAAGCCAAAGCCGCAGCCGCCCTTCGGCGCCAGGCCGGGCGGCGGCTGCCCCGGGCGGCGCTGCTGGCCGGCGCCGCGATGGCCGGGGCCGCGCTGATCGGCGGTACGTTCTTCGTGGTGGGCGCCGGTCAGAGTGGCGGGCGGCCGTCGGCGGGCGCCGCGGCCGACGATGTGGCGGACGCCGCTCGGGACGGCGACCCTCGCGAGAGCACGCCGAATCAGCCCGGCTCGACCCCGCTGCCATCCGCGTCCCCATCCACATCCCCCTCGCCGTCGGCCGACGACACCAGCGCGTCGCCACACCCACCGGCCACGACAACCGCCCAGCCCCAGCAATCCACCGCGGCAGCCGCCCCGCCATCCGCCCCGCCCTTCGCCATGGGTGGCGGCGACACCGGCCCGGACGCACAGCCCCAGCAGTCCGCCACCCACGCCGCCGCCCCGCCCGGCACCGACCGTGCCCACACGGGATCGGGCGGCGGCGGAAACAGCGTCTCCTGTAGCTACGCCGCGGGCTACGGAGCGATCACCGGCTACTCCGTCTGCGTATCAGCCTCTTCCGGGACCGTCGACCTTCAGGTGACCTTCAACGTCAAGGCGAGCTTCCATCACGCCTTCATCAACACCGATGGCCACGCCGGGACCGGCTACCAGCTGCCCTCTCCGTCGCCCTCGGCCCTCGGCGCCGACTACATGATCGAGAACGGCGTCCTCTACCGAAGCCTGTCAACCAGCTGGAAATGGGCCAAGGTCGCGACCCACCGCAGGCAGACGGTCAGCGGCTCCACCTACACCTGGACCCTGCCGCTGAGCGCGTTCGGCTCACTGACACACGCGCCACAGGTGGTCTTCAACGCCGGCGCCTACTACACCCCAGTGCTCACCTTCACCCCAAGCTGACACACTCCACACACCCCACCCCCCCCGCTCAGGCCGAAGACAACTGCGCCGCGATCTCCTTCACCCAAGCACCGCTCTTGGCCGGGTCGTTGAGCGAATCCGCCCACTCGTCCGGGGTCTGCCGGTGTTGGGTGGGGCCTGACTTGAGCGCGACGAGAAGCGCTCTGGCCGAGCCCCGCATCTCGGGCGACGTGTCGCCGCTTCCCTTGATGTCCGCGCCCGCCGCCAAACCGTAGAGCTTACGGGCCATGGCCTGGCGCTCGCCGTTCTCCACCTTCTTCCAGAACTTCAGCGCCTCCTTCAGCGCGTCCTCGCGCGAGGCGGGCTCCGCCGGCGTCTCGTCCGCCGCCCAGCGCTCAGGGTGGCGCGCCCCCTCGTAACGCTTCATGCCCGCCCGGCCCGCCTTGTAGGCGGTGACGCCCAGGATCAGACCCGCCGCACCCGCGGCCAGGCCCCACCCGACCGGATTGCTCGCCAGCCCGGCGCCTCCCGCCGTGGCGGCGACCGCCGTGACGATGCCGCCCGCGGCCTTGGTGGACTCGCCCACAGCGGTCAGCGCCTGCTTGCCGATCTTGTTGCGCTGCTTGCCGAGCGCGTACGTGTGCACCGTATCCATGGTGTTCACGTCCTCGGCGCGCCGCAGGTCCCTGCCCGCGTCACGGGCGTCACCCATCGCCGCCCAGGCCGTATCGATGGCCTCGGAAACACGCTCCAGCCTGTCTTCGCCCTCGTGTTCCCAGTGGGTGCCCAGCGCGATGTACGCCTCGGCCGCGGCCCATTCGGCCTCCTGCCGCGCCTGGTTCAGCCGGGCCAGCGCCACCTCGTCGGTACGGTCGGACCTCGAAATCCCCTTCAGCGCGCGGTACTTACGAGCCGTCAGTCCAGTACGCCCCGCCGCACGGACGCCCTTCACCACGCCGACCACACCGGATCCGATACCGCTCGCCTCGGACATCGTCGCGGCGTGTGCCATCTTCTGGGCTTTGGTCAGCTCCTTGGCGATACCGAGGGCGTAGCTACCGGAGCTGGCGGCACCGACGACCGCGTCGGCCGTTTTGGAGTTGGCCTTCTTGTCCGCGCTGTGGAAGGCGGCCCCACTCCCGTACTTCTTGGCGTCCTTCCTGGCCTTGCCCGCTTCCATACCACTCAGCACGGCGCCGGCGGCCTCCGTAACCAGGTTCTCCGACGCGGCGGCGGTCCCCGACGAGCCGGCGGAGTGTTTGAGACCGTCGCTGACCGTGGCGGAGGCTTGCTGGGAGATACCCGCGTTGGCGGGGACATGAAGGCCCTTGACGAAGGTGTCGATGAACTCAAGATGCGTCTTGAGCTTGTTGAGAACGGCGGAGATCCGATCGCGGTAACTCTTAGCACCACCAGCCGCGTTACGCCCCTCTGCCGCCTTCCCTTTCGCCGCGTCCCTGGCACGCTGCACCGCCACGACCGTGGCCCGATTGCCGGCACCGGCCTGGATCCCGAGCAGAGCACGCTGCGCCGCGTTCCCCTCCGAACTCCCGCCCCGAGGCTGCCGGATTGGCGTCGAGGCAGCCACAGGCCGCCGGTGCGAGATGCGGTGAATCGCGCTGCTCATGAACCTGTGCCTCTCCTGTACCCGACCAGGGCGTGTGGAGATTAGCCAGGCAGGACGAACAGGAGGGGTTCAACGAGCGAATTCTTGCAGGTCAGTTGAGTAATGCCCGCTCCCGACAGTCCCCACAGCACCCCGGCTCCGGCCCGCGATAGCCGCGGTCGCAGTGGTCGCAGTTACGGAGCGGATACCGGACGGCGGCGGGCGCGCGAAAGGGCGGCGCCGGTGGCAACTGGTCGGCCAGACGGTACGCGAGCAAGGCGGCCGGCCGCCGCAAAGCCTCGGCCGGCAGGTCCGAGATCAGCGCCTGGCGTACGGCGGCGGGCGCCACATCCCGCTCCAGCCAGGCGGCGACGCCGGGCGCGAGATGCGCCGTGTCGCAGGCGGAGAGCAGCAGACGCGGATCATGAACACGCAGATCGGCAAGGACCGCGGTGGCCACACCGAGAAGGTCCGGGGAGGAGTATCCGGGCTGGGGCACGTCGGGCAGGGGCCGCTTCTTGCGGGGCGCGGGCGGCGCGGGCCGAGCGGGTTCGGCGCACGTGTCGGGGGGCGCGGTGCGGCGGACCACCGCAGTCGTAGCGCCACCGCTCCGGTGGTGCCGTACCGCCGCCGCTGCGGGCTGATTGCAGGAGATCGTACGGGTGACGATCCGCCCACCGGGGGTACGTTCGCGCAGCCGCCGCAGGTAGCCGTGGGCTTCAAGTTCCCGCAGCCCGGCGGCAATTCGCGTCGGTCCTTCGGGAAAGCGTCCCGCGAGGGTCTTGATGTCGACGCGGGCGCCGGTGGGCAGTGACTGGATGTGGAGCCCGAGGCCCATGGCGACCAGTGACAGCTTGTCGTGCTGGGCGAGGTGGTTGCCGATCACGGTGAAGCGTTCGGTGTGACGGGAGTTGTCGTGCTCGATCCCGGCGGGCCGAACGTCCGGGGAGGCCGATGGCCGAACACCGGGACGTGGATTAGCCCGTGCGGGGCGCTGCGAGTCGCGTAAGCCGGACGGGGAGTGCGGGGGCGCGCTAATGTCGTTGGCATCCATCAGGAAGCTCTCTTCTTCCGCGGTGGTCAGGCCCTCGATCGGGATGGCAAGTCCCGGCCGGGGGCCGACGTATGTCGTGTCGTCGGTGGGTGTCTCTGTTGCTCTCGCAGAGCGTAAGGCAGTCACCACACACGAAATCCACCAAAACCAGGGATGTTCACCCGCCCGAGTGAGTGTGAACGACGGGCGGGTGGGGTGGGGCTTGGTAGGGGTTCTTTCTCTCCGTCACGTCCTTGGAGGGACCACCCGAACCACCGGAACCCGCCGGAGCGAGTTCCGGTCAAGCGCGCTCCAAGAGCAGCTAGGGCAGCCGGAGGAGCGTGGCGCATGGATTTCCACGGCTCTGCGCCGCAGGTCAGCCCGTCGGCCAGAATTTGGGCGCGTCCACTTGAGGGTCGACGGTGCGGACGCGGGTAGCGCGTGTGGGGTCGACCGAAGTGAGGGAGACCAGACGCTGTCCGTCTGCGACCGAGAGTTCGGCCAGAGCATGGGGGAGCCCCGCGCAAACCGTGGCGATTGCTGAGCCGAGGCCGACCAATCCGCCGTGCTTGTTGTTCTGGCGGTACTCAATCCTATGGAGGCCGGACGCGGCGATTGCGGCGACTTCCAGGCTGCGGCTCATCTGTTTGATGTCGTTGGTGAGGACTGCGTCGAAGCCTTCGGCGCGAGCCTTCTCGAACAGTGCGATGTCCTTGGTGCCGGCCCATCCGGGCAGGTCATGAACGTGTATGACGTTGTGAGCCTTGAGGAGGATGCGGACGATGTCGGCCATAGGCCGCGGCACGTTTTCGTCGAGCAGCAGTTTCAAGCGGCGCCTCGACTCGCACCTGCGCCTACACCTGTTGGCGTGCCCGTGTAGCTGTCGACGTAATCGGTGAAATCAGTTGCTTCAAGTGCTGCTCCGGCACTGACTCCGGGATAGAAGTCGGCGATTTGCTCCGGCGGAATTCCATCTCGGATCAGGGCCGCGACCTCGGCCGCGGGAATGCGGGTGCCACGGATCACCGGCTCACCACCACGTACGGATGGATCCACCGCTACGTCTGGACGGGGGGACAGCAGGTCGGGAATGTGCCGGCCGTTCCGATAGAACGGTGCGAGGACGTCGACGAGCTGGTGGATGACGAGGTTGCTCTTGCCGCCCTTATGGCCGATCAAGTCGACAGCATGGTCGGGATCGGCCAGATACACCGTGCCCCCGTCGGTGACGAGCTGGTAGGCCGAGAGGTGTTCTCGTTCGCCCAGATCCTCCCTGAGGGAGTCCACTGCGCGGCGGATCCGTTGCAGTGAGGTCTCCTGCCGGAGACGCACGCAGGTTCGCAGTGCGACGACGTCTCGGAAGGAATACAGGATGGGGCGAGTAGCCGAAATCTCCGGCACGAGGACGGCGCTTCCTGCGCCTGAGCCATGGCGCCAGTGGGAGAGCTGGGCCATCGTCGCGCCGGACAGCGCTGCCGCGAGCTTCGGTTCGTACGACATGAACCCCTCCTCTCCGCTACCTACCCGTATGAGCGCGACCGTACTGCATTCTCCGTCGAGGGCTCAGCCAGTGCGACCCTTTTGAGGCAAGGACGCCTCCCGGAAACGAGTCAGGGCCTTGATCCACTAAGTGGATCAAGGCCCTGACCTGGTGTTTCAGCTGTCGGGGTGGCGGGATTTGAACCCACGACCTCTTCGTCCCGAACGAAGCGCGCTGCCAAGCTGCGCTACACCCCGATGTCGCCGGTCTCGCTGCGACATCGATTACTTTAGCCCACCGCTGGCCGGAGACGAAATCCGGTTTCGGGGCCGTGGGCGGGGGCAGGGGGGCCGGGCCGGGGGGGGTGGGTCAGGGGTGGGATGTCAGGGTCAGGAGGGTTACCTCGGGGGGGCAGGCGAAGCGGATCGGGGTGTAGCGGTTGGTGCCGCAGCCCGCCGAGACGTGGAGGTAGGCCGTACGGCCGGCGCTGCGGTGGGTGGAGAGGCCCTTCACGCGGTCGGTGTCGAGGTCGCAGTTGGTGACCAGCGCCCCGTAGAAGGGGACGCAGAGCTGCCCCCCGTGCGTGTGGCCCGCCAGGATCAGCGGGTAGCCGTCCGCGGTGAAGGCGTCCAGGGAGCGCAGGTACGGGGCGTGGACCACGCCGATCGAGAGGTCGGCGCCCTGGTCGGGGCCGCCCGCCACGCGCTCGTACCGGTCGCGCTTGATGTGCGGGTCGTCGACGCCGGTGAAGGCGATCTCGCGGCCGTCGAGCTTGAGCCGGCCGCGGGTGTTGTTCAGGCCCACCCAGCCCGCCGCGTCGAACGCGTCGCGCATCGGCTCCCACGGGTTGTGGACGGCCGCGACGGCGGGGGCGTTGCCGTTCAGGCCGTGGCGGCCCTGGGCCTTCTCCATGAGGTAGCGGGCCGGGTTGCGCAGCTTCGGGCCGTAGTAGTCGTTCGAACCGAAGACATAGACGCCGGGGAACTCCATCAGCGGCCCCAGCGCGTCCAGCACCTCCGGCACCGCGTCCGGGTCCGAGAGGTTGTCGCCCGTGTTGACCACGAAATCCGGCCGCAGCCCGGCCAGCGACTGGAGCCAGCGCCGCTTCTTGCCCTGCCCGCTCACCATGTGGATGTCGGAGACCTGGAGGACCCGGAGGTCCCGCATACCGCGCGGCAGCACCGGTACGGAGATCCTCCGCAGCCTGAACGAGCGGGCTTCGAATCCGGCGGCATAGGCGACACCGGCCACACCGGCCGCCGCGAGACCAGCGGTGATTTTCAGGGGAATCCCGTAGCGTGCGCGCATGCGCCCATCGTCGCAGACTCCTACGGGCGGGTAATCCGCGGGCGGACCCGCCACCGCACCTGCCACACTTGGCCCATGACCAGCCTCAAGTCCAAGCTGAAGGAAGACCTCACCGAAGCCATCAGGGCGCGCGACGAGCTTCGCTCCGCCACGCTCCGGCTGACCCTCACCGCGATCACCAAGGAGGAGGTCGCGGGCACCTCGCCGCGCGTGCTCTCCGACGACGAGGTGCGGAAGGTGATCGCCCGGGAGTCGAAGAAGCGCCGTGAGGCGGCGGAGGCATTCGCGAAGGGCGGCCGTGCCGAGCAGGCCGAGCGGGAGAAGGCGGAGGGCGTGCTCCTCGACGCGTATCTGCCGCAGCAGCTGAGCGACGAGGAGCTGGGCGAGATCGTCGCGCAGGCCGTGGGCGAGGCGAAGGCCGCCGGCGCCGAGGGGCCGCGCGCGATCGGCGCCGTCATGAAGATCGTGAACCCGAAGGTGGCCGGCCGCGCGGACGGCGGCCGGGTCTCCGCGGCGGTCAAGCGCACGCTCGCGGGCTGAGCCCCCGCACGCTCGCGGGCTGAGCCCCCCGTACGTACGCGGGCCGCCCGGGGCAACAGCACACGCCCCCGTACGTACGCGGGCCGCCCGGGGCAACAGCACACCCCCCCGTACATACGCACAAACGCCGACGGCGGGCGGTGATCATCACCGCCCGCCGTCGGCCGTACGAACGCGCCTACCGCCCCCCGCGCCCGTTGTTGCCCTGGCTGCTGCTGCCCCCGGGGAAGCCGCCGAATCCGCCGCCGTTGTTGCCGTTGTTGCCGTTGTTCCCGTTCTCGTTGCCGTCGTTGCCCGCCGAAGCGTCGCCCGGATCGCCCTGGCCGCCCTGCGCGCCCTGGTCGCCGCTGTCGTCGCTCTGGTTGTCGCTCGGCTTGTCCCGGTCCTTCTTCGGCGGGTCCGGGATCACGATGTCGTTGAACTGCTCCACGGTCCGGCCCGCCAGCGCCCCGCTCATCGCGTCGCGCCAGATCGGCCCCGGCGTGTCGCCGCCGTACACCTTGTCGTGGTACTGGCCGCCGATCGAGATGTCGATCATGCGCTTGGCGTGCGCCGGGTCGCCGACCCACACCGCGGTCGCCATGTTCGGCGTGTAGCCGGTGAACCAGGCCGCGTAACGGCCGTCCGTCGTACCGGTCTTGCCCGCGCTCGGCCGGTCACTGAGGCCCGCCTGCTGGCCCGTACCGTCCTCGACCACGCCCTTCAGCAGCGCGGTGATGGTGTCGGCCGTGTTCTCCGACATCACCCGCGCACAGGACTTCTTCGGCACCGGGATCGACTTCTTGTCCGGGCCGGTGATCGACTCGATGGCGATCGGCTCGCACCGCGTGCCCCGGGAGGCGAAGGTCGCGTACGCCTGCGCCATCGTCAGCGGCGACATCTCCTCCGTGCCCAGCGCTATGGCCGGACCGGTCCCCAGCTTCGAACCGTCGGCGCGGTTGACGCCGAGCTTGCCGGCCAGCTCGGTGACGGCGCAGGTGCCGGTCTGGGCGATCATCTGGACGAAGTAGGTGTTGACCGACTTGGCCATCGCCTCCTTCATCGCGTACGGACCGACCTCGGACTCGTCCTCGTTCTCCAGCTTCTCGCCGTTGGTGTTCACGTAGTTGCCGGCGCACGTGGAGATCGGGCTCGGGTAGTCCATCTGGTACGGCGACGAGTACGCCTGCGTCGGCGAGATGCCCCGCTCCAGCGCCGCCGCGGCGACGATCGGCTTGAAGGTCGAGCCCGGCTGGTACCCGGCGCCGCCGCCCATCTTCTGGTCGACGGACAGGTTGATCTGGGTCTCGTGCTTGTCGAAGCCGTACGGGCGCGACTGGCCCATCGCGAGGATCTTGCCGGTGCCCGGCTGGACGATGGTCAGCGCCGTCGCGACCGCGTCGCTCTTGTAGACGTGCTTCTTGATCGAATCCTGCGCCGCGCTCTGGGCCTGCGGGTCGAGCGTCGTACGGATCGTCAGACCGCCCTGGTTCCAGACCTTGCCCCGCTCCTCGCGCGTCTTGCCGAAGGCCGGGTCGGTGAGGAACACGTTCCGTACGTAGTCGCAGAAGAAGCCCGCGCCGCTGACCGCCGTGATGCAGCCGTTCTTGGGACGGCTCACCTTCAGCGCGATCGGCTCGGCCTTCGCCTTGTCCGCCTCCTTCTGCGAGACGGCGCCGACGGCGGCCATCCGCTGGAGCACGGTGTTGCGCCGCTTGGTCGCCTCCTCCTCGTCGTTGACCGGGTCGTACCGGCTCGGCGACTGGACGATGCCCGCCAGCATGGCCGACTCCGGGAGGGTCAGGTCCTTGGCCGGCTTGGAGAAGTAGCGCTGGGCGGCGGCCTCGATGCCGTATGCCTGCTGCCCGAAGAAGGTGATGTTCAGATAGTTCTCGAGGATCTTCTTCTTGCCCAGCTCCTCCTCGACCTGGATCGCGTACTTCAGTTCCTGGATCTTGCGGCCCAGGGTCTGCTGGGTGGCCTGCGCGACCTTGTCCGGGTCGTCGCCGGCCTCCTCCACGAACACGTTCTTCACGTACTGCTGCGTGAGGGTCGACGCGCCCTGGGCGACACCGCCCGACTGCGCGTTGCGGTTGACCGCGCGCAGCACACCCTTGAGGTCGATGGCCCCGTGCTCGTAGAAGCGCGAATCCTCGATCGCGACGATCGCCTTCTGCATGTACGGGGAGATGTCCGTCAGGGGCACGACCGTGCGGTCGCGCGAGTACACCGTGGCGATCTTGCCGCCCTGGGAGTCCAGGATGGTGGTGCGCTGGCTCAGGGGCGGGGTCTTGAGGTTGGCGGGGATCTCGTCGAAACCTTCGACCGTTCCCTTGGCCGCCAGTCCCAGTGCCCCGAAGGCCGGCAGGGCGATGCCCGCCAGCACAGCCCCCGCGAGCACGCTGACACCGAGGAATTTGGCGGCCTGCTGGGTCCCGGACAGACCCCCGCCGGAGCGCGTTTTTGGCATGGGGGCAGCCTACGTTCTCAATCGCCGGACACGCGTCAAGGCTCTGGCCTAAGCTGTCCTCAACTGTCACAGCAGTGCGGTCCCGCATCAAGACCCGCCGATGAACTTTCCGTGAACCCGAAACATGGAAAGCCATGTCCGCGCCGATGCCCGAATCGTTAATGTCTGTCGCTGGATGTCCTTTGTGGTGCTCCTGAAATTTCCGACTCTGTCGGACCAGTCGCATATGCCCCTGGGTCACTCCTCTGGGTGATCTGCCGCGTACGCATAGTCCGTTCGGGCCATTCAAGATTGGGCCCGAAGGGGGTGTTGCGCTGTGCCCGCCTTCCGTAACGTCCTCAACTGGCAACGGTGAATATGCCGCTGCCGCCGTGGGGGAGCCTCGATTCGGGAGAGGACGGCGCCAGCATGGGCTGGGTAACCGACTGGAGTGCGCAGGCAGCATGCCGCACTACCGATCCAGATGAACTGTTCGTACAGGGCGCGGCGCAGAACAGGGCCAAGGCGGTGTGCACCGGATGCCCGGTGCGGACCGAGTGCCTGGCCGACGCGTTGGACAATCGCGTCGAATTCGGCGTGTGGGGTGGGATGACGGAGCGGGAGCGCCGCGCACTGCTGCGCAGGCGTCCGACCGTCACTTCGTGGCGTCGGCTGCTGGAGACGGCGCGCACGGAGTACGAGCGCGGCGCGGGCCTGCTGCCCGTGGGCTTGGAGGACGACGAGACGTACGAGACATACGCGGCGGTGGGGTAGCCCGCGGTGGGGTGACCCGGGGGAGCCCGGGACCCCTGCGGGACGGCTCCCGCCATGGCGTGGGGTGGGGCGGAAAGCGCTTCGGCGCGTACGCGCGTGTCCAGGCACGCACAGGTCGTACGCACATGCCGAAGCCGCGGTCCGCCCCGGCCGCACGTCGTCATGGCTTGCCGCCGCACCCCGATTGACCTGCGGGAACGCAACGCCCTGTCCGACCGGAGGCCGGCGGTCGGGACCAGTGCCGGCACGGCGGCACCGCGTTGCCCGTACGCGCGCCGGTAGGTGTGCCGCCCGTACGTACGGAGGCGTGGCGAGCGCGCGCCCAGGTGCGCGCGGGGCCGGGCTGCGTGGCGCGCTGCCGCGTCCCGCTACGCGTCCGTGGCGTCCGTACGCGCCGATGCGAGACGCTCGCCGATGGCCCTGAGCCCGGCCAGGTCATGGACATCGCCGGGCAGCGCGGCCACCTCGGTCACCGCCACCTCGGGATGGAGCGCGGTGAAGCGGTCGCGCGTGCGCTTCTCGCGCGCGACCACATGCATCCGCTCGGCGTGCAGACGCAGTAGACCGGCCGTCAGCTGTTCCACACTTGTGACAGAAGCGGGCGCGGTGGTGGACTCGGATGACGGCACGGATGTGGACAGGTCGGGCGGGTCGGACATGGTTGATCGAGGGCGGCGGCTCTCGGGGGCCTCGGAAACCTCGGAATCCACAGCGAATCCCTCGGTGGCGGATTCCGCGGCTTCGACTTCGGCTTCATGCTGCGAGGGGGTGGGCTCGTGCGCCTCGGCGGCTTCGGGAGAGGAGTCGGCCGGTGCTGCAGTGCCTCGCCCGGAAGCATTCCCCACTTCCCGATCCGCCATGCGCCCCTCTTCAAGATTTTCCGCGGCGGCCAGCGCCCGCTCCGCCGACAGCCGCGCCGCCCCGCTGCCGTGCACCCGGTTGAGGACCAGCCCGGCCAGCGGCATCTCTTCCTCCGCCAGGCGCTGCACGAAGTACGCGGCCTCCCGCAGCGCGTCCCGCTCCGGCGCCGCGACGACCAGGAAGGCCGTGCCCGGCGCCTGGAGCAGCCGGTACGTCGCGTCCGCGCGCGTCCGGAAACCGCCGAACATCGTGTCCATCGCGCTCACGAACGTCTGCACATCGCGCAGGAACTGACCGCCCAGCAGCTTTCCGAGTGTGCCCGTCATCATCGACATGCCGACATTCAGGAACTTCATTCCGGCCCGGCCGCCCATCTTCGCCGGGGTCATCAGCAGTCTGATGAACTTCCCGTCCAGAAAGGACCCGAGCCGCTTCGGCGCGTCCAGGAAGTCCAGCGCGGAGCGGGACGGCGGGGTGTCGACGATGATCAGGTCCCACTCGTCGCGCGCCCGCAGCTGCCCCAGCTTCTCCATCGCCATGTACTCCTGCGTGCCCGCGAAGCCGGCCGACAGGGACTGGTAGAAGGGGTTGTCCAGGATGGAGCGGGCCCGCTCCTCGTCCGCGTGCGCCTCGACGATCTCGTCGAAGGTCCGCTTCATGTCGAGCATCATGGCGTGCAGTTCGCCGGGGCCCTCGACGCCCTTGACCCGCCGCGGGGTGTTGTCGAGCGAGTCGATCCCCATGGACTGGGCGAGTCTGCGCGCCGGGTCGATGGTCAGGACGACGACCTTGCGCCCGCGCTCGGCGGCCCGTACACCGAGCGCCGCGGCGGTCGTTGTCTTCCCGACGCCCCCGGAGCCGCAGCACACGATGATGCGGGTGGCGCGGTCGTCGATCAGCGGATCGATGTCGAGCGGCGCCGCCGCGGAGTCCAGGGTCATGCGAAGACCTCCCCGAGGTGCCGTAGCTCGCCCGCCAGCCGGTAGAGACCGGCGAGGTCCATCCCCTCCCCGATGAAGGGGAGTTCGTACGTGGGCAACCCGAGCCGGGCGAGCACGGCCCGCTGCTCGCGCTCCAGCTCGACGCGCTGCGCGTGTTCGGCCGCCTGGCCGAGGAGCGGTCCGACGAGCTGGGCCGGGGCCGCCACCCCGGCCGTCCTGAGCGAGGCGGCGACCTCCTCGCGGCGGTCGCCGCCCGCGGCGCGTACGGCCGCCTCGTCCAGCAGATGGGGCCGGACCTGGTTGACGATCACCTTGCCGACCGGCAGTTCGGCGGCCCGCAGTTCGGTGATGCCGTCCGCCGTCTCCTGGACGGGCATCTCCTCCAGGAGCGTGACCATGTGCACGGCCGTTCCGGGGGACTTCAGGACGCGCATCACGGCCTGCGCCTGGTTGTATATGGGGCCGATCTTCGCCAGCCCGGCCACTTCGTCGTTGACGTTCAGGAAGCGGGTGACGCGGCCGGTGGGCGGCGCGTCCATCACCACGTAGTCGTAGGTGAAACGTCCCTGCTTGTCCCGTCGGCGTACGGCTTCGCACGCTTTGCCGGTCAGCAGGACGTCCCGTACCCCCGGCGCGATCGTCGTGGCGAAGTCGATCGCGCCGATCTTCTTGAGGGCCCGGCCCGCGCTGCCGAGCTTGTAGAACATCTGGAGGTAGTCGAGGAGCGCGCGCTCGGCGTCGATCGCCAGCGCGTACACCTCGCCGCCGCCCGAGGCGACCGCGATCTTCCGTTCTTCGTACGGAAGCGCCTCGGTCTCGAAAAGTTGTGCGATTCCTTGTCTGCCCTCGACCTCGACGAGGAGAGTGCGCTTGCCCTCGGTCGCGAGGGCGAGCGCGAGTGCGGCGGCGACCGTCGTCTTACCGGTACCGCCCTTGCCGCTGACGACCTGGAGCCTGCTCACGTATTCGAGCCTAACCAGTAAGGCCGCGGGCTACGCACGAGGCCGCCACGCGGTACGACTACAGTCGATCCATGACCAAGTGGGAGTACGCGACCGTGCCTCTTCTCGTGCACGCGACCAAGCAGATTCTGGATACCTGGGGCGAGGACGGCTGGGAGCTGGTCCAGGTCGTGCCCGGGCCGAACAACCCGGAGCAGCTCGTCGCCTATCTGAAGCGGGAGAAGGGCGCATGAGCGGAGCAGTCGAGGCAGCGCTCGCCGAACTGGGCCTGACGCTGCCCAAGGTCGTACCGCCGCTGGCCGCGTACCAGCCGGCCGTACGGTCCGGGGCGTATGTCTACACCTCGGGCCAGGTCCCGATGGTGGACGGCAAGCTTCCGGTCACCGGCAAGGTCGGTGCCGAGGTCACCGCGGAGGAGGGCAAGGAGCTGGCGCGTGTCTGCGCGCTGAACGCCCTGGCCGCCGTGAAGTCGGTCGTCGGCGATCTGGACCGGATCGCGCGCGTGGTCAAGGTCACCGGCTTTGTCGCCTCGGCCGCCGACTTCACCGGGCAGCCGGGCGTCATCAACGGCGCGAGCGAGCTGCTCGGCCAGGTCCTGGGCGACAAGGGGCTGCACGCGCGCAGCGCCGTCGGTGTGGCGGTGCTGCCGCTGGACGCGCCGGTCGAGGTCGAGATCCAGGTCGAACTGACCGACGACTGACCGACGACGGTCAACGACTGACCGACGACCGGGACGCCGGGCGGCACGCGCGCCGCCCGGGCCGGTCGGGCCGCCCCGGGCCGGGGCAATCGCGTCGGCGGCGAGGCCGCATGTGCCCTCGAACATCGCCGCCCCAGCGCATAGCATCCGGCCATGCCCAATGGTCAGTGGTACCCGCCCGAATGGCCCGAGCGGATCCGCGCTCTCGCCGCCGGTGAGCTGACGCCCGTGGCCCCGCGACGGGCGGCGACCGTGATGCTCCTGCGCGACCGTACGGGCGGCTCCCCGGCCCCGGGCGAGACCGGCCCCGCGGGTGCGACCGCCCCTGAGCCCGACGGCGGTCCCGCCGGAGAGAACACCGGTCCCACCGGCCTCGCCGTCCACATGCTGCGGCGCCGGGCCTCCATGGCCTTCGCCGCCGGCGCCTATGTCTACCCCGGCGGCGGGGTCGATCCCCGCGACGACGACCGGCCCATCGGCTGGGCCGGCCCGGCCCGCGACGCCTGGGCACGGCGGCTCGGTGTCGACACCGCCGCCGCGCAGGCCATCGTCTGCGCGACGGTACGCGAGACGTACGAGGAGACCGGCGTCCTGCTCGCGGGCGGCAGCGCCGGTACGGTCGTGGCCGACACGACCGGCGCCGACTGGGAGGCCGACCGTACGGCCCTGGTCGACCGCGAGCTGTCCTTCGCGGACTTCCTGGACCGGCGCGGGCTGGTCCTGCGCAGCGATCTGCTGGCCGCCTGGGCCCGCTGGATCACACCGGAGTTCGAGGCGCGCCGCTACGACACCTGGTTCTTCGTCGCGGTGCTCCCACCCGGACAGCGCGCCCGGAACGCCTCCACGGAGGCCGACCGTACGGTCTGGATCGGCCCGGGCGAGGCCATCGCGGCGTACGACAGGGGCGAGCTGCTGATGATGCCGCCGACCGTCTCGACACTGCGTCAGCTCCAGCCGTACGGCACGGCCGCAGAGGCGCTCGCCGGGGCGGCCGACCGCGATATGGCGCCCGTACTGGCCAGGGCGCGGCTGACGGACGGGGAGCTGGTGCTGAGCTGGCCCGGACACGACGAGTTCACAAAGCGGATCGCCCCGGCGGACCGGACCGTCCCCGCAGACCGGACCGTCCCGCCGGACTCCATCGCCCCGACAGACCGCACCGCCCCGCCGGACCGGACCGCCACCGCCGACCCCGGCCGTACGAGTGAGCAGAGCAGCCCGACCGGAGGCCCCCGATGACCGAAGCCGCCGCCCTTCCCGGCCAGCCGCGCGGCGGTGTGCTGTCCGGCGCCGCCACCGCCCGCGCCGTCAACGTCCTCGCGCCCAACGCCTCCGCGATGACCCTGGACGGCACCAACACCTGGATCGTCTCGGAGCCCGACTCCGCACTGGCGGTCGTCATCGACCCAGGGCCGCTCGACGAAGGCCACCTGAAGGCGGTCGTCGACACGGCCGCGCGGGCGGGGAAGCGGATCGCGCTGACCCTCCTCACCCACGGCCACCCGGACCACGCGGAGGGCGCGGCCCGCTTCGCGGCGCTGACCAACACCCCCGTACGGGCCCTGGACCCGGCCCTGCGGCTCGGTGACGAGGGGCTGGCCGGCGGGGACGTCATCACCACCGGCGGCCTGGAGCTGCGGGTCGTACCGACCCCGGGGCACACCTCCGACTCGCTCTGCTTCCACCTCCCGGCCGATCGCGCCGTGCTCACCGGCGATACCGTCCTCGGCCGCGGGACGACGCTCGTCGCGCACCCGGACGGCCGGCTCGGCGACTATCTCGACTCCCTGCGCAGACTCCGCTCCCTCACCGTCGACGACGGAGTCCACACTGTGCTGCCCGGGCACGGTCCGGTGCTCGACGACGCCCAGGGCGCGGTCGAGTTCTATCTGGCGCACCGCGCCGGCCGGCTCGCCCAGATCGAGACGGCTGTGGAGAACGGCCATCGCACACCTTCCGACGTCGTGGCCCACGTCTACGCCGACGTGGACCGGTCCCTCTGGCCGGCCGCCGAACTCTCCGTACGCGCGCAGCTGGAGTATCTGCGCGACCACGGACTGATCTGACCGGCGGCCGGTCACTGTCCGTGCTCGTACGGTAGCCCGACCCACTGACAACGCTCGCCGTCGCGGACGGCCGGCCCCCGCCTCCGCGCCCCGGACGCGCCGAAGGGCCCCGCCTCCGGAACGCGGAGGCGGGGCCCTTCGAAAACGTACAAACAGCTTTTACGGTGGCGCGCTGGTGGCGCGGTCAGCGCGAGCGCTTCGCGAGGCGCTCCACGTCCAGCAGGATCACGGCACGCGCCTCAAGGCGGAGCCAGCCGCGCTGGGCGAAGTCGGCGAGGGCCTTGTTGACCGTCTCGCGGGAGGCGCCGACCAGTTGGGCCAGCTCCTCCTGGGTCAGGTCGTGGACCACGTGGATGCCTTCCTCCGACTGCACACCGAAACGGCGCGACAGGTCGAGGAGGGCGCGGGCCACCCGGCCGGGCACATCGGAGAAGACCAGGTCGGACATCTGGTCGTTCGTCTTGCGCAGCCGGCGGGCGACGGCGCGCAGCAGGGCCGTGGCCACCTCCGGGCGCGCGTTCAGCCAGGGCTGGAGGTCGCCGTGGCCCAGGCCGAGGAGCTTGACCTCGGTCAGCGCCGTGGCGGTCGCGGTGCGCGGACCGGGGTCGAAGAGCGACAGCTCGCCGATCAGCTCGCCGGGGCCGAGCACGGCCAGCATGTTCTCGCGGCCGTCGGGGGAGGTGCGGTGGAGCTTGACCTTGCCCTCGGTGACCACATAGAGCCGGTCGCCCGGGTCGCCCTCGTGGAAGAGCGCGTCACCGCGCGCGAGCGTCGCTTCACTCATCGAGGCGCGCAGCTCTGCCGCCTGCTCGTCATCGAGCGCCGCGAAGAGCGGGGCACGCCGCAGAACGTCGTCCACGTGTTCTCTCCTTGTCGACCTGCTCAGGGGACCGGGGGGTCCCCACCTGCTCAGGAACCGTGGTCCCCATGATGCCGTACGTGCCGCTTCTTCTCGGGTGGCTTGGCATCGCCGGGCTTTCTCGCACTCCGCCGAATTTTGGCTGTTCGAAACCGTGCGATCAATCACAAGTTTGACGTACGGGCGTGCCCATCCGTGCCAGGGGGGCCGATTCGGGTGGTGATCGGCCATGGCCGGGGCGGATGTCAGTGCCGGGCTCTACGCTGGCCGGGTGTTCAACTCGCCGGTGTCAGCGCAGGCCGAAGGGGGCTGGGAGAGTGTCCGTGGAGCGTAATTCCGCTGTGGGCGAACAGCCTTCAGTGAAACCGAAAAAAGCCGCAAAAGGGGCAAAGGTCAAGCGCGCCGAACCCGCCGGGCCCGCCGCCAGGTCTGCCGAGCCCGCCAAGCGCGCCGAGCCCGTCAAGCCGGCCGCGCCCGAGTCGCGGCTCGCCATGGTCCGCCGGGCCCGCCGCACGAACCGCGAGCTGGCGGAGGTCTATCCGTACGCCCATCCGGAGCTGGACTTCCGCAATCCGTTCGAACTGCTGGTGGCGACGGTCCTCTCCGCCCAGACCACCGACCTCCGGGTCAACCAGACCACGCCCGCCCTCTTCGCGAAGTACCCGACCCCCGAGGACATGGCCGCGGCCGCGCCGGAGGAGATGGAGGAGCTGATCCGGCCCACCGGCTTCTTCCGCGCCAAGACGAAGTCCCTCATCGGCCTGTCCACCGCCCTGCGCGACCGCTTCGGCGGCGAGGTCCCCGGACGGCTCGACGACCTCGTGACGCTCCCCGGCGTCGGCCGCAAGACGGCCAACGTCGTGCTCGGCAACGCCTTCGGCGTTCCCGGCCTGACCGTCGACACCCACTTCGGCCGGCTGGTCCGCCGCTGGCGGTGGACCGAGCAGGAGGACCCGGAGAAGGTGGAGGCCGAGATCGCGGAGATCTTCCCCAGAAGCGAGTGGACGATGCTCTCCCACCGGGTGATCTTCCACGGCCGCCGGGTCTGCCACTCCCGTAAACCGGCCTGCGGCGCCTGCCCGATCGCGCATCTGTGCCCTTCCTACGGAGAGGGCGAGACCGACCCGGAGAAGGCCCGCAAACTCCTCAAGTACGAGATGGGCGGCCAGCCCGGCCAGCGGCTCAACCCGCCCGCCGGCTATCCGGGCAGGCCCGCCCCGGCCCGGGCTGAGTAGCCGGGGCGGACCGGACCGTATGAGGACACGAGCGACGGAGAGCGAGCGGGGGCGACGGGGAGAAGGAGGAGGCGGAGGCGGGCGGGACACCGGCGGCGGAACGATCCGGCCGACGGCAGGCGTTGTTACGACGGGGGTTGCCCATGACGCACGCTGAAGAGACCTACGGTGGTCCGATGACCGGGATCACCGTCACCACCGACGGGCTGCCGGACTGGCTCGCGCCCGTCGTCCGGGCGGCCGAGACGGTCGCGCCGGAGCAGCTCAGCCGCTTCCTGCCGCCCGCGAGCGGTCACGGACGCCAGTCCGCCGTGCTCATCCTCTTCGGCGAGAGCGGCGGAGGGCCCGAGCTGCTGCTCATGGAGCGGGCGGGCAGTCTGCGCTCGCATCCGGGACAGCCCGCCTTTCCCGGCGGCGCCCTCGACCCCGAGGACGGCGACCCGGCGACCACGGGCCCGCTGCGGGCCGCGCTGCGGGAGGCCGAGGAGGAGACCGGACTCGATCCGTCCGGCGTCCAGCTCTTCGGTGTGCTGCCCCGCCTCTACATCCCGGTGAGCGGCTTCGTGGTGACGCCCGTCCTCGGCTGGTGGCACCGCCCCACACCGGTCGACGCCGTGGATCCCGCCGAGACCGCCCGTGTCTTCACCGTCCCCGTGGCGGATCTCACGGACCCGGCCAACCGGGCGACGGCCCGCCACCCCAGCGGCCACCAGGGCCCGGCGTTTCTGGTCGAGTCCGCCCTGGTCTGGGGATTCACGGCCGGGGTCATCGACCGCATCCTGCACTTCGCGGGCTGGGAACGGCCGTGGGACTCCTCCCGGCTGGTTCCGCTGGACTGGCGCGCCTGACAGGTGCGCGTGACAGGCTGACCCACGTGCTGTGCCCCTGGCGGCCACCCGGCCGCCGCCACCCCTCCCGGGGGACCGGAGCCCGGGGGACCGGAGACGTATCTGCGAGCAAGCGAGGCTACTGACGGTGAACGTGCTGGACATCCTGCTGCTGCTCGCCGCCGTCTGGTTCGCCGTCATCGGATACCGCCAGGGCTTTGTCGTCGGCGTCCTCTCGGTGATCGGCTTCCTCGGCGGCGGTCTCGTCGCCGTCTACCTCCTTCCGGTGGTGTGGGCGAAGCTCACCTCGGACGCCGAGGTCTCCACCACCGCCGCGGTCATCGCGGTCGTCATAGTGATCGTCTGCGCCTCCGTGGGCCAGGCGTTCACCACCCACCTCGGCAACCGGCTCCGCAACCACATCACCTGGCAGCCCGCCCGCGCGCTCGACGCGGGCGGCGGCGCGCTGGTCAATGTCGTGGCCATGCTGCTGGTCGCGTGGCTGATCGGCTCCGCCCTCGCGGGCACCTCGCTGCCGACGCTCGGCAAGGAGGTCCGCGGCTCGAAGGTGATGCGCGAGATCTCCGAGGTGATGCCGTCCGACGCGTCGACCTGGTTCACGGACTTCTCCTCCGTCCTCGCGCAGAACGGCTTCCCCCAGGTCTTCAACCCGTTCGTCAACGAGAACATCCCCGACGTCAGGCCGCCCGACCCGGCGCTCGCGGGCAGCGGCGTGGCGGCCCGCGCCAAGAGTTCCATCGTCAAGGTCGTCGGTACGGCGCCCAGCTGCGGCAAGGTCCTCGAAGGCTCCGGCTTCGTCTTCGCCGACGGCCGTGTGATGACCAACGCGCACGTGGTCGGTGGCGTGGAGGAGCCCACGGTCCAGATAGGCGGCGAGGGCAGGCTCTACGACGCGAAGGTCGTCCTCTACGACTGGCGGCGCGACATCGCCGTACTGGACGTTCCCGACCTGCCGGCGAAGCCGCTCCGCTTCAGCGACCGGGAAGCGAAGATCAACGACGGCGCGATCGTCGCGGGCTTCCCGGAGAACGGCGCGTACGACGTGCGCTCCGCGCGCGTCCGCGGCCGTATCGAGGCCAACGGGCCGGACATCTACCGCCGCGGCGAGGTGCGCCGAGGCGTCTACTCGCTTTACGCGACCGTACGCCAGGGCAACTCCGGCGGTCCGCTCCTCACCCCCACGGGCGAGGTCTACGGGGTCATCTTCGCCAGGTCGCTCGACGACGAGCAGACCGGCTACGCCCTGACGGTCGATGAGATCAGCGAGGACATCACGCTCGGCCGGACCGCCAACCAGCAGGTCGACACGCAGGCGTGCGCCCTGTAGCGGCGGCAGCGGGCTGGAGCGGTGACGCGAGGGGCGGGACTTCTCCCACCCGTCCTAGCCGCGTTGGTGGCGCAGCCGGGCCGAGACCCAGCGGGCCCTGCGGCGCAGGATGCGGGGAATACCGAGCCGGGGATCATGGCCCCCTTCGGGGCCGCCCCTTCTGCGGGTGATCGGCACAGCGGCCGAGCGGCGGTTGCGTGCGGCGTCACCGTAGTCGTGCATCCAGCCCATACCGCGAATTTTGCCCGTGCCCCATGGTCGGTAACCGCCCGAGAGAGGGCCAATTGGCCTATGCGCGCGGCAATTGGCTGTTCGTAGGACAAGCGTTCAAAGGGTGAGATGCCGGGTCGTCAGGGCGGTCAGGGACCCCATCACGACGGCACGGGCCGTCAGCCGACGTCAGCCTTCAACGATCAGCGGTCAGTCTTCAACGATCAGCGGTCAGTCTTCAACGGTCCGGCTCGGGGTCCTTGAGCCAGTTGATCAGCTCCGAGGAGAACGCCGCCGGATCCTCCTCGTGCGGGAAGTGCCCGAGTCCGTCGAACAGCCGCCAGCGGTAGGGCGCTTCCACGTACTCCGCCGATCCCGCCGTGGAGCGCGTCCGCATCGCCGGATCGAGTGAGCCGTGCAGTTGCAGCGTCGGCACCCGCACCGGGCGCTTCATCCGCCGGTTGAACTGGATGCCGTCGGGCCGGGCCATCGACCGCACCATCCACCGGTACGGCTCGATCGAGCAGTGCGCCGTGGACGGGATGGCCATCGCACGCCGGTAGACCTCGATCGCCGCGTCGTCCGGCGGCCTCGGCCCCGACCACTCCCGGATCAGCCGCCCCACCAGCGCCGCGTCGTCCGCGACGAGCTGACGCTCCGGCAGCCAGGGCCGCTGGAACCCCCAGATGTACGAGCCGGCCCGGCTCTGCGAGAAGTCGGAGAGCATCGCCGAGCGCCAGCGGCGCGGATGTGGCATCGAGGACACCGCGAGCCTGCGCACCAGCTTCGGCCGCATCACCGCCGCGGTCCAGGCGAGATATCCGCCGAGGTCATGGCCGACCAGCGCGGCGTCCGGCTCACCGAGCGAGCGCACCACCCCGGTGATGTCGAGGGCCAGATTGGCCGGGTCGTAACCCCTGGGCGTACGGTCACTGCCGCCCACGCCCCGCAGATCCATGGCCACCGCGCGATAACCGGCCTCCGCCAGCGCCGGCAGCTGATGGCGCCAGGTCCACCAGAACTGCGGGAAGCCGTGCAGCAGCAGTACCAGCGGCCCTTCGCCCATTTCGGCGATATGGAAACGCGCGCCGTTGGCCGCCACGTCCCGATGTGACCAGGGGCCGTCGAGACGTACGGCGGAGGCGACGGGGTGCGGGCCGGGCCCGGGGCCGGGGTCGAAGCCGGGGCCGGGAGGGGGAGCGGTCATACAGTCGAGCGTGTCACAGACTTCAGGCTTTCCCCCGTCTCGCGCGGGTGGGGCTTCACGTTCTGGAGAATGGCCGCCGTCTCCTTGGCCGAGGCGATGGACTTCTCCGGCGGCTTCACCTTCTTGAACTTCCTGAGCGCGAGCAGGATCAGCACCCCGGCCAGCAGCAGGAACGCCACCCCCACGATCAGGAACGACCAGGCGAGCCCGAGGCCCAGATTGTGGATGCCGTACGCCGCCGCGAAGCTCAGCACCGGCAGCGAGAACAGGGCGAACACCCCCGCGATAACGGCGGCGGCGCTGCCCATGATGCCGCGCTTGACGTCCTGCCGGACCTCCGCCTTGGCGAGGGCGATCTCGTCGTGCACCAGCGCGGACATCTCGGCGGTCGCCGCGGCGACCAACTGGCCGATACTCCGGTCGGCGTTGCCCACTCCGACAATGGTGCCGGTCCGGACAGCGTCGGCGGTCTGCGTGCCGGTGTCGCTCATCGGTGACTCCCTCTTCCGTCGCGGATTTCGCGGCCTTCGCGGACTTCGCGGCTACGGACTCGTTGTGCCGATCATGCCGGACCGCCGCCGTCCGCGCGCGTTGCCCCCGCGTGTTCGGCGGCCAGTCTGCGGTGTTCGGCGGCCTTCGCCTCGTACAGCTCGGCCATGCGCAGGTGGTACTCCGGATCGTCCTGCTCGTAGACGTCGGGGACACCGTCCCGATCCTCGTCGCGTTCCTCCTCCTCGTACAGGGCCCGGTACGTACGGACGCGGAGCTTCAGCAGGACGCCGGAGAAGACGGCGGCGATCACCGAGCCCGTCAGCACCGCGGCCTTCACCTCGTCGGCGAGCCCCTGGTCCGTCGCGAACGCCAGCTCGCCGATGAGGAGCGAGACGGTGAAACCGATGCCGGCGAGCGCGGCGACCGCGAAGACGTCCGGCCAGGCGAGATCCTCGTTCAGCTCGGCCCGGGTGAAGCGCGCGGCCAGCCAGGTGCCGCCGAAGATGCCGACCGTCTTGCCCACCACCAGGCCCAGGACCACCCCGAGGGTCTCCGGCCGGGTGAAGACCGTACCGAGGGCGCCGCCGGAGACCGAGACACCCGCGGAGAAGAGGGCGAACAGCGGCACGGCCAGCCCCGCCGAGAGCGGGCGCACCAGATGCTCGATGTGCTCGCCGGGGGACCGCTCCTCGCCCTCGTTCCTGGTGCAGCGCAGCATCAGCCCCATCGCGACACCGGCGATGGTGGCGTGGATCCCGCTGTTGTACATCAGCCCCCAGATGACCAGGGCCAGCGGGACGTATACGTACCAGCCGCGCACCCCCTTGCTCAGCAGCAGTCGGAAGACGGCGAGCCCGGCCACGGCGCCGCCCAGCGCCGGGAAGTTCAGATCGCCGGTGAAGAAGACCGCGATGATCAGGATGGCGAAGAGGTCGTCGACGACGGCGAGGGTCAGCAGGAACGCGCGCAGGGCGGACGGCAGCGACGTACCCAGGACGGCGAGGACGGCGAGCGCGAAGGCGATGTCCGTCGCCACGGGCACGGCCCAGCCGTCCAGCGACCCGCCGCCGACCGTGTTGACCAGCACGTACACCAGGGCCGGTACGGCCATCCCGGAGAGCGCGGCGATAACGGGCAGCGCGGCGGCCTTGGGATCGCGCAGCTCCCCGGCGACCAGCTCCCGCTTCAGCTCGATCCCCGCGACGAAGAAGAAGACGGCGAGCAGCCCGTCGGCGGCCCAGTGCTGTACGGAGAGATCGAGGCCGAGCGCGGCGGGGCCGATGTGGAAGTCGCGTACGGACGCGTAGCCGCCGCTCAGCGGGGTGTTCGCCCAGAGCAGCGCGACGACGGCGGCGACCAGCAGCAGCATTCCGCCGACGGTCTCGGTGCGCAGCGCGTCGGTGAGGTAGTTCCGCTCGGGGAGGGAGAGCCGCCCGAGGAACGTACGGCGCGGGGGGACGGGGTTCGGACGGGGGTCCGGGGTGGGGGTGGGCGCGGGCACGGGAACGACTCCGGTTCTTCGGCGGGCATGACGAACTACCTGCCGACCAGACTTCCCGGCGCACCTGGAAAAGCGTGTTCTGTTGTTGACGCGTCGCCCACACTACCCGGACGGGCGGGGGAGGGGGAGGGGCGCGGGGAGGAGCGCGGTCCTGCCGCACCTGCCCGCCCGCCCCGCCGCCTCGCCCCCCGGCCCGCCCGCCCGTCCGCCCGAGCCGGGCAGCAGGCTCAGTCCTCGCTGGCCGCGCTGGGCAGCTGAGTCTGGATCAGGTCCATGACGGACGAGTCCGTGAGCGTGGTGACATCCCCCAGCTGCCGGTTCTCGGCGACGTCCCGCAGCAGCCGGCGCATGATCTTGCCGGAGCGGGTCTTGGGCAGCTCCGCGACCGGCAGGACCCGTTTGGGCTTGGCGATCGGGCCGAGCGTGGTCCCGACATGGTTGCGCAGCTCGGCCACCAGACCGTCGTCGACGCTGGCAGTACCGCGCAGGATGACGAACGCGACGATGGCCTGCCCGGTCGTCGGGTCGTTGGCGCCGACGACGGCGGCCTCGGCGACCTTGGGGTGGGAGACGAGCGCGGACTCCACCTCGGTGGTGGAGATGTTGTGGCCGGAGACGAGCATGACGTCGTCGACCCGGCCGAGCAGCCAGATATCGCCGTCGTCGTCCTTCTTGGCGCCGTCCCCGGCGAAGTACTGGCCCTCGAAGCGCGACCAGTAGGTGTCGAGGAACCGCTGGTCGTCGCCCCAGATGGTGCGCAGCATGGACGGCCAGGGCTCGGTGAGGACGAGGTAACCGCCACCGCCGTTGGGCACCTCGCGGGCCTCGTCGTCCACGACGGTCGCGGAGATGCCGGGCAGGGCCCGCTGGGCGGAGCCCGGCTTGGTCTCGGTCACACCGGGCAGCGGGGCGATCATCATGGCGCCGGTCTCGGTCTGCCACCAGGTGTCCACGATCGGCGTCCGGCCGGCGCCGATGTGCTCCCGGTACCAGATCCACGCCTCGGGGTTGATCGGCTCGCCGACCGAGCCCAGCACCCGCAGGGAGGAGAGATCGAACTTCGCGGGGATGTCGTCGCCCCACTTCATGAACGTACGGATCGCCGTCGGCGCGGTGTAGAGGATCGTCACCCCGTACTTCTGCACGATCTCCCAGAAGCGCCCCTGGTGCGGGGTGTCGGGGGTGCCCTCGTACATCACCTGGGTCGCGCCGTTGGCCAGCGGGCCGTAGACGATGTACGAGTGGCCGGTCACCCAGCCGATGTCGGCCGTACACCAGTACACGTCCGTCTCGGGCTTGAGGTCGAAGACGGCGTGGTGGGTGTAGGCGGCCTGGGTGAGATAACCGCCCGAGGTGTGCAGGATGCCCTTCGGCTTCCCGGTGGTCCCCGAGGTGTAGAGGATGAAGAGCGGGTGCTCGGCGCCGAACGGCTGCGGGGTGTGCTCGGCGGACTGCCGGGCGACGATGTCGTGCCACCACACGTCCCGGGAATCGTCGAACGCGGTGTCCTGGCCCGTCCGGCGCACCACGAGAACATGCTCGACCTGCGGGCACTTGGCGACCGCCGCGTCGATGGCCGGCTTGAGCGCGGCGGGCTTCCCGCGCCGGTACCCGCCGTCGGCGGTGATGACCAGCCGGGCGTCGGCGTCCTGGATACGGGAGGCGACGGCGTCGGCGGAGAAGCCGCCGAAGACGACGGAGTGCGCGGCCCCGATCCGCGCGCAGGCCAGCATGGCGATCGCGGCCTCGGGGATCATCGGCAGATAGACGGCGACACGGTCCCCCGCGCGGACCCCCAGCTCGGTGAGCGCGTTGGCGGCCCGCGACACCTCGTCCTTCAGCTCCGCGTAGGTGAGGGCACGGCTGTCCCCCGGCTCACCCTCGAAGTGGATCGCGACGCGGTCCCCGTTGCCCGCCTCCACATGCCGGTCGACGCAGTTGTAGGCGACGTTCAGCTCGCCGTCCGCGAACCACTTCGCGAAGGGCGGGTTCGACCAGTCCAGCGTCTCGGTCGGCTCGGTGCTCCAGGTGAGCCGCTTCGCCTGCTCGGCCCAGAAGCCAAGCCTGTCCTCCGCGGCCCGCTCGTACGCGTCCGCCGTGACATTGGCGTGCGCGGCCAGCTCGGCCGGCGGTGCGAATCGCCGCTCTTCCTTGAGCAGGTTGGCCAGGCTCTCGTTGCTCACGAGTTCTCCCTTCCCAGGGTGTCCTAGGTGTCCCGGGTCAGCTCATCAGTCGGGCGCCCGGGTGACAAGGGGCGCATCCGGGGAATTGGTGTAGACCTGTGTGGGACCCCTCCCTCCCGGAGCGGACGGAAAGAAGGGGCCACACACTCTCACGGATGCGGTACGGGAGAGGTTCAGACCGGCCGGGGTCAGACGCGTGACTCCTCGAAGGCGGTCGGCGCGACCCGGTTGAACACCTCCTCGTCCCCGCCCACGCCGCTGCCGACGGTCCCCACGCCGTCCGCCAGCAGATACGCCTGGGCCTCGCCCACATGGAAGTACATGCCGTGCAGCTCCAGCGTGCCCTCGGCCAGCCGGCGCGCGACCGCCTCGTGGGCCCGGAGGTGGTCCAGCTGCTGCACCACATTGGTCAGACAGAGCTGCTCGACGGCGTCGGCGGGCAGCCGCCCGGAGATCCTGGCCCAGGAGTGGTGACGGCTCCTCATGCGCTCCAGGCTGGGCTGTCCGTGGCGCAGCCAGCGTCGCAGTGGGGTACGGGGGGCCTCGCCGTCCTCGGGTGTGTTCAGCAGGGCCTGCATCGCGCCGCATCCCGAGTGGCCGCAGACGGTGATGGACGCGACCCGCAGGACGTCCACGGCGTACTCGATCGCCGCGGCCACCGAGTCGTCCGCGCCGGCCGGTTCGGGCAGCGGAACCAGATTGCCCACGTTCCGCACGGTGAAGAGGTCGCCCGGACCGCTGGACGTGATCATGCTCGTCACCAGCCGGGAGTCCGCGCAGGTGAGGAAGAGCTGCGAGGGGCGCTGGCCCTCGCGGGCCAGCCGCGCCAGCTCGCCGCGGACGAAGGGGGCCGTATGGCGCTGGAAGGAGCTGAGCCCGCTGGCGAGTTGCCGGCCGCCCGGTGAGCGGAGCGCACCGCCGGCTCCGCCACCACCACCGGCCGGGCGGCCCGCCGCCGGCGCTCGTGCCCCCGTAACGGCGCTCCCGCCGACAGCGGCTCCGGCGTCCGCGCGGGCAGCCGTGCCCGGGGGCGCGTCGGCTCGCGGTCCCGCGACCGCGGGCGGGGTGGTGCCTGTGTCCGCTGTGTCCGTGGCTACGGGTCCGGGCTTCTGCCCCGGGCCGGGGGGCTCGGCGCCGGCGGTGATGGCGGAGGCGCCGGCCAGGGGCTGGTCCGCGTCCGTATGCGCGCCGCAGTGGTGATTGCGCCAGGGTGTCCAGGGCCGGCAACAGGCGTGGGCCTCGGCGGCGACCGGTTCGGTGATACGGCGGCCGGCCCGGCCGGTGAACTCGGCCGTACCGCCCTGTGCGACATGCGCGGTCCGCCAGTCGTGCAGCGCCTCGTGCGCCGCGTGGTCCATGAAGGACCCGTCCAGCTCCACCACACTGGCCGCGCCGCGCGGCACCTGGTGCAGCAGCCGGCTGAGCCTGGGCACGGCGAGGAACGTCAACTGCCCCCGGGCGCGGACATGATGCACCCCTTCCTTCTCCTCCAGGGTGATCCGCGTCCTGGTCAGCCGGTGCAGCGACACCGCGACCGCCACGGCGATCCCGATCAGCACGCCCTCCAGTACGCCGGTGAGCACGACGGCGGTCAGCGTCACCGCGTACACCAGCAGCTCGCGGTTCCGCCGGACGCTGCGCACATGGGTGAGGTTCACCATCTGGACGCCGACCACCATCACCAGCGCGGCCAGCGCCGCCAGGGGGATCAGATCGAGGACGGGCACCAGCAGCAGCGCCGCGATCGCGATCCACAGGCCGTGCAGCATCGTCGAGTTCCGGCTGACGCCTCCCGCCGCGACATTGGCGGCGCTGCGTACGGCGACGCCGGTGATGGGCAGTCCGCCGAGCGCGCCGGAGACGACATTGCCCGCGCCCTGTCCGGCCAGCTCCCGGTCGAGCCGGGCGCGCGGGATCCGGACGCTGTCCTTGCGCGCGGCCGTCAGTTTGTCGACGGCGACGGCCGACAGCAGCGATTCGACACTGGCGACCAGGGTGACGGTCAGTACGGCGGCGAGGAGTCCGAGCACCGGTCCCTCGGGCAGCTCGGGCAGGGCATGGCTGCTCCAGGAGGGCAGGTCGACGCGTTCGAGACGGATTCCGGCGAGGGCGGCCGCCGCCGTCGCGAGCGCCACGGCGGCGAGGGCCGCCGGCAGCCTGCGGACGATCCGGCCCGCCCGGCCGGGAATCCGCGGCCACAGCAGCAGCACCGCCACGGTCAGGGCGCTGACCGAGAGCGCGCCCGGATGCGGGTTGGCCAACTGGGCGGGCAGCCCTCGTACGTTGGCGACGGCGGAGCTTTGCGGCGTACCGCCGAGGACGATATGGAGCTGGGCGAGGGCGATCGTGGCGCCGATGCCGGCGAGCATGCCGTGCACGATCGCCGGGCTGACGGCGAGCGCCGAGCGGGCCACCCGGAGCGCGGCGAGGCCCAGTTGGGCCAGGCCCGCGCAGATGGTGATGGCGCAGGTGGTGCGCCAGCCGTACCGCTGGATCAGATCGGCCGTGACCACGGTGAGTCCGGCGGCCGGGCCGCTTACCTGGAGCGGGGCCCCGCCCAGCCGGCCCACCACCAGACCGCCGACCGCGGCCGCCACCAGACCCGCCTGAAGCGGCGCGCCGGTGGCGAGCGCGATGCCCAGCGAGAGCGGCAGGGCGATCAGGAAGACGCAGACGGACGCGGACAGGTCGGCCCCGGCGATCCGGAACCTGCGGCCACCGGGCGGTGGTCCGGGGGGTTTGTGGACGGTGGGAGTGGTGCGAGTGGGGACATCAGCAGTCATGGTTCCCGTCTCCTCCGGGGCAGCGCGGTCGCGGAACGCGGGTCGCGGCCGTGGGTCACGGCGTGCAGTGGCGGGATGCGGTATCTCAACTCTCAGTAAATGGATCGTAATGCAGAGTAAAGAATGAGACATGACTTTTGGGGCAAATAGGGCAATGATTCACCCAGAGTGGTGATTGGTCACTTTGGTCGGCTTGTCGTTTATTCATATCTTCATCCCTCATGCGAGGTTGTCGGCGCTCGGCGCCGTGCCGGCAGTCGCCGCGCGGCACTTCCGTACGAAACCTGAGGGAAGAGGGTGGGCGGATGCTGGCCGCCACAAAGAGAGTCGCCTTCGGTGCCGCCGTCATGGCGCTCGCCGTCGGTCTCGCCGGATGCTCCGGATCCGGTGGGTCCGAAGCCGACGAGGGGGGCACGAAGGGTGCCCCTGGCGCCAAGAAGGCCCCGGGCCCGGAGAACGCGGTGCGGCTCATCGGCGACGGCTCGACCGCGTTCACCGGGGCCCAGCCCAACATCACCCCGCCGCAGCGCCTGAAGCCGGGGGAGAAGCCGCCGCAGTTCGTGGTGTTCTCCTGGGACGGCGCCGGTGAGGACAGCCAGAAGCTCTTCTCCCACTTCCGGCAGGTGGCCAAGAAGTACGACGCGAAGATGACGTACTTCCTGAGCGCCGTCTATCTGCTCCCCGAGGAGAAGGCCAGGCTGTACGACCCGCCGAAGCACGACATCGGCACCTCGGACATCGGCTTCGGCGATACCCAGGGGATCAAGGACACCCTGCGCGAGCTGCGCGCGGCCTGGCACGAGGGCAGCGAGATCGGGACCCACTTCAACGGGCACTTCTGCGGCAAGGAGGGCGGTGTCGGCACCTGGTCCGTCGAGGAGTGGAAGAGCGAGATCAACCAGGCCAAGTCCTTTGTGGAGAACTGGAAGACCAACGCCGACCTGCCCGACGAGGCGCCGCTGCCCTTCGACTACGCCAAGGAGGTCGTCGGCGGCCGTACGCCCTGTCTGGAAGGGCAGAAGAACATGATGGCGGCGGCCCGGACGATGGGCTTCCGCTACGACTCCAGCGGTATCGGCAACCAGATCTGGCCGAAGAAGACCGACGGCCTGTGGGACCTGCCGCTCCAGCTCGTCCCCGTGCCGGGCCGGGAGTTCGAGACGCTCTCGATGGACTACAACTTCATGTACAACCAGTCCGGAACGACCAGCGGCGACCCGGACGAGCACGAGTACTGGGGCAATCAGATGCGGGACGGCCTGCTCCAGGCGTTCGACCGCGCCTACGAGGGGAACCGCGCGCCGCTGATCATCGGCAACCACTTCGAGTCATGGAACGGCGGTACGTACATGCGCGCCGTCGAGGACACGATCAAGACGGTCTGTGTGCAGCGGGACGTCCAGTGCGTGACCTTCCGTCAACTCGCCGACTGGCTCGACGCGCAGGACCCGGCGACGCTGGAGAAGCTGCGCGGTCTGAAGGTCGGCGAGGCGCCCCGGGCCGGCTGGCCGGCCTTCACCGCCACGGACACGGCCCCGGCGGACCGTACCGAAAAGCACTGACTGTGCGAAAAGCGCTGACCACCCGGAAGGCGCCGGGGCGCCGTCCGGGCTCCGGGCCCTGTCAGGAGGGCTGAGGTACGGCGAGTGCCTCGCTGAGCACGAAGGCGGGATCGACCTGGGCGGCCAGATCGATACCCGTCTTCGCGTTGCCCCAGCTCTCGGCGTTCCTGAGGTGGAAGTGGACCATCTGACGCGTGTACCGCTCCCAGTCGCGGTGCTCGTACGAGTCCTCGGCGGCGTCCTGGAGGGTCTGGAGCGCGCAGCGGTTGTCCGCCTCCAGCAGCTCGAAGCGGTTGGGGCGGCCCTTCTCCATGGCGCGGACCCAGTCGGAGTGGCCCACGGTCACCAGCAGGTCGTCGCCCACCTCGTCACGGAGGAAGTCCAGGTCGTCCCGGCCCTGCACCTTGTTTCCGACGACCTTGAGCGCGACGCCGTAATCCCGCGCGTACTCCTTGTACTGACGGTAGACGGACACCCCCTTGCGGGTCGGCTCGGCGACCAGGAACGTCATGTCGAACCGGGTGAACATCCCCGAGGCGAACGAGTCGGAACCGGCCGTCATATCGACCACCACATACTCGTCGGGCCCGTCCACCAGATGGTTCAGGCAGAGTTCGACCGCGCCGACCTTGGAGTGGTAGCAGGCGACCCCGAGGTCCGACTCGGTGAAGGGGCCCGTGGCCATCAGCCGGATCTCGCCGTCGTCCAGCCGTACGCTCCGGGCGCAGGCCGCGTACACCGGATTGTCCTCGCCGACCCTGAGCAGCCGCGATCCCTCGCCGGGCGGAGTGGTTTTGATCATGGCCTCGGTCGAGGCGATCCGCGGATTGCTGCCCCGCAGATAGTCCTTGATCAGACCGAGGTGCGCGCCCATCGCGGGCAGCGCGGCGGCCTGCGCCTCGTCGAGGCCGAGCGCGGCCCCGAGGTGCTGGTTGATATCGGCGTCCACCGCGACGACGGTGGCCTCGTTGGCGGTCAGATGACGGATGAAGAGCGAGGACAGCGTGGTTTTGCCACTGCCGCCCTTGCCCACGAAAGCGATCTTCATGTTCACGTAGCGTAGTAGCACTCTTGCGGATGGTGATGAACTTCCGTGAGGAAGACCACTCCAAGGTGGGGCATGTGCTCAGGGCGCGTAGCCTCCTTACCTATGAGTACGACAGCCTCTGACGCCTCTTCCGCGCCGCGATCGGCGGACCCCCTGGTCGTGCTGGCCGCTCTTCCGGGGGTGCCGGACGCGGTGGACTCCGTACGCAATGCCGTCGACCGGGTCTACGGGCACCGGGTCATGCGGCGGCGGAGCAACGAGATCACCTCGGAAGCCGCGCTGCGGGCGGCGCGTGGTTCGGCCGCGCTGTCCGGCGCGGACTGGGCGCTCGAAGAGGTACGGCGGCGCACCGACTTCGGCTCCGGCGCCGAGGCGCTTACGGTCGGCGCGGCGCTTCGGCTGAACGCCGAGGCGGGCCAACTGCTGTCCATCTGGGCGCAGTCGCCGGTACGGGTGCTGGCCCGGCTCCATCTGGTGGCGGCGAGCGGTGCGGGGGTGTCCGACGGGACGGTCGGACGGCCCCGGCTGCCCGGCGAGCCGGCCGTGGAGATGCCGGGCGCGCGGGACGCGGGGTCGGCGGGGGCCGGGGCGCCGCTGCCCGGGGCCGACGAGGTCGCGGGGCGGCTGGACGGGCTGGCGCGGCTGGTGATCGCCACGAGCGCCGCGCCCGCGCTGGTGACGGCCGCGGTGGTGCACGGAGAGCTGCTGGCGCTGCGTCCGTTCGGCTCGTACAACGGTCTGGTCGCGCGGGCGGCCGAGCGGATCGTGCTGATCGCCAGTGGCCTTGACCCCAAGTCCATCTGTCCGGCCGAGGTGGGCCACGCGGAGCTGGGCCGCGCGGCGTACGCGGCGGCCTTTGACGGTTATCTGTCCGGGACCCCGGACGGTATGACGGCATGGATCACGCACTGCGGGCGGGCGATCGAGCTGGGGGTACGGGAGTCGACGGCCGTGTGCGAGGCGCTTCAGCGCGGCGCGGCCTGAGCCGGAGCGGACGCCGAAAGCGACGGGGTAAGGGGCGCCGGAGCGGACAGCGTTGCGGCGACGCCGTACTGGCGCCGCCGCTGCATGTCCACCGGGTTACCAAGCGTCCTCGTGAATTCGCCCATCAGGTCGGGTACTTCGCCCGTCGCCTGGTGCGGCTGGCCCGTAATCGACGGGTCGACGTCGCGTGGGTGCCCGGTTTTCATGTTTCGGTCCGTGGGGCCTGGTGCGTAACAGGTGATCCTCTCGGATGTCCTTGGTCTCGCGGGCCGTTGAATCCTTTGTACTCCTGTGGGCGAGGATGCGGAACCCCTGGCCCCCACTTCTTTACTTTTGCCTTCAAACAAGGGCAAAAAGTGCAGGTGGGGAGGGTGGTGAATCGGTCAGCCGAGAGCGGACTGCCGACGCCGGCTCGCGTACCAGACCAGCCCCGCCGTCGCGGCGGCGGCGCCCACCGCCGCTGCCGCGACCAGGGCGGGGCGGGGTGGCATCGAGAAGGCGGGCAGCCGCTGCTTGAGGCGGACGGGCCGGCTGAACACGAGGATTGGCCAGGCGCGGGCCGTCGCCTCGCGGCGCAGGGCGCGGTCCGGGTTGACCGCGAAGGGGTTGCCGACCGATTCGAGCATGGGGACATCGGTGATGGAGTCGCTGTACGCGAAGCAGCGCGACAGGTCGTACCCCTCGGACGCGGCGAGCGCCCTGACCGCCTCGGCCTTGGTCGGCCCGTACGCGTAGTACTCCACCTCCCCGGTGAAGCAGCCGTCGGCGCCGACGACCATCCGGGTGGCGACGACCCGGTCCGCGCCGAGCAGCTCGCCGATCGGCTCGACGACCTCCGCGCCCGAGGTGGAGACGATCACCACGTCGCGTCCCGCCGTGTGGTGCTCCTCGATGAGGGACGCGGCCTCGTCGTAGATGATCGGGTCGATCAGGTCGTGCAGGGTCTCCGCGACGATCTCCCGGACCTGCTGGACGTTCCAGCCTTTGCAGAGCGCGGAGAGGTACTCCCGCATACGCTCCATCTGGTCGTGATCGGCGCCTCCGGCGAGGAAGACGAACTGTGCATATGCGGTGCGCAACACGGCGCGGCGGTTGATCAGACCGCCTTGGTAGAAGGACTTACTGAAGGTCAGCGTCGATGACTTCGCAATGACCGTCTTGTCCAGGTCGAAGAAGGCTGCTGTGCGCGGCAAGGAGTGGTTTTCCACGGGTCGAGCATATGCGCCCACCATTCGGCGTAAGGTATGGCGCGTGGGTTTGCCTGAGAAGGCTCTCGGGTACACCATGGAAGTCACGGATCGTTCGCGACCGTGCTAACCCGGTCCGGCTCCTCCCCCCCCGAGTCGGCCGTGGGGACGACCCCCGCTCTCCCCCCCGGCGGGGGTCGTCGCATGTCCGGGCCCCTTTTCGGCTTTTCTGCTCTCGCATCGTGCGGCCCTCCCTCTTTCCGTGTTCGCGTGAAAGCGCTGTCGCGGCAAGCATGCCCGTCACCGTGTGTAGTCGATGCGCAGCTCTCCGGAAGTCACCGGTATGAGCTACCGGGATATTCACAACTCGTGAGTTGTCCACAGTTTTCAAGCAAGATCCACACGATTTCCTGTTCCGCTGCACGGTGATTCCGGCCGCGAAGTTCGCGGAAGCCGGAATCACGGATACCGGATCGTCGCGAGATCGCTCGGAGAACGACTCGCGGATACCGGATCAAGGCAGAGATAGGGGGCGGGGATCGTGGCTGGATCCATGACATCCGACCGGTCACCGGGGGCCCGGGACCGCGGGGCACGACCGCTGATCGTCACCGAGGACGTGGCACTGCTCGACGATCTGCTGCGGCTGTGTGCCGCCGCCGGGGTCGAGCCCGAGGTGCACCACTCGGTGCCCGAGCGGAAGGGGCACTGGGAGGACGCGCCGCTGGTCCTCGTCGGGGACGACGCGGCGGCCAGGTGCCGCGGCGCGGCCCGGCGGCGGGGCGTCATGCTCGTCGGGCGGGACCAGGACGACGCGGACGTCTGGCGGTGGGCCGTCGAGATCGGCGCCGACCGCGTACTGCGGCTGCCCGACGCGGAGAGCTGGCTGGTCGACCGGATCGCGGACGCGGCCGAGGACGTCGGGCGGCAGGCACTCACCATCGGGGTGATCGGCGGACGCGGCGGCGCGGGCGCCTCGACCCTGGCCTGCGCCCTGGCCGTCACCGCCGCGCGGGCCGGCCGGCGCACGATGCTGATCGACGGGGATCCGCTCGGCGGCGGGCTCGATGTGCTGCTCGGCGGAGAGCGGACCGAAGGCAGACGATGGCCCGACTTCGCGGCTTCCAAGGGCCGGGTCGCGGGCGGCGCGCTGGAGGAGTCGCTGCCCCGTCTCCACGGACTGCGGGTGCTCAGCTGGGATCGCGGGGACTCCGTGGTCGTCCGGCCGGAGGCCATGCGGTCGGTGCTCGCCGCCGCCCGCAGGCGCGGCGGCATCGTCGTGGTGGACCTGCCGCGCCGGGTGGACGAGGCGGTGGCCGAGGCCCTCGCCCAGCTGGATCTCGGGCTGCTGGTGGTCCCCGCCGAACTGCGCGCCGTCGCGGCGGCGGGCCGGGTGGCCTCGATGGTGGGCATGGTCCTTCCGGACCTGCGCGTCGTGGTCCGGGGCCCGTACGCGGCGGGACTGGACGAGCAGTGGATCGCCGACGCGCTGCGCCTGCCGCTCGCGGGGGAACTCCCGGTGGAACAGGGCCTGTCGCAGGCGCAGGACACCGGAGCGCCGCCGGGCTCCCGCACCCGGGGGCCGCTGGCGGCGTTCTGCGCGGCCTTCTGGGAGCGGGCGCTCGCGGGGGAAGAGAGCGTGCCGTCATGAGCGCGGGGACGGCGGCAGGGGGCCTGCTGGACGCCGTACGGCAGCGGCTCGCGGAGAGCGGGGCGGATCCCACGCCCGCCCGGGTGGCCGCGGCGCTGCGGGCGCAGGGACGGCTGCTGGGCGATACGGAAGTGCTGGGCGCGGCCGAGGAGTTGCGCTGCGAGCTGGTGGGGACCGGCCCGCTGGAGCCGCTGCTCGCCGATCCCTCGGTGACGGATGTGCTGGTCTCCGCGCCCGACCGGGTGTGGGTGGACCGAGGCGGCGGCCTGATGCTGACGGGGGTGACGTTCGCGGACGCGGCCTCCGTACGGAGGCTGGCGCAGCGGCTCGCCGCCGCGGCCGGGCGCCGGCTCGACGACGCCCGGCCCTGGGTGGACGCGCGGCTGCCCGACGGGACGCGGATGCACGCGGTTCTGCCGCCCGTCGCGGTCGGATCCACCTGTCTGTCGCTGCGCGTGGTGCGGCCCAGGGCGTTCACCCTGGCCGAGCTGGTCGCCGCGGGCACGGTGCCGCCCGGTGGGGAGCGGATTCTGCGGGCGCTGATCGAGGCACGGCTTTCCTTCCTGGTCAGCGGGGGTACGGGCACGGGCAAGACCACGCTCCTGTCGACTCTGCTCGGGCTGGTCGGCGGGCGGGAGCGGATCGTACTGGCCGAGGATTCGGCGGAGTTGAGGCCCGACCATCCCCATGTGGTGCGGCTGGAGGGCCGGCCCGCGAACCAGGAGGGCGCGGGCCTGGTGACGCTGCGGGACCTGGTCAGACAAGCGCTGCGGATGCGGCCCGACCGGCTGGTCGTCGGCGAGGTCCGCGGCTCCGAGGTCACCGAACTGCTCGCCGCGCTCAACACGGGGCACGAGGGCGGGTGCGGCACCGTGCACGCCAATACGGCGGCGGACGTGCCGGCCCGGCTGGAGGCCCTGGGGACGGCCGCGGGGCTCGACCGGGCCGCGCTGCACAGTCAGTTGGCGGCGGCTCTGTCGGTCGTGATCCATCTCGTACGGGACCGGGACGGGCGGCGGAGGGTCGCCGAGGTGCATGTGCTGGAACGGGACGCGGCGGGGCTGGTGGTGCCGGTGCCCGCGCTGCGCTGGGGCGCGGAGGGGTTCGTCCGGGAGCGGGGCCGGCCGCGGCTGCTGGAGCTGATCGGGGGCGCGCTGTGACGGCGGCGGCGACCGTCGTCGGCTGTACGGCGGCGGTGTGCGCCGGAGCGGCGGCCTGGCTGATGGCCGGTCATGAGCGGGCGCTGCGCAGGGCCCGGCTGTTGCTCGCCGAAGGCGAGAGGCCGGGCGCGGGGAAGCGGGGTTCCGGGACGCCGGGTGCGGGGGTGCCGGGCGCGCCTCCGTGGGAGCGGTGGCTGCCGGGGGCGCGCGGCTGGGTGCGGGGGCTGGGCAGGCAGTGGTGGTGTCTGCCGCCGGCGGTGCTGCTCGCCGTGTGGGGCGAGTCGGTGCTGCCGCTGATCGGGGGCGCCGCGGCGGTGCCGCTCGTGGGGCGTCGGCTCAGGGCCCGGGAGCTGCGGCGGGCCCGGGAGCGGCGGGCCGACGCGGTCCTCGCGCTCTGCGGGGTGACGGCGGCTGAGCTGAGGGCCGGTTCCCAGCCCGTACAGGCCCTGCTGGCCGCCGCCGGGGCCACGGGTGGTCTGGGCGGCTCGGAGGCCGCTGTGCGGGCAGCTGCGCGGTTCGGCGGGGACGTGCCGGGTGCGCTGCGCCGGGCGGCCCGGGAGCCGGGGGCGGACGGGCTCGTGGGGTTCGCGGCGTGCTGGCGGGTGGCGGTGGACAGCGGTGCGGGGCTCGCCGCCGGGCTGGACCGGCTGGAGGCCGCGCTGCGGGCGGAGAAGGACCAGCGGGAGGGGTTACGGGCGCAGTTGGCGGGCGCCTGGTCGACGGTGGTGGTGCTCGCCCTGCTGCCCGTGGTGGGGCTGCTGATGGGCGCGGCGCTGGGCGCCGACCCGCTGCGGGTGCTGCTGCACACCCCCGCCGGCCTGGGCTGTCTGGCGGTGGGCGGGCTGCTGGAGGGCGCGGGCCTGTGGTGGGCCGCTCGTGTCGTACGGGCCGGGGAGGCGCCATGACCGGGACATTCGGCGCTGGGCTGTGGACGGCGGCCCCGCTGCTCGCCGCCGTGTGCTGTCTGGCCCTCGCGATGGCGGCCCGGCGGCGCGAGCGCGGGACGCGCGGGCGGCTCGCGGCCTTGCTCAACGTCCCCCGCGGGCAGCCGGGTCCGGGGCTGCGGGGGAGAGCGCGGACGTGGGCGGTGCGGTGGGGGCCGCCGCTCGGCGCGGTGCTCACCGGCGCGGTGCTGATCGGCGGGGTGGCCGGCTGGGCGGTGGGACTCGTCGGCGCGTACGCGGTCCGGCGGCTGGCGCGGCACGGCGGCCCGCAGGGAACCGACCGGGCCCGGGCCGCCGAGACGGCGCGGCAACTGCCGCTCGCCGCCGATCTGCTGGCCGCCTGCCTCGGCGCGGGCGCCGGGCCGCGCGAAGCGGCGGAGGCCGTGGGCGAGTCGCTGGGCGGCCCGGTCGGCGACCGGCTGGCGCGTACGGCGGCGGAACTGCGCCTCGGCGGTGAACCGGCCGAGGCGTGGGGGCGGCTCGGGGCGATACCGGGCGCGGCGGCGCTGGCCGGCTGCCTGGAGCGGGCCGGGGCCACGGGGGCCCCGGCGGCGGAGCCGGTGGCCCGGCTGGCCGAGGGGTTCCGGGCGAATCGCGCCCGGTCCGCGGTGGCCAGGGCCCAGCGCGCCCAAGTGCTGATCACCGCGCCGGTGGGGCTCTGCTTTCTGCCCGCCTTCCTGGCGGTGGGGGTGGCGCCGGTGGTCATCGGCCTGGCGAGCGGGCTGCTGACCGGCGACTGATCGATTTCGGGACCGGGCCGGCTCGGCCTGACCTGACCTGATCGCGACAACAAGACCTGAACAGGAGACCGAAGTGCTGATGCGACGGATGTGGACGAGGACACGGCGAACGCTCCAGGCGTTGCGGCGCGGGGCCGGTGCCGACGCGGGGATGACCACGTCGGAGTACGCGGTCGGCACGATCGCCGCGTGCGCCTTCGCGGCGGTGCTCTACAAGGTGGTGACCAGCGGCGCCGTCTCGGGGGCGTTGCAGTCGCTCGTGGGGAAGGCCCTCGATGCGCAGTTCTGAGCCGGGGAGGCCGCGCCGGGCCGGACCGGGGCGCTCGGGCCGTACGGGTGACCGGGGGGCCGTGACGGCGGAGGCGGCCGTGGCGGTGCCGGCGCTGGTGGCGCTGACCATGGCGCTGGTCTGGTCGCTGACGGCCGCCGCCGCGCAGATCCGGTGCGTGGACGCGGCGCGCGCGGGGGCGCGTGCGGTCGCCCGGTCGGAGCCGCGGGTGGTGGCGCTGGACATGGCCCGCGCCGCGGCGCCCGCCGGGGCCAGGGTCACCCTGGGGCGGACGGGGGATCTGTGGCGGGTACGGGTCGAGGCGCCGACGCCGGGGCCGGGCGCGCTGGCCCTGACGCTGACGGCCGAGGCCGTCGCGGCCGCGGAGGACCTCGACGGGGCGCCGGGGACGGGGGTGGCGCCATGGCCGGAGACCTGAGGGGGGACCGGGGGTCGGCGACGGTGTGGGTGGCCATGGCGGCGACCACGATGTGCGCGGTGTTCGCGGTGGTGCTGGGGCTCGGACAGGCGGTCGCCGCCCGGCACCGGGCGGGCGCGGCCGCCGATCTCGCGGCCCTCGCGGCGGCGGACCGGGCGCTCGCCGGACCGGCGGAGGCGTGCCGCAGGGCGGCCGAGGTGGCGGCGGCCCAGGGAGCCGAGGTGGTGCGGTGCGCGCTGAGCGGGGAGATCGTCGATGTCACGGCGCGGGCCGCCTTCGGACCGTACAGGCCGACGGTCAGGGCCCGGGCGGGTCCGCCACCGGGCCCGTCGCCGGGGACGGATCCGCCGGAAGCGGTGTCCCGGGCGCCGGCCTGAGCAGTTCGGTCAGCAGGCGGACGGCGCCGCGCTTGTGGAGGGGCTCGTTGCCGTTGCCGCACTTGGGGGACTGGACGCAGGAGGGGCAGCCCGCCTCGCACTCGCAGGAGGCGATGGCCTCGCGGGTGGCGGTGAGCCACTCCCGGGCCGTCCGGAAGGCCCGCTCGGCGAATCCGGCGCCGCCCGGATGGCCGTCGTACACGAAGACCGTCGGGAGCAGCGTGTCGGGATGGAGGGGTACGGAGACGCCGCCGATGTCCCAGCGGTCGCAGGTGGCGAAGAGCGGCAGCATCCCGATGGAGGCGTGCTCGGCGGCGTGCAGCGCGCCGCCCAGCTGCTCGGGGTTGACGCGGGCGGCGTCGAGCTGGTCCTCGGTGACCGTCCACCACACGGCCCGGGTACGCAGGGTCCGTGGTGGCAGATCGAGCTTGCTCTCGCCGAGCACTTCGCCGGTGATGAGTCTGCGGCGCAGAAAGGAGACGACCTGGTTGGTGACTTCGACGGAGCCGTAGCACAGGCGGCCGTCGCCCCAGGGGATCACGGTGTCGGTTTCGAGCACGGAGATGGCGGTGGTGTCACGGGCGGTGGTGGAGTACGGCGGAGCGGCCTCCTCCACGAGGGCGACCGAATCGGTGAGATCGAGCTGACGCACCAGATAGGTGCGGCCCTGGTGGAGGTGGACGGCGCCCTCGTGGACGGCGGTGTGGGAGGCCGCCTCGTCGACCGTGCCCAGCAGCCGGCCGGTGCCCGCCTCCACGATCTGGACCGGACGGCCTCCCTCGCCCCGGATGTCGGCGAGGTCGGCGGCCCGCTGACGCCGCGTCCAGTACCAGCCGGAGGTACGGCGACGCAGCAGGCCCGCGGTCTCCAACTGCGGGAGCAGGCCGGGCGCGGCGGGTCCGAAGAGCGTCAGATCGTCCTCGGTGAGCGGGAGTTCGGCGGCCGCGGCGCACAGATGGGGGGCGAGGACGTACGGGTTGTCCGGATCGAGGACGGTCGACTCGACGGGCTGCTGGAACAGCGCCTCCGGGTGGTGCACCAGGAAAGTGTCCAGCGGATCGTCCCGGGCGACCAGGATGGCCAGCGCGCCCTGCCCGGCGCGGCCCGCCCGGCCGGCCTGCTGCCACAGGGAGGCGCGGGTGCCGGGGTAGCCGGAGATGACGACGGCGCCCAGGCCGGAGACGTCGATGCCCAGCTCCAGGGCGGTGGTGGCGGCCAGGCCGAGGAGTTCGCCGGAGTGCAGGGCGTTCTCCAGGGCGCGGCGCTCCTCGGGGAGATAGCCGCCGCGGTAGGCGGCGACACGGCGGGCCAGGGAGCGGTCGACCTCGGCCAGGCGTTCCTGGGCGATGACCGAGACCAGCTCGGCGCCGCGCCGGGAGCGTACGAAGGCGACCGTGCGGATGCCCTGGAGGGTCAGGTCGGTGAGGAGGTCGGCGGTCTCCGCGGTGGCGGTACGGCGGACGGGGGCGCCCTTCTCGCCGTGGAGATCGGTGAGCGGCGGCTCCCAGAGGGCGAACACCAGTTCGCCGCGGGGGGAGGCGTCGTCGGCGACCTCGTGGACGGGGAGCCCGGTGAGCCGGCTCGCGGTGACGGCGGGCTCGGCGGCGGTCGCGGAGGCGAGGAGGAAGACGGGGTGCGCCCCGTAGCGGGCGCAGACGCGGCGGAGCCGGCGCAGTACGTGGGCCACGTGCGAGCCGAAGACGCCGCGGTAGGTGTGGCATTCGTCGATGACGACATAGCGCAGGGCGCGCAGGAAGGAGGCCCAGCGGGGGTGGGACGGGAGGATGCCCCGGTGCAGCATGTCCGGATTGGTCAGTACGTAGTTGGCGTACTGGCGGACCCATTCGCGTTCCTCGACGGGGGTGTCCCCGTCGTACACGGCGGGGCGTACGCGGTTGCCGAGCGGGGCGGCGAGCGCCTTGACGGCGCGGCGCTGGTCGGCGGCGAGGGCCTTCGCCGGGGCCAGGTACAGCGCCGTCGTACCCCGGCCGTTGGCGGCTTCCGAGCCGTCGAGGAGCGTGGACAGCACGGGTGCGAGGAAGGCGAGGGACTTGCCGGACGCGGTGCCCGTGGCGATGACGACGGACTCGCCGTCGAGCGCGTGTTCGGCCGCCGTCGCCTGATGGGTCCACGGATGGGTGATCCCGGCCCGCTGAATGGCATTGATCACTTCTGGGCGGATGCGATCGGGCCAGACCGCATGGCTGCCCTCCCTCGGGGGCAGGTGCTCCGTATGGGTGATGCGCGCAGCACGGCCCGCCCCTGCGGCGAGCCGGTCGAGGACCGTGCCGGGGGAGGGGCTGTCACCCCCGCTCTCCGGGGGTCCGCCGGGTCGGTGATTCGCTGCCATCGGCACCGAGTCTGTCACTGGTGTGACGGACAATGGTCCGAAGGCGTCGTGCATGACTGCTGGTAAGTGATTGAATGCCATCGCGGCTGGCGATACGTCCCCTGGCTCCGTCGGGGAGACCCGAGGGGCGACCGCTCGATAGCAAGGTGCTGGAGGATCCGTGGACCTGTCCCTGTCGACTCGCAACGTTGGCGACCGTACGGTTGTCGAGGTCGGTGGCGAGATTGATGTGTATACCGCGCCCAAGCTGCGTGAGCAGCTGGTCGAGTTGGTGAACGACGGCAACTACCACCTGGTAGTGGACATGGAAGGCGTGGACTTCCTGGACTCGACCGGTCTGGGCGTGCTCGTGGGCGGACTGAAGCGGGTGCGCGCCCATGAGGGCTCCCTGCGGCTGGTCTGCAACCAGGAGCGCATTCTCAAGATCTTCCGGATCACCGGTCTCACCAAGGTGTTCCCGATCCACAACTCGGTCGACGAGGCCGTGAGCGCCACCGACTGAGGTCGCGGCCTTCCGGAGGAAGAGGCAGGGCACCGGGCGGCATGCCCGGGTGCCCCCGCCTGTGGGATTCGCACGCTCGTACGTTCGAGGGGGATCGCATGGCCACCGTTGAACTCCGCTTCAGCGCCCAGCCCGAGCACGTCAGAACGGCCCGTCTGGTGGCCGCTGCCGTGGCTCGTCGCGCGGGCGTCGACGAGGCTGTGTTGGACGAGGTCAGACTCGCGGTCGGTGAGGCGTGCAGCCGGGCGGTCGGGCTGCACCGCGGCCATGGCATCACCGACCCGGTGAGAGTCGTGCTGACCGAGGAGGAGAAGACTTTCTCCATCGAGGTCGGCGACGGGGTGCCCGGCTCGGGCGGCTCCGCCGGCGGGTCCGGCGACGGTACGGCCGCGGGCGACTCCCACGAGAGCGACGCCGAGGGCGAGGACGAGATGGGCCTCGCCGTCATCAGCGGGCTCGTCGACGACGTGGAGGTCACGTCCGGCGACGACGGCGGGGTCATCCGGATGAGCTGGCCCACCGCGTCGGCCGCCACCACCCCGCCCTGACCGCTCCACCCCGGTCGCGTCGCGCCGGCCGCGTCGCCCTGGCGGCGCCGTCCTGATCGCGCCTTCGCGATCACGCCGTACCGCTATTGAATGAGTGATTCATTCTTGAGAAAGACCCTGCCGAGCAGGGTCTTTCTTTTTTTCCGGAATTCGTCTGTGGCGTGCCCTGTTTTGATCAGGTTCCGCTCCCTACAATCCGTCCATCCTGAACGCTGAGCGTCAAGGAGGACGAATGACTCCGGTACTCACGGACGACAACCGGCTGATCGTGATCGTCATCGCGGCCGTCGCACTGGCGGCCCTGTTCGTCGCTCAACTGCTGGTGCGCCAGGTGCTGGCCGCCGACGAGGGCACCGCTTCCATGAAAGAGATCGCGGCCGCTGTACAGGAAGGCGCGAATGCCTATCTGGCACGGCAGTTGCGTACCGTCGGCGTATTCGCCGTTGTGGTCTTCTTTCTGCTGATGCTGTTACCGGCGGACAACTGGTCGCAGCGCGCGGGACGTTCGCTGTTCTTCCTGGTGGGTGCGGTCTTCTCGGCGGCCACCGGGTACATCGGCATGCGTCTCGCCGTACGGAGCAATGTGCGGGTCGCCGCCGCCGCGCGGGAGGCGACTCCGGCCGAGGGCGAGCCGGCGAAGGATCCGACGGAGGTCTCCCACCGGGCGATGAAGATCGCCTTCCGCACGGGCGGTGTGGTGGGCATGATCACGGTCGGCCTCGGACTGCTGGGCGTCTGCTGCGTGGTCCTCGTCTACGCCGCCGACGCCCCCAAGGTCCTGGAGGGGTTCGGCCTCGGCGCCGCGCTCATCGCCATGTTCATGAGGGTCGGCGGCGGTATCTTCACCAAGGCCGCCGATGTCGGCGCCGACCTGGTCGGCAAGGTCGAACAGGGCATCCCGGAGGACGATCCGCGCAACGCCGCCACCATCGCGGACAACGTGGGCGACAACGTCGGCGACTGCGCGGGCATGGCCGCCGACCTCTTCGAGTCGTACGCCGTGACGCTCGTCGCCGCGCTCATCCTGGGCAAGGCGGCGTTCGGGGACTTCGGTCTGGCCTTCCCGCTGATCGTGCCCGCGATCGGGGTGATCACCGCCATGATCGGCATCTTCGCCGTCACCCCGCGCCGTACCGACCGCAGCGGGATGAGCGCCATCAACCGCGGGTTCTTCCTCTCCGCGGTGATCTCGCTCGTGCTGGTGGCCGTCGCGTCCTACGTCTATCTGCCGGCCACCTACGCCGAGCTGAACGGTGTCACCGACCGGGCGATCCTCGATCACGACGGCGACCCCCGGTTGCTGGCCCTGCTCGCGGTCGCCATCGGCATCGTGCTCGCGGCGCTGATCCAGCAGCTGACCGGCTACTTCACCGAGACCACCCGGCGCCCCGTCAGGGACATCGGCGACTCGGCCCTGACCGGCCCCGCCACCGTCGTGCTCGCGGGTATCGCCATCGGCCTCGAATCGGCCGTCTACACCGCCCTGCTGATCGGACTCGCGGTGTACGGGGCGTTCCTGCTCGGCGGTGCGTCGATCACGCTCGCGCTCTTCGCGGTGGCGCTGGCGGGCACGGGGCTGCTCACCACCGTCGGCGTCATCGTCGCCATGGACACCTTCGGCCCGGTCTCCGACAACGCCCAGGGCATCGCGGAGATGTCCGGCGATGTCACGGGCGCCGGCGCACAGGTGCTCACCGAACTCGACGCGGTCGGCAACACCACGAAGGCCATCACCAAGGGCATCGCCATCGCCACGGCCGTCCTCGCGGCGGCCGCGCTCTTCGGCTCGTACCGCGACGCCATCGCCACGGCGGTCGCGGACGCGGGCGCCAGGGCGGGCGAGCTGACGCTCAGTATGGACATCTCCCAGCCCAACAACCTGGTGGGGCTGATCCTCGGCTCCGCCGTCGTCTTCCTCTTCTCCGGACTGGCCATCAACGCGGTGTCGCGGTCGGCCGGTTCGGTGGTCTACGAGGTACGGCGGCAGTTCCGCGAGCACCCCGGCATCATGGACTACACGGAGAAGCCCGAATACGGCCGTGTCGTCGACATCTGTACCAAGGACGCGCTGCGCGAACTGGCCACCCCCGGGCTGCTCGCCGTCCTCACCCCCATCCTGGTGGGCTTCACCCTCGGCGTCGGGGCGCTCGGCTCGTTCCTGGCGGGGGCCATCGCCACCGGGACCCTGATGGCCGTTTTCCTCGCCAACTCCGGCGGCGCCTGGGACAACGCCAAGAAGCTGGTCGAGGACGGTCACCACGGCGGCAAGGGCAGCGACGCCCACGCCGCCACGGTCATCGGCGACACCGTCGGCGACCCCTTCAAGGACACGGCGGGCCCCGCCATCAACCCGCTGCTCAAGGTGATGAACCTGGTGGCCCTGCTCATCGCCCCGGCGATCGTCCATTTCAGTTACGGGACCACCGCCGGCGCGGGCGTCAGGGCGCTGGTGGCCGTTCTCGCACTCCTCGTCATCGTCGGGGCGGTGTACGCCTCCAAGCGGCGCCCGCTCGCGAGGGAGAGCGTGGACTAGGGGGAGCGTGGACCGACGCCCGGTCCGCGCCGGCCGCGCGTTCCGGCTGCACCGCGCGCGTTCCGCCCGCCGCTGTTCGCGCCGGGCGGAACGCGCGCCGGCCGTGAGGTGTCTCTCCCTTGGTGCAAATGGCTGCAATGGCGTACGGAACGGGCGCTCTCCTCGCGGTTGCCACCCCCTTGGCGTGTATGTTCCGGGGCCGAGAGCCTTGGAAGGGACCCCTCCGGTGAACAAGAAGCTTGTGGCCGCACTGTCCGGCGGTGCGGTACTGCTCATGGCGCTGTCAGGTTGCAGTGGCGGCGACGACAGCGACAGCAAGGTGAACGACTGGGCCAAGAAGGTCTGTGATCAGGTACAGCCACAGCTGTCGAAGATCGCGGGCGCCAATACGTCCATCCAGCAGGCGACCTCGGACAGCAGCAAGCCCGCAGAGGTCCAGCGGACCGACTCCGCCGCCTTCCAGTCCATCTCCGAGGCGTACAGGTCGCTGGGCGCCGCTGTCGACAGCGCCGGCGCCCCGCCCGGCAAGGAGGGCGAGACGACGCAGCAGGAGGCGGTCAAGGAGCTGAACGCCACCTCGACGGCGTACGCGGGCCTCAAGACGAAGGTCGACGCGCTCGACATCAAGGACCAGGCGAAGTTCGCCGACGGCCTCAAGGACGTCGCGGACGAGCTGGACAAGCTCAGCAACAGCGGTGACAAGGCGCTGAGGCAGCTCCAGTCCGGTGATGTGGGCAAGGCCATGGCGAAGCAGCCCGGCTGCCAGAAGCCCTCGGCCACGGGCGGGTCCGCCGCCCCGACCGCCGCGGGCAGCGAATCCTGACCGACGACGGCGGCAACCGCCGATGAAAACCGTGGCCCGGCCCCTTACGAGGAGCCGGGCCACGGGCCGTTGTCAGTGGGAGCCGTCACAATGGGCGGGTGAGTACGACCAGCCTTCCCGTGCCCGACCATTCGCCCACGCTCCGCGCGGCCCTGCTCGCCGCGGACTTCACCGCCGACGGGCTGCTCGACCTGCTCGGCGCGCCCGCCTACGCCGCGCTGGCCCGCAGCGAGACCGTGCCCGCGCTGCGCGCCACCCGGGGTGACACCCCGCTCGAAACGCTTGTGCGGCTCTTCCTGCTCCAGCGCCCGGTGACGTACGCCGCCGCCGAGGCGGCGCTCCCGCTGGCCGAGGCGCTGGTCGGCGGCTGGGTCGTACGGGACGGGGACGGGGACGGGGACGACGGGGGTGAGGGCTTTGGCGGGCGCGGGGGCTCGGACGCGGTCCGCGCGACCGTGGACGTACGGCCGTACGGCGGCCCCGAGGGCGAGGACTGGTTCATCGTCTCCGACCTGGGGTGTGCCGTCGGCGGCGCGTCCGGCGCGAGCGGCCACGGCGAGGGGGTGGTGCTCGGCGTCGGCGGCGCCTCCACGACCCTGGCCGGGCTCACGGTCCGTACGCCTGTGACCAGCGCGCTGGACCTCGGCGCCGGCTCCGGCATCCAGGCGCTGCATGCCGCCCAGCACGCCACCCGCGTCACCGCCACCGATCTCAACCCCCGGGCCCTCGGCTTCACCCGGCTGACCCTCGCCCTCTCGGACGCGCCGCCCGCCGAGCTGTGCGCGGGCTCGCTCTTCGAGCCGGTCGCGGACCGGACGTACGACCTCATCGTCTCCAACCCGCCGTTCGTCATCTCGCCCGGCGCCCGGCTCACCTACCGGGACGGCGGGATGGGCGGGGACGATCTGTGCCGCACCCTCGTCCAGCACGCGGGGGAGCATCTCAACGAGGGCGGATTCGCGCACTTCCTCGCCAACTGGCAGCACGTCGAGGGCGAGGAGTGGCAGGACCGGCTGCGCGCGTGGGTGCCGCGCGGCTGCGACGCCTGGATCGTGCAGCGCGAGGTCCAGGACATCACGCAGTACGCCGAGTTGTGGCTGCGCGACAGCGGCGACCACCACGGCGACCCCGAGGCGTACGCCGCGCGGTACGAAGCCTGGCTGGACGAGTTCGAGGCCCGCAAGACCAAAGCGGTCGGCTTTGGCTGGATCACGCTCAGGAAAACGGCCGCCGAGCGCCCCTCGGTCGTCGTGGAGGAGTGGCCGCACCCGGTGGAACAGCCCCTCGGCGCGACCGTACGGGCCCACTTCGAGCGGCAGGACTATCTGCGGACGCACGACGACGCGGCGCTCCTCGCCGGGCGGTTCACGCTCGCGCCGGAGGTCGTGCAGGAGCAGGTGGGGCTGCCCGGCGCAGAGGACCCGGAGCATGTGGTGCTGCGTCAGCACCGGGGCATGCGCAGGGCGACGAAGGTCGACACGGTCGGGGCGGGCTTCGCGGGCGTCTGCGACGGGAGCCTGAGCGCCGGGCGGATCCTGGACGCGATCGCCCAGCTGACGGGGGATGACGCGGTGCTGCTGCGCGACCGTACGCCGCGGGCGATCCGGCTGCTGGTGGAGGAGGGCTTCCTGGAACCGGTCCCGGATCTGGACCCGGCGTAGCGGCCGGGGGCGTCCGGCGCCCCCGGCCCGCCGGCCCGGCGCTCTTCGGTCCTCTCCGCCGCGTGGCAACTCGCGTGCGGCGTTCACCCGGAGTTCGTGCCGGTGACGTCCCGGTGACGCCCCGGGGTGTCAGCCTCGGGCTTCGTCGCCTCCGTCGCCCGGACGGCGATCGGACGGACGGAACGGGGTGCGGGTATGGAGAACAGCCCTGCGGTCTTCGCGGGAACGGTTTTCGTGCTGTTCGGTGCCGGACTGCTGCTGTGGACGGGCGCCCGTGTCCTGCACCGGGCGCCCGTGGCCCTCGGCGTACGGCCGAAAGCGGCCATCACCCTCACGACACTCTCGGGCGTGGTCTTTCTCGCTCTCGGCCTCTGGTGCTTCGGGCGTATGTGATCCACGCGTTTCCGGACAGCTGTACCGGAACCTCCGGACCATGATCGAACCGACCTTTCCGGCACCGCCCGCAGGGCCTCGGACCTGCGCCGGACCTGCGGGGAACGGTTTGGGGCCGGCCGTCGGCGAGCCGTCCGTACGGCCCCCGGCGGAATCACCGCCCGGCCGGTGCGACGCGACGGGCCCGGGGGTCCGGGCGGCAGGAACGCCCGGAGTCGGGTTACCGTTCGAGGGGCCGTTGCGGTCTTTTGCCGTTTGACACGGGGGCGGGTTGTACCGTCACACTCCGCAGCGAAGCAGTGTCACCGCTGGGCCGCCCCGCGACCCCGCCGTACCGCTGCCGTACCCCCCGTACGGGCCCACCGAGTGTCGACCGGAGAGAAGAGCGAAGTTGTCCCCGACCAGCGAGACCGCACACGGCGGCCGCCGACTCGTCATCGTCGAGTCGCCTGCCAAGGCGAAGACGATCAAGGGCTACCTCGGCCCTGGCTATGTCGTCGAGGCGAGCGTCGGGCACATCCGTGACCTTCCCAACGGCGCCGCCGAGGTGCCCGAGAAGTACACCGGTGAGGTGCGCCGCCTCGGCGTGGACGTCGAGAACGACTTCCAGCCGATCTACGTCGTCAACGCCGATAAGAAGTCGCAGGTCAGAAAGCTCAAGGAGCTGCTGGCCGAATCCGACGAGCTGTACCTCGCCACCGATGAGGACCGCGAGGGCGAAGCCATCGCGTGGCACCTCCAGGAGGTCCTGAAGCCCAAGGTCCCGGTCCACCGGATGGTCTTCCACGAGATCACCAAGGACGCGATCAGGGCCGCCGTCGCCAATCCGCGCGAGCTGAACACGCGCATGGTCGACGCCCAGGAGACCCGCCGTATCCTCGACCGGCTCTACGGGTACGAGGTCTCGCCGGTCCTCTGGAAGAAGGTCATGCGCGGCCTCTCCGCGGGCCGGGTCCAGTCCGTCGCCACCCGGCTCGTCGTCGAGCGCGAGCGCGAGCGCATCGCCTTCCGCTCCGCCGAGTACTGGGACCTGACCGGCACGTTCTCCACGGGCCGCGCCGGAGACCCCTCCGACCCGTCCTCGCTGGTCGCCCGGCTGAACTCGGTCGACGGCCGGCGCGTCGCCCAGGGCCGCGACTTCGGCCCGGACGGCCGGCTCAAGTCCGACCAGGTGCTCCACCTCGACGAGGCGAACGCGCGGGCGCTGGCCGTCGCCCTGGCGGACGCCGCCTTCGCCGTCCGCTCGGTCGAGTCCAAGCCGTACCGCCGCTCCCCGTACGCGCCCTTCCGGACGACGACCCTCCAGCAGGAAGCGTCGCGCAAGCTGGGCTTCGGGGCGAAGTCCACGATGCAGGTCGCGCAGAAGCTGTACGAGAACGGCTTCATCACCTATATGCGTACGGACTCCACGACCCTCTCCGACACCGCGATCTCGGCGGCCCGGGCGCAGGTCACGCAGTTGTACGGGGCGAGCTATCTGCCGGAGAAGCCGCGTACGTACGCCGGCAAGGTCAAGAACGCGCAGGAGGCGCACGAGGCGATCCGCCCGTCGGGCGACCGCTTCCGCACCCCGGCGGAGACCGGGCTCACCGGCGACCAGTTCCGGCTGTACGAGCTGATCTGGAAGCGGACCGTCGCCTCCCAGATGAAGGACGCGGTCGGCAACAGCGTCACGGTCCGCATCGGCGGCACATCGAGCGACGGCCGGGACGCGGAATTCTCCGCCTCCGGCAAGACGATCACCTTCCACGGCTTCATGAAGGCGTATGTCGAGGGCGCCGACGACCCGAACGCGGAGCTGGACGACCGCGAGCGGCGGCTGCCGCAGGTCGCGGAGGGCGACGCGCTCACCTCCGAGGAGCTGTCCGTCGACGGCCACGCCACCAAGCCGCCGGCCCGCTACACCGAAGCCTCGCTGGTCAAGGAGCTGGAAGAGCGCGAGATCGGCCGCCCGTCGACCTACGCCTCGATCATCGGCACCATCCTCGACCGCGGCTATGTCTTCAAGAAGGGCACGGCGCTCGTCCCGTCCTTCCTCTCCTTCGCCGTGGTCAATCTGCTGGAGACGCACTTCGGCCGGCTGGTCGACTACGACTTCACGGCCAAGATGGAGGACGACCTCGACCGGATCGCCCAGGGCGAGGCCCAGGCAGTGCCGTGGCTGAAGCGCTTCTACTTCGGCGAGGGCGACGACCGCGCGGGCGCCGCCGCCGGCGCCGGGAACGGTGACGGCGATCACCTCGGCGGGCTCAAGGAACTTGTCACGGACCTCGGCGCGATCGACGCCAAGGAGATCTCCTCGTTCCCCGTCGGCGACGGGATCATGCTCCGCGTCGGGCGTTACGGCCCGTACGTCGAGCGTGGCGAGAAGGACGAGGAGGGCCACCAGCGCGCCGATGTGCCCGAGGAGCTGGCGCCCGACGAGCTGACGGTCGAGTACGCCGAGGAGCTGCTCGCCAAGCCCAGCGGCGACTTCGAGCTGGGCGCCGACCCGGGGACCGGCCACCAGATCGTCGCCAAGGACGGCCGGTACGGCCCGTATGTGACCGAGATCCTTCCGGACGGCACGCCGAAGACCGGCAAGAACGCGGTCAAGCCCCGGACCGCCTCGCTCTTCAAGTCGATGAGCCTGGACACGGTCACGCTCGACGACGCGCTCCGGCTGATGTCGCTGCCGCGGGTGGTGGGCGCCGACGCCGAGGGCGTCGAGATCACCGCGCAGAACGGCCGGTACGGCCCGTATCTCAAGAAGGGCACGGATTCGCGCTCGCTGACGAGCGAGGACCAGCTCTTCGACATCACGCTGGACGAGGCGCTGGCGATCTACGCGCAGCCCAAGCAGCGGGGCCGGGCCGCGGCCAAGCCGCCGCTGAAGGAGCTGGGCACGGACCCGGTGAGCGAGCGTCCGGTGGTGGTCAAGGACGGGCGCTTCGGGCCGTACGTCACGGACGGCGAGACGAACGCGACGCTGCGGACCGACGACAGCGTCGAGGCGATCACGCCGGAGCGCGGTTACGAGCTGCTCGCGGAGAAGCGGGCGAAGAGCCCGGCGAAGAAGACCGCGAAGAAGGCGGCGAAGAAGGCCCCCGCGAAGAAGACGGCGACGGCCGCCAAGAAGACCGCGGTCAAGAAGACCGCCGCGAAGAAGACGACTACGGCGGCCAGCGCCGCGAAGAAGACCGCGGTGAAGAAGACGACCGCCGCGAAGACGACGACAGCGAAGACGACCGTCGCGAAGAAGACGGTGGCTTCGCGTACTGGCGAGTAGTGTCAGCGTCTTTTCGTCAGCCTCTTTAAAGATGCTGACGACACGACCACAGGTCCGGGGTCCGGCTCACGCGCCGGGCCCCGGACCGCTTCAGTGGTGCGCGTACGTTCGGACGCGGCGCGGGGTTGTCGGTGGGGCCGGATAGGCTGGGCGGATGACGCGAGCCGAGCAGCCAACGGTCGTGAGCGCCCCCTCCGGCCCCGACGCACTTGCCGCGGACTCACGAGAACGCGCCCTACGCTCCTTGTTGCGCCTCCCCCCGCTGCGGCGGTTGTGGGGCGCCCAGTTCGCCGGCGGAGTCGGCGACGTACTGGCCGTACTCGTGCTTCTGCTGCTGTCGTTGCAAGCGGCGGTCACCGAGGGCTCCTTCGGCGACGGATACCGGGGCGCGGCGTTCGCCGTCGCCGCCGTGTTCGGCGTCCGGGTCCTCGCGACGCTGCTGTTCGGGGCGGTGCTGCTCGGCCCGGTGTCGGCGCTGGTCGCGCCGAGCACGGGGACCCGGCCGGCCAAGCCCGTACGGCTGGTCAAGCCCGCGACGTCGGCCGACGCGCACGGTGCGTCCGGTGCGTCGGACGCGCCCGGTGCGCCGGGCGGGGCCACGGTGGTGCTCAAGCGCACGAAGCCGGAGCGCGACGGCGGCCCGCTGGACCGCCGCTGGACGATGATCGTCGCGGATGTGCTCCGGCTCGGCCTGCTCATGGTCGCGCCGCTGTGGCTCGACTGGACTCCGGGCCGCGCCCTGCCGTTCCTTCTCGGCACGGTGTTCGTCCTCGGTGTCGCCGAGCGCTTCTGGACGGTGGCCAAGGAGAGCGCCGCGCCCGCGCTGCTGCCCGCGCCGCCACTGGAGGGCGCGGCCGTACGCCCGCTGCCGGACCATCTCGACGCGCTGCGCCGGCTCACCCTCCGTACGACGTTCCTGTCCGTGCCCGTGGCGGCGGTGGTCCTGCTCGTCGCCACGCTGATCGGCAATCTGCTGGGCACGGGGATCGACTGGTTCTCGCTGCACCAGGCGGCGCTGGGCTCGTATGTCGCGGCCGGGCTGTTCGCGGCGTCCGTCTCGACGCTGTACTTCCTTCAGCTGCCCGACGGGCGTACGCCCAGGCCGCGGTCGCCGATCGAGGGGCTGCGGAGCCCGGGTGCGGGCGCTTCCGGTGACGGCGCTTCCGGTGAAGGCCGGGAGAAGGGCCGTACTGGCGCGGTGCCGCTGCTGGTGCTGGCGTCCGGGGCCATCGCGGGCGCGATCGCGGCGGCCGTGTCGGTCTCCGTCCTTCAGGCGGGGGACCTCGGCGGCGGTCCCGTCGCCTTCGCCCTGCTGGTCCTCGCCCTGACGGGCGGCACGGCGCTGGGTATCCGCGACGCGGCCAAGGTGCTGCCCGCGCTCTCCCGGCGGCGGCTGCTGGCCCTGTCGATCGCGGTCACGGGTGTGGTGCTGCTGGTCATGGGGCTCGTGCCCGACACGGCGACGGTGCTGTTCCTCGCGCTGTTCGCCGGCTTCTCGGCGGGTGTCGTGGCGAATACTGGACACGCTCTTCTCGACGGGGAGATCGAGGAGTACCGTAAACAGCGAGTAACCGACCATCTGCATGCGGTAGTCAGGGTCTCGGTCGCGCTCGGCGTGGTGCTCGCCCCCCTCGTCGCCGCCGCCATCGGCCCGCACCGGCTCGCGAGCGGCACCTTCGTCTTCGCCCACGACGGAGCGGCGTTCACGCTGATGCTGGTGGGCGCGCTGCTGCTGCCCCTGGCGGCGGTGGTCCTCGCCAAGACGGACGACCGTTCCGGAGTGCCGCTCCGGAGCGATCTGCGCGACGCGCTGCGGGGCGGCGCCGATCCGGCCCAGGCCCAGGCCGCGACCGGCTTCTTCCTCGTCCTGGAAGGCGGCGACGGCGCGGGCAAGTCCACTCAGGTGGAGGCGCTCGCGGAGTGGATCCGTGCCAAGGGCCACGAAGTGGTGGTCACCCGCGAGCCGGGCGCCACCCCGGTCGGCAAGCGCCTGCGCTCGATCCTGCTCGACGTGTCGAGCGCCGGTCTGTCGAACCGCGCCGAGGCGCTGCTGTACGCGGCCGACCGCGCCGAGCACGTCGACTCGGTCGTGCGGCCGGCCCTGGAGCGCGGTGCGATCGTCATCTCGGACCGGTACATCGACTCGTCCGTGGCCTACCAGGGCGCGGGCCGGGATCTCTCACCGATCGAGATCGCCCGTATCTCCCGCTGGGCCACGGACGGACTCGTACCGCATCTGACCGTGCTGCTCGATGTCGCGCCGGAGACGGCGCGCGAGCGCTTCACGGAGGCGCCCGACCGGCTGGAGTCCGAGCCCGCCGAGTTCCATCAGCGGGTGCGCACCGGCTTCCTTACCCTGGCAGCCGCCGACCCGACGCGCTATCTCGTCGTGGACGCCGGGCAGGAGCCGCAGGAGGTCACCACGGTCGTACGGCACCGGCTCGACCAGCTGCTGCCGCTCTCCGAGGCCGAGATCAAGGCCCGGGAGGAAGCCCGCAGGGCCGCGATCGAGGAGGCCCGGCGCAAGGCGGAGGAAGAGGCCGCGCGCAAGGCGGAGGAGGAGCGGCTGGAGCGCGAGCGGCAGGCGCAGCTCGCCAAGCTCCGCGCCGAGGAGGAGGAGCGCAAGCGGCGCGAGCTGGAGGAAGCGCAGCGGCGCGAGGCCGAACGGCAGGCGGAGGAGGCCAGGCGGCGCGCCGAGGAGGAGCGCAGGAAGGCCGAGGAGGAGCGCGAGCGGCGCGAGGCCGAGGAGCGGCTGTACGAGGCGGAGCAGGAGCGGCTGCGGAAGCAGGCCAAGGAGGAGGCCAGGCTCCGCGCGGAGGCCGAGGAGCGCCGTCTGGAGAAGCAGCGCAAGGCGGAGGAGGCCCTGGTCAGGGCGGAGGAGGCGCGGCGGCGGGCGGCGGAGGCCGAGGCTGCCGCGGCCGCTGCGGCTGCTGCCGCGTCCGCTGCTGCCGCGTCCGCGGCTTCCGCGCCGTCGGTGGGGCTCGCGAAGCCCCCGGTCGCTTCGCCGAACGAGATCACGGTGCCCACGCCCGTCGTCCGGAAGCCCGAGAAGAAGACGGTCGCTCCTGACGATGTGACACAGGAGGTCCCGGCGGTACGTCCGGAGAACCTGCGGCCGAAGGGTGCCGGGGCGGGTGCCGGGGCCGGTGTCGGATCCGACGCGGCGGAGACGACGGTGCTTCCGCCGGTACGGGACGAGCCGCGCGACAAGCCGCAGGACGCCCGCGCGGCCGATGAGACCGCCGTACTCCCGGCCGTAACCGACGACGAGACCGCCGTCCTCCCGGCTGTACGGGATTCCGGTCCGGCCGGCGCGGGTCCGGCCGGCTCCGGTCCGGCCGATCGGGTGCCGCGCGGCTTCTTCCGCGACGACGCTCCGGCACCGTCGGCGCCGCCGGAGCGCGCGGTCGAACGGACCGCGAAGCTGCCGAGGATCGACCCGAGAGCCGCGCGCCCGGCGCGCCCGCCGGAGCGCGGCGCCGAGCGTCCGCGCCGTCGGTCGGACTGGGCGGAGGAGACCCCGCTGGACGACCTTCCGACCCTGGCGGACGAACTCTTCGGCTCGCGCGACGTGATCGAGGGCGGGGACGACGACGGCGGCGAGGGCGGCGGGAGCGGACGGCGCCGCTAGGGCGTTGTGGGGGTTGCCTTCAGTACTGGGGCAACCCCCTCCGCCTTGCACGGGGTCCTGTCCGGCGGTGCCGGAAGGCCGGAATGCCGGAATGTCAGACCCCGGCCCCACAATGGAATCCGCGCACGACGTACGCCCGGTGCCCGGCACCCGGCGGCTGTCGTACGCGTACTGCTGACAGGCGACGAAGGAGGCGGTGACGGCGCATGACCGTATGGGACGAGCTGGTCGGACAGGACCGCGTGCATGTGACGCTGGCCGCCGCCGCCCGTGACGCCGACGCGCTGGTCACCGCCGACGCGACGGGCACCGCGCCGCCCGAGGCGTCGAAGATGACCCATGCCTGGCTCTTCACCGGGCCGCCGGGGTCGGGCCGTTCCACCGCGGCCCGCGCCTTCGCCGCCGCCCTCCAGTGCACCAGCCCGGACCGGGCGCTGGGCGGGGAGCCGGGGTGCGGGTTCTGCGACGGCTGTCATACGAGCCTGATCGGCACGCACGCGGACGTCGACGTGATCCGTACGGATCTGCTCTCCATCGGCGTCAAGGAGACCCGTGAGCTGGTCCGCCGCGCCCAGCTCTCCCCGGCCGTCGGCCGCTGGCAGGTCATCGTGATGGAGGACGCCGACCGCCTCACCGAGGGCGCCGGCAACGTCCTGCTGAAGGCGGTGGAGGAGCCCGCGCCCCGGACGGTCTGGCTGCTCTGCGCGCCCTCCCTGGAGGACGTCCTGCCCACGATCCGCTCCCGCTGCCGCCATCTCGTCCTGCGTACCCCGCCCGTCGCGGCCGTCGCCGATGTCCTGATCCGGCGCGACGGCATCGAGCCCCAGGCCGCCCACGCCGCCGCCCAGGCCACCCAGGGGCACATCGGCAGGGCCCGCCGGCTGGCCACCGACGAGCGGGCCCGGGCCCGCCGGGCCACCGTGCTCAAGATGCCGCTGCGGGTGGCGGACATCGGGGGCTGCCTCAAGGCGGCGCAGGAGCTGGTCGACGCGGCCAAGGAGGACGCCAAGCAGGTCGCGGAGGACGTCGACGCCAAGGAGACGGAGGACATGAAGGCCGCGCTGGGCGCCTCGGCGGGCGGCCGGATGCCCCGGGGGACGGCGGGGGTGATGAAGGAGCTGGAGGACCGGCAGAAGCGCCGCGCCACCCGTACGCAGCGCGACAGCCTCGACCTCGCGCTCACCGACCTGACGGGCTTCTACCGGGATGTGCTGGCCCTCCAGATGGGGTCGCGGGTCGCGCTCGCCAACGGGGACGTACGGGACGCGCTGGACCGGGTCGCCCGCGACTCCACCCCGGAGCGGACGCTGCGCCGGATAGAGGCGATCGGCGCCTGCCGGCAGGCGCTGGACCGCAATGTGGCGCCGCTGCTGGCGGTCGAGGCGATGGCGGTGTCGCTGAGGGCGGGCTGAGGAGAGCGGGCCCGCCGCGGCGGGCCGTGCGGACCGGGCTGGACGGGTCGCCGCGGGCGGGGCAGACCGGGGGCGGAGGGGTGCCGCGGGCGGGCCGGACCGGGCTGGAGGGGCGCCACGGGCCGGGAATCACCCGTACGAGTGTGGACGTACGCCGTGCTCGGCCGGGCGGTTAGGCTCCGGGAATGGACTCCAGGCACCCGTTCCGTATCTCCGCTGCCGCGCTGGTGGCGGCCGGTCTGCTGATCTCCGGATGCAGCTCCGGCGGCTCACCGTCCGACTCGGGCGCGGATGCCTCGGCTCCGGGCGCGGGGTCGGCGTCGGGTTCGGCGTCCGTCGACGAGGCGGCGCTGAAGAAGTACTACGAGCAGAAGGTCACCTGGCGGGCGTGCGGGGTCCCCGACTTCCAGTGCGCCACGATGAAGGCCCCGCTGGACTACGCGGAGCCGGACGGGAAGCAGATCGACCTGGCCGTGTCCCGTAAGAAGGCCACCGGCCCCGGCAAGCGGCTCGGCTCGCTCCTCGTCAACCCGGGCGGCCCCGGCGGCTCCGCCATCGGCTATCTCCAGGGGTACGCGGGCATCGGCTATCCGGCGCAGATCCGCGCCCAGTACGACATGGCGGCCATGGACCCGCGCGGTGTCGCCCGCAGCGAGCCGATCGAGTGCCTCACGGGCAAGGAGATGGACGCGTACACCCAGGTCGACCAGACACCGGACGACCAGGCCGAGATCACGCTGCTCACCGACGCCTTCAAGAAGTTCGCCCAGGGCTGCGAGAAGCGGTCCGGCGCGGTCCTGCCGCATGTCTCCACGGTCGAGGCGGCCCGGGACATGGACCTCTTCCGCGCGGTGCTGGGCGACCGGAAGCTGTCGTACGTGGGGGCCTCGTACGGCACCTTCCTCGGCGCGACCTACGCGGAGCTGTTCCCCCAGCGCACCGGCCGGCTCGTCCTCGACGGCGCGATGGACCCGTCCCTGCCGGCCCGCGAGCTGAACCGCGACCAGACCGCCGGCTTCGAGACGGCCTTCCAGTCCTTCGCCCGGGACTGCGTCAAGCGGTCCGACTGCCCCTTCGACACGACCTCGCCCGCCGAGGTCTCGACCCGGCTGAAGGCGTTCTTCGCGGACCTGGACACCAAGCCCGTCCCGACCGGCGAGACCCGTCAGCTCGGCGAGTCCCTCGCCACCACCGGTGTGATCGCCGCGATGTACGACGAGTCCGCCTGGCCCCAGCTCCGCGACGCCCTTACGGGCTCCCTGGACGGCGACGGCGCGGCCCTGCTCGCGCTCGCCGACTCGTACTACGAACGCGACAGCGACGGCTCGTACCAGAACCTGATGTTCGCCAACTCCGCCGTGAACTGTCTCGACCTGCCGCCCGCCTTCGACAGCCCCGAGCAGGTCACCAAGGCGCTCCCCTCCTTCGAGAAGGCGTCCCCGGTCTTCGGCGAGGTCCTGGCCTGGGCCTCCCTGAACTGCGCCTACTGGCCCGCCAAGGCCACCGGCGCCCCCCACCGCATCGAGGCCAGGGGCGCGGCCCCGATCGTCGTGGTCGGCACCACCCGCGACCCGGCCACCCCGTACAAGTGGGCCCAGTCCCTGGCCGGCCAGCTCTCCTCCGGCACCCTCCTCACCTACGACGGCGACGGCCACACCGCCTACGGCCGGGGCAGCGACTGCATCGACACGGCGATCAACACGTACCTCCTGGAGGGCACACCCCCCACCGCCGACAAGAAGTGCTCCTGACCGCCCTGGCCCCCTGACCTGCGCGAACCCTGCGCGGAGTCCCGCTCAGCCGCCCCTCCGCCGCCTCCGCGCGGGCGCGTACGGAGCACCCCTCAAAACTGTGTAGACTTGGCCGCGCCGCTGATCGCACCATGGTGCACACGGCAACGCCGCCTTAGCTCAGTTGGCCAGAGCAACGCACTCGTAATGCGTAGGTCTCGGGTTCGAATCCCGAAGGCGGCTCGGATTAACCCCAGGACTCACTCGCCGTGACCTGGGGTTTTTTCCATTTCATTACCTTAATTCTGTCGATCTGCCACCCCAGTGGCTCCGCCAGGCGCCCGCTGGTGGCCGACCGGTGGCCAAACGTGCAAATGGCGTGCAGCAGCGGTGGCCGAGCGCGACAGTGGGGGCGGGCGGACAAAGGTCTGGTTGTTGTTCCATTCCTACATGTCGTTGCCTTGCAGCCTCGGGGAACATGAGTACAGAGGTTCTGCCGGGTGTTCTTCCTGGAAGAACCGGTAGCTAGGGGAGGGGCCTCAATGACCGACCAGACAGACGCGCAGCATCCTGTCGAGCCTGAGGACAGCGCGGAGCAGGCCCCGGCGCCGACGACCGTGCCCTCCCAGGGCGTGAAGAAGACGGAGCGTCCATCCCCGCGGCCGGACGTGTCCTACACTCCGGTGTCCAACGGAATGGACTATCTGGTGAGCGTCTTCCGGCACCTGACCGAAGGTGAAAAGCCGCCCGGTGCCCGCGACCTCAAGTACACGGTGCTCCACCTCCAGGCGGCCACCGAGGTACTACTCAAGGCCCGGCTTGCGCACGAGCACTTCAGCCTCATCTTCGCCGACCCCACCGAGGCGACGCACGATGCCTGGCAGAAGGGGGTCTTCAAGAGCTGCGGCACTCTGGACGCCTTCGATCGTCTACGCCGCATCGCCCGCCTGGCGCTCGACGACGATGACCGGAAACGGATCAAGGAGCTCGCGGATCACCGCAACGCTCTCCAGCACTATGGCCTGACGCATAACGCGTACGCCATCGAGTCCCGCGCGGCAAGGGTGCTCGAATTCCTGATTACGTTCGTCCACCGGCATCTCATCCCAGTGCTCGAACCCGCCGAAGCTCAGGGCGTCGAGAGCGACATGGATTCGTTTCGGTTGCAGCTCAAGGCCATTGAAACACTGGTCAAGCAGCGCATGAACAATCTGCGCAGCGATCTGGCCAAGGTTGCCGACGTGACAGTGAAGTGCCCGGACTGCGAGCAGTGGGCCATGGTCGCCGACGGCGCCGGGGCCGGTCCCACCTGCCGCTTTTGCTACCAGACTTGGGACCACGCCCCGCAGTCCGCAGCCGCCGACTACGCGTGGATCATTCTGGGGCTGGACGAGAATTCCAACATCGCGGACGAATACGCCCCCTCGATGACCGACTGCCCGAGCTGCCAGGTGTACGCGCTGGTGATCGAAGCGGTCACTGCGGCGAACCCGTTGGGCACTACACCCCTGTGCTTCGCGTGCGGCAGAACCTTCGACAACCTGACTGACTGCGGCGGATGCGGGACGCTGATGGACAGCGGCGGGCCGGACCGCCTCCCCCTGTGCAGTAACTGCGCGCGCCTGCGCTACCCCGGAGAGGCCCTGCGATGACCGCCCGCGAGAACCGGCCTACCCAACCGGGCACCGAGGCCCCGGTCGACGCCTTCGCTGAGCTGGCCGCCAAGCTCCGGGCCCTGTACGAGTTCGTGGACGCGCGGGCGGCCGAGGAGATGGCCCCCCAGTTCTGGAAGGCCCTCGGATACGCCTACGGCAGTGCCGAGACGCACCTGGACTGCGGCGACATCGTGGGCGCCGTCCGACAGTTCGCGTGGCTGCGCATTGATGCCGCATGATGGAAGAACCACCCCCACTACCACGCCGAGGTGGCACGGTGAGCGATCAGCTACCCGAGCGATCGACCGCCGGGGACAGGGTGACGGCTGCGGAGTGGGCGGCTTGGCGAGGCTGTTGCCGGAGAGGGTGATAGTCACGTTGTGCGATCACTCACGGGACGCCCCACCTAGCAGGTGACGTTCACCACATGCCGGAGCCCCGGTCAGATTCCAGCTGGCCGGGGCTCCTTCGCGCCTGAATCAGGCGGAGCGTTCTTCCTTGGCCTCGTTGCTCTTGCGTGGAGGCGTCATCCTCGGCCGGCGCGGAGAGGGTGTCGGCTCCCCGTCCTTCACCGCTGCCAGGGGCCTCCGGGCGTGCGGCACGAGCTGAACGACCTTCTCGGCGGCGTCGCGAGCGAGGTCGTCAAGGACCGACTGGTAGATGTCCCGGGTGATCCGCGTGTCCGAGTGGCCGAGCGTTTCGGAGACCACCTTGATGTCGACCCCGGCAGCGAGCATCAGCGTCGCTGCGACGTGGCGAAGATCGTGGAGCCGGATTGGCGGAAGACCAGCGGCTTCCACCAGACGCTCGAAAAGGTCGCTGACCTTGCCAGGGTGGAGAAGGGATCCATCCTCCTGGGTGAAGATCCGGCCGGTGTCCTGCCAGCCCTCGCCCCATGCCTCCCGCTCCCGCTGCTGGCGGGCCTTGTGGGCGAGAAGGTCCTGGTTGGTCTCCTCGTCGAGGGCGATCAGGCGGATGCCGCTGTCGGTCTTGGGGGCGCCCTCGTGGACCTCCCAGCCGTCTTGGACGAGCTGGGTGGCGATGGCGAGCGAGCGAGCCTTGGCCGAGTGGTCTTCCCACCGGACGCCGCAGCCCTCGCCGCGTCGTGTGCCCCGGAAGGCGATGAGCCGCCAGAGCACGTAGAGCCGGTCCTGCTCGACGAAGTCGAGGAACGTCGCGGTCTGGTCGGGGGTCCAGACCATGACCGGTGAAGGCTTCTCGCCGGTCTCCTGCCAGCGCGCGATGCGCTCGTCGCTCCAGACGAGCGCCTTCGGCTTGGTGCCCGGCAGCAACTCGACGTGCGCCGCAGGGTTGAAGGCGGGCATCACCTGCTGGGCGATGGCGACGTTCAGCGCGGCGCGCAGGGTGTCCCGGATGTGCGGCTGGGTGTTGAGACCGGTAATCCGTCGGAAGGCCGGCATAGCGTCGAGCTGGGCCCGCAGCCAAGGGCGTCGGGCGCGGTTCTCGGCACCCTTGTTCGGGGTGGCCTTGAGGTCGTTGCGTACCACGCGCCGCTGGGCGTTCTGTTCCTGGATCTCGATGTTGCGCTCGTTGATCGCGTCGAACATCGAGTCGATGTGGTGCACGCGGAGCTTGTCGAGGCGCAGGTGGCCGAGATGCGGCTTCAGGTGGACGCGGATATCGCACTCGTAGCGGGCCGCCCCGCCGCGCCGCAGACGCTTGCGTCCCGCCAGCCAGGTGTCTAGCCACTCCGCCACGGTGACCTTGGAGTTCAGGGACTGGCCTGTCTTGAAGCGGCGGCGGGTCTCGTCGTAGTCCGGGACCGGGTCCTTGTCCTTGACGCAGTTCTCCAGGAGGTCGCTGATCTGGGTCTTGCCCCAGGCGTCATCCTCCTCGGGAATGGCCATGAGGGCACGGACCTTGTCCAACTCCTCCTGGGCCTTGGTGGAGGTCTCGAATCCGCCGCGACGGAACCGCCTGCGGTCGCCGTTCTGGTTGGGTTCGAGTTCCTGGACGGCGGTCCAGGTGCCGTGTCGGCGGGAGGACTTGAGCTTGGGGCAGGAAGCGCCGTACTCCTTCTTGGTCTTCGGGTCGGTGCAGCGGCACCGACGTATGAGGTTGCCGTTCTTCACTCGCTGTCCTCCACGTGTGCCGGTGTTTCGGGCTGGTCGACGAAGGCCAGTTCGTCGGGTAGGGCCGGGGGTGCCAGATCGCGGTGGCGCATCCGGCCACGGAACGCACGCAGTTCCTGGCAGTCCTCGAACGCGTGCTCCTCGTAGCCCTCGGCGCGCTGTAGGAGGGCGGCTCGTCGGGTCCGGTCCAGGGTGGTACTGGCTGCCCGTCGCCTCTCACTGGCCAGGGCATAGGAGTACATCGCGGCAGCCACCAGGTCACCGTGCTGGCGGAAGACGTCGAGGACGTCCCGTGCGGAGCCTTCGGGGGCGGGCTCGTCCAAGGGCGATTCGCCGGTGAACCACGCGACCGCGTCCCAGGTGGACACTTCCCGGCCAGGGAGGACCTCGACCGTGGCCGAAGACCCGAGCGGGAAGAGGAGAGTCACAGGCGGGACGCCCAGGACGTCGGCCAGTACGACGAAATCCGCCACGGTGATGCTCGTCTTGCGCCCGGACTCCAGATTCTTCACCGAGTGCTCGGTGAACTCCGGCAAGCCGCGGTCGGCACAGCCCTGGGCGACTTCGGCCATGGTGAGGCCGGCGGCCTTGCGCGAGTCCCGCAAGCGCTGGGCGATCCGACCGGTGAACGCTGTCGACCATTGATCAGGTGTCATGGTGACACTTTAGGCAGGCAAAAAGCGCTGCTGCAACTAAGTGATACATCTTTGGTGTCACTGCGGCATGCGACGTTTCCAGGAGGGCACCATGGCGGCATCCAACTCATCCCGTGAAGTGCGAGGGCTAACGGGCGACGAGTTGCTTGCCCTCCCTGCCGTGATCGACCTCGACACCTCGAACCGAGCGCTGATGATCGGCCGATCCACGGGTTACGGACTCGCCAAGCAGGGGCAGTACCCGGTCAAGGTGCTGCGTCTCGGTAACGCCTACCGGGTGGTGACGGCTGACCTGCTGAAGTTGCTGGGCCTGGAGCGCCCGCAGGCGGGTGGAGATCAGGGGGGCGAGAGAAGCGAGCGGCACGGCCTTGCCGCCTAGAGGCGTCAACCGAGCAATGCGCTGACCTTGATGTGTACGACGATGTGTGGCTGAGCACCCCAGTTGGCCGGTCAAGCGCGTACCGATCTTCCGTTGATACGGCCGAGTGATCAGCTGATGCGGATAACTTGGAGTCATCGGACGTGTACGCGTTCGGAGTTGACTATGGGGGCGGGCGTTGGTGCCTGAGATCGAAGAGTTACGAACGACGGTTCAGGAGCTGGAGCGCGAGGTTGCCTGGAAGCGGAGACGCGTGCGTCTTCTGGCCACTTCTCTGTTGGTCACCCTGGCGAGCATCCCCTCGCTCATCGCGTGGAACGTCGTGTTCGCCGATTTCCATGCCGTGCTTGTGGCCGGTAGAGGATTCCTCGTCACTGTGCTGGTCGTCGGCGGTCTCACGGTCGGAGTGATCTGTATGGATCACCTCATCCGGGCTGACCCGCTCGATTTCCGCACTGAGTACGTGCCACCGGATCGCTACGAGTACAGCTTGACGCGACTACGGGACAGCCTCGACACCAAGCGCGAAGAACTGCGTATGAGGAGTCTGCGGGCACAACCACGGCTGATGGAGCGTCGCAGCATGTACCGCGAGGATACGGCTGAGGTCCTTGCTCAGTACGGGCGGGAGAGCCGCCACTACCGCCGCGTCCATAACAGCTTGCAGTCCTTGATCATGATCGGATCGACCGCAGTGACTACGATCGCCTCTTTCAGCCAGCAGGACTGGAACTGGCAGACATTGTCCGTTGTGGTTCTGGGGTTCAGCATCACCCTCGCGTCCGCGTTCAGCGGCTACTACAAGTACCGCGAGCGTAGCTACTTCCTGCGGCAGACAGCTGACGCCATCGAGGAGGAACTGAATGCGGTGATGCTCGGGATCGGTGAATACAGCCAGTTCACCGAGGAGCAGGAGGGCGAGGCCCTCGCCAAGTTCACCCAGCGCGTTGAGGCGCTTCGCAACGAGCAACGGCGTCGTGAGCAGCAGCTGGACCAGCCTGCCGAACAGGCCGGTCCAGCCGGACCTCCGCCGGCTGTATGACCAGCAGTCGTTCCGGAGTGGGCCCCGGAGACCGATGTGGCGCCCGGAATCGTCGAATAGCTTCACCAAGTTTGGGGCACAGCCACACAGAACCGCTTGATCATTGACTGAGCCACCGGACGTCTCGGTCGCCAACTCACGTGCTCATCCGTCAAATGAAGCGCTCGGGCACACGAGCTGCCGGTCAGCGGGAAGACCTACGTGTCGCTTGTCCGGATCTGCGCTCCGTGCTTGTTTCGCTCGTACGTACGTCGCGTGTTCTTTTCGATCTTCCGGGCGACTTCGGAGTCGAGGTCCACGCCGTTCATCTCGGCCAGGGCCGTCAGGTAGAGGAAGACGTCGGCCAGTTCCTCTCCGAGGTCGGGCAGGCCCTTGCGCCAGGAGGTGAAGGCTTCGCCTACCTCGGCGGTGAGGAGGCCGAACTCCATGGCCACGTCGGTGGTGTTGAACCCCTTGAGGGTCTTGTTCTCCCAGGCGAGTTTCTGGGCGGACCCGATCTCCAAGACTCCTCCAGTGGCGGTACAGCAGGTGCTCCCGGAGCCTAGCGGGAGCGGTGTGCCGACGGGCTGGATTCGGCAGGCCCTCTCACCCTGTCGAAGGACGTTCGAGGGTCGTGGTGTCGAGGGTGAGCACGCGGGTGTAGTCGGTGAGGGTCGAGAAGACCCGTTTGTACCCCGCTACCAGGGCGGAGATTTCCTCCAGGCTGACCGCCTCGCCGTCGCGCGACAGAAGCCGCCGACGGATGACGGCCGGGGGCGCGGTCAGGTGGATGAGGACGCCGGATCGCTCGATGACGCTTTCGGCAAGGTCGATCGCCTGGCTCCAGTTGATCCGGGAACGGCCCCGGTGCAGGGGGCCGTAGACCAGTTCGCTGATGAAGCACCGGTCGAAGAGGATCCGCCCGGTCCCGGCGAGGATGCTCCGGTAGCGGCCGGCCAGGTCGAGGTGGTCCGGAGTCCTGGGGGAGTGCACCACAGCGAAGCCGTGGTGCGTCGACAGGTGTGCGCCGAGCGTGCTTTTGCCAACTCCGTCGCAGCCTTCCAGGACCACGGTCCGGTACTCACCGGCGATGTCGTCGAGGTTCATGCGGCCAGCCAGGACCGTACGGCGTCGCCGTTGGCAAGGTGAGCGTCGGTGGCGTACTGGACCATGAGGTTGCGCCAGTTGGGCTCGCGGCCTTGGGCGTGGGTGAACGTCGGGCGCGGCTGGAAGGCCGCGATCCGTACGCCGCTGGCCGCGGCCGCGCCGATGAGCAGGGCGGTTCCCGGTGGTGTCTCCGGGCCGGAGACGTCGGCCAGCAGTCGGGCGGCCGAGCACACCGCGGTCAGGTCGGCCAGGGCCCCTGCTACCGGGTCCGGCGCCGTGAAGCGCTGGGGCAGCACGATGGTGTGGCCGGCATCCGTACAGGCTTTGACCAGGTGATCACGTCCCCATGCCGCGTACGGCGACGCCTCGACGTACACCGGTGTGCCGGGATCCGCAGTCGAGCGCAGAGGGCGGGGGGTCTGTTCCGGGAGGTCGAGCAGTGCGTCGACGGTCGCGTCGAGTGCCGTGTTCATCTGGGCCACGTTGCGCGTCTGGAAGCCCGAGAAGCGGGACTGGGGCGGAGTCGACGGCAGGGTTGGCGGTCCGAGCTTGGTGACGCGCACGATGCGTGTGGCCACGGCCTGGACGAGGGGGTCGGGGAATTCGAGGCGTGGGCCGGCCTCGGTCAGCGAGTAGGTCTGGAAGTCGGTCGTGAGCACGATGACCGGGACGCCCGAAGCAGCGGCGTATCCCATCTCCATACAGACCCCGTCGTCGAGGCTCGGGCCGTGCAGGATGGCGACCATGGCGTCGAGGCGGCCGAGGCGTTCGCGGTCCAGCTCGAACAGGCGGCGCCCTTTGACGTCGGCTATCAGGTCCTCTTCGTCGGTGTCGCAGAACGGCAGGAAGACTCGGCCGGGACCGACTTTCGCGGCGAGTCGCTCGGCGAGGTCGGCGGCGAGAGCACGGTCGTGCGCGGCGAAGAGCCGGTGGGCTACGTAGACGGACACCGGAAGGGGCCCCCAAGTCGTAGGTCAGCCGCGTCGGGGCGCGGGGATAGGCAGAGCCGGGGCCGCGACGTATCTGGCTGCGGCTGCTGTTGCTTCGGCCAGAGCCTGGGCGGTTGTCGCACCCTGCGAGCGATGGGCCAGGAAGGTTCCGGCCAGGGTGTCTCCGGCGCCGGAGACCTCGCGCGGAAGATGCGGTGGTGGAATGGCGGAGGCGACCTGGCGGCCGAAGTGGCGAACGACTGCGGCCCGGGGGCCGTCGGTGACGACGATCTCCGGGAGGGTGCCGCAGTCGATCGCCTGCTTCAGAAGCCGGTACTCGGCAGTGTTGACGAACAGGGTGGTTGCTCTCGGCAGCCAGGATGCGGCAGCGCGGATCATCGCTTCCGCGCTCGGCAGGAAGAAGTCCACACTGAAGTCGGCGGCGTTCTTGGTGAGTCGGCCGAGGACTGCGGCCACGTCCAGCGGGCGGCGGCAGCAGACGTGGTAGCTGCCGCGTGGGTGCTGGTCCACGTGCCTGAGCGCATGCGCGGTCAGGCCCTCGGCCACGCCGTAGTCCGTGCCTACCGCCAGCAGCTCGCCTTGCAGGTCGTACTCCAGGTCGAAGGTGGTGGACATGCCGACGGCCTGGATCTGCGCGGACCAGTCGAGCGTGTCCAGCCCCGGCGCCTCGGGAAGGTGAGCGAGGTCGTCTCCGAGAACAGAGACCGGGGCCGCCCGGCGGCCAGCCTTTGTCGTCGCCAAGGACAGGAGCAGAGCCGCGCCGCCGAGCCGGGATCCGCCGCGATGGTCGGGGTAGCGGGTCAGGTCCCGGCTGATGTTGCCGATCACGTCGAGCCGTTCCACGAACTCCCCCAAGAGATCAGGCGCGGCGGGTGCGGTGCGCGCAGTCGACGACCTTCGTGCAGACCGGCCGACGTCGGCAGAGCTGTCGCGCCGGGCCGTTGAGGTACAGGCGCTTGAAATAGATCAGGACGAGGTGCACCCACCAGGTCGGATCCACCCCCTCGGGGATGGTGACCTGATACTCATGGTCGTTGACCAGGGAGCGGAACTCGGCCGAGCGGGCGCGCACGGCCGACTCAAGGACGTGCCGCATACGTTCGTGAGCCACGGCCCCCGACGGAAGGGCGAGGCCCAAGGCGGGCGCCAGCTTGGTGACCATGCCGGAATCCACCGGGATGATGCCGCAGTGATACCCGCGAGCGGTGAGCAGGGCGCACTGGGCGACCTTGTAGGAGGCACCTCGTACTCGCCCCGCGAAGTCGTTTACCAAGGCGTCGCAGTCGGCCGATTCCGCTGTCGGGTCGGTCCCCTCCTTGTCCCAGCCGCGGAGAAGTTCGGCGAGGGAGCGCAGATAGTCGATCCGGGTCTGCAGCAGGCCGATGGGGCGTACGAGCGCGATCAGTTCTGTGTCGGTGGCCTGGGCGAGACTGTCGAAGCCATGAGTATTCGCCGAGGCGATCACTCCGGCGTATGTCTCCACCATGCGATAGGAGACCCGTGTGGACCAGCCGGCGGCGAGCATCCGTACGCGCGGATCGCTGATCGATGTCGGCCACCACCGGTTCTCGTCGTGGTTGGCCTCTACCTCGGCCCGTACGTCCGGCAGGCCGGCGGCGCGGGCGACCAGTCGGTGGACGCGCCGGATCTCCAGCGGCTTCGCCTTCACACGCTCGATCGTCATGAACCGACTCCAGCACAGACGCGGGCCGCGAGAAGTGCCATGGCGAGATTGGAGGAGAACACGGGCTTCCCGATCCGGTACTCCAGCTCGGTGATTACCGGCAGGGTGTGCCACCCGGTGCACGAAAGGATCACCGCCTCGGCGGAGCTGACCGCGTTCTCCGGCAGTTGCCCCACCAGAGCAAGGATTTGATCCGGGGTGACGTCGGGATAGCCGTCGGTCAGGCCCAGGCTCGCATGAGCCAGCACCTTGATGCCGGCCTCGGCGAGCGCTGCGGCTTCCGCTTCGGCCACCGGGGCGGGATAGGGCGTAACCAGCGCCACGCGCGTCACGGCTGCCTCGACGAGAGCCCGCAGAAGGGCGTCGAAGGCGGTGAACACGCCGCCCGGCAGCGGCGGACCGCCGGTGAAGCCCGCTGACGTGCACGCCAGTATCACCGCGTCGAGCGGAACGTGGGACAACGAGTCCAGCGCCTGCGCCGATGCCGCACGCAGCCCGTGCCAGAACGAGGCGTCGATTGCCGTCGTCCTGGACTCGGGTACGAGCCGCGCGTGGTGGAAGACCGTACGGCGCAGGCCGAGGCGGGCCAACTCGGTCTCCACGGCCACGTTGGCCCAGGGCAGCAGCAGCCCCACGCGGACGGTACGGGCCGCTGCCGCGTCCAGGCCCGCCAACGTCGCGAGCGTCCCGTCAGGAAGCGGATGCAACACGTTCTCCGTAGATCATGCGCGGCGCATGACCGGTGACCACCAGGTCCCCGGTAGTACCGCGCGGCACCGCCGCGTCACGCTCGACGATCTGGATGGAGTATGAGCCCAGCCGCCGCCACCAGGTGCCGCCCTGGCCGATGAAGTAGGAGTGGAGGCCCGGCACGCGCAGACCGGTCGGGTAGACCCGCTCCTTCATCGGCTGGTCCCAGGTGAAGTCGATGTCCGCCTTCCACGACGGGAAGTGCTCAGCCGACGGCAGCGGCTCCCGCTCACCGAGCGCGGCGAGCGGGGTACCGGGGAAGGCCCTCGCCAGGCGCACGTTCGTGCGGTGACACAACAGGCCGGCATCGAGAATCCCGGCCAGCCCCCGGAGGTTCGCCACGTGGGTGCCGTGCGTCTCGCCCGGCAGACCGTAGATCAGGTTCAGGCCCGGGAGGAGCATCGGCAGACCACCCGGACCACGGGCGGCACCCGCCTCGTTCACGTGCTCGACGGCACGCGTCAGGATCTCGGGCGTGCAGGTGAGCGTGTTGCGCTCGATGACCACCGGATCGAAGCTCTCGATACCCATCGGCGCGCAGTTGCCCTCGGTGCAGTAGCCCGCCACCAGCTTCGCGATGCGCAGACCGACGGGTGCGGCCACGGCGAGGGGATCCGCGTTGTCGATGTGCAGCACCTCCAACTCGGGGCAGCGCTCGCGGATGCCGCCGAGCAGGGCGCGGATCGCGTCCTCGTCCCGGTTGCGGTAGGAGAAGAAGCAGGTCTGCTGGCCGAGCCGGAAGTTCCGGATGCCGGCCGCGTAGAGCTGGGCAGCCTCGGTGACGACATCCTCGACCTCGCGGAAGGCGACGAGGGGTGACTTCGCCGGCTCGTTGCAGAAGTCGCAGAACTTCCGGCGGGTGCAGCCGCGGTACAGCTCCAGTTCGGCGATCGGCCGCCAGGGCATCTGCTCGACGAGGCCGGTGAACGAGTCGCGCTCACGTCGCGTCTGCTCGTAGTCGGCCGGCCGCCGACTGCCGAGCAGAAGGTCGCCGGACGTCACTGTGTGGGTGTGGACGGCGTCGAACAACCCGGCGTACTCCACGGGGGAGGCCAGGGCGTACGTGGACAACGGTCCGAGCAGGTACCGGCGACCTCGCGTGCAGGCGAGCGCGCGAGCGATCTCCTCGAACGACCCGTTCACGGCGTGTAGATGGACGGACGGGACCGCGTTCCCGGCGATGACGACCACGATCTCGGCGTCCCGCAGGAGCTGAATGGCTGTGTCACGGTTGACGGTGGTCGAGTAGGTGAGCCGGTCACTCAGAGGCGGTTCGACGGTGGGCTTGCCGCCGACCAGGCACCAGCGGACGTCGTCGATGGTCACGTACCGGACGTCCGCCTCCGGCCGCGCTCGTCGCAGCGCTGACCAGGCGTTCCTGACGTAGGTCGACAGGTAGGGCGGAACGCCGAGTCCGCTCGGCTCGACGGTGAAGCAGTCCAAGATCACTACAGTCTGCATGGAATCTCCCTCCGATGCTGAGGGCATGGGTGATGATCCATCAACGTCCTTGCCGGGAAGGGCAGTCGGCCCGAAGCCCTTTCAGTCTCCGTGCCCGCGGGCCTCGGGAGGAGGGGGCGGAGGGGTTGTTCGGTTGTACGGGGGTTGCACTTTCATGGCTCAGCGTCGAAACGCTGGGACACAGAGTGACCCGCGCGGCATCATCTACGCATGGGCAGTGCAAGGGGGACCGGCGAGGCCAACACCGCCTTCGCGGCCGTGCTTCTGGAAGCCGGTTGTTCGCACGCCGCGTTGGCGCGCAAGGTCAACGAACTGGGTTTGCTACAGGGCGAGGTGTCGCGCTACGACAAGGCGTCGGTGACCCGATGGGCGCAGGGGATGACCCCTCGTGGACGCGCTCCTGAGTTCATCGCCGCAGCACTGGCCGGCTTCTCCGGCCGTCCCGTTGCCCCTGTTGACATCGGCTTTGCCGAGCAGGGGCAGAAGCCCGTGGTCGCAAGAGCTTTGACGTACCGTGAAGACGTGGGTGAAACACTGCACACGCTCGCGGAGCTGGGCTCCACCGACATCTCGCGGCGCAGCCTTCTTGGCGCGGTGCCGTACGTCGCGACCGCCCTCCTGGATCCGCAGCGGCAGTGGATGCTGTGGCTCCTTGAGGATGAACAGGCCCCCCGTCTCGCCGTCGTTGCCGGTAGCGGTCCTGCCGAACAGGTCCAAGCCATGATCGAGATGTTCGACGAGATGGACAACCGCTTCGGCGGCGGCGGGGTTCGAGCGAGCATCGTGCATTACCTGAGCACCGAACTCGCCCCCATGCTCCAGCAGCGCGGCCTGCCCACGCCCCAGCGCCGAGTTCTCTACACCTCGGCCGCGAAATTGGCCGCGATGGCCGGCTGGTGCTCGTACGACTCCGCCGACTACGGACTCGCGGAGAGGTACATGATCCAGGCGCTGAGGCTGTGCGCCGAAGGCGGCGACCGCGTACTCGGCGGGCAGATCCTGGCCGGCATGTCGCACCTCGCCACCAGCCTCGGCGACCCCACCGAAGGAGTCTCGCTGGCGCGGGTGGGAATCGCGACCGCCAAGTCGGCGGGCAGCCCGCTCGGACTCATGCGCCTGCACGCCATGGCCGCCCGCGGATACGCAGTCCTCGGTGACTCCCGGCAGGCCACGGCCTCCCTGCTGGCGGCCGGTGAAAAGCTGGAAGTCAGCCGGGGACCGGCCGAGGAATCGCCGTGGGTCCGCTTCCTGGACCACCACTATCTGGAGGCTGAGGCCGCGCTGGTCCACCGCGACCTCGGTGAAGCGGGGCAGGCCGAGCGCCTCGCCCTGGCGTCCGTCGAGGCGAACGGCGACCGTCGCCGTCGGCAGGCCATCAGCCGCTCGGTGCTCGCGACGGCGTTCCTCCAGCAGAACAGGCTGGACGAGGCGGTCGGGACCGCGAGCAACGCCGTGGATCTGCTCGCCGGCGTTCACAGCGAGCGGTCCGTCCAAGCCCTGCGTGACTTCCGGGCACGGCTTGCCCCTCATCGGGGCGAAGCCGTCGTCCGTGACTTCGAGCGGAAGGCCCGGCCGATACTCGGCACAGCGGCCTGACGGCGTCGATCAGTACCCTTCCGGCGTCGGCGCGTTCTGGCCCTTGTCGACGGGCAGGTTGATCCCGGTCACCCCTCGCGACTGGTCCGAGAGCAGGAAGGCGATCACGTCCGCCACCTCCTCCGGCCGCACCAGCTCGCCCCCTGGGAACTCCGAGCGGAACCGGTCGAAGGCCGACGGGTCCTCGCGGCGCATCCGGTCCCACCGCTTGCCCGGGATGAGCATCGATCCCGGAGAGACCGCGTTCACCCGGATGCCGTCCGGGGCCAGCTCCCTGGCCAGGGACGACACCATATGGATCTGGGCCGCCTTCGCCGAACCGTACTGAGCCTGCGGCCCTGGTTTCCATCCGGAGACCGAAGCCACCACGACGATTGATCCGCCACCTGTTTCCCGCAGGTGTGGGGAACTCGTCGACACCAGCTGGGCGACGTGGCCCACGTTCATCCTCCAAGTCGCCGCCCAGTCCTCGGCGGACGCTTCGGTGATTCCCCGCCCCTGCGCACCGCCCGCACACGCAACGACACCGTCCAGCCCGCCCAGCGCTGAAACGGCGTCCTCCACAAACCGGTCCAGCAGTTCCGGTACGGATACGTCCAGAGTCCTGACGAACAGATCAGCCGGCGTGTCCAGCGAGTTGTGGAGCGTTTCCAGGGGCTCGGGCTTCCGGGCGCACGTCGCCACCTGCGCTCCTTGGGACAGGAGCAGGCGCACCACGTGCTCGCCCAGCCCTCTGGAGCCTCCCGTCACCACAAAGCGACGACCCGCGAACCGCCCTGCCGTCCCTCGCTGCTCGCGGTCATGCTCTGTGTCCGTCATCTGCGTGCCCCTTGCCGCACCCTCTTCTGACCTGAACGAACGGCATCCGTAGTGATTCCGCTCCGGGCCTGGAACACAGATGGACCAGCGGCCACCAAAGCGAGCGGCGCCCCGCCGCTGTCGGCGAACACAGCGGGAAACGCTGATGGTCGGCTACGCCTCGAAGTTCCAGGTGGCCTCGATCAGCGCTTGCCACGCTGCGGCGGAGACCATGAGTACGGGACCGCCCGGCTGCTTGCTGTCCTGCACCGGCACGATCCCGTGGGCCCGTGCGTGCGTCGGTGCCCACTCCACGCAGTCGCCCCCGTCCTGGCTGCTGTAGCTGGACTTGACCCAACTGTGGGTCATGGCGCCTCCATAAGCTTCAAGATCAGACGTGCGGACGCGTCGGGCGAGAGCGCCGAGGCGGTCAGAACATCGTAGGACCGGGACAGCTCCCTGACGGAACTGGGATCCTCGATGATCGCTCCGGATCGGATGCCCTCCGTATAGACGATTATTGCCCCTTCCGCCGGGGATCGACATCGTGCCGTCCATCAGTCCGTGGCAACCGGCGTTCAGGGGCAGCACCTGAACCACACTGGTACGACGTGCCCCATGCGACAGAAGCGCGGCCAACTGGTCGCGCATCACGTCGGGGCCGCCGACCGTACGCCTGATCACGGACTCGCAGAGGACCGCTGAGAAGTCGGGCGGCGAACTCCGTTCGAAGACCTTCTGCCGGTCCATTCGGGATCGGACCATGGTCGCGATCTCCTGATCGCTGGCCCTGGGGTCGCCCGTCTGGAAGAGCGCCTGCGCGTACGACTCCGTCTGGAGCATTCCAGGAACCACGGTTTGCGTCCACTGCGAGATGGCCACCGCGTGGGGCTCCAGCGCGATCCTCCGCCGGGAGTGGGCGGGGAAGCCGGTCGCCTGGATCTCCTCGTACAGACGCTTGAACGTCCCATCCGTCCCGAAGACCTGGTCAAAGAGGGCTGGGAGGTTGCTCGGGATGGGCAGGTCGCTGCCCTCGATACGCGAGATCGTCGAGCTGGACGTTCGAACTTCCCTTGCGAGCTGGGCTTGTGTCCACCTGCCCTCGGGTCTCAGTTCTCGCGCGTCACGCAGGGCTTCCGCGAATTTCCGTCGCGCGATCCTCGCCTCACCGACCGCCGCACTGTCAACTTCCCGGTCTCCCACCACATCAAAACCCCCTCCACCACGGGTCTGAAAAGGCATCCCTGCGTGCGTGTCAGTGCAGGTCAACACTGTTCGCATATGCCGCTGAACCCAACAGCCAGGTTGGTAGCTGAATGGCTTCCAAACCTAGCGGCACCTGTCGCACTCTGAACACCCCCAGTCACAGGGAGTAGAAGGAGGGCACCCGTATGTCGAACGAGGTTTCCCCGTCGCCCGTCGGCGCCGCCGCGCTGCACGCGAACGTAAGCAGCCGTTTCTTCTGGCGCTTACTGCCTGACGACGCACCTCGGACATACGCCGAGTCCACTCAGCCCTGTTCGCTCGACGTGCAGGCGGGACTCGAACGGCGGTGTGGCGATGCTGCCCAGTGACCGGGACCGGTTGGGAATCTCGCCGGCCACGCTCAATCCCCCGCTCGGCCTCATCCCGTTTCCCGGTTGCGACGTGTGCGCCTGGTGGCACAGGCGCCGGAACAACGCGTCGCGCGGCATCGGGGCCGTGAGCGTGCTCGACTGCGCGCGGCAGATCGCAGCGCACCCGCACCGCAAGGCCGTAGACCGTACGGCGCCTGCGAACGGCGCGTCTCCCTTCGCGCATCTGCCCGAGCCGTCCCGTCGGATCACGCTCGTCGTGGGCCTGGCGGTGTGGGACCCGGACCGGGAGATGGTGGGCGTGGTGCACCGGCTCTACGGGAACCTCGTCTGCCTCATCCGGCCGACCGGTCACACGTGGAACGCCCGACCGATCAGGGTCCGTCCGGCGACGGATCGGGAGCGCCAGCAGCTGCGCGCGCTCGCCGAGTTGCACCGGAAGCGTGGCGCGGGCGGGCGGTCATGACGGAATCGCGCGTCTACGTCGCCACCGTGACCGGTGAGGGGCCGGCCAACGGGCAGATGGTGCGCGTCGTGCTCGGCCTACGGGAGGCCATCTCTCCGGAGCGGGCGCTTCGTTGGCTTCGCGGACAGGCTCGACGGATCGCCGACGGGCTCGACCCCGACCCGTGCGCGGTATGGATCCCGCGAAAGCTGATCGTTCCGGTGACGGCCCCCGAGCCGGATGTTCCTGCTGAACTTCGTTTCTGGTGTGGCGACTTGACTGAGCAGGAGGTGGCGCGGAACCGGCTCGCCGCAGGTGAGGAGTTCACCTTCGTCGCGGCCGATACGACCGGCCGCTACACGCTGAGCGCGCGTCCCTTGCCCCCCGCACCGGCTCCTCCTGCACCTCCGCCCCCGCTGGCCCTTCGCCCTGGTCGCCAGAGACACCGCAAGCCACGGAAGCGGAGATGGTTCGCCCTGTTCCGGCGACCGTCACGCGTGCCGAATACCGCTGCGGCACTCAGCGGCCCTCGAACTCCGTACCGGTCGCTCCGACAACCATCGGTGGGGACGGTCGCCGGTACGGATGCCGCCCTGGTCGTCACGGTCACGGTTCCGCCGTTGACGGCCAGGGCGGGCACATCGCAACAGACCAGACCGCACGACGAGAGGCCACCATGACATCGAGACTCCTGACCACCGCGGTTTTGTCCGCTGCCGCCGTCGGCGTTGCCCGCCTGGTTCTCGACCGGCGACACCATCGGGACCACATGCGGCTGGCCACCATGGAGATGCACCACAGGATGCTGACGGAGGAGAGCGGCCCGGAACTGGCCGAGCTGTACCCCTACCTCGCCGCGCTCACCGAAGCGGACCGCGTCCGGTTCCTCCACTGCAACAAGCGAGTGACCTTCTGGCACCTTCAGTTCCGGTCCGGACTCCTGGACGAGGACGCGCTGCACCGGGTCGCCGGGGCCTTCATGGAGAGCGCCCACGCGCGCGCGTACTGGCAGCGCGCCGCACCCATCCAGCGCCGAGGAGTCCACGGCAAGCGCGGCCACCAGTTCGTGAACGCCATGGAAGACGCCTTCCACAAGGCGCTGCGGGCCCTGTCCGAACCCAGTGACCTGGTCGGCGCGGGAGCCTAGCGCCGCCCCAAGACCCCTCGTCGGCGCGTGCGTCGGACCTGATGGCTGGTTCACAAAGCCCTATTGGGTTCGAAGACACCAACTACCGAATCTACGGACTGTTGGGGGCGCTCGCACCACCATGTGGAACGAGCGCCCCCAACTCTTCCGGGCGTCGCCGCCAGTGGCCTGCCCTCAGGAGATTTCCTGCTACTTGCCCGTGAACAGCTCCGCAGGTCCGGCCGACCGAACCGGGTAGCAGCCTCGATGGCCCAGGGAGTCCCGGTAGCGGGGTCGGCTCCATTCGCGAACAGGGTCTGCACGATCTCGTCCTCCCCTTGAAAACGGCTGCGAAGAGAGGGATTTGAACCCACGGTGACATCGCTGGCGCGACGGTTTGAACAACCGTGCCAACCCACGTGATTGAAGACATCCCCCATACACCCTTCTGGCCAGGACGTCGCAGCAGTTCCCTTATCGACGGACCCGGTCCTGGGCCAACCGTGCAACGGCGATCAGCCAGAGCCAGCATCGGCGCTCGGGACTCGGGCGATGACACGACCCCGGAACGGCAGTACACCACCGCTCAACCGCCGAACCGGGGTCAGGCGGTCCCCACCATGAAGTGAGAGTCAGCGGCACCCCCGCTCCTCTCCCGACTCGGGAGGCACCATGTCCCAGGCACCACCCCCGCGAGACACGCTCACGCTGGCCGACACGCCCAACGCTGTGGGTCTGGCGCGGCTGCACGCCGCCAACGTCCTCTCCCACTGGGGCGTGTCGGCCGAGGTCGTGGAGACGGTGAAGCTCATCGTTTCGGAGCTGACCACGAATGCGGTACGTCACCCCGAGAAGAAGGAAGGCGAGGAGGTCTCTTTGTACTCCTCGCACTTCGACGTGCAGACGTTCGAGCTGGCCCTGGAGATGTTCCGTGACGCCGTTAGGGTCTCCGTGTGGGACCGCGACGTGAGGCCGCCTGTGCTGACGGAGCCCGGGGTCGAGGCGACGAGCGGACGAGGGATCCTCATCGTCGCGGTGATGAGCAGTCGCTGGGGCCACTACCCGGCTCGGGGCAGGGCCGGCAAGGTGGTGTGGGCCGAGGCTGGCCTGAGCCCTGTGAGCTGCGCCGGTGAGAGCGAGCGATTAGAACGGCCCCCGGGCCGACCTCCGTCGATCGGGCGTAGACGGAGGCGTCTGCGCCCGGACGAGGCACACCCGGCGGACATCCAGCTCGCGCGCAAGATCCGTGACGCGATCCTCTCCGGCCGCCACCGGGCCGTCATGCCGCTGTCGATCCAGCGGAGCGGTCTCTATGCCTGCCGCATAGCCCGGGTGTGCCGACCCCCGCTCGCCGAGGGTCTCCTCGTCCGCCAGGACGAGCCCGAAGGCCGCCGCGTCTACGTCGCCTTACCCGTGCCGGGCGAGGACAACCCCGGGCAGATCGAGGACTATGCCCTGATCGGCGACCAGCGGGCCTCGGCTCTGGTTCGGCGAGACGGAGCATCGACTGGCTGCGTCTGCGCCGGTTCGACTCCGACACCGTCTTCGCCCGCCTGCTGGGCACCCGCCGAGAACGGCTTCTGGCAGCTCGCCCCCGTCCACCCGGCCGGCCTCCTCCGCGCCCGTCCCGGTGCGCCGGTACGTGGACGACTCGATGGGCCTGGAGACCGAGTGGGGCACCGAGGCCGGGTGGACCGTGCCGCTGAGAGCCGCACACGGCACGCTGCCGTCCCGCTCTGTAGCAACCTTTCCTCGAATCCACGACAGTTGGAGCCCTTCATGCCGCATCTCTCCAAGAGCCAGGCCATATCCTCGGACGGTGCTGTCGGCGCTGCCCGCCTGCTTCAGCTGGAGCGGGTCGCCCTGGCCAACGGGGTGCCCGTCGAGGACGTGCTGCTGATCGCTGTCAACCTGTACGGGATCACCTCGGACCAGGACCGTCACCGGGCCCGAGTCAACCTGCGCCTCGTGTCCCGTCCCGACGTCCCCTGGCAGATCATCGTCCCGCTGAACCGGCCGGCCAGTCCGTTCCGGCTCCGGGGCGACGAGCTGTCGCTGAACGGTGAGGTGGTCGCGCACGTCGAACGCATCGACGCCGACGAGGCGGTCGGAGGGTATTTCCGCAACGACGGCCGGGCCGCGACCCTTAACCCCAACGCGCGCAGCCGGTGCGTCGGGTGCGGTTGGTGCCCCAACACCCTGGAGGCCGCCGCCGATCCAAGGCTGCAGGAGGAGCAGGGTCTCGATGACCTGCTGCGCGCCCTCGGTGAGCAGCACCCCCGTCACAACCTGGCCGAACTGACCGAGGTCACCGTCTCCACCGGCTGCTTCGAGAGGGAGGGGGCCGCCATCGCTCACCTGACCGCCCTGCGGCCCGCTCTGGAGCGGGCCGGCGTCAGTGCGCGGATCGGCTTCCTGACCTCCGTACTGCGCAGCGACAAGGCGTTCGGGACCATCGCGTCGCAGGTGTCGCCGTTCGTGCTCAGGCTGACCGTCGAGCACTTCACCCGGCGGGCGGCCCTGATGAAGTCCACCAAGGCCGACCTGCGCCCGGAACAGATGCCGGACCTGCTGGCTCGGGCCCGGGCGGCGGGGCTGGACACCTCGTACACGTACATCGTCGGGCTGGACCCGATGGATGACCTCGTGCGCGGGGTGAACGCGTTAGCGGGCGTGGTCAGCGCCTTCCCGAACTTCCAGGTCTTCCAGGCGCACACGGTGATGATGCAGGGCATGCGGACGATAGAGAGCATGTCGGGTCGTCAGATTCGGCTAGTGCCACTGGATGATCCCGACGGGGGTCTGGGTGCGGCATGTGGTCTTCGAGTCAAAGCGCCAGAATTGACGATCATTCTCTATCGGCGTCGTCCGAGTCGTAACCAAACTGAGCACATTATCCTCCATGAGATCGCGCACGAATGGATGGACCACGGGGCCTCCCTGACGGGCGCCGAGATTGAGCGATACGTCCCTGAACAGATTCGCCAGGAAGTCCTTCGACGTTTCCCGTCGGCTCTGGTGCAAGCGCGCGTAGATTTTGACAGCCTGGAGGAGAAGCAGGCCGAGCTTTCGGCCTCATTGATAAAACGACTGGCACGCCGCCAGGCGATCGCAGGGGATGATGTGATCAGCCTTCTGGAGTATTCGCTTGCTCACCCAGTTGCTGCACCGCGGCGTCGACGCCAGCCGTAATTACGTGTCGATCGCCGAGGGTTCAGATCTCGGCCTCAAGTCTTCCGCCGCACCGCACAATTTTCCCTACTGGCAATCAGGTCTGCAGTCAGTCGAACTTTCGAGTTGACGAGACGCGCAGCTCACATGGATACCTACTGATTTCGTGTTCGATTACTTTAAATAGCTAACTGCGGCAGTGATGACTTTGATCGCCATATGGAGATTCCCTGCCGTTCGGTACGGTGATTCTCACCGCAGGGCGCTCTGGGGTGGTTATGCGGGATTCGCCATAGCTCTATGTCTTTACACGCCGGCGGCAATGGATGCGGTGGATGGAATTCCCGTCGTGGACCTGAGCGCCCTGCTCCGGCACTTTGCCAGTACTGCGGCAATCGTGGCTGCCCTGACCTACGTCGCCACCAGCTACGGGAAGAGCGCGGAGACAGTCGTGCCACGGCATGTAGAGGTCTCCCGTTGGATCGCCCGTGCATCCTATAAGGCGGGGACGATTGGTGTCATTCTGCTCACGGTCCTATTTTTCACCGTGGTGGACCGAGGCGGGCCGAGTCAAAATTTCCTCATCGACCACGCTGGACAATGGGGAGTCGCGGTCTACATGAGCGTTTTTTATTTTTTCCCGCTTGTTACGACCGCCGTTTGTGGCTACCAGTGGACGAGGGCGGCGCTACAGGTCGAAAGCGCAAGCATGCGTATTGGGTTGGGATTGATGGGGATTGCAATGTGGATGGGGCTGGCCCATACGGCGGCCCGCGTCACTATTCTTTGGGCTGCGGTGGCTTTTCCCGTAAGCCCTTCCATGGTGCGATTCCTTGTGGATGCCACATCGATATGGATGGATCTACTCTTCCTTATCGTTGCCGTAGGTGCAAGCATCCCCACCACCCGCGCGGCGGCGGCCCAGTGGAATGATTGGCGCACGCTGTACAGGATTTATCCACTCTGGTTTGACCTGGTGGAGGCTTTTCCTGGGACGAGCCTGTATCCGCCTGGGCGGCGTCTCGCAGAACTCATGCAGATACGCGTCCCCATCGATGTCCGCCTGGATCGGTGGACTCAGGATATTGCTGACGCATGCGAGAAGCTGCGATATTACACTCCACGAGACTTGATGTTCGCGGCAGAAGACATTACCGTCTCGCATCCCGACCCCGAGCCAGCTGCAGAGGCGTACTGGATTAAGGCCGGACTCCAGGCCGCTGACTCTGCACCCGCCAGTCCGTACGCCGTATCCCTCCTGAGAGAGAAACCGTTCGTTGACACCGACAGCGAAGCGGCGTGGCAAGCGCGAGTCAGTACGGTTTACTCGCACATCACCACGGATCAGGCCCGGCATGTCCTCCTCCACTCCGCAAGGTTGGAATACGAATCGGATCGGTAGCTTGTAATGCGCTTCACAGGCCGAGACCGAAGAGTATGGCGATCTTGAATGGTGGGCTGCTGAGTGAGATTTAGCACCAGCTGCTGTATGAACCTGGGCTGGTACCGTGGGTCGTGGGGATGAATAGGTATTGCTCCGCCCCAAGTGCACCCTGGCCTGCGATGCGCAGCTGCTGCTGCGGCTATGCGCAGCCGGGTCCGTGACGCTGTCCGGTCTGGATGGGCGTTCGAAATCTCAGCAATGGAGTTCCCGCATGTCCAACCGCCGCACCGGCCTCATCCTCGATTTTGGGGGCGTCCTTACCAGCCCTCTGCTGCCCGCAGTGCTCGCCTTTGAGCAGCGCGAGGGGCTTCCGCAGGGCGCCTGTCTGACGGCCCTTTATAAGGACAAGGAGGGGGTTCGGATAACCAGCGATCTTGAGCGCGGCGTGGTTTCCCAGAACGAGTGGAACGAGTTCGCCGGCAGGATGCTGGATGTGCCGGCTGACAACTTGATGGGGCGCATTTTCGGCACCCTGCGCCCTGAGCCGCTGCTGATCGACGCAGCAGCGGCGGCACGCCGGGCCGGTATCAAGGTGGCCATCTTGTCCAACTCGGTGGGGTTGACCCCTTGGGACCTGTACGCCGGCTACGAACTTGAGCGGCTGTACGACGTCGTGGTGATCTCCGAGCAGCACCTGATGCGCAAGCCCGATCGCGAACTCTTCGAGGTCACCCTCAAGCTCATGGATCTGCCGGCCGAGCAGACTGTCTTCGTAGACGACACCGAAGCGTACGTTCAGGCAGCAAAGCCTCTCGGCATCGCGGGGGTACACAACCAGGACCCCAAGCAGACGGTAGCCACTCTCTCCGAGCTGCTCGGCGTGGACCTCACCGCGTCTTAACCCGACGCCGTGCGCACTGGCAACGTACGCCCGTCTCGGCCGATAGCCACGACAGTGGTGGCGGCTGTCGGAGGGCGAGCGAACCTCCATCTTCGGCCTTGGAGCGCGGAGGTCAGGAACTGCGAAGGGACTACGGCGCTGCCCTGTCGGGGCAGCGCCGTAGTCCCTTCGCATTGTCGGCACCAGCCCGTCTGTAACACAGCTCGTGCCGGCCAACTGGTCCACGCACGGGTGGCTTCGTTGATCTCTAGGGACAGCGTTTGTCGACGGTTTTCGGAGGCGGTTGGTGATCACTCGGCTCGTGGATGTCGATGGGAAATGACGGCACTGCTGTGGCCGTGAACGCGAGATGGCCAGCCGCCCGTCAGGGCGGCTGGCCATCGAGGCTGGCAGCGGCAGAGGTCAGCCGGCCTTGGCCGGCTCCTCGGCTCGGGCCCGGGTGCTGGCGAGGCGGTAGGAGTCGGCGCCGGTCTCGATGATGGTGCCGTTGAAGGTGAGCCGGTCAACGATGGCCGCCCAGAGACGCGGGTCGGTGAAGGTCTTGGTCCAGCCGAAGGACTCGTTGGACGCGATGGCGACGCTGTTCTTCTCCTCGCGTTCGGTCAGGACCTGGAAGAGGAGTTCGGCTCCTTGGCGGTCGAGTTCCATGTAGCCGAGCTCGTCGATGCACAAAAGTTCGACGCGGTCTTAGCGGGCGATGGTCTTGTTCAGCTGCTTCTCGTCCGCGGCCTCGACCAGCTCGTTCACCAGCTTCGTCGCCAGGGTGTAGCGGACGCGGTAGCCCTTCATGGCTGCTTCGGTGCCGAGCGCGATGAGCATGTGGGACTTGCCGGTGCCGGAGTCTCCGATCAGGCAGAGCGGCTGGCTCTTCTTGATCCACTCGCAGCTGGCGAGGGTGTGGATGGTCGCGGCGTCGATGTTCGGGTTGGCGTCGAAGTCGAACGCCCGCAGCGACTTCTCCCGCGGGAAGCCGGCCGCCTTGATCCGCCGCTCCGAGCGGCGCCGTGCCCGGTCGTCGCACTCGGCCATCAGCAGCTCGGCAAGGAACCCGCGGTAGCTCATCTGGTCCTTCAACGCCCGCTCGGCAATGTCGGAGAACTCGTTGCGGATCGAGGGCAACCTCAGCAGGCGGCAGGCGGCAGGCGGCAGGCGCTGTCGATGGCGGCGTCGGCGGCCTGCTCGGTCAAGCCTCGCTGGCGGGGCAGGGTCACTGTGCTTCTCCCTCACGGTGGTCGCCGCCGCTGGTGCGACGGCGTCGGAGTAGTTGGTCATAGGGGGTCACCGACGGCAGCGGCCTGGTGTCCGGGGGAAGGTGAGCGAGCCGCCATTCGTGCAGGGACGTCACCGTCGCCGACGGCTTGCCGGAAAGCAGCCGGTCGGCCGCAGGGGTGGGTTCGGTCTCGGCCTGAGCGGCTTTGCGGGCCTCCAGCGCGACTGCGTCAGCGGTCATGGCCCCGGCCCGCAAGGCCGCGGCCAGGCCGGCGACGACATGCTCGTGGGGCAGATGACGCCCCAGCAGGAGGACCTCGATCAGAGCCCGGGTGCCGTCGCGCTCGCCGTGGATCTTGCGGGCCTGGTCCCACCAGGCGTCGTGGACCGAGGTGAACCTGTCGGCGGAGCGGGCCTGTTCGAGGGCGGTGGAGCAGGACCTCCAGGTAGTGGTCCAGGTCCAGGCGGACGGCGCCCTTCGCGATCAGCCGTTCATGACGGGCCACTTCCACGTTCTGGTCGTAAACCACCAGGTGGGAAGCGTGCAGGACGACCCGCACGCGTTTGCCGATCAGCCGGATCGGGACCGAGTAGCGGTTGGTGCGGACCGGGATCTGTCCATAGCGGTCGACTCGTGGCGTGAACACCCTTCCGGTCTCGCACAGTTCGTCGGGCAGCGGCATCAGCACTGGCTGTTCGAGTCCGTATTACTCCGCGACCGTCTTGGGTCTCGATCCGATGCGTCGGGCGTCGTCCTGCCGGTTCCACTGTTCGACCATCTCATTCAGCTCGGCGAGCGAGGCGACCTCGGGGACGGGAACGAAGTGGTTGCGGCGGAAGTAGCCGATCATCCCTTCGACTCTGCCCTTCTCGTGGGCGCCTTCGATGCCGTGCCGGCAGTAGAAGCTCTCGATGCCGAAGTGCGAACGGAAAGCGATCCACCGGTCGGCCTCAACTCTTCCCCGGCTCTGCCCCAGCACCCTGGCGACGGCGGCCTTCAGGTTGTCGTAGCGGACCTTGGTCCTTGGAACCCCGCCCAGGCTCCGCAACGCGTGGACGTGGCCTTCGAAGAAGGCTTCCTGGCCGCAGGAGGCGAACACACTTTTTTGTACTAACCAGCAGCGCTGGGTAAGCGGCTTATCCGCTGATGAGCTCGTAACGGGAGTGAGCGCCCGTGCGCGACGTACATCTTCACTCTCAACTCCGCCTTGTTCGGCCGGTCGCTATGAGCCCCCGACTCCATGGACCAAGTGAGATCGACTGGCAGGCGAGGGCTCGGTCCACGGACCGTCAACGGCGGCGTGCGGTCAGCAGCCAGGCGAGATCTATCACCGCGATCGCTCCCCAGATCGAGCAGACGACGGCGCTTCCGTCCGGTGCCAGAGCCGTGGCAAGTGCGCCCAATCCGACTGTGCCCAGCACCAGCCTGGTGCTGCGCCTCAATGCCAGTGACGCGCGCAGTGGCCCCGGTTCGGCCAACCTGTCGGCCAGGTAGGCGTCGAACGCCTCCGCGACCTGATCGTCGATCTCGTCCCGCATCTGGGCATCCAGTGATTCAGGCATGGACAGCCACCCGCTGCACCGCAGTTGCTTGAACGGAAGCCACCATCGGCGGCCGCAGCGCGACGACAGCGCACAATGCCGCCAGGGGGAGTTCCAGCGTGCAGGCCAGCGTCAGTGAGATGACGACGTAGTGCCCGGCCGTCATGACGTCAAACCAGGCGTCGACCAGCAACAACACGGCTGTCGCGACTGACGCCAGCGGCGCCCGGTGGTCACTACGCCGGACCAGCATCGCCGACGTCAGCAGACCGGCGATCTCCAACGCATCGAAGCCGACCCAGGCGATCCGCCAGTGCTGCGCCGGATAGGGGTCCGGCAGTGTCGTCCACAGCACCGCAAGCCACGGCACCAACGCCAGCCCTGCGGCCAGCAACAGCCCCTCGAACAGTTTTTTTCGCATCTCGACCCCTGAGCGTCCCAGCGCCCGCTGGCGCCCTCTTGAACTAAAGTATCGATTGCAGAGATATTCTGCAAATAATCTCTGTGATGGCTGCAGAGAGTCTCTGCAGTACGCTGGTCGCCATGGTCGAGCGCCCCGAGAAGAGAGTGCTCACCGGCCCGGACCTCAAAGCCTTCTACAAGGCACTGTCCAACCCGGTGCGCCGCGACATCCTGAGCTACCTCGGCGAGCACGGTGAAGCGAACTCCACCAGCGTCGCCAAGGCCCTCGGTGAAAGCACCGGCACCACCAGTTACCACCTGCGCAAACTTGCCGACCTCAAGCTGATTGCTGAGATCGAGGAGCGGTCCACCGGCCGGGAACGCTGGTGGAAGTCACTCATGACGGACATCTTCACGCCGCCGGGCCTGGAGTTGACGGCCGACGAACGCGAGGCCGCGGTGAAAATCGGCGCCCTCAAGATGACCCACGACCTGAACCTGGTCGTGAGCGCATACGCCGGGTACGACTCCTCCGCGGGCTGGAACCAGATCTACCGCGCTGGATTGCGGATGACGAAGGAGCAGGTCGCCACATTCGTTGAGGAGTACCAGACACTTCTACGCAAATACCTGACGGAGCCCGGTGACCACCCACCCGACTCACGGCACATGGCCGTACGCCTGGTAGTTGTGCCCGACGAGAGCCCCCGGCCCGCCCTGCCAACTGAGCCGGACGGCGATTAGCGCCGCACCAGACGACAGTGTCCTGGCATCGACGTCAGCCCAGGGCAGTGACGCCGTCCTCGCCTCGGTCGGCTTGAGCTCGCAGGCGTTCGGCCTGCTGTTTCTTGTCGGCGATGTGCCGCAGGCTCTCCGGCAGGCCGGCGACCTCCCCGAGCCACTGCATCCGCTGGGCCTCCCCGAGACGCTGGCGGGTGTTGGTCTCGATCTCCAGCAGCCGGGGCTCCTGGACCAGGTCCAGGCGGAGCATGGGGCACCTGAAGCAGGCGTTTTCATGCTGGCAAGGGGTCCCGTAGGGGCGGTCGCAGGTGCAGAGGGCGACCTTGCGGAGGCTGAAGTGGTCACGGAAGTCCTGCCACTCGGTGTCGCTGGGCTCGCGGTACTCCTCGCTGGGGCGGTCGGTCCGGCGCTGGTCGGCGAACTGCCGGTAGTGGCGGATGACCTCCTCGGGATAGACCGCTAGGTCCTGTCCGGCGGATCATGTGACCTTCTGACCGGTCACGCGTTGGTTCGGGTATGGGTCGGGGGAATTTGACGAACCGCGAGTGGTCCTTGCTGGAGCCGCATCTGCCACCTCTGGGTGGCCGGGGCGGCCGGTGGAACGACCACCGCACCGTGATCAACGGGATCCTCTTCCGGGTCCGGACCGGTGTCCCGTGGCGTGACCTGCCGGAACGCTATGGCTCGTGGAAGACCGTCCATGAACGGCATCGCCGCTGGTCGGCGGACGGTACCTGGGACCGGATCCTGCACGCGGTCCAGGCCGACGCCGACCTGGCCGGGCGGATCGACTGGTCGATGATCGGCATCGACTCGACGTCCTGCCGGGCCCATCAGCACGCGGCCGGCGCCCGCAAGGCCCGTCCGCGGATCCCGAAAAAAGGACGACGCCCCGGCACCACCGCCCCGACGAGGAACTCGGACGGTCCCGGGGCGGCCTGACCTGCAAGATCCACCTCGCCGGCGAAGGCGGTTGCCGCCCCATGGCCCTCCTGCTCACGCCGGGTCAGTGGGGCGACGCCCCGCAGATGGTCGAGGTCCTGGACCGAATCCGGGTCCCCCGGCCACGGGGCGGACGCCCCCGAACCAGGCCCGACCACGTCAGCGGCGACAAGGCATACAGCTCCCGCCGAAACCGCCGCTACCTGCGAAGACGCCACATCCGGCACACGATCCCGGAACCGAAGGACCAGCGGGCCAACCGCCAACGCAGAGGCAGCAGCGGTGGCAGACCCGCCGGCTTCGACCGCGACCGCTACCGGCGCCGCAACGAGGTCGAGCGGACCATCAACCGGCTCAAGAACTCCCGCGCGGTCGCCACTCGTTACGACAAGCGGGCCTACGTCTTCCACGGCACCGTCACCGCCGCCGCGATCCGACTCTGGCTCCGCCAGTGATCCGCCGGACAGGACCTAATGGTGGAGTCGGGTATTGGAACTGTCCGAATGCCTGCCTGATCACGCGTTGCGTTCCTCGGACTCCCCGAAGCGCGCCAGACAGTGCCACACCTTCTTGAGCGCCTGCTGGTCATGGAGCCCGGTGCGTGCGGCGTCACCGATGATCCGCGGATCGAGATAGCCGTCAACGGCGATCTCGGTTCCCAGGTCGACGTACTCCTGTCCGCGGTAGTCCGGGTGACGAACGAGTTCTTCGACGGCAAGCCGGAGCCCTGGGTGCCATTCGAGTGGGCATGGCAGGTCGCGGGCTGCTGCCTCCACTACGGTTCCTCGATAGCTCGGATCCAGGACCAACGCCTCGACATCATGGTTCAGGACGAGTGACCCGTGCACCTGTGCCTCGATGTAGTCGTCGAGTGCGTCCTGGCTATCGACCTCAGCCAGCTCCATGAGGGACATGCTGGCCGCGACACCGAACGCCGACGGTTCGAAGAAGCTGTCCGGGTAGCAGAACGTGGCTCGCGAGAGAGCCTCATCAGTCAGCCGAAAGTGCGCGGAGCCGAATCGGGGCGCTCCGCCGAGCGGCTTCCGCCGGAAGTTCAGCGCGCCGTAGACGGGTCGCTCGTGCGCGGGCGCATGGTCATATGCGCCCCCGAAGATCCGGCTCTCCCAGCGCCACCGGTCACCCCCGGGATGGGCCGTCAAGCCGCCGTTGCTTGCGCCCGTGACGAACTGTGAATGATAGACGCCGTCCTCGGCCAACGCGAGCAGGATCGGCCGGTCGCGCACCGTGCGATCCGGGTGAAAGTTCAGAGTCACTCGCAGCGCAGGGTCGACCGGGCCCCCGGACGACAGCGATGCAACATGACGGATTGCCTGTTCCTGCGGAGACGGGGCTGTATCAGCGTTCACTAGCGCAGTGTGCCCGAGCTTGGTCAACTGGTGCACCTGGGTTGGCCTGCGCACCGTGACCTGCTGTTCACGGTGCTTGGCGGTGGGAAGATCTGCACTCAGGCGTCACGGGCGGTTGGCGGCGCGCTGGCTGACGTCGGCGGCGAGGGTGAACAGGGCCGTGGAGCAGTCTTGTTGGGGCCGGATGCCGATTTTGTGCAGCCGCAGGCCGATCTGGCTGTCGCTGAGGGGACGGCCGGGCTGTCCGCCGGGGAAGAGCCAGGGGACGTCGTCTGGGGTGCCGATCTTGGCCTTGCCACGTCGGGTCGCGACGAGCTCGCGGACCAGGGCGGCCAGCGGCATCGGGAGGATGACGGGTGAGGTTCCCAAGGAGATCGCAACGGTCTCGCCGGTGATGTCGACATCGTCGACGGTGAGTTGGCTGATGGCGGCGATCTTCTGTGCGTAGAGGACCAGCAGCAGTCCGGCGACGCGATCCCCGGTGGGCAGTGTGTCGTCGTTGAGGAGGCGGCGGGCGTCGGCCCAGCGTTTCTCGCTGTCGATGGTGCTCTGCGGGCCGGTCCAGCGGACGGTGCCGTGGGTGAGGCCGTGGGCATGGCGGTGCTGTACGGACCAGCGGACGAAGTGGCCGGTCTCGTCGCGGTAGGTGAAGGCGGGGTCGGTTATCCAGCGTTCGAGGTCGCCTTGCGTGCAGGTGCCCAGGGTGAGTCCTTCGGCGGCGAGCCGGGTGAGGAAGTTGTCGGCTGCGGTGACGTGGCAGCGCACGTTCATGTCCTGGAGCTGGGTGGTGTGCTGGTCGCCGATGCGGCGGCGGAGTCGGCGCAGGTGGTGCCAGACGGCGTAGCCGTGCAGGATTCGGCGTTCTGTGGGGTCCGTGTGAGCCTGGACCGTTTCGGTGATCCACTTCTCCAGGGCGACGACTCGTTCGTCGCGCGGCGGCAGGGTGACGGCGTTACTCCTCGTCCTGCACCTCTGGCAGCTTGTGCTTCAGTTCTCCGACGACCTTGTTCATGCTGGCCATCATCTCGACGGACAGGCCCTCGTCGTTGCCGCGGGCAGCAAGGCCGAGGATCTGCCCTCGGTCAATCGAGCCGATGAAACGGATCGCCTCCAGAAGCTGGCGGGCTGCAGGATTGAGTTCGGCGTCGTCCCCGAGGATGGCGACGTCGACCTGAAGCGCGTGGGCCAGGCCGGCACGCACTATGTCGGACACCTCGGTTGTGTCACCGGCGCGAAGGACCGCGATGTCCTCGGCGGTGACGGCTGCCACGCCCGCGTGAGCATTGACGAGCCGTGCGATCTCCCTCTCAGAGGGAGACGCCTGGGCTCCGTACCCGTACCGCAGGAGAAAGTTGATCTTCTCCCCGAGCGTGCGGGGTGTGGCTTCTTGCTCGCTACGCGAGGCCCTGGGGCGGAGCCCGAACGAGCAGTCCTGGGCAGCCAGCAACTCATCCTCGGTCACCCCGTACGCCCGCGCGAGCGGTTGCACGTAGGCGTCGCTAAGCCTTCGCCGACCGGACTCGGCGTTGCTCACTGGCACGCGGCTCGTGCCGATGACCGCAGCGGCCTCCGCCACGCTGAGGCCGGCATCGCACCTCAAGAGCTGGAGGTCCGGTGGACCCTCATGGGGGAACAGAACATCGAGCCGCTGACCGAGGGCCGCCGCAATCGCGGGCAGCTTCTCGCCCTTGGGAAAGTCCTGGCCGTTCTCCCATCGCGCGACGGTGGGGGCGCTGACGCCCACCATCACGGCCAGCTCTCTCTGATGGAGATCCTTGCCCCGTCTGACAGCACGCACGCGACTGCCGTCGATCTGACGTGGGGGCATGTGAACTCCTGCTCGGTGGCGATTGGGCCGGTGAGGCCAGCGTCTGGGGTAACTGTAACCAGGCTTGATGCGTCTGCGAAACTGGCGTACGTTTTCGTATCGCACCTGTTGGTCGGGCCCTGGCTTTCCATGGTGCCAGCCCTTGGAGGACCCGTATGAATGCTGCGTTGTCATGGCCACTTGCGCAACGCGTCGTCGGATTTAGTGCCAGGCCATAGTCGGCCGTCGCGACGGCACTCTCCCCGACACCAACCGTCGGGAGTTCTGTGTGACTGCTAACGATCTTCAGGGCCGAGATGGACTTGCCGCAGGTGTCTACGTATGTTCGTCGTCCCTCGCCGGGTGGCGCCCCGAGGAGGAACGGAACGAGCACCAGAGAGGGGGTGGGGCGAATGCGATCGCAGGGCCCGTGACGCGGCTCGGAAAATGAAACCGGCGCCCGGGAGATACCAACTCCCAAGCGCCGGGCCGGCACCCCAAGGGGCGCCAATTCACATCACGCGGGTGGCAGGGCTTCTTGCACGAGACCGCCGCACCGCGTTCCTACGAACAACGGAGTATCGCATGCTCGCCACGCCGAGCGGAATTCCGGCCTGCCCGGACACCGGCCGCCAGCGCCGCCTCGCCGTCCAGCTCGCCGACATGATCCCGGGCGCGGCCACCATCCGGGTCAGCCTCACCGACCCGCAGCAGACGTGGCCCCACCTGCACGCCGTCGTCAAGGACGAGACCGGGAAGACGATGGAGTTGGGCCGCACCAGCGCCAGGGTCGCGGCCCGCTGGATCCTCCGGGTCTGGCCGGAGGCGGACTGGACGCGACCGCACACCTTCCACCTCGCCGACGCCACCCTCACCCGCAGCGACTTGGTCGCCGCCGGTCGGGGCCGCTGACATGGCGCGGATTCGGACCATCAAGCCGGAGGCGTTCTTCTCCGAGTCGCTCGCCGAGGTGAGCGTCGAGGCCGAGCGGACCTTCTTCGGTCTGCTCACCCAGGCCGACGACCACGGCCGTCACCGTGACAACGCCGCGATCATCGCCGGGCTTCTCTGGCCCCTGCGCGCCGAGCACACCTCGGTCCACGTCGAGGACGACCTCCACCAGCTGGCGAACGCGGGTCTGATTTGCCGGTACACCGGCTGTGATGGCCGCCGGTACCTCCACATCGTGACCTGGTCCGAGCATCAGAAGATCGACAAGCCGAGCCAGTCCCGGCTGCCCTCCTGCCCGCAGCACCAGTCGGTGGACCGGTGCGGCCCTTGCAAGGGGACCTGCGCCAAGCGCATCGAGGCGTCGCCCACTCCTCCCCGAGGGCTCGCCGAGGTTTCGCCGAACGCTCCCCGAGCCCTCGATCTGCCCGCGCAGCCCGCCGTGACACCTCACGGCCACGCAGCCCAGGATCCCGCCCTCCAGCAGCACGCCTTCGATGGCATAACCGGCGCCCCTGGCCACGCGGACGCGAAAAGTGCAGGTCAGGGCGCATTCGCCGAGGGCTCCCCGAACCTTCCCCGAAGTCTCGGGGAGGGCTCGGCGCCTGGATCTAGGATCTTGGATCCTGGATCTTCTTTCCCTACGGGGCGCACAGAGCCCGGCGTCACCGTCTCGGCAGGCGACCTCATCGGCGAGTACGCGGCCTCGTGCGATGAGCGACCGCCGGGAGATGTGCTCGGGCATCTCGGCCGCATCATCAAGAAGCTCCTCGGCGAGGGCATCGCCCCGGAGCATGTCCGCGCCGGGCTGCGGCGTTTCTCGGAGATCCAGGGCCATCCCAGTCGTCTGCCGAGCCTGGTGAACGACGCGATGAACGTACGGTCCGGCGGTTTGGCGCGGCCGGGAATGCGGCCTACCGTGCCTGCTCATCAGGCGTGGACCAACCCTGTCGACGCTGCTGCCGCCTATGCCGAGGAGCTGTGATGCGCACCCGTAACCGCGAGCCGCAGACCCTCGGCGGCGGGGGCGCCCTGGACCGGATGGCCCGGATCCTGGCCGCCCGCAGCATCGACCCGGCCGCCGTCGCCGCCCTCGTCGACGAGCCCGAGCCGTTCTCTCCGCTGGAGGCCCTGCTGGCGGGGGTGCCGCCGCGCTACCAGGCCGCCGTCGCCGACCATCCTCAAGTCCTGGCCTGGGCCCGTGACGTCGCCTCGGCAGCCGTCGCCCCCAGCGGGGGAGCCCGGCGGCAGGTCACCACCGGCCCCAGCCTGCTGATGGCCGGGGTCGTCGGCGCGGGCAAGACGCACCAGGCGTACGGGGCGGTCCGGCGACTGGTGCAGAGCGGAGTCGGCGTGCGCTGGCGCGCGACCACCGCCGCCGATCTTTACGCCGACCTGCGGCCCCGGCCCGGGGTCGACAGCGAGCGTGCGCTGGCGGCCGTCAGTCGGTGCCCGCTCCTGATCATCGACGACCTCGGCGCGGCCAAGGCCAGCGAGTGGACCGAGGAGATCACGTACCGGCTGATCAACCGCCGGTACAACTTCGAACTCCCGACCCTGATCACCACCAACCTGGCGATCAGGGACTTCCGGGCCTACCTCGGCGACCGCGTCGCCTCCCGGCTCGCGCAGATGACCACCCGGGTCGAGTTCGACGAGGTCGACCGCAGACGCCACCGCGCCGCCGCCTGACCCTGCCACAGGCCGCCACGCCGGGCCGCGTCCTCCGCGCGCCGCCCGAGCACCTTCCCGACCCAGCGCACCTCTCCGCCGATTCCCCTGCGCGGAGAGCGATCGGAGCAACCCGCATGACCGCCACGACGATCAGCCCTGCCCGCCACCGCCTCCTCGGCGACCACACCTGGCAGGCCGACGCCGTCTGCCAGAGCACCGAGTACAACCCGGTGGACCCTGAGATCTTCTTCCCGGAGCCCGACGAGACCGACAAGATCGCTGCCGCGAAGGCCCTGTGCGGCCAGTGCCCGGTCCGCCGCGCCTGCCTGGACGCCGCGCTGGAAGCCGGCACCACCGACGGCATCCGGGGCGGACTGACCGAGGAGGAGCGCGGGCCGCTGCACGAGAAGCTCGCCCAACGTCTCGACTACAGCCGCGTCAACGACACGATCGCCGGGCGCGACGTCCACCTCACCAAGGCCGAGCGCCGCGCGGTCGTCCGCGCCGCCTACCGCCACGGGGTGAGTGAGCAGCGCCTGGCCTGGCTCCTGAAGATCACCGAGGAGCACGCCCAGAAGCTCTACCGCGAACTCCGCCGCGCCCTGCGCAACCGGGACCTGGACCAGCCCTCAGACACCGCCCTGCTACCCGAGGCCAGCGGCGAGCACTTGGTCCGCGACGACTTCGGGACGGCGGCGTGAACACCGCGAGCGCGCCGGTGGCGGCGCACATTTCCGGCTGGGACCGCGCGGTCGTCATCGCGCTGGGCGGCGCGGGATGCGCGTTGTCGTACGACGCCCTTCAGCAGATGGCCGTCGCCATCCACGTCCGTGGTCTCCTCACTTACCTCTTCCCGCTGGTGATCGACGGGTTCATCGCGTACGGCATACGGGCGCTCCTGGTCCTGCGTGACGCGCCGCTGCGTGCCCGGCTCTATGTCTGGACGCTCTTCGGCACGGCCACCGCCGCGAGCATCTGGGCCAACGCCCTCCACGCGGTCCGGCTCAACGACGAAGCGGTCGCCGGCACCGGGCTCCGGCTCGGGGACACGGTGGTCGCCGTGCTGTCCACCATCGCCCCCCTCGCCCTGGCCGGAGCGGTCCACCTCTACATCCTGATCGCCCGGGGCCCGGTCAAGGAGAGCGACCGGGAGGACCTCGGTCAGGCTGACCGGCCCGAGGGCATCGCGGTCACCCGGACTGACCGGGCCGGTCAGCAGGCGCCGCAGCCCGGTCAGGTCAACGCCGGGCAGCCGGTCACTGCCCTGACCGACCGGCCTCGACTGCCCCTGGACAAGCAGTCCCGGAGCGCTCGGTCACTGACCGAGGACGGCGCTCCGGCGGACAGCAGCCCGGCCACTGGTGACCGCGAACAGCCGCACGAGGCCCCTGACCTGCCCGGACAGCCGCATGCTGCGCCGCCGGTCACTGACCGCGCGGTCGGCACCGAGCCGGTCACCGGCAACCTGGACGGCCACGCGCCGGACACCGACCGGCCGGTCACTCCGCCGCCGTTCACTGACCGGGACGCCCGGACAGCCAGTGACCGGCGGAGTGACCCGGACACCGAGGAGCTGCTGAAGATCGCCCGGTCAGCGGTCAGGGCCGAGGACAAGCTGACCCGGAAGGTGGTCGCCCAGGCGATCCGGGGTCAGCAGATACCGCTGTCCAGCGACACCCTGACCGCCCTGATGGCCCAGCTCCGCGAACAGCACGGACAGCCGGTCACCTCCACCCGGAACTGACAGGACAGCACGAGGCGGGTGCCCGCGCCGGACACCACGGCCGGTCACCCGCCCCCGGACACGCGCCCCACATCCTTCCGAAGCGAAGCGGAGAGCAACCCCATGCGCACCCACGCGGTCACACCCGCCGAGGTCAACTCCTGGCTGACCGTCCTGCACCAGCGCGGCCACCTGCACCGGGCCCAGCCCGGCCCCGACAACACCTGGATCGTGCAGCGAACCCGGGAAAGCCGCCCCTGGACCCTCCACCACCCGGTCCTGGCCATGGACTGGATAGAGGAACTCGTCCGCGAACTGCGGCAGGAAAATCCGGAGTCGAGCCGGTGACGGCCAACGATCCGGTGGTCACCACCGTCGGTCAGCAGCGTGACCCCACGACGGCTCCTGGCGGAGCAAGTTGTCGCGTACGACGGTCCTACGGCCCGTCGTACGCACTTGCCCCCGCCCCAGAGGGCGGGGGAAGCCCGGCTGGTCCCCGAGCGAGGGCGCACGGGGACCAACCGGACACCCGGCACCAGGGGGCGCCGGCCACAGGAGGAGACACCGACAACCGCGCCCCGCGCGAGCAGCCGAGCCCCAGCGTGCCCGCGTTCCCCGACCGCGCGCCGCGCCGCCGCACCCGCAACCCGAGCCAACGCACGCACAAGACCACCACCCGCCTCTCCGACTCCGAGAAGACCGAGATCACCGCCGCCGCCCACCAGCGCGCCGTCACCGTCGCCCGATTCCTCGCCGCCGCCGGCCTCTCAGCAGCCCGCGGTTCGACCACCGTGCACACCAACGAACAGCTCGACGCCGCCATCGACGAGCTGGCCGCTCTGCGCACCGCTATCTCCCGTGTCGGCAACAACATCAACCAGATCGCCTTCGTCTACAACGCAGGCGGACAGCCCCGTCCCGGCGAACTCAACCGCGCCCTGACGACCGTGAACCGCGTCCTGGCCCGCGTGGACGACGCGGCCGACACCCTGGTGAAGAAGCGCCTCTGATGGTCCCCAAGATCCGACGCGGCTCGCGCACCCACGGCCTGCTCGTCTACCTGTACGGCCCCGGCAAGCGCGACGAGCACACCGCCCCCCACCTCGTCGGCAGTTGGGACGGCTTCGCCCCCGACCCCGGCCGTGACACCAGCCCCGACCCCGACCCTAAGGTCACCCTGGCCCGGCTTGCCGCGGCCCTGGACCTGCGGGTCAAGCAGGCCGGCGACAAGGCGTCGGCCCAGCACGTCTGGCACTTCTCGGTCCGTACCGACCCCGGCGACCGGACCCTGACCGACGACGAGTGGAACATCGGCGCCCGCCGCCTGGTCCACGCCGTCAACCTCGCGCCCGAGGGCGATCCCGACGGCTGCCGCTGGGGCGCGGTACGCCACGCCGACGACCACATCCACATCCTCGCCACCATGGTCCGAGGTGCCCTGCGGCGCCCGAGGATGAACTACGACTTCAAGAAGGCCCAGGCCGAATGCCGTCGCATCGAACAGGAGATGGGCCTGCGCCGGCTCAAGCCCGGCGACGGCACCGGAGCCAAGACGCCCACCAGTGCCGAGCGCTTCAAAGCGGAGAGGGTCGGCCGACCCGAGACACCGCGCGAGACGCTGCGCGAAGCCGTCGCCGGAGCCGCCAGCGAAGCCGAGTTCTTCACCTGCCTTCGCGAGGCTGGCCTGCGCGTCAAGCTCCGGCACGCCCCCTCCGGAGACGTCCTCGGCTACACGGTCGCGCTGCCCGGAGACCGCAACCGCGACCGCGAGCCGGTCTGGTTCGCGGGCTCGACCCTGGCCCCCGACCTCTCCTATCCCAGGATCCAGCGCCGCCTCGCCGACGGAACCCCCGACGAGGCCCTGCTGCCGGAAGCAGACAGCGGCCGGTCGAACTGGTCGCCTCCCGCACAGGGGCGACGCACCGCGACCGGGATCGCCGAGCGCGCCGCAGTCCTCTTGGACAGCGACGACGACGAAGCCGCAGCCCAACTCGTCGGAGTCGGCGAACTCCTGGACGCCGTCGCCCAGACCTCCCCGGCCACCACCCGCGCCGAACTTGGCGCCGCCGCCCGCTCCTTCGAACGGGCCACCCGCAGCCACGTCCGAGCCGAACGCGCCGACACCCGGGCGATCCGCTCGGCGGCCCGGGGCATCATCCAGGCCGGAGGCGCGCTCGGCCGAGGAGAAGACGGCGGCACCACCGCCATGCTCGTCTCCACTTTGGTCCTAGTTACTGACCTTGAAGTCGTCTTGTCGTAGGGGCTGACGGTTGGTGGTCGTCGCGGTATGCCGGAGGGTGTGAGGTATCCGCAGGGTGGGGGTCTGACCGCGGAGAGGCAAGCATTTCGCGAGCGGGTCCGGATGGAAGCGGTCGCCATGTTCGCCGACGGACGTGGCAGTACGGAGATCGCGAAGGAGTTACGGGTCAGCGTCCGGTCGGTTCAGCGGTGGCGGCGGTCCTGGCGGGAGGCCGGCCAGGACGCGGTCCGTTCCCGCGGCCCGGTGTCCCGTCCGAAGCTGAATGACCGACTGTTCGCGGTGCTCGAGGAGGAGTTGGCCAAGGGACCGGTCGCTCACGGCTGGCCGGACCAGCGGTGGACGCTCGCCCGGATCAAGACGTTGATCGGCCGACGGTTCCACAAGTCCATGACGCTGTCGGGGATCTCCCAGATGCTGCGGCGCCGTGACTGGAGCCATCAGGTTCCGGCCCGTCGTGCCGTCGAGCGCGACGAGGCAGCCGTCGCCGGCCGGGTGAAGGAGGTGTGGCCGCACCTGGAACCACCGCGGCGGCGCTCGGGGCCTGGACCGTCTTCGAGGACGAGGCCGGATTCTCGATGACGCCGCCGACCTCACGCACGTGGGGCAGACGCGGATCCACCCCGGTCATCCGCGTCCGGGGCCGTTCCCGGCGTCGCTTCTCCGTGGCAGCCCTGTGCTGCTACCAGCCCGGCGAACGCTCCCGCCTGATCCACCGGCCCAAACGGCATACCGACCACAAGAGCGGCGGCCGCAAGAGCTTCGCCCGGACCGAGTACCGCGACCTCCTCATCGCCGCCCACCAGCAGCTCGACGGACCCATCGTCCTCATACGGGACAACCTGAACGTCCACAAAGACCGCCGCATGCGGGCCTTCATCGACGCACAGGACTGGATCACCGCCCACCACCTGCCGCCCTACGCACCCGACCTCAACCCCGTCGAAGGCATCTGGTCAGTACTCCGTCGGACAACCCAGGCCAACACCGCCTTCACCGACCCCGACCACCTCATCCGCCAGCTACGGCACGGCCTCCGCCAGATCCAATACCGCAGCGACATCATCGACGGATGCCTCACCGGGACCGGCCTCACACTGACGACACCACGCCTACAACCTCAGTAACCTCGCTAGGTGTGTTGACCCGCAGGTTGTTGACGCGGGTGATGGGTAGCTGGCCGCCGAGTGCGGTGTGGCAGCGGGTGACGGCGGCCCCCGGCGATGACGCGGGTCGGGTAGGCGGGACAGCCGAGCCAGCAGGCCGGGAAGCTCCTCGGGTCAGGCCAGATCACGACCCACGAGTTGGTCCAGCCCGGCAGGGATGAGTGATGCTGGCGCAGCGGCACGGACTTACGTTTTGGTTATCAGCGAATTCGACACTCCATGATCACTGGAAGCCGTGCCTGCAGGCGTATCTCATCGCGCATCACGAGCTCCCCACCCTGGCTGACTTGGGGTATCGGGCGCATACCGGCGGCTTCGGGCCGACCGCGACAACCACAGAGCCCTGGGGGTGAGGGCTTGGGTTGAAGGGTCTTCTCGTGTCACGGGCCGGCCACGACAACAGTTGCTCGGTGGACCGCTACGGCAGCGCTCGCCAGACCAGTGCCTGGGCGACGACGACGTTCTCGCCGTTGAAGGTGATGGCGGGGCCTTCGTGCAGTGTGTAGCCGAGGTCGATGGCCTCGCTCACTCGATGGCAGAAGGCGGCGTCGTCCGGGCCAGTCACAACGCGGTAGATGGGCAGTCCGTCCGGTGGTGTATTCATGGGAATAAGGTTCTCAGCCGGTGTGCTAACTGTGTATGGCGCTCTGCCAGCCGTGACCGAAAGCGGCGGCCTTCCGGTTCCTGATTCTCGGAGGGAACCGAAAGGCCGCCGCAGGCAATCGACGTTGGATCAGGAAGTCCGCTCCCTGCCCTCCGGCTTCTGGAACAGGAGCATCGTCGAGGATCCGAACGCCTCGGTGTCGGTGCGCGTGGTGCTCACCAGGCTGAAGCCGTACCGGCTGATCTCCGCGGCCAAGGCGTCACCGGACCGTTCCGAGAAGGGGAGTACCTCCAGGCCGATGTTCTTCTCGCCGTCCGCGACCCGGATCCTTCTGGAGATCACCCGGCCCGGGACCAGTTCGTCAGCGACCTCTGTGTAGTCCGGAATGGAGAAGAAGCCCTTCCCCCACTCGCTCGCGCAGTGGTCCACGATGAAGTGACCGCCTGGGCGAAGGATGTCGAAGACACGGGAGATGTGACTGCCGCGCTGCTCCTCGTCGACAAGCATGTGGAGGCAGCCCATGTTCATGGCGAGGTCGAAGCTGCTCTCACCGAAGCCGCGAAGATAGATGATGTCGCGCTCCACGAACCCCGAGGTATCCAGGTTGGCGGCGGTGGCCAGCTCACGCGCGCGAGTCAGAGCCGAGTGCGACACATCGACCGAGACGACGTCGTGTCCCTGCGACAACAGGTACAGGGAGTCGCGTCCCTCACCGCATCCCAGGTCGATGATCTGTCCGGAGAAGACGTCCGGTCGCTCCCGGAGTATCTGGAGGAGTGAGGCGTTCGGCTCCGCCGACTCCCACAGCTCAGCGCCGTTCTCGTACACGGTTCGGTAGCGGTCCTCGTAGCCGTAGTAGTAGTCGCCGATCGAGCCGACGATGCTCCGTACGTCGTCGCTGGTGGGCGAGAACTCTGCCGGCGAGGCCGTGACGTCCGTCGCCGCGCCCAGCACCATGAGCGTGGTGTCGTCGAGCAGCCCGATCGCAAGAATGTACTGCGACTCGTCGCACTCGACCGGCTCGCCGACCCCGAAGGGCGCACAACACTCCTTCAGCGTGTCCAGTGTGAGCGCGGCGGTCTTCTCACATATGAAGAGCGCTGCTCGTCCCCGGGTCACCTTGGCGGCGAAGCCGGACGAGCTGTCCAGCTGCCAGACGGTGGTTCGGTCGGCGAGTTTGATCTCGGCCAGCTGCGTACCCTCGGGCGTGGCTTCGTCGAGAATCGCCTGGTAGTAGCTCACTTCAGTACCCCCTGTGTGTCGTGCTGCGTGTGGTGTTCGGATGTGCGCAGAGCCGCCAGACGGTCTTCGTACGCCTGGACTACCGGGCCCTGATGCCGGAAGATCCGGCCGAAGTCGCGAATGTCCCGCGCGACTTCGTAGTTCTGGCAGCGAAGAGCGGCTTCGATTCCGGTGAGCTCGATGACGTCGCGCTGAGCGTTGCTGCCACCCATCGGAAACGCACGACGGAACGAGCCGGCCAGCCGGGCCGAGGCGTCGGCGTAGTCGCCAGTGGTGAAGGACCGGAAGCCGAGGAATATGTCGACCATTTCCTCGGACAACTCCTTGTCGCGTGCCCGGGCCGCTGCCAGAAGCGAGTCGGCACGGCCGTATTCCCCGACCTGGCAGTAGGTGATGTACGCGTGGAAGTCGTTGAAGAGATACCAGCTCTCCTCCAGGTAGGGCTCCCAGTCCTGGAAGAGTGACCGCCAGTAGGCGGAGAGGTCCAGCGACGGTCGGACGAGGGCGAGACGCCAGAGGAGCGTGACGGCGTCGAGGTCCTCGGCCGACCGCAGTGACGTCTTCCTGCGGATGCCGACGCGGTAACACGCCAGTACTTCCTTGATGTTGTCGGCGTAGAGCTCGAACAACGCGTAGTGCCACCAGATGTGGATACGCATGGGGGTCGAGCCGTTCCGGCCGCGCATGTACTCCCGGATGTACCGGGAGCCCTCCTCGTGGCGACCTGTCTCGTAGAGGCAGTGCACCATCGCGTGCATCGCGTAGATGTCGTCGGGGTTGAGTGCGAGGGCGGTCCGACAGCGTTCGATCGCGGCCGGGATCAGGCCGTTCTCCTCAAGTGCGAACGCGTACAGCCCGTTCAGGTAGCCGATGACCGGGTCATCGGCCGTGAAGACCTCGATGGCCTCCGCCGTCGACGCCAGCATGTGCGGTGCGTCGCCGAGGTAGAAGTCCAGCATGTGCACGGTGAAGACCGACACGGCATCCCCGGGATACGTGTCGACGATGCTCTGGAAGCTGTCTCGGGCGGCGATCAGATCTCCCTCAGCCCAGGAACCGATGGCGGAGAGCATTGCAATGGTCCGGGGCTCGGCCAGGCCGGTCTCGAGGAGGGAGGCGTGGATTGTCGCGGCCTGCATGACCGCCGGCCGCTCCATGGAGCTCAGAAGGTCTACGGCGAGCATCAGCTGGAGTGCGACGGGCGGGGTGGGCCGAGCGGACGGACGACATCGTTCGTGGTCCAGTTTCATGGAGACCAGTTGCACGATCGCACTCTCGACGAGCTCCATGTCCGACGGCTGGTCGACAAGATGCGGAACGCCTCGGGAATCGGTGAGCACTGTCATTCGGACACCTCGATCGGTATGAGTCGACTGCTCTGGACCTTGCGAATTCCGTGGAACGCGAGGACAAGCAGCAGTGTCAGTGCGAACGGGGCCAGCCAGATGTGGGTGGAGAAGTACCTTCCGCACGCCAGGACCGCGGCCAACAGCACGAGTGAGGAGGCGTTGGCGTTCGCCACGATCGCACCGACCTGTCGTGGCGAGAAAGCCGAAGCCGCCTCCGCGCGAAGGAGCACTCTCATGGAGCCGAAGGCGCATCCGAGGGCGAAGATGGCGACCATCTGCGGCGCTCCGAACACCGGGACGGAGAGCCAGAGCGCCATCGCCGCGGCCACGGCAAGAGCGGCTCCCACCAGCACCCAGGACCCCAGGCTCTTCGTCAGACGATGCAGGAAGGTTCCTGCGACAGCCATTCCGATGCCGAGGAACATGTCCATGATTCCGACGGCGAGCATGCTCTCGCCGTTGGCAAGGGCCTGCAACGGCAGCATGAGATTGAACGTTCCCAGGATGGGCCAGACGAGCATGAAGGCGAGGAGGTACATGATACTGAGGCTGCCCTGGCTTTTCGGCCCGGCCTCCTGCGGCGTCTGCTCCGTGGAGGTGGCGGTCCGGTGTGATCCCAGACTCATGACCGCGACAGCGGCGAAGAGGACGGCGCAGACGACCACTACCCACTCGGCCCGGATCACGCGAGTGAACAGCGGGGCGAACAGCGGGCCGACCATGAGCGCGACCTGGTTGACGGTCATCGTCAGCGAACTGTGCTTGCGCAGGACGACGTCGTCGAGCCCCGACGCTTCGTCGTTGAACCAAATCTCCCAGGTTGATTCCAGGAAGAAGAAGAAGATCCACAGAACGAAGTTCAGGGCTACGACCACGTGCACGTGGTCGTAGACGGCCGCCATCAGGAGCAGGGTCAGGGAGACCCCGGAGAGCCCTGCGGCGGTCATCCTGGCTCCGCCGGCGATCGGACAGAAGCGGATCAACGGCGGAACGAAGACGGCGGGTACGAAGGAGAGCGCCGTCGAGATGGCGAGTGCGTCATAGCCGCCCCCTTGCGAGGAGGCGATGTGCCAGTTCAGGAGCAGCAGCACCACTCCGTTGAAGAACCGGTAGAGACCGGAGTAGAGGGTGTACCGCGTCACTCGCTGACCGTCTCACCGCTCACGAAGATCTGGTCGGACAACTCGTTCGCCATGGTCACCGGTAGCAGGGTCTTCTCGCTGAACAATTCGTCCCATTCCAATTCCACAAGGCCCTCCCTGGTGCTCCAGTTCTTGGCGGCCTGTGAGAGATCCCCTTGCTTGGCACTGATGTTGATGCTCCGCACCTCGGGCGGCAGCGGTTTCCCGTCGAGGATGTCCTGGATCCTGCCGGGCGCGGCCTTGAGGAACGCGATCGCCGAGGTTCTGGTGGGCACCGCACCGACGACGACGTCAAGAAGATCGGAGCCGAGATACGAGCCGACGTGCAGCCGATAAGGGTTCAGCGAGTACACCCTCTCGACCTGGTCCATGATCCCGTCGCCGCCCGGCCGGGCGGCCACCTCGATCACCCAGGCCGTCCCGTCCGGGTCGAACTTGATCTCCACATGAGCAAGACCCCGATCGATGCCCAGCGCGGTACAGGCCCGTACTGCGAGGTCGGTCAGCACCGGGTCTCCGGTGCGGTGGCTCGGCACTAGGTGCGCGACCTCGGCGAACCAAGGGCGGGGGGACAGGTACTTCTCGGTCACGGCGAGCACCTGTGCGCGGCCGGCGCCGCAGAGTACCTCGACTGACACCTCTTCGTCGGAGTCGATGAACTGCTCGACGAGGTACTTGTCGCCGAGGATGTTGAACGACGATCCGTACTGCGCGATGACGGCCTTCGACTCCGCGAGACCGGCGACCGCCTCCTCGCGTGTGGTGGCCAGGACGACCCCGCCGCTGCCGCCGAAGTCGTACGGCTTGATGACCACGGGCAGACCGACGGACTCAATGGCGTCGAGCAACTCCTGCTCTGACTGCACGAGTCGGGAGTCAGGCGCCTGGACGCCGGCGGCCAGAAATGTCTGCTTCATCGCGTACTTGTTTCGGGCATTGGTCACCGTCGTGGCGTCCAGTCCGCCCAGTCCGAGGGCGCGGTTCACGGTGTTCGCGGAATCCACGGTCCAGTCGTTGAGCGGAATGATCATCCTGGGGTGCCAACCCTGTGCGGATTGTTCGTGGATGGCCCTCAGTAGGGAATCAGAGTCCTTGGGATCGGCGGACAGCATGTTGTCGAACGTGCGGTTCGGTTTGCGCACGGGGTCTTCCGTGGCTGCCCAGACGGGGAGATCAACGGCCTGTTTTGCTCCCGAGAAGGCTCGTTCGCGGAGATACTGGTCCGCTCCGAGTAGGAGTACGTATTCTTCCGTTTGCATGGATTTACTCCCGACGTTCAAGGATCCCTCGGCGCGCTCATGTTTATTGTTGGCATTGTCGCTTGGGATCGAATGAGAAAACGTGAATCAATTCGCGACTGAGAGGGTCCGCCGCTACCTGGGCGCAGCGATTTGTATTCTCGCCTCAATCGACACGTCAACTAAACAGCTTACGTGGACCCCCTGCCGCAAGATCGTAGCCATCGGCGAGAGTGACCCGCAAGAGATCGTTTTCGGACCTGGCGTGAAAAGGTGACCTGCCGTGCCTTGGTTCATCTTCTGGGGCATGGCTCCGCAGTGATCGCGTGACGCGTCCCGGAGTGCCGCGCGCCGATGCTTCTGTGCTTCCGGTGCTGGTGAAGGGCGTCGGGTTGGTGGCCCGCCTGGGCTGTCGGTGTGGCCGACATTACATCTCGCGGCGAGTCGGTCGACCGGGCTTCGCCTGGATTCTCCGGTCCAGTTTGAATAGATTGACGTAACTGGTGGCGGTATTTTCCCGGTCGGTGTCGAATATTTCAGACGTGTAAATTAATGTCATAGTCGAGGCGTTGGTTCGGCCTAGTGTCTCGTGATTCCGTCAGCGTTACTTGATCTTTTGTGGCAGGGTCGCTCGGTATGAAGCTCTCCGCGGAACAGGCCGTCGTGTTGCGGGAGTTGGTGAACAGTCGAGACGTGCCTGCCGGCATAGCGACGCGGGGCCGGATCGTGCTGTGGTCGAGTGAAGGCCGTCGGCGCAAGGACATTGCCGAGCTGCTTGGCGTATCGCTGCCGACGGTGGACCGCTGGAAGTGGCGTTATGCCGAGTTCGGACTGGCCGGGCTGGAAGGCGATCGGCCCGGCGGGGCCCGGGAACAGGTGCCCGCGCGGGTGCGGGCCCGCGTGATCGCGCTGACGCGCATGACGCCGCCGGACGGCACCGGCCTTTCGCACTGGTCCACACGCGAGTTGGCGAAGTACCTGAAGCAGGTCGAGAACATCACTGTGTCCTGGCACTACATCGCGCGGATCTGGCGGGAGGAGAGTCTGAAGCCGCACCGGTCCGGCACTTTCAAGCTTTCCAAAGACCCGCGTTCGCGGAGAGGGTGGCCGATGGATCGGTCTGTACCTGGCGCCGCCGGGCGGCGCGGTGGTCCTCTCGATCGACGAAAAGACACAGATCCAGGCGCTGGACCGGACCCAGCCGGTGCTGTCGGTCGCCTTCGCGGTGAGCGAGCGGCGCACCGCCGACTACATCCGGCATGGCACCATGAACCTCTTCGCCGCCCTGAACGTGACCACCGGCGAAGTACTCGGCGAGTGCAGGCCGACCCGGAACGGCAAGGATTTCCTCGCCTTCTTGAAGAAGGCGTTGAAGCCGCACGCGGGGAAGGACATCCATGTGGTCCTGGACAACCTCTCGACGCACACCACCCCGGAGGTCAAGGAGTGGCTGGCGAAGAACCCGCACGTCCACTTCCATTTCACTCCCGTCGGCCCCTCGTGGCTGCACCAGATCAAGATCTGGTTCGGAATCCTGACCCGGCAGTCCATCCGCCGCGGCACGTTCTCCAGCGTTAACGTACTGGTCAAACAGATCCGCGACTACATCAACTCCTGGAACACGACGGCGAAACCGTTCACCTGGACCGCGACCGCCGGCGAAGTCCTTGCGAAGGTCCGACTCGTCGCGACCAACGTGAAGAAACTCGTAAATAACAACTCGAACTGACATGAACAGGGTCACGAGACACTAGTGGCCGCGAAGTGCCCGGCGTGCTCAGGTAGAGCATCAGTTTTCTACGACAAGATCGCATCTTCGCCCACGGCGACCCTTCTCGTACCCACGGCCTTGCAGTGCCCAATGTGCCGCCTTGAGCTGGTGACTCCAGATGAGATCGTCGCCTCTGGAACACGGATTCAGGCACTCACGCTGCCTCCGTAACCTCTGGAATCGCTGTTCCCCGGAATGAGTGACTGTGCAGTCCCAGCTCTTCCTTGACGCCGTTGTTGCTGGACTTGCTTGACGGTCGAGGGAGACTCTTGATGGTCCAGGCACATCCCTTACGGACGCCGCTCGTTGGTACGGGCATGGGTGAGATAGCTGATCCTGCCGAGACCGCAGGTGAGGACTGGACAGTTGAGCATCGATTCCGGGCCGTGGTGGAGGTGCTGGATGGTGCGCCGGTGGCTGAGGTCGCCCGTCGGTACGGCACATCGCGGCAGTCGCTGCACACCTGGCTGCGGCGATTCCGTGAGGGTGGGCGGGACGGGTTGAAGGACCGCTCGCGTCGACCACACACCTCGCCGTCGCGGGTACCGGTCGAAGTCGAGCTCGCGATCTGCCAACTGCGACAGAGCTACCCGAAGTGGGGTGCCCGACGGATTGCCCACGAGCTGGCCGTGCGCGGGGTTGCGGAGGCGCCGAGCCGCTCCACAGTGCACCGTGTGCTGGTCCGCAACGGGCTCGTCAGCCACCAGGTCCAGGTCCACCGCCGCGTCTACAAACGATGGCAGCGTGACGCGCCTATGCAGTTGTGGCAGATGGACCTGATGGGCGGGGTGTTTCTGGCCGACGGGCGAGAGTGCAAGCTCCTCACCGGGATCGATGACTGCTCCCGGTTCATCGTGATCACCACGGTGCTCGTCCAACCGAGCGGGCGGGCCGTGTGCCAGGCATTCATCGAGGCGATGCGTCGCTTCGGGGTCCCCTCGGAGGTGCTGACCGACAACGGCAAACAGTTCACCGGCCGGTACTCCAAACCCCTGCCCACCGAGGTCATGTTCGAGCGCGTCCTGCGCGAGAACGGCATCAACCAGCGGCTGACCAAGCCCAGGTCACCGACCACGACCGGGAAAATCGAACGCTTTCACAAGACCTTGCGGCGCGAGATGCTGGACCACGCCGGCCCCTTCGCCGACCCGGCCGCTGCACAGGCTGCAATCGACGCCTGGGTTCACAGTTACAACCACACCCGGCTCCACCAGTCGCTCGAGATGGCGACCCCAGCCCAGGTCTTTCGCCCGCACACGCTCACGATCGATCCACCGCGGGCCGTGGAAGCCGTGCCAGCGGTGCCGATGGCCCGGCCAGCCGAACCCATGCGGCTTCCGATGCTCCCGCCACCGGGCTCGTCCGAGGACAACATCCCGCTCCAGGCCGTGGAGTTCGAGGCCGTGATCGCCCCCAGTCGGCACGTGAATCTCCCGCAACGGCAGAGCCTGAAGTTCAGCCCCACCTTGGTCGGCCGCACCGTCACCGTCTGGGCGAGCCACCACACCGTCCACGTCCTGCTCGACGGACAACTGGTCCGGACCCGCTCGATGAGCTTCACCGACGCCGACCTGAACTGGCTGATCATGCGCGGTGGACGGCCCGGCGGGACGGAACCCCAGGGCGGCATCAGAGCCGACAAGCCCCTCGCCCCCATGTCCGTGGTCGAGGTCGACCGCAAGGTGACCAAGGACGGCGTGGTCTCGCTCGGGCAGACGCCCGTTGCCGTCGGCGCCGGCCTGATCGGCAAGCACGTCACCCTGCGCTTCGACGGCAGCATGATGTATGTGATCCATGCCGGGCTTCTGGTCAAGACACTGCCCGCAGCCATCCCCTACCAGCGCCGCGCGAAACTCACCGGCGCACGGGTCGCCACGACACCGCTGCCCCCGCCTCCCTCACAGCCACGACGGGCCATCCGGCGCGTCGGCGCGGACGGCACCTTCGAAGTCGCCCGACAAAAGCTCCGGCCGGGCATCGCCCACGCTGGCAAGAGCGTCACCGTGGTGATCGAGGAGACCTGCTTCCGCGTCCTGGACGGCGAGGTCGAGATCTCCACCCACCCCCGCAAGGGCGGCGCCGTCCTGCGCTTCATCGCCGACTCCCGCTGACGTCAAGCATCACCCGGAACCGTCAAGCATCCCGCGAGACACCGTCAAGTAAGTCCCGAGACCGAGCCGTCAAGCATCTCTCCGGACCTCACAAGCGGGGAGCACTACAAGGCCGTTGACAATGAGCGTTGACGAGTCGTCTGAGGGCTGAGGACCCCGAAGCCTCCGCTGGGGCGGGTGACCCTGTGTCACCCAACCGTCGTTCCTGGACCAGATCTACACCGACGAGCGGGAAACAGTGTTGGCAGTCTCTCACCAGTCAACCGAGTCGTCCTTATGGTGACTTCGAGACATCTACTGAGGTTGTAGGCGTGGTGTCGTCAGTGTGAGGCCGGTCCCGGTGAGGTATCCGTCGATGATGTCGCTGCGGTATTGGATCTGGCGGAGGCTGTGCCGTAGCTGGCGGATGAGGTGGTCGGGGTCGGTGAAGGCGGTGTTGGCCTGGGTGGTCCGACGGAGTACTGACCAGATGCCTTCGACGGGGTTGAGGTCGGGTGCGTAGGGCGGCAGGTGGTGGGCGGTGATCCAGTCCTGTGCGTCGATGAAGGCCCGCATGCGGCGGTCTTTGTGGACGTTCAGGTTGTCCCGTATGAGGACGATGGGTCCGTCGAGCTGCTGGTGGGCGGCGATGAGGAGGTCGCGGTACTCGGTCCGGGCGAAGCTCTTGCGGCCGCCGCTCTTGTGGTCGGTATGCCGTTTGGGCCGGTGGATCAGGCGGGAGCGTTCGCCGGGCTGGTAGCAGCACAGGGCTGCCACGGAGAAGCGACGCCGGGAACGGCCCCGGACGCGGATGACCGGGGTGGATCCGCGTCTGCCCCACGTGCGTGAGGTCGGCGGCGTCATCGAGAATCCGGCCTCGTCCTCGAAGACGGTCCAGGCCCCGAGCGCCGCCGCGGTGGTTCCAGGTGCGGCCACACCTCCTTCACCCGGCCGGCGACGGCTGCCTCGTCGCGCTCGACGGCACGACGGGCCGGAACCTGATGGCTCCAGTCACGGCGCCGCAGCATCTGGGAGATCCCCGACAGCGTCATGGACTTGTGGAACCGTCGGCCGATCAACGTCTTGATCCGGGCGAGCGTCCACCGCTGGTCCGGCCAGCCGTGAGCGACCGGTCCCTTGGCCAACTCCTCCTCGAGCACCGCGAACAGTCGGTCATTCAGCTTCGGACGGGACACCGGGCCGCGGGAACGGACCGCGTCCTGGCCGGCCTCCCGCCAGGACCGCCGCCACCGCTGAACCGACCGGACGCTGACCCGTAACTCCTTCGCGATCTCCGTACTGCCACGTCCGTCGGCGAACATGGCGACCGCTTCCATCCGGACCCGCTCGCGAAATGCTTGCCTCTCCGCGGTCAGACCCCCACCCTGCGGATACCTCATACCTCCGGCATACCGCGACGATCACCAACCGTCAGCCCCTACGACAAGACGACTTCAAGGTCAGTAACCCCAGATAGGATCATCGGCACACAAAGGTGTGTGATGGAGGGGGCTGTGAGCGCGACGTGTGGTCAGACAACGAAACCGACCTCGATCTGCTCGGATTCGACTTTCTGGTCGATGAGCTTGTGGTGGCTTTGACCCAGCCTCAGCTACTTCCGCTGACCGTGGGTGTTCTGGGCGGCTGGGGCTCGGGCAAGAGCAGTCTGCTGAAGATCGTTTCTGCGGAGCTCGGTCAGATGGTCGGCCCGGAGTCCGGTCGTTACGTTGTGGTGTCCTTCAGCCCGTGGCAGTACGAGGGCTATGAGGACATCAAGACAGCGCTCATGGAGTCGGTACTGACGCGTCTCGGCAGCCTCGTGGAAGAAGAAACACCCGAGGCCGAGGAGGTTGGCAGGCTGCACCGGATGGTCGACCGGCTCAGGCGACCGGCACGTCGGCTGGGGCAAGCCGCTCTGTCTGCCGCACCCACCGGAGTGGCAATGGCTGCCGCCCTCGCCGACCCGGCCTTGGGTGACATGGCGTCCGCCTTTACCCAGCAAGCCCTCGCCGGAGTAGCGCCCGCATCCTCCGACGGGACGGACGACACTCTCCCACCGCAGGGCGAGGCAGAGCAGCTGTATGTGGACGTGGGCACTTTCCGGCATCGATTCTCCGAACTCTTGGCGTCGCTGCCCCAGGTCAGTGCGGTGATTGTGATGATTGATGATCTGGACCGTTGCCTGCCCCCGACCGTCGTCGGCACGTTCGAGGCGATCCGGCTCTTTTTGAACGTAGAAAAGAGCGCGTTCGTCATCGCTGCGCATGCCGAGGTCGTACAGGCCGCCATTGACATGCGCTACCCGGGGCTGGGGCGCCCTGGCACCACGGGTCTGGGCGCCGAGTATCTAGAAAAGATGCTGCAGGTCAAGGTCAACATCCCCGCTCTCTCGGCCCCCGAAGCCGAGACGTATATGCACCTCCTGCTCGCTCAGTCCCACCTCGACGAAGCATCCTTCACGCAGGTCAAGGACGCGGTCGCACGGCGCAGGCGGCAGAGTGCCCTTGCCGTCGCTCTCAACGCGGGGCTGGCGGCCCAGACACTGGGCCAACAAATGCCCGAACGCCTTCGTTCGGACATGTCGTGGGCCGCTCAGACCGCCCCGGTCCTGGGAAGCGGACTGCGCGGTAACCCGCGGCAGATCAAACGGTTCATGAATACGCTGACTCTCCGGCTGGCCAGTGCCGAGCGGAGGGGGACCACGCTCAGTCCGAAGGTTCTGGCGAAACTGATGGTGCTGGAGGAGCAACATCTGTCGGACTTCCAGAAACTGTTCGACTGGCAAGTCCAGGGCCCCGAGGCGGTGAACCGGTTGGCTGCTGCCGAGCGACACGTGCAGCCACCGTCGCCCGCTCCGGTCGGCGACGCCGGGCAGCCGGGGACACCGCAGAACACGAGCGGGCGGCGCGGGTCTTCGCAGCGGCGGGCAGGCACGGCACCGAGCGCGCCTGCCCCAGACTCATCCGGCGGGGAACTCGACGAGGAAGTGCGGGCCTGGGCGGACAAACCGCACATTGCAGCGTGGCTGCTGCTGGATCCTCCGCTGGCGAATGTGGACCTGGGCCCTTATTTCACCTTCGCCCGGGCCCGTCTCACCCTCGCCGCCAGCACCGCGCGGCTTCCCGCCCAGGTCCAGGAGCTGCTGGGTAAGCTCCAGTCCGACGTACGTGGACAGCGCCGGGCCGCAGTGGGATCGGTAACTGAATCGGTGTCGGAGCAGGATCTTCCTGTACTCGTCGAGCACTTGCTCCAGATCGTCCTCAGGGACCCGACCGGTCCCGCGACGGACGGTGCCCTGGAACTCGGGCAGGCCGTATCGTCCGTGGTTCCTGCGCTGTGCGAGGCCCTGCGGATGATTCCGCTGGACACACTGCGCTCGAAACTGACCACCATCGTGCGCCGGCTGCCCGCCAACGATCCGTCGGTGGTGGCGCTTTTGGACGGCTGGCAGAACAGCCCACACCCGATCAGTCGGTTGGTCGGAGAGCTTCGCCAGAGCGGAACGGGAGGCTGAGATGGGCACCTCCACCGACCGGACCAGCGGCTCCGGCGGAGCCTGGACGGGACTGAAGCACGCCGCCACGGCCTACACCCGCGACATCAGCAGTGGCAGCGCGGCGCGTCAGCGTGCAGCGATGGTCCTGGCACGACACGTCCCGGTGCTGGGCGGAGCCGGGGGAGCGGCAGCCGGTGCTGGCGCGGGCCGCACTGCTGCACAGCGGCTGGGTGGCCTGCTGGCCGGGGTGGCCTCAGGCGGCCTCGGGCAGGCCCTGCAGCAGGCCGGGCTGGGTGACCTGGTAGGGCGCGACCGGTATGAGGTCGTTGACGAGCTGGTCACGTCTCTCGCCGGAGCGGGCGGAGACCTGGACGCCCAGGCGGCTCGCGACGCGGTGTGCGACGTACTCGAGGAATTCTTTGCCGAAGCCGACTCCTGGGAGGAGTTGGAGGCTGCTGCGGCCAGCCGTAGCGACGTAGAGCGACTGCTGGAACTGTTCTTGACGCACTACATCTACAACCGTGTGCCCGTCGTGGCGGAGCGGCTGGGCAGCATCAACGACCCCGAGGCCGCCAGGCGGGCCGACCGTCAGATGCGGCAGATCATCGAAGACTGTGTGGCTATCAAGGTACAAGGCGACCCATGGCGTGTGGACTGGTCTGGTCCCCACGGGCGACAGATCGTCGACAGCGCGCTGCAGCTTGCCTACACCGCCCTGGAGGAACTGGCGTGAGCGTATTCGTGGTACGCACCAAGACCCTTCGCGCAGCGGAGGAGGGCGACGACGTCCTGCTGGACTTCGTCCCGGGCTCCGCCCACGCCACCGTCCAGGCGGGGCAAGGGTTCTTCCGCAGTTTTACCCCGACACGCGCTGCGGCCGATCTGATGCTGTTGTCATTCGGCGCCTACGTGACGGACCGGATCAGCGCACGCAGCGCCACAGCAGATGCTTGGACCCGCGACCTGCACCTGCAGTTCCCGGTGGAAACAGCTGCAGGATGGCCGGTCGCCGTCGCACAGGAAGCGTTGCGTTTCCTGACAGGAGACCGCTGGACGCTCACGGCCCGACAACAGTCCGCCCCTGTAATGGAAGCTGCGGCGGACCAGGACCGCGGGCGCGTGGTCGCAGACGGAGTCTGCCTCTTCTCCGGGGGCTTGGACTCACTGTGCGGCGTCATCGACCTGCTTGAGACGGATCCCGGCCTCCGGCTGTGCCTACTGTCGCACTACGAGGGGGGACAGACCCCCGCTGCACAGACACGGCTGTTGAGACGCCTCTCGGCCCGGTACGGACGCCGGGTGACGTCGCTGCGTCTCTTCCTGCGCCCTGCTCCCGCGCACCCCGCCCAGGCCCGGGTGCTGCCCGAGAGCCGAGAGACCACCACCCGCTCCCGCTCGGCTATGTTCTTGAGCACCGCACTGGCGATCGCCTCATCGCTCGGCCCCGACGTTCCGGTGTACCTGCCCGAAAACGGCTACATCGGACTCAACGCGCCTCTGACCCGCGCACGGGCCGGAAGCCTGAGCACCCGTACGACCCACCCGCACTTCCTCACCCTGTTCACCGGACTCAAGAACGAGGCAGGGGTGACCAATCCACTCATCAACCCCTACCGCCTGATGACCAAGGGCGAAATGCTCACCACCAACCCCAACCAGGACCTGCTACGGGAACTCGCCCCGGCCAGCATCTCCTGCTCCCATCCCGAAGCGGCCCGCTACGACGGCCGCGCTCAGGGGAACTGCGGCTACTGCTTCCCTTGCCTGATCCGGCGCGCCTCAATGGCCAAAGTTGGATGGGACCAGGCCGCCGACTACGCCTGGGACGCCCTCACCGACCCCCACCTCCTCGATGCGGCCACCCACCGCAGCGCCGACCTGCGCGCCGTCCTCGCCGGCACCCGCCCCGGCCGGCCCGCCATCGACGTACTGCGCAACGGACCTCTTCCCCGCGGCGAACGGCGCCTCTTCCTCGACGTGTGGCGCCGCGGCAGCGACGAGGTGCGCGGCTGGCTCACCGCAGGAGCCCAAGGCGACCTGGCCGGCCTTCTGGACACGGACACGTGAACACGCTGTGGGACACCCACTGCCACCTGACCGGCTACCGTGACCCCATCGCCATCCTCGACGAGGCTACACAGGCCGATGTCGACGTCGTGGCCGTCACCGAAGACCCCGGCGAATACCGCCTGTTGCGAGCCCGCCTCGGCCGACGAAGCGGGGTCACCCCGGCCCTGGGCATGCACCCCCTGCGCGCTCACTCCTTCACTCCGGCCGATCTCGCCCGTTTCCTGCGCATGCTCTCCCAGGCCACCTGGATCGGGGAGGTTGGACTGGACTTCTCTCCCGCCGGGCGTGCCACCCGCAACGCCCAGACCCGCATCTTCGAAGCCATCCTCGGCGACCCGCGCGCCCGCAGCCTGCCCATGACCATCCACAGCCGCGGCGCCGAAAAGGAAATCATCAACCGTCTGCTGCAGATCGACGTCAGTTCCGCGATCCTGCACTGGTACACAGGTCCTGCGACGCTTATCGACAACGCCTTGGTGGCTGGCGCCTACTTCTCATTCAATCCCGCCATGACGGCAACCGCCAAGGGGCAAACGCTGCTCGGGGCTCTGCCCATGGACCGGGTCCTGCTGGAGACCGACGGCCCCTTCACCCGGGTCGGGGCCCGCCCCGCCCGCCCCGGCGACCTACCGCGCATGCTCGGCCATCTCGCCGCCCGATGGGCTCTGTCCCCTGACGACGTCATCCGACAGGTCCGCGACAACCAGCAGCGGCTCCACACATCTGTGTAACAAGCTGTGGTGTGGGGCCCGGTAGGGATCTTTGCGACGGGAGGTGCATGAGAAGGCCGAAGACTCACCTGCAGGGCCCCGTCACCCTCTGCGGCCCCTGTCAACGGCCTTTCGTTCTCCCCGTCAGCGGTCGCGGGAACAGCCTCCCGGCTACGCTAGAGCAGCTTCCCTTGGAGCGATCCGTTCGGAGGGCAGGGTTATCGCAGGAGGTCTGTGGGAGGCCGACAACCTGGGTGAACCTGCTTCTTGTCGCCGACGGTGCCCTTCCCGGTGGCCAGCCGGTGGCCGGACGCCTTTGGACGACGTAATACGAGGTAGCACAGGTCAAGCAGTCGCACATGCTCTGATCAGGCAGAACATCACTGGGCAGCACGACCAGGCACCACGTAACACGATCGCTCACGGTCTCGTAATGCGTAGGTCTCGGGTTCGAATCCCGAAGGCGGCTCTGTGGAAGCCTCAGGACTCACTCGCCGTGACCTGGGGCTTTTGCTTTTGGGTGGGTGTGTGGGTCAGCCTTCCAGGTAGGCGAGGACGGCCAGGATTCGGCGGTTGTCGTCCTCGGACGGTTCGAGGTTGAGCTTGGTGAAGATGTTGTAGCTGTGCTTGCTGACCGTTTTCTCGGTGACGAACATGCGGGTGGCGATGGCGGCATTGGAGCGGCCCTCGGCCATCAGGGAGAGGACCTCCCGCTCGCGTGGGGTCAGTGCCAGGAGGTGGGGGTCGGCGCCGCGGTGGGTCAGTAGGGCGGATACGACTTCCGGGTCCATGATCGTGCTGCCCGCGGCGACCTCGCGGACGTTGGCGACGAAGCGGTCGACGGCCATGACCCGGTCCTTCAGCAGATAGCCGACCGCCCCGGCGCGGTCCGACAGCAACTCGCGTGCGTAGAGCTGCTCCACGTACTGCGAGAGCACCACGACCGGCAGGCCGGGGAGCCGTTCGCGGGCGGTGATCGCGGCGCGCAGGCCCTCGTCGGTGAAGGTCGGGGGGAGGCGTACGTCGACGATGGCGACGTCGGGGCGGTGGGTGGTGAGGGCCCGGAGCAGGGAGGGGCCGTTGTCCACGGCCGCCACGACCTCGAAGCCGTTGGCCTGGAAGATCCTGATCAGGCCCTCGCGGAGCAGCGCGAGATCCTCGGCTACGACAAGGCGCACGGCAGGGACATCCTTATCTCGGTGGGGCCGCCGGGCGGGCTGTCGACGGTCAGGGTGCCGTCGAAGGCGGCCAGGCGGCGGGCGATGCCGCGCAGGCCGGTGCCGGTGGGGGTGGTGGCGGGGGTGGGGGTGTCGGCGTCCATGGTGGCGCCGCCGTGGCCGTCGTCGTACACCCGCATCGTCAGTTCCCCCGCCTCGCGGGCCGGATGGGGGGTGAACTCCGCCTCGATCCTGATGTGTTGGGGACCGGCGTGCTTGATGGCGTTCGACAGGGCCTCGGCGACGGCGAAGTACGCCGCGGACTCGACCGGTGCGGGCAGCCGTCCCGGCAGATGGGTCACCACCGTAGTCGGAATGGGGTTGACCAGGGCCAGGGCCTTCAGCGCGCCGTCCAGGCCGCGGTCCGCCAGGACCGGCGGATGGATGCCGCGTACCAGGTCGCGCAGTTCGGTCAGCGCGTCGGCGGTCGACTCCCGCGCCTCGGCCAGCAGTCGCTGGACGGCCCGCGGGTCGTTGGGCAGCAGCTGCTCGGCCAGGCCCAGGCTCATACCGAGCGACACCAGACGGGCCTGCGCGCCGTCGTGCAGATCCCGTTCGATCCGGCGCAGTTCACTGGCCTTGGCGTCGACGGTCTCGGCCCGCGAGTCCGCCAACTCCCGTACGCGCGAGCGCAGTCGCGCCTGCTCGGTGGGGCCGAGCAGGGAGCGGATCACTCGGGCGTTCAGGTTCGCCAGGCGTACGGCGGTGACGTACCAGAGCAGGAGGAACACCGGGCCGAGCGGCACCAGCGCGAACGACTCCTGGACGCTCTCCAGGCGGAAGCCGTTGCCCAGGGGGGTGCGGAACACCTGGGGCGGGGTCAGTCGGTAGAGGAGCGGGTAGATCAGATAGAAGACGCCGCTGAGGAAGAGGAGGAGCGACAGCCCGTACGTGAACCACATGGTGACCGAGTTGGCCAGCAGCCAGGCCCAGTCACGCCAGCTCGCCGGGTCGCGCGCGATCGTCCACAGCCGCGCCGGCCACCCGGCGTCGGGCGGCGGCAGATAGGGCCGGGCCACCGGTTCGCCGAGCCGGTCGGCGGCCCACTGGCGGTGCAGATCGGCGAACCAGCGGATCAGTACGGTCGCGAGCAGGGTCAGCGGGATCCCGACGCCGATCGCGGCGACCGACAGCGAGGTGATCCAGAGCGTGGCCAGGGCGGCGCCCGCGGCCGAGGCCAGCAGCAGCACCAGCGACCCGCCCAGCAGGCTCATCCGCAGGGCCGGCCCGGAGCGGTGGGCGGGATCGTGGCGCGGGGCTTCGTGGCGGGCGGGACCGTGGCGCGGGGCTGGGCTGCCCGTGGCAGGGCTGCTCGGGAGGCGCGTCGCGCTGGGATCGGTCATCACGCTCCATCATCGTGCTGCCCGCGCCCCGAAGCGTATCGATGCCGGGGCAACGGGCCTCCGGCACCGGTGGTTGGACGTTGATCATGACCGGCCGGCCGGGCGCGCGCAGTGGGGTTTTCTCCACCCCTCCGGGGGGTCACCACCCGTGTTCCGCGGCCCGGACCCAGCGAGGCTCTGAGGGCAGGCGTCGGACGCCCCCGGACCGACGCCCTCTCGTACAGGAGGACCCTCATGACCGGTCGTACCAAGCAGTCCCCGCGCAAGCCGTCCCCGCGCCACCGCTGCCAGGCAGGTATGTCGCTTCTCGTGGCCGTGGCGCTGACCGGCGCCCTCACCGCGTGCGACGCGGCGGAGGCGGAGGAGTCGGGCAGGGACTCGGCCGTCTCCACATCGGCCACATCCTCCGGCGCGGCCGTATCCTCCGATGCCGCCGCGTCCCCGCGGGCCCGGCTGGCCGAGCTGGCCCAGCAGGTCGTGGACGCCGGTGCCCCCGGGACGATCGTCCGGGTCGACGACGGCAGCGGGAAGCCGGTCGAGATCACCCGGCAGGCGCCCTGGACCAAGGCCGACCACGCGCTCACCGCGAGCGACAAGTTCCGGATGGGCTCCAACACCAAGACGATGGTCGCCACCGTGGTCCTCCAACTGGTCGCCGACAACAAGCTCAAGCTGAGCGATCCGGTCGACGCGTGGCTGCCCGGCATGATCCCGGGCGGCTCCGAGATCACCGTACGGATGCTGCTCAACCACACCAGCGGGCTGTTCAACTACCTCTTCGACCCGGATGTGTTCCAGGCGTTCATCGGCCAGGACACCAAGGTCTGGACGCCCGAGGAACAGGTCGCCGCCGGTGTCCGGCACGAGGCGATGTTCGCGCCCGGCACGGACTACGCCTACAGCAACACCAACTACGCGGCGCTCGGCCTGATCGCGGAGAAGGCGACCGGACAGCCCCTGGAGGACCTGGTCCAGCGGCAGATCGCCGGTCCGCTCCAGCTGAAGAACACCTATCTGGTCACCGGCGCCGGAAACGCCGCCGACAAGTCGACGAATCCCGCACTCGCCCCCGGCTACGAACCGGACGCCGCCCGCCTCGTCGGCCTGCTCCCCCCGGGCGTGCCCGCCGGGACCGCGTTCAGCGGCCCGGCCAAGCCCGAGGGACACGTCGAGACCACCTGGATCAACCCCAGTACGACGGGGGCCGCCGGTGGCGCTGTCTCCACCGCGCGGGAGTGGGCCACCGTCACCGGCGCGCTGATGTCCGGCAAGCTGCTGCCGCCCGCGCTGATGAAGGAGATGCGTACCACCCGCGCAGAGGAGGCCGAGTTCCCGAACCGCCGTTACGGGCTCGGTCTGGAGGAGGTGGCCACCCCCTGCGGCACCGTCTGGGGCCACAACGGCGAGGTCCCCGGCTACTCCAGCGAGAACTACACCGACGCCGCCGGCCGCCGTACGGTCTCGGTCTACACCACCACGATCTTCGGTATCGCCTCACCGAAGCCCCGCGCCGCCCAGCAGGCCCTGATGAACGCCGCGGTGTGCGCCATGCTCGGCAAGCCGGTCCCGGCGACACCCGCGCCCGCGCCGACCGGCTCCTGAGCCACACCGCCCGCCACCCGCCGTCCGCCGTCCGCCTGTCTAGGGTGGAGGCCATGCCGACCTCAACACCCGCTGAACAGAACCCAGTTGACCCCGCGCAGCTCATCGCGAACCCGTACGAGGCGTACGCGCGGCTGCGCGAGGCGGGGCCCGTCCACCGCATCACCGGAACGGACGGGCTCCCCGCGTGGCTGGTCACACGCTACGACGATGTACGCCAGGCCATCGCCGATCCCCGGCTCTCCCTCGACAAGCGCAACGCGAAGCCGGGTGGCTACCACGGACTCTCGCTGCCGCCGGCGCTGGACGCCAACCTGCTCAACATGGACCCGCCGGACCACACCCGTATCCGGCGCCTGGTGTCCAAGGCGTTCACCCCGCGCCGTGTCGAACTCCTGCGGGAACCCGTCAGGAAGACCGCCGACGCGCTGCTCGACACCATCGCGCCGCTCGGCCGCGCCGATCTCATCGCCTCGTACGCCGCGCCGCTGCCGATCGCCGTCATCTGCGATCTGCTCGGCGTGGCCCCGGACGACCGGCGGGACTTCCGGTCCTGGACCGACGCGCTGGTGGCCCCGGACCCGGCCCGGCCGGAGAAGACGAAGGCGGCCGTACGGTCCATGCTCGGCTTCTTCACCGGGCTCCTCGCGGCCAAGCGGGCGGTCCCCGCCGACGATCTGCTCTCCGAGCTGATCTCCGTACGCGACGACGAGGACCGGCTGACCGAGGACGAACTCATGTCCCTGGCCTTCCTCATCCTCTTCGCCGGATACGAGAACACCGTCCACCTGATCGGCAACGCCACCCTGGCCCTGCTCAGCCACCCCGACCAACTGGCCGCGCTCCGCGCCGATCCCGGCGCACTGGGACCCGCCGTCGAGGAGCTTGCCCGTTACGACGGGCCCGTGCCCCTGGCCATACGCCGCTTCCCCACCGAAGACATCACGGTCGGCGGGGTCGGCATCCCGGCCGGCGAGACCGTCCTGCTGTCCCTGGCCGCCGCCCACCGCGACCCGCGCCGCTTCACCGATCCCGACCGGCTCGACATAGGCCGCGACGCGTCCGGCCACCTCGCCCTCGGCCACGGAATCCACTACTGCCTCGGCGCGCCCCTGGCCCGTATGGAAACGGAGACCGCCCTCACCGCCCTCCTCGACCGCTTCCCGCGACTGACCCTCGACGCCGCGCCGGGTGAGCTGAAGTGGCGCCCGTCGATGCGCGCCCGCGGGCTGGTCGCTCTGCCGGTGAGCTACTGACCTGCCGTGCCCTAATCGGCGGGCGGTCAGTGGCCCGTGGCGACGAAGCGGAGGTAGCGGCGCAGGCCCAAGACGCGCCTAATGGTTGCTCTGCTGGCTGCAGTTGGATGTTTGGGTTGATGCGGGTAAACCGCGGTGATCGGGGTGGTGCGTTGCCCTTGCTCGCACTGTTGACGAGGTCGCTTCGGTAGGACGCGCCGAGCTGGAGGCCGTGGGCGTACCAGGGGGATGCCTGGGTGAGGGAGAAGGAGTACGTCGGCGAGGCACCGCTGAACATCAATTCCGTCGCCAGAGGTAGGCGGTGCGGTCGGTTCCGACGGTCGCGACGAGGCGGGGATCACGGCTGAACGCAATGGCGGTTACGGGCACGTTCGAGGCCAGGGGGCTACCGAGGGGCTGGGGGCGTTCCGGATTCTCTACGTCCCACAACCGTGCGACGTGATCCGCGTCGACTGTCGCGAGAAGACGGCCGTCCGCGCTGAAGGCGAGGGCCGTTGTCCGCTTGTTCTCCGCCGGGAACGGCGGGCCCGTGCGGCGCGGGCCGCTGGAGGAGGAGGTGTCCCAGAGGTGCAGAGCACCGTCGTCAGTGGCGATGGCCAGGGTCTTTCCATCCGGAGAGAACTGGGCCGCACGGGCGTCCAGCGGAATTCGCCCCTTTGCTGTGGTTCGGGTGCCGTCGGTTTCGCCGGGAGAGACGCTCTGCAACTGGGTGGAGCGGGTCGCGTCGGATACCGCGAACATCACGCTGTACTGGCTTACGTGGATTGCTTTCACTTTGGTGTGCGGATTGGTGATCGACCAGACTCGTTGCCCGTTGTCGGTCCGCAGGCCGAGGACACTTTGGCCGTCAACGACCACGAGTGTCAGGCCGTCGGGGCTGACCCCCAGGAGCGCTCGGCTCTTCACGCCGTGTTCTCCCAGGCCGACCCGTTCAGGGTGCTCTGGATTCGCTACATCCCAACTGTCCACGCCCTTGGCGGAAATGGTCATCAGCAGATGACCGTCCTTCGGCGAGAAGGTCAGTGCATCGGTGCCTAGGTCGGTCCAGAGCCGCCCGTTGTCTACCAGTCGCCACTGCTCGATCGCGACCTCCTTCCCCGGCCTCTTGGGAGCCCACGGCACGGGCAGCATTCCCTGCGCGACGGTTGCCGTGAGGCAGGTCAGTACTACGGCGAGAGAGGTCAGGAACCCGGAGAACCGGCCGACGGCAAGGCCGGGTTCCGGAAGCGGGCGACGAGGCCGTTCGGGGACGGCCCGTGGAGGCAACGACCTTGCTCCCAGCGCCAGCACGAGCCGCCCCGCAACCCGCTCCTCGACTTTTGCGGGCGGCGGCTCTGCTGCCAGCGCCCGGATCAATCTCCCAACTCGGCTGTCAGCGTGTGGCATCGGACCTCCCGTCTGTCGACAGAGCGTCACCATTGAGCGTGGCGGGTCGCACGGACTCACCGACCGCAGAATTTTCGTCGTGCAACGGAAGGAACTGGAACAGCCTTGCAACGATGAGCGGTGTGGCGACCCCTGCGGCCAGCGCGGCGGTCTCGCTATTGAGATACCCGGACGCCCACAGGGCCGCCGCGAGCCCACACCCTGCGAACAGCCGCAGCCCGATCGCCACCAGCATCATCGGCCGGTCGGCCTTGCTGTCCCATGGCCAGCGCCACATCCGGTGCGGGCCGCTCGGATGCATGGATCTGGAGATACTCAGAGCTTCGGCGACGCCGCTTCCCAGTAGTCCCCAGAGCGCAGCTTGCAAGCCAGTCACGAGAGTACGGTAGCGGAGGGTGCCGGGATGGTGACGTACGGCGATGCTGTGACTGTCTTCTGCCTCCACGGCGCCTTCCAAGAACGGCTACGACCCCTCCGGCTACGGCTCTGGTCGTCCCTGTGGCAGTTGCCGGGTGTTTAGTCGCAGTCCAGGGCCGCTACTTCACCGAACGCGGTCCGCTGGATGAGGGAGCACAGCATTCCCGTACCGCGAGGGACGACGGGGAGTGGCGCCAGGGAAGGGACGGCTGGGGAGTTGTGTGAAAATAGCGCTGCTTTCGCGGTCGTGAGCGCGGCGTGTCGCCGCCGTTCCGTGGTCGCCGCGGGTCCAACGGGGGGAGGACGGCGTGGTCGCACGTCGTGTCTGGTTCGGTGCTGCCGGGATAACGGCGGTCGGGGTGACGGGGGTGCTCGTCGTTCAGGGGCTGCCCGGTGGCGGTACGGGGAGTGAGGGGGCCCGCGCCGGTGGTGCCAAAGGGGCCGGGCCCGTCGAGGTGGACGTCAGGTCGGCCGGGCTCGATGCCCGGGACGACGGCCGGGGCGCGGTGCTGCCCCGGCGGGACACCGAGCGGTTCAGCATGCTGGGCGTCACCTGGGACGATCCGGATGTCCGGGTGACCGGCCGGATCGAGGCCCGTACGCGCGCGGTCGGTTCCGGGGCCTGGTCCCGCTGGCTGGCGCTCGACGGTGACAGCGGGCAGGGCGAGGAGACCGCCGGGCGCGGCGGTACGGAACCCGCCTGGGTGGGGCCCTCGGACGGGGTGGAGGTACGGGTCGTCGCGGGCGACGGGACGGCCTCGCGGCGGCTGCCCGCCGGCCTCAGCCTCGCCATGATCGACCCGGACGGCGGGGCCGCCGGGGCTGCCGGGGCCGGCAGCGGCAGTCGTAACAAGGCCAGCGGCGTCAGTGGCGCCGGCGGCGCCGACGGTGGCCGCAGCGCCGCCGGCAGCGGCAGCCGCGCGTACGGCAGTGCGGACAGCCGCGCCGGCAGCCGCGCCGATCTCGCCCTGGACACCGTCGCCTTCGCCGCCGACGAGCCCTCCACCGAGCCCGCCCCCGGCGACCCCGACGCGCCCGCGGACACCCAGTCCCCCGACCCCGACCCCGGCACAGCCCCCGAGGCCGACCCGGGCGACGGCTCCGGGTCCTCGACTGGCGAGCCCACCGCGAGCGACGCCCCCACGGCCGGCTCCACCTCCCCCGCGCCCTCCTCGGGTACGGGCGCGAGCGCCGGCACCGGAAGCGGCAGTGCCACCCCGGCGCCCGCCACGTCGTCCCCGGTCGCCGGCTCGCCGAGCCCGACCGTATCCGTACCGGCGGGACCGCCGTCCACCGCGCCGCGCCCGGCGATCACCTCGCGCGCCGGCTGGGGCGCCGACGAGTCGATCAGCCCCGAGGAGCCCGGCTATCTGCCCGGCGGCAAGGTCAAGGCGGTCGTCGTCCACCACACCGCCGAGAGCAACGACTACACCTGCGCTCAGGCCCCCGCCGTGGTGCGTGGCATCTACACGTACCACGTGAAGACCCTGGGCTGGAAGGACGTCGGCTACAACTTCCTGGTCGACAAGTGCGGCACGGTCTACGAGGGCCGCAAGGGCGGTGTCGACCGTCCCGTCCAGGGCGCGCACGCCTACGGCTTCAACTCCGAGACGACCGGTATCTCCGTCCTCGGTACGTACACCACCGCCGCGCCCTCGCAGGCCGCGCTGGTCTCGGTCGCCCGTATCGCCGCCTGGAAGCTCGGCCAGTACGGCGTCGACCCGGCCTCCACCGCCACCCTCACCGCCGGTGAGGCCGGCACCAACCTCTTCCGCGCGTCCTGGGCCAAGGGCGCGAAGCGGTCGCTCCCGGCGATCCACGGACACCGCGACGGCTACAACACGCAGTGCCCCGGCGACGCGTTCTACGACCGGCTCGCCACCGTACGGTCCTGGGCGGCGGGTCCCCCGGCCGCCCCGGCGATCACCTCGCTCGGCGGCGCGAGCGCGGTCGCGAGTACGGGCGCGGGCGCGGTCGGGACGACGTACTACACGAAGGGCGCCGTCACCGTGAACTGGTCGACGGCCACCCCTGCCGCGCTGCTCACCGCGCACGAGGTGCTGGTCGACGGCCAGGTGGCCGCGAAGGCGTCCGCCACCGCCACCTCGGCCAAGGTGACGCTCACCCCCGGCAGCCACCGCGTGGCCGTCCGCGCCGTACACCAGTCCGGGAAGGCCACCGCCAGTACCACCGACACGACGGTCGTCGCCGACACCACCGCCCCCACGTTCCCCGTCAAGCCGTCGCTCGCCCTGCGCACCGGCACGGTCAACACCGCCGCCGTCCCGCTCACCCTGAGCTGGCGGGCCGCCGACAGCGCCGCGCTCAAGGACGTACGGCTGACGGCGCCGCTCGCCAGGACGTACGGGCCGGCCGTCCCGAGCGCCGCCCACACCGCCGCGTCGGGCGTCGCGACGAAGTGGTCGATGACGGCGTACGACCAGGCGGGCAACACCGCCGCCGCGTCGGTGTCCGGTACGCCGGTCATCCTCCAGGAGACGGCGGCGGTACGGACGGGCACCTGGACCGCCAAGTCCTCCGGCAGCTACCTGGGCGGCAAGTCCCTGACCAGCTCCTCCAAGCAGGCGTCCCTGACCTGGAAGTTCACCGGCCGCTCGGTCTCCTGGGTGGTCTCCCGGGCCGCGACCTCCGGACAGGCGGACATCTACCTCGACGGCAAGAAGGTCTCGACCGTCGATCTGAAGTCGGCCACCACCAAGTACCGGGACGCGATCTTCACCCAGACCTGGTCGGCCTCCGCCGCGCACACGCTCAAGATCGTCGTGGTCGGCACCAAGGACCGGCCCGCGGTCACCACGGACGCCCTCGTCTATCTCAAGTAACGAAAAAGAAAGGGCAGTTCAGGGGCGGTTCGCCGGTTCCTGAGAATTGGTCTGAAACATTTCCGCCGGGTCATCGCGTCAAAGGGGTGGAAGGCGGGGGCAAGGACCGCGTGCCGACGGGGGATCGGGGGATCGATGCGGCGCACGGTCTGGGCGGTGCGTACGGGCCGAACGGGGGAGAGATCATCCCGAGAGGATGATTTCAAAGAGTTCGCGGTCGGCCGTACGCACCATCTCTTCCGCTCCGCGTGTCTGCTGACCAGCGGCGATACCCATCTCGCCGAGGACCTGGTGCAGGAGACACTCGGCCGGATGTACGCGCGGTGGGGCCGGATCGCCAGAATCGACAATCCGGCCGGATACGCGCAGACCGTCCTTGTCCGTGCCTTCCTCACCCATCAGCGCCGTCGCTCCGCCACCGAACGGCCCCTGGGCGTGCTCCCCGACGCGGTGGGGGACGCGGCCGACGATCCCGCGCTGCGGGTCGCGCTCCTCGACGCGCTCGGCCGGCTCACGGCCAAGGACCGCGCGGTGGTGGTGCTCCGGTACTGGGAGGACCGCAGCATCGAGGAGACCGCCGACGCGATGAACTCCAGCTCCGCCGCCGTACGCACCCGATCGGTGCGGGCGCTCGCGAAGCTGCGGCAGGAACTGGGCGGCAGATTCACGGAGTTGGCCGACCACTGACGCCACCTCCCGGCGCGTTTCGCCCTCTCAGAATCCGATTCTTTCCGGTAGCCAAGCAGGAAGCGGGGTCGAACCATGCCCTCGGACACTCCCTCTGACCAGACCCTCGAAGAGCGGTTCGAGTACGAACTCGGCGAGGTGCTCCGCCGCGCCGGGGGCGGCTTCGCCCCGGTGGACCGGCCCGCGCTGGTCGACGCCGGTGTCGCGCGCGGCCGCCGCCGGCGCGCCCGACGGCGTACGGCCGTGGCGGCGGGGGGTGCGTTCGCCCTGGTCGCGGTGGGGCTGGGCGGTGGATACGGCAGCGGGCTGCTGGGCGGTGCCGGTACGCACTCCGTGTCTATGGGCGCGGACGAGAGCGCGGGGCTGACCACCGGCCCGCAGGCGGTGCCCGGCGACGACCTGGCCGCGACCCTCGCCACGCTGCTCCCGGCCGGGAAACTGGCCGGGGTCCAGGTGAGCAAGGGCCCCGAGCTGCTGGTGCGGGGTGTCTTCGACGACGGGAAGGGCGCCGCGGAAGTCTCCGTCGCGCTCGCGCCCGCGTCCGGTGCCTTCCTCAGGGGGGACGAGGCGAACTGCCCCGACAGCCTCCACCTGCCGAACTCCAGCTGCACCAGTACGAAGCTGTCCGACGGCGGCGGCGTGCTCATGGTCTTCCAGGGGAACGTGTACGCGGACCTGCGCGAGAAGACCAAGGTATGGCGGGCCGTGCTACGGACGGTCGACGGCCATGTGATCGAGGCGAACGAGTACAACGCCCCGGCCGAGAAGGGCGCTGCCGTGTCCCGTACCGATCCGCCGCTGGATCCGGCACGGCTGCGGGCGCTGGTCACCTCCGACCTCTGGCACGGGCATCTGGACACCCTGCCCGCGCCGTCGCCGGACGGTACGGGGAGCGGCGCTCCGGAGAGCGCGGTGGACGCGGCCAAGGTCATGCGCCTGCTGCTGCCCGCCGGGCTGGAGGTGGTGGACAGGGGCGGACAGGAGGGCGATTACGGGTACCTCGTGGTCGACGACGGCAAGGGCCGCAGCCTCGTCCAGATCAATGTGCAGCCCGGGAGCGGGGATCTGCGGGGCGCGCTCTTCGGCAGCGACCCCACCACCCTGCCGAACGGGACGCTGCTCAGGGAGCAGGCTTCGGGCGGTGACAAGGACGTGGCGGGCGCGGTGATGTGGACCGTGGACACGCTCACGGTCGACGGGCTCCGGGTCGTCGTCTCCGCCTTCAACGCCGGTGACCAGCTCAGCCCGCCCAGCCGTCCCGAGCCCGCGCTGACGATGGAGCAGCTCGCGGCGATCGCGACCAGCGAGGAGTGGACGGGGCGGTAGGGGCTGCTCGCGGTAGCGGACGGCCGGTGGAGGGCCGTCCGGGTCTCGTCCGGCGCCGCTCGCTCACGCTCACTTCGCGTCCGAGTACCGCTCCACCGTCGCCGTCGTGAACGGGAAGCGCACCGGCGTCTCCCCGAAGGTGATCCGGCCGGCCAGCTCCCCGGCCACCGCGATCGCCCGCGCCACCTCCTCGGCCTCCTCCGCCGGGCAGTGCACGATCACCTCGTCGTGCTGGAAGAAGACCAGCTCGGCCCGGAGCCCGGCGGTCGCGCGCCGCAGCGCCGCCAGCATCAGCAGCGCCCAGTCGGCCGCGCTGCCCTGGACGACGAAGTTACGGGTGAACCTGCCGCGCGCCCGGTCGGCCGACTCCGCCCCGTACCCGAACCCCGTCCCCGACCCCGCCGTTGCCCCGGGGTCGGGCCCGGGTCCCGGTTCCTGGGGGATGCCCGCCTCGTCGGCGTCCTCCGCGCCCGCCGCGCGCGGGCTCGTCCGGCCCAGCCAGGTCCGTACGAGCCGGCCCTCCTCGCCCGCCCGCGCCGCGTCGTCCACGTACGCGATGGCCAGCGGGAACCTCCGGCGCAGCGCTGCCAGGTTCTTCAGGCCGTCGCCGGAGGTCTGCCCGTAGATCGCGCCGAGGAGCGCGAGTTTCGCGTGGTCGCGGTCGCCGGAGAAGGCGCGGTCGGAGAGGGCGGTGTACAGATCGCCGTCGTGTCCCGCGACCTCCATCAGCCCGGGGTCGCGGGAGATCGCGGCCAGCACGCGCGGCTCCAGCTGGTCGGCGTCGGCCACCACCAGCCGCCAGCCCTCGTCGGCGACGACCGCGCGCCGGATCACCCGGGGGATCTGGAGGGCCCCGCCGCCGTTCGTCGTCCAGCGGCCGGAGACCGTACCGCCCGGCAGATACTCGGGCCGGAAGCGGCCCGCCCGTACCCAGTCCTGGAGCCAGCCCCAGCCGTGCGCCGTCCAGATCCGGTACAGCTTCTTGTACGCGATCAGCGGTTCCACCGCCGGATGGTCGATCTCCGCCAGCTCCCAGCGCCGGGTCGACTTCACCCTGATGCCGGCCCCGGCGAACGCCTTGATGACGTCCGCCGGCAGATCCGGCCGCACCCGGCGCCCGAACGCCGCCGACACCTCGTCCGCCAGCTCGGCCAGCCGGCGCGGCTCGCCGCCGCCCGCGTACCGCTCGCCGAGCAGCTCGTGCAGCACCTCCCGGTGGGTGTCCGCCCGCCAGGGCAGCCCCGACCGGTGCATCTCGGCGGCCACCAGCATCCCCGCCGACTCGGACGCGGTGAGCAGCCGCAGCCGGCCGGGGTGCTCGGCGGTGTCATGGCGGCGCTCCTGCTCCGCGTACACCTCCAGCAGTGCCTCGAACGGCAGTCCGGCCCCCGCGTGCGGCTCGAAGAGCGAGGACTGCGAGCCGGGCATCGCCGCGCGCGGCGGCGGGTCGGGCGGCACCGGCGCTCCGCGCAGCCGGGCCCACGCCGCGGCGGCCGAGCGCGGCTCGCCGAGGCGCCCTTCGTGGCCGAGCAGCAGCAGCTCGCTCGCCTCGATGTCGTAACACCGCTCGATCCGCACCCCCGCCGCCAGCAGCCGCGGATACACCTCCGAGGTCGACCGCCACACCCACCGGCCGACGTCCGGCGCCCGCTCCCGGACCGCCGTGACCAGATCCGGAGCCCGCACCACGGGCCCGGACGGCAGCCCGTCCGCGCCCAGCGGAGCCAGCAGGGCCCCGTCGCCCTCCACCGGGGCCAGCGCCCATCGTTCGGTCATGTATCCGAGTCTCGCAGTGGGGTCTGACAGTGACGGGGCTGATTCTTTTCGGACAGGTGGAGCCATGGGTGAGGCGCGTGCGGCTGGGCACCGGCAAGATCGTTCCGAAGTGGCATGAGCGGCGGGCACGAGGTACGTGCTGATGGCACGGACCCCCGCCGCACCGCCCACCTCACCCGCACCACCCGCATCACCGGACCGGCCATGGAGGCTGCAATGCGCGCGATCGTTTTCGAGAAGTTCGGCGGGCCCGAGGTTCTGCGGCCCGAGGAGACCCCCGAGCCGCACCCGGGCCCCGGCCAGGTACGGGTGGCCGTGCGGGCGGCGGGCGTCAACCCGATCGACTGGAAGATCCGCCGGGGGTGGATGGAGCAGGCGTTCCCGACGCCGCTGCCCGCCGTGCCCGGCACGGAGTTCGCCGGTGTCGTGGACGAGGTCGGTGAGGGTGTGACCGACCTGGCCGTCGGCGACGAGGTGCTCGGCTGGTCCGCCACCGGCGCGTACGCCCAGTACGCGCTGGCCAAGAACGTCACCGTCAAGCCGGCCGGCCTCGGCTGGGCGGAGGCCGCGGCGCTGCCGGTCGCCGGGGAGACCGCCGTACGGGTGCTCGACGCGCTCGGCGTACGGGACGGCGAGACCCTGCTGCTGCACGGCGCGGCGGGCTCCGTCGGCGCGATGGCCGCGCAGCTCGCCGTGGCGCGCGGCGCGACCGTGATCGGCACGGCCTCGCCCGCCGGCCACGCGTTCGTGCGCTCCCTCGGGGCCGTCCCGGTGGCGTACGGCGACGGGCTCGTCGCGCGCGTACGGGCCGTCGCGCCCCAGGGTGTGGACGCCGTCTTCGACACGGCGGGCAAGGGCGCGCTGCCCGACTCGATCGAGCTGCGCGGGGGCACCACGGACCGCGTCGTCACCATCGCCGACATGGCCGCCCAGGAGCTGGGCGTGACCTTCTCCTCGGGCGGTACGCCACCGGAGAAGATGCGCGCGGATCTCGCCGAGAACGCCCGGCTGGCGGCGGCCGGCACCCTTCGGGTACAGATCGCACGGACGTTCCCGCTCGCGGAGGCGGCGGCGGCCCAGGAGACGAGCGAAGCCGGGCACGCGAAGGGAAAACTGGTGATCACGCCCTGAATCGGCGGATTCTGCGCGGCCCGCGCGACCGGCCGTCCGGCGTGGCGGATCCGCCGGATCGGGCCGATCCGACAGGGCCCGGGATCGGGGATGTGGCACGACAACGCTCCTCTCGGGCACCATGGGTTGCTTTCGGTGACCTATTGATGTCCGAGAGTAACGATGCTCACTGACAGTGGACTTGCGCACGACATCTACGACCCCGGTCGGGGGTCCTGGCTGCCCCTCACCAGGATCCCGCTGCCGCACCGGCCGGAGGCGGCCCCCCGGGCCCGCCACCACACCCGCGAGGTCCTCGAACTCCGCCGGGTGGACGGTGAGCTGGCCGCGGCCGTCGAGCTGGCGGTCAGCGAACTCGTCACCAACGCGGTGCGGCACGGGGTCTGCCTCTGCGGCTGCACCCGCGGCCCGGTCTCGCTCACGCTCCTGCGGGCCGGCGACCGGCTGCGCGTCGAGGTCGCCGATCCGTCCCGTACGCCGCCCAGGTGGCCCACGGGCATCGAGGCGGTCGACGCGGAGACCGCCGCCGAGGCGGAGGAGGGGCGCGGTCTGCTGCTGGTCACGGCCCTGGCGGCGGACTGGGGCGATCACGCGGGGCGGCGCCGGGGGAAGGTGGTGTGGTGCGAGTTCGCCCCCGGTCAGCCCGCCGGCTGACGATCGCCGTCAGTCGGCCAGCCCGTCAGCCCGTCAGTCCTCCAGCTGACGGATCACCCGCGCCGGGTTCCCCACCGCCAGGACGCCCGGCGGGAGATCCTTCGTCACCACCGATCCCGCGCCGACCACCGTGTTCGCGCCGATGGTGACGCCCGGGCAGACGATCACGCCGCCGCCCAGCCAGACGTTGTCGCCGATCGTCACCGGCGAGGCCCGCTCCCACCCCGCGCGGCGGCGCTCCGCGTCGAGTTCGTGGGTGGGGGTGAGGAGCTGGACGTTCGGCCCGATCTGGACGTCGGCGCCGATGGTGATCGGCGCCGCGTCGAGGAAGACCGCGTTGAAGTTGACGAACGTACGGGCGCCGATGCTGATGAGGGCGCCGTAGTCGCACTGGAAGGGTGGCCGGATCCAGACCCCCTCGCCCACCGAACCCAGCAGCTCCGCGAGGATCTTGTCCCGGTCGGCGGGCGCGGCGCCGCCGTTCGCGTTGTACGCCGCGCAGAGCGCGAAGCGGCTCTCGGTGTCCGCGGTGAGTTCCTCGTCGTCCGGGACGTACCACTCGCCCGCCAGCATCCGCCGCTTGTTCTCGCCCATGGATTCCTGTTCCCCTCGCAGGTTCGGGTCTCGCGAACGCCCACGGTAATCCACAGCCTGTGGACAAGTTGGGGGGTGTGGGCCCGCACCTGGGATCATCGGGTGCATGAAGTGCGAACGTGTGGGTGTACGTGTGGGTGACCGTGTACGTGCGGGTGTGCGTGTACGTGACCGTGTGCGGGGCGTGGCATGAGCGGGACCGTGGAGCGGGCGCTCGCCTCCGTGCTGGGCGGGGAGTCCACCGACACCGGTGCCTCCCTCCTCGCCGCCGACCCGTCGGCCGACGACGAACTGCGGCGGCACGGCGAGCGGTTGGTGCGGCTGGCCTGGGAGCGCGGCTGGCAGCCGGCCGATGTGGTCCGGCTCGTCCGCCGGGACCTGCGCGATCCGCACGTACGGCTGCTGGCGGGGCTGATAGCCGGGGAGACACGCCGTTACGAGCGGCTGCCGGCGCGGTGGCCGGCGCAGCTGGCGGAGATCGCGGACCCGGCGGCGGGGACGGGCACGGGTGCGCGGGCCGGCACGGCCGCCGGTGCTGGGGAGAAGCCGTACCGGGCCGACCGTTTCTCGTACGCGACCGCCGTGCTGGAGCTGTATCTGCTGCTCGCCCGGCTGCCCGCGATCGAGCCGGTCGGCCCCCTGCCCGGCGCGGAGCTGCTGCCGCTCCCCGAGGACGGCGAGCCGCGCATGCTCACCCGGATCCGGGCGCTGCTGGCGAAGGCGGAGGCGACGAGCTATCCGCCGGAGGCGGAGGCGCTCACCGCCAAGGCGCAGGAGCTGATGGCGCGGCACAGCATCGACGAGGCGGTGCTCGCCGAGCGTACGCGGCGGGGCGATGTGCCCGGCGCGTGCCGGATCGGCGTGGACGCGCCGTACGAGACGGCCAAGGCGATCCTGCTCGACGCCGTCGCCTCGGCGAACCGCTGCCGCTCGGTGTGGCACGACACGTACGGCTTCTCGGTGGTCGTCGGCTTCGAGCCGGACCTGGCGGGTACCGAGCTGCTGTACACGTCGCTGCTGGTCCAGGGCATGTCCGCGATGACCCGCGCGGAGGCGGAGCAGCGCGCGGGCGGGCGCAGACGGACCAAGACCTTCCGCCAGTCGTTCCTGCTGGCGTACGCCCACCGCCTGGGCGAACGGCTCGCGCTGGCCACGCGGCGGCAGTCGCACGACGCGACCGCGGACCACCCGGGCCTGCTGCCCGTACTGGCCGCCCGCGAGACGGCCGTGGCCGGCCGTACGGACCGGATGTTCCCGAAGACCGTCGCCACCCGCGTCCGCGCGGCCACCGACCTCGACGGCTGGACACACGGCACCTCAGCGGCGAACGCGGCCCGGGTCACCCCGGACGGCGCGGCCCACGCCCCCCAACCCCGCCTCCGCCCACGCGCCTGACCGAGCACGACGTTCCGGTCCCGCGTCCGCCCCGCTCCGTTGGGCAGGTCTTGGGTGTTCTGTCCGGTCTGTCTCGCTACGCTCACCCCATGAGCTGTGCCGGCTGGCTGCGGGCGTTGAAGGAGACCGCGCGGTCGGGGTTCAAGGTGGAGCGGCGGCGGTTGGAGCCGTGGGTCGCGGTGCGGGGGGCTGCGGGGCTGGCGGTGGTGGTGGGGGTGGCGTTCGCGCTGTTCGGGCCGGGGGTCGCGGTCAGTGGGGCGTTCGGCGCGTTCCAGGCGGGGATCGCGACGCTCCAGCGGAGCTGGCGGCCCCGGCCCGTGCTCGCGCTCGCTTCCGGGGCCAGCCTGGCCGTCAGTACGTTCCTCGGCTATCTCACCGGCGCGCACTCCGGGCTGTTCCTGCTGCTCCTGGCGGTCTGGACGTTTCTCGCCGGGCTCGCCTGGACCGCCGGGCCGGCCGTCGGCGTGATCGCGTCGTCGAATGTCGCGATCATGCTGGTGACCGTCACCCTGCCCACCTCCGTGGCGGCCGCCGCCGGGCACGCCGCCGTGATCGCGGCCGGTGGTCTCGTGCAGGCCGCGATGATCGTGCTCTTTCCCGTACGGCCCTGGGGCCTCCAGCGCGACGCGCTCGCCGACGCTCTCGCCGCCATGGGCGACTACGCCCGGCGGCTGCGGCACGACCCGACCGCGCCGTTCGACCCCGAGCCGCTGATGGCGGCCCGCAGCGCCGCCGCCGTCACCCCCCGGGAGGCCCGCCGCCGCCCCGTCGAGCTGCACGGCGCGCGCGGGCTCGCCGAGCGGATCCGGCCCGTACTCGCCTCGCTCGCCGATCCGGCGTTCGGGGCCGCCGCCGAGGGGCCGGAGCGCGACCGGGTGCGGGAGCTGCTCGCCGCCGCCGGTTCCGTGCTCGACTCCACCGCCCGCGCGGTCCGGGGCGGCGCGCCCGTCCATCTCGCCCCGGCCGCGCTCGCCGCGCTCCGGACCCCCGACACGGAGACCGTCCTCACCGGACCGGCCCGGCGCGCCGCGAGCCGGCTCGCCCCGCTGCTGGAGGCGGTCGTCGACGCGGCGGAACACCCGGCCGCCCGCGAGAGCCGGGAGCGGGAGCGCACGGGCCCCGCGCACGCGACCCCCGTCGGCGCCCACCGCGACCGTCCCGGCCTCTGGCGGCTCCTCCCGCTCGCCCTGCGCTCCGCCCGCGCCGAGTTGCACCACGACTCACCGATCCTGCGCCACGCCGTACGGGTCTGCGCCGTCACCTCGGCCGGCTATGTCCTCGGCGCCGCGCTGCCCCTCGGCCACGGCTACTGGGCGCCGATGACCGTCGTCATGGTGATGCGCCCGGACTTCTCGCAGACCTACGGCCGCTCCGTGGCGCGCTTCGGCGGCACCCTCGTCGGCGTCGTCCTGGCCACCGGCATCGTGCACGCCACCCACCCCGGCACCGGTGTCTCCATCGCCCTCGCCGTGCTCAGCGCCGGGCTGATGTACCTGCTGCTGCGCACCGGTTACGCCATCAGCCAGGTCTTCGTCTCGGCGTACGTGGTGTTCCTGCTCGACACGGCCGGTGAGGGCGTGACCCAGACCGTACGGGACCGGGTGCTGCTCACCCTCCTCGGCGGGCTGCTCGCCATGGCCGCGTACGCCGTCTACCCGGCCTGGGAGACGCCCCGGCTGCGCGCCCGGCTCGCCGACTGGCTGGTCACGGACGGGCGTTACGCGGCGGCGGTCGTCGCGCACTACGCCCGCCCCGCCGGGCGCCCGGCGGGGCGGCCGGCGGGCCGGCCGGCTCCCGACGTGCGCGAGACCCTGCTGGCGAGCCGTGAGGCCCGTATCGCCTGGCACGCGGCCGAGACGCGCGCCAGTCTTGAACCGGTACGGCACCGGGGGCTGTCACCGGAGGCCGCCGACGCCGCGGACGACGCGCTCGCCCAGCTCGCCCGGGTCGCGATGCTGCTGGAGGCGCACCTCCCGGACCGCGACGCCGCGCCCCTGCCCGCGGCGGCGGGGCTGGCCGAGGCGCTGCGGCACGCCACGGAGCGCGGGGCGAAGGCCGTACGGGACGGCCGCGTCCCGCGCTGGGACGCGGTACGGGACGCGCTGGACCGCTGGGACGACACGGCCCCGCCCGCGGAGTCACCGGATCCGGCGCTGGTACGGAGCGGTGCCGGCCTGCTGCTCGACGCGCTGGAGCAGCTCTCCCGCGCGCTGGCACCGGAACGGGCGCCGGAGCGGGCAGCGGACGCGGAAGCGGAATCCGAAGCGGAAGGGGGCACGGGCCGCCGTTGAACGGGCCGGCGGCGGTCCGCACGCCGTCCGTCGCGTCAGGACTTCGGCAGCGTCGTCGGGAAGCCCTCGGGCAGCTCCGTCGGCAACTCCGCCGGCAGACCCGGGGGAATCGCGCCCTTGTCGGCGTTCATGAAGGTGTCCTTGGGGCCGCCGCTCCAGGAGACCACCAGGTTCGTGCCGTCGTTCGACTCGATCGTGCCCATCGTGCGGTCCTTGTAGCCGTCCGCGCAGACGAGGGCGAGCATCGGGGCGCCGCTCATCTCCTTCACCGCGCCCGTACAGGCATGGCCCTCGACCGCCAGCGTGATCTGCTGGTCCTTGACCGACATGGCGACGGGCTTGCCGTCGGTGAGGGCCGCCCATGTGCCGTCCGCGACCGCGGCGTCCGAACCGGAACCGGAGCCGGAACCCGATCCCGAGTCGCCGCCCGTCCCGCCGGACGCGCTCGACCCGGCCGTGTCCTTGCCCGAGTCACCGCTGTCGTCGCCGCCCCCACCGCACGCGGTGAGCGCGAGCGCGAGCACGACGATCCCGGCCGCGGCCCCGCCCGTCCGTACCAGCTTCCGCACGATCAAGTCCCCCTTGTCAGTCACCGAACGCGGTCAAACTACCAGGACGACTTCCGCACCCCCGGGAGAAAGCCGGCGTGCGCCTGCTCGCGCAACCGGACCCGGGAGAGGCCGAATTTCCTGAGATGTCCACGAGGACGCCCATCCACGCTGTCCCGGTTCCGGATCCGGGTCGCGCTCGCGTCGCGCGGCTGGCGCCGCAACTCCCGTTCCGCCGAAATCCGTTCCGCCTCGGGGGTGCCGGGGAGCCGCAGGATCTCCTTCAGCTCGGCGCGGCGTGCCGCGTACCGCTCGACGGTCTCCTTGCGCAGCTCATTGCGGACGATCTTGCTCTTCTTCGCCATCAGACCTTCACCCCGCGTTCCCGGATCCGGGCGACGGCGGCCTCGATGCCGATCGAGTCGATCGTCTTGACCGCCCGGGCGCTGAGGGTGAGGCGTACATGCCTGCCCTCGCTCGGCAGCCAGTAGCGCTTGCGCTGGATGTTCGGGTCGAAGCGGCGGGAGGTACGCCGGTGCGAGTGGGAGATCTTGTTGCCGAATCCCGGCTCGGCCCCGGTCAGCTGGCAGTGGGCGGACAAGGTCACACACCCCTCTCTTTGGAAATGGAAACCATTTCCATATACTAACCCCATGGCCCGCAACGAACTACGCCCGATCGTCAAGCTCCGCTCCACCGCCGGTACCGGCTTCACCTACGTCACCCGCAAGAACCGCCGTAACGACCCCGACCGCATGACGCTGCGCAAGTACGACCCGGTCGTGCGGCGCCATGTCGGCTTCCGCGAAGAGCGCTGAGAGAAGCGAAGGAACCACCAGCAGATGAAGCCCGGAATCCACCCCGCGTACCGGCCCGTCGTCTTCCGCGACAAGGCGGCCGGCTTCGCCTTCCTCACCCGGTCGACCGCCACCAGCGAGAAGACGGTCGACTGGGCGGACGGCGCCACCTACCCCGTCATCGACGTCGAGATCTCCTCGGCGAGCCACCCCTTCTACACGGGCACGGCACGCGTCCTCGACACCGCCGGCCGCGTGGAGCGCTTCGAACGCCGCTACGGCCGCCGCGCACCCGAGGCCCCTACGTCCGAGGCCGGTACGTCCGAGGCCCGGTCGTGAGCGGGGAGTTCGGGCGGTTCGGCGGGCGGCTGCCCGTCGCGATCGTCTGCGGTCTGCACGCCGACGCCCGCGAGGCGGCCGTACGGCGGCTGCTCGCCACCGTGCCGGGCAGCGTCGCGCTCCACCACGATCTGTCGACCGCCGCGCGCGGCACCGTCGTCCGTACCGTCCGCGACGCCAACGGCCGCCTCTCCTACGGAGAGGCGGCACTCGTCAACGACTGCGCCTGCTGCGCGCTGCGCGAGGACCTCGTGCCCGAGCTGGTCCGGCTCGCGGACGACGGTACGACCCGGCTCGCCATCGTCGAGCTGTGGGACTCCGTCGAGCCCCGCGCGATGGCCGAGGTCGTCGCCGCGCACGGCGAACGGCTGGCCGTCAGCGCGGTGCTCACCGCCGTCGACCCGGCGCTGCTCCTGCCGTACCTCGGCAACGGCGACGACCTGGCCGACGCCGGACTGGCCGCCGCGGCCACCGACCGGCGCACCGTCGCCGACACCTGGGCCAGGCAGCTGGAGTACGCGCCGGTGCTCGCCCTCGCCGACAGCCCGCTCGCGGACGACGAGGACCGCGCGCTCCTCGCCCAACTGCACCCCACCGCACGGCAGGTGGCGATAGCGGGCGAGGAGCTGGCCACCGCCGTCTTCGCCGGCTTCGACGTCGAGGCCGCCGCCGCCCGGCAGCACCCCGCCTGCGCGCTGCTGCCCCAGGACGCCGACGAATGCGGGGTCGGTACGTACGTATGGCACCGCGCCCGGCCCTTCCACCCCGAGCGGCTCTACCGCGCGCTGGAGGACCTGACCTGCGCCGCGGCCCGCAGCCGGGGCCGCTTCTGGCTCGCGGACCGCCCCGACACCCTGCTCCACTGGGACGCGGCCGGCGGAGCGCTCTGCGTGGAGAGCTTCGGCCCCTGGCTGGCGTCGCTGCCGGACGCCGAGTGGGAGACGGTCCCGCCGCTGCGCCGGGCCGCCGCCGCCCTCGACTGGGACCCCCGGCACGGCGACCGCTGCCAGCACCTGGTCTTCACCTCGCCCGGTCTCGACCGTGAGGGGATCGGGCGGCTGCTCGACTCCTGCCTGCTCACCGACGCCGAGTACACCGCGGGCCGCGCCGCCTGGAAGCGCCTGCCGCCCGCCTTCGACGCCCTTCTGGAGGTCTGACCCATGCCCAGCCGTCAGCCCGGCCGCCGCGGCGACCGCAAGCCGCCCGCACCCCGTCCCAATCCGCTGGACCGGGACGGCATCACCTACATCGACTACAAGAACACCGATCTGCTGCGGAAGTTCCTCTCCGACCGGGGGAAGATCCGCAGCCGCCGGGTGACCCGGGTGAGCGCCCAGCAGCAGCGCCGGCTCGCGCGCGCGATCAAGAACGCCCGGGAGATGGCGCTGCTGCCGTACGGCTCGACCCCGCGCTGACACCCCGCGCTGAGACCCGTGCCGGACACGGAAAACCGGACGCATCCAGATGGCCGCCAAACGCGTCTCTTCTATAAGAGGGGGTTTGCACGGGTGCGTCTGTAACCAAGGGAACACCCCGCGTGCACGTGCATTTGCTCATGCATCCGCACATGAAACACAGCTATGATCCGAGACAGTTGACACCTGCACCTTGCAACTCGGGGAGCGTCCTGTGCACCACGTGTACAACGGCATAGCGGCCACAGAGCTTCACGGAGTCGTCTGGCAGAAGAGCAGGCACAGCAACTCCCAGGGTTCCTGCGTGGAGTTCGCCCAGCTGCCCGGCGGAGAGGTGGCGGTACGCAACTCGCGCCACCCCGAGGGTCCCGCGCTCGTCTACACCCGTGCCGAGATCGAGTCGATGCTGATCGGCGCCAAGGCGGGGGAGTTCGACCACTTGGCGGCGACGACCTGACGTCGGACGCCCGGCGCCGGCCCGTCCGGCGTCGACAGCCCGGCGTCGGTCATCCGACAGCGGCCGTGTGACGGCGGTCGCCCGAAGTCGACGTTCTGGTGGGGTGTTTTCGGTCAATCTTCCGTGTGTTCATGACCGAAAAAGTGTGGGGCAGCGAACAGTACCGGCCGGTCCATGAGGACCGGCCGGTACTTTTTTCCGGTTCTGTCTCAGTCCTGCGGTCTGTCCCGGTCCTGCGGGAGCCGGAACAGCGCCCAGACCACCTTGCCGTGCAGCGATCCCGCCAGCGGGTGCCAGCCCCAGGTGTCACTGAACGACTCGACCAGGAACAGCCCGCGCCCGGACTCCGCCGCGCAGTCCTCGTCCGTCTCCCGGGTCGCCGGACTCGTGTGGCTGGGGTCCCGTACCGCGCAGATCAGCCGGGACGACCAGCGCATCAGATGCAGCCGTACCGGAGCCTCGTGCGGGTCGCGCGGGGTGTCGGCCGGCAGGGCGTGCCGCAGCGCGTTGGTGACCAGCTCGGAGACGACCAGCGCGACATCGTCGAAGCGCTCGGTCAGCTCCCACTGGGACAGCGTGGTCCTGGTGAACTGCCGTGCCCCGCGCACCGCTTCGTAGCGGGGGGGCAGGGCGCACGAAACAGCGCCTGCCGCAGCCGCCGGGTCGATCGGGGGCAATCCCCGCCTTAACGGCTCCAGCATGGTCGATCCATTCATCCCCATGCGAGGCACTCCCGGGATTCGCGGCCGTAGCGATACTGCGGTGGTCCAGCGTCACAACACGTCAATCACGAAACGAACACGCAGGTGCGCGAGGCCCATGGTTCCGAATGCGCACGGCAGATGCAAGGGCAGATGCACGTGCACGCGCCGGACTTCACCCCTCCCGTGGTGATTCTTGGTCATTTCTTCCCGTGACCAGTTTCGCCCTCTCCGCAAACCCTTCTTATTTCCGTAATCGAATGAGTACGGGCTGAAGCGTTTTGATGGCAGAATCCGCCTCTTGGAGTCCCGGGGGCGCTCCGAGGGGAACCACATGTGTGTGATGGGGAGGGTTGAAGACGTGACCGCAGCCGAATCGGGCGGTTCCGTGGTGCGGCGCATCCTGCTGGGCTCACAACTGAGGCGGCTGCGCGAGACGCGCGGCATCACACGTGAAGCCGCCGGCTACTCGATCCGCGCATCCGAGTCCAAGATCAGCCGTATGGAGTTGGGACGGGTGAGCTTCAAGGCCAGAGACATCGAGGACCTGCTGACCCTCTACGGGGTGGCCGACGAGGGCGAGCGCGCCGCCCTGCTCGGGCTGGCCCGGGAGGCCAATGTCGCGGGATGGTGGCACAGCTTCGGCGATGTGCTGCCCGGCTGGTTCCAGACGTACATCGGTCTGGAGGGCGCCGCCTCACTGATCCGTATCTATGAGGTGCAGTTCGTGCACGGACTGCTCCAGACGGAGGCGTACGCGCACGCCGTCGTCACCCGCGGCCAGCCCGACGCGCCCTGCGCCGAGGTCGAACGCCGGGTCGCGCTGCGGCTGGAGCGGCAGAAGGTGCTCGTCTCCGAGCGGGCGCCGCGCTTCCACGCCATCCTCGACGAGGCGGCGCTGCGCCGGCCGTACGGCGACCGTGCCGTGATGCAGGGGCAGTTGAAGCATCTGATCGAGATCTCCGAGCAGCCGAACATCACGCTCCAGGTGATGCCGTTCAGCTTCGGCGGACACGCGGGCGAGAGCGGCGCGTTCACCATGCTGAGCTTCCCCGAGTCGGACCTCTCCGACGTCGTCTTCCTCGAACAGCTCACCAGCGCGCTGTATCTGGACAAGCGCGAGGAGGTCGGCCAGTACGAGCGGGTGATGGCGCGGCTCCAGGAGGACAGCCCGGGGCCGGAGGAGAGCCGAGATGTCCTCCGCGGATTGCTCCAATTGATCTGAGGCATCAGTACGATGACCAGACATCAGGAGTTTGCGCCTGTAGCACCCGCAGTAAGGGATCGCATGTCCTACTTCACCGACCTGGCCCATCAGTACATCGACGGCGAGTGGCGGACCGGCAGCGGCTCGTGGGACATCATCGACTTCAACCCGTACAACGGGGAGAAGCTCGCCGCCATCACGGTCGCCACCGCCCTTGAGGTCGACGAGGCGTACCGCGCGGCCGAGCGCGCGCAGCGGGCCTGGGCCGAGACCAACCCGTACACCCGCCGGGACGTACTGGAGCGGGTGCTCCGGCTGGTCGAGGAGCACACCGAACCCATCGTCGAGGCGATCATCGACGAGCTGGGCGGTACGCGGCGCAAGGCGCTGTACGAGGTACGGGCCGCCCAGGAGTTCCTGCGCGAGGCCGTACAGCTCGCGCTGCGCTGCGAGGGCCGGATCCTGCCGTCGCCCGTGGACGGCCGGGAGAACCGCGTCTACCGGCTGCCGGTGGGGGTCGTCGGAGTGATCTGTCCCTTCAACTTCCCCTTCCTGGTGACGATCAAGTCGGTGGCGCCCGCGCTGGCGCTCGGCAACGCGGTCGTCGTCAAGCCCAACCAGAACGCGCCCGTCATCGGCGGCGGCCTCATAGCCAAGCTCTTCGAGGACGCGGGACTGCCGGCCGGACTCTTCAACGTGGTCGTCACGGACATCGCGGAGATAGGTGACGCGCTGCTGGAGCACCCCGTCCCGAAGGTGATCTCCTTCGCCGGGTCCGACCGGGTCGGCCGCCATGTCAGCGCCGTCGCGGGGGCCCACTTCAAGCGGACCGTCCTCGAACTCAGCGGCAACAGCGCGCTGGTGGTGCTGGACGATCTCGACGGCGCCGGGCTCGACCACGCGGTGGACGCGGCCGTCCACAGCCGCTTCTTCTACCAGGGCCAGATCTGTATGGCCGCCAACCGGATCCTCGTGGACCGGTCGGTCGAGCGGGAGTTCACCGAGAAGTTCGTGGCCCGGGTGCGGGCGCTCAGGACCGGCGACCCGCGCGACCCCGCGACCCAGATCGGCCCGGTCATCAACAGCTCCCACGCGGACGCGCTGACCGCGCTGGTGGACCAGGCGCTCGCGGAGGGCGCGACCGCGCTCGTACGGGGGCGCACGCGCGGCAATCTGGTGGAGCCGACGGTGCTCACCGGACTGGCGGCGGACTCCCCGCTGCTGCGGCAGGAGATCTTCGGGCCGGTCGTGCTGCTGGTCCCGTTCGACGGCGAGGACGAGGCGGTACGGCTCGCCAACGACACGCCGTACGGACTGAGCGGCGCCGTCCACACCGCGCACGTGGAGCGCGGCGTCGCGTTCGCGTGGCGGATCGAGACCGGCATGATGCATGTGAACGACTCGACCGTGCAGGACGAGCCGATGGTGGCGTACGGCGGCGAGAAGTTCTCCGGGCTGGGGCGGCTCAACGGCGATTCGGCGGTGGAGGCGTTCACGACGCAGAAGTGGATCTCGGTGCGGCACGAACGCACGGACTTCCCCTTCTGAGACGGCTCCGGCCCGGGTCCGTACCGGCGGGACCGGCCGCGGGCCCCTGACCCGCGGGCCATAACCTGGGGCGATGTCAGCGATCCGGTTGCTCGTCCTCGGCGCGGTCCGTCAGCACGGGCGCGCGCACGGCTATCAGGTCCGCAACGACCTGGAGTACTGGGGCGCCCATGAGTGGTCCAACGCCAAGCCGGGCTCGATCTACCACGCGCTGAAGCAGATGGCCAAGCAGGGCCTGCTGCTCGCGCACGAGGTCGCGCCGAGCACGGCGGGCGGCCCGCCTCGTACGGAGTACGAGGTCACGGAGGCCGGCCGCGAGGAGTACTTCCGGCTGCTGCGCGCCTCGCTCACCTCGTACGACCAGAAGATGGACGTGCTCTCCGCCGCCATCGGCTTCCTCGTCGACCTGCCGCGCGCCGAGGCGATCGAGCTGCTCCGGCGGCGGGTGGCCGCCATCGAGGAGTGGCGCGCCGCCGTGACCGAGGACTATGTGCCGGAGGACGGCCCGGAGGTGCTCGGGCACATCGGCGAGATCATGAATATGTGGGTGCACACGGCGGACGCGGGCGCGGCGTGGACGCGGGGCCTGATCGGACGCGTGGAGGCGGGCGCGTACACCTTCGCGGGGGAGGGTGAGCCGTTCGTGGGGGTGCTCGCCGAGGGCGAGGAGAACCCGTACGCGACGGGGACCGCGCATGACGGGGACCGTCGCTAATCAAGTTTGACCAATGGGTGGGCGAGGGTTACCCTTCCGGTCAGTAGTCAAATTTGATTACTGTTGTGGGGTCGAAGGGGGTTCGCGGGTGGACGACGCGGTGATCGTCATGACGGGTGTACGGAAACGGTACGGCGCGCAGTGGGCGCTGAACGGGCTGGATCTGCGGGTGCGCGCCGGTACGGTGCACGGCCTCCTCGGGCCGAACGGCGCGGGCAAGACCACGGCCGTACGGGTGCTGACCACCCTGCTCCGGCACGACGGGGGGACGGCCCGGGTGGCCGGTTTCGACGTACGGACCCACAGCCGCGAGGTCAAGCGGCGGATCGGCCTCCTCGGCCAGCACGCGGCGCTGGACGAGGACTTGAGCGGGCGGCAGAACCTGGAGATGTTCGGCCGGCTCCACCACCTCGGCGCCCGGCGCGCGGGCAGCCGCGCCGACGAGCTGCTGGAGCGCTTCGGCCTGGCCGGTACCGGCCGCAAGGCGGTGCTGCGGTACAGCGGCGGTATGCGGCGCCGGCTCGATCTGGCGGCGTCCCTGATCACCGGCCCCGGGGTGCTCTTCCTGGACGAGCCGACGACCGGGCTCGACCCGCGCGGCCGGGCGGAGGTGTGGAGCGCGGTGCGCTCGCTGGTGGGCGACGGGACGACCGTACTGCTCACGACGCAGTACCTGGAGGAGGCCGACCAGCTCGCCGACCGTATCTCGGTGGTGGACGGGGGACGGGTCGTCGCGGAGGGCACGGCCGACGCGCTCAAGGCGGCGAGCGGCGGGGACCGTATCGATGTCGTCCTGCGCGACGCGGAGCGGCTGGCGGAGGGGGCGGGGCTGCTGGCGCGGGTGGTGGGTGCGGACGCGGCGGGCGCGGTCTCCACGGACCCGGACCGGCTGCTGCTGAGCGCCCCGGCCGCCGACCGGATGACTGCGCTCACCGAGACCGTACGGGCCCTGCGCGAGGCGGGTATCGAGGCGGCTGACATCGCGCTGCGGCGGCCGACGCTGGACGAGGTGTTCCTGCGCCTCACAAGCGGGCCGAAGGACAAGGCGTCGGAGAAGGAGGAGGCGGCGGCATGACGACGGACTCCATAAGCGCGGGCGGCGGCAGTGGCGTCGGCCATGCGCTCACCGACTGCTGGACCATGACCCGGCGCGAACTCGCCCGCTGGGCGCGGCAGCCGGTCCAGGTCGTCGTCGGCCTGGTCTTCCCGGTGATGCTGCTGCTGATGTTCGGCTTCCTGATCGGCGGCGGCCGGGGTGTCGCGGGGGAGTACGTCGACTTCCTCGTGCCCGGCATGCTCGCGCTGACCATGGCCTTCGGCCTCGAATCGACCATGCTCGCGGTCACCCAGGACCTCAACAAGGGCGTCGTCGACCGCTTCCGCTCGCTGCCCATGGCGTCCTCGGCGTTCCTGGTCGGCCGCAGCGCCGCCGACATGCTCCAGTCGGCGGTCGGCCTGACCGCGCTGACCGGCGTCGGCTACGCGATCGGCTGGCGCTGGCACGCCGGCCCCGGCGCCTTCCTCGCCGCCTTTGGGCTACTGCTCCTGCTCCGCTTCGCGATGCTCTGGATCGGCATCCTGCTGGCGCTGGTCGCGGGCCGGCCCGAGATGGTGCAGGCCGTACAGATCCTGGTGTGGCCGATCGGCTTCCTCTCCAACGTGTTCGCGACGCCGGAGTCGATGCCGGGCTGGCTGGGCGCGGTCGTGGAGTGGAACCCGATGTCGGCGACCGCCACGGCCGTACGCGACTTCTTCGGCGCCACGCCCGCGGTCGCGGCGGACGGCGGCTCCTGGGCGGCGGAGCACGCGGGGCCGCTGGCGGTGGTGTGGCCGGTGGCGCTGCTGGTGGTCTTCTTCCCGCTGGCGGTACGGAAGTTCGGCGGGCTGAGCCGCTGAGCGCAGGTGCTTGAGGAGGGGTACGTACCGTACGTACCCCTCCTCAGTGGTGGAAGGCCGTGGCGGCGGACGTGTCCCGCTCCAGCGGGTGTTCCTGGCGGCGCAGGTCCGGCAGGACGCGCTCCAGGTCGGCCAGCAGCATCGCGGCCAGGTCCGCGGAGAAGCCGTTGCGGCAGACGATCCGCAGCACGGACAGATCCTCGCGGTGCGCCGGGAAGGTGTACGCGGGCACCAGCCAGCCCTGTTCGCGCAGCCGGCGCGAGACGTCGAAGACGTCGAAGTTCGTCACGCTTGGGGCGGTGGTGAAGGCGAAGACGGGCAGCTCGTCGCCCCGGGTGAGGAGCGTGAAGTCACCCAGCTCCGCGATCCGGCCGGAGAGCTTCGTCGCGATGTCGCGCGACGCCTGCTGGACGGCGCGGTAGCCGTCCCTGCCCAGCCGCAGGAAGGTGTAGTACTGCGCGACGACCTGCGCGCCGGGCCGGGAGAAGTTCAGCGCGAAGGTGGGCATGTCGCCGCCCAGATAGTTCACGCGGAAGACCAGCTCCTCCGGCAGCTCGGCGGGCGAGCGCCACAGCGCCCAGCCGACGCCCGGGTAGACCAGCCCGTACTTGTGCCCCGAGGTGTTGATCGACGAGACGCGCGGCAGCCGGAAGTCCCAGACGAGATCCTCGTCCAGGAACGGCGCGACCATCGCCCCCGACGCCCCGTCGACATGGACGGGGATATCGAGCCCCGTACGCTCCTGGAGCGCGTCCAGCGCCGCGCACACCTCGGCGACCGGCTCGTACGAGCCGTCGAAGGTCGAGCCCAGCACGGCGACCACACCGATCGTGTTCTCGTCACAGAGGTCTGCGGCGGCCCGCGGATCGAGATGGAAGCGGTCGCCCTCCATGGGCACCTGCCGCGCCTCGACCTCCCAGAAGGAACAGAACTTCTCCCAGCAGACCTGCACATTGACGCCCATGACGAGATTCGGCCGCGCGGTCGCCGGATAGCGGTCGGCGTTGCGGGTGGCCCAGCGCCGCTTGAGCGCCATCCCGGCGAGCATGCACGCCTCGCTGGACCCGGTGGTCGAACAGCCGACGGCGGACGGCGGGTCGGGGGCGTGCCAGAGGTCGGCGAGCATCGCCACACAGCGCCGCTCCAGCTCGGCCGTGCGGGGGTACTCGTCCTTGTCGATCATGTTCTTGTCACGGCACTCGGCCAGCAGCACGCCCGCCTGCGGCTCCATCCACGTCGTGACGAACGTGGCCAGATTGAGCCGGGCGTTCCCGTCGAGCATCAGCTCGTCGTGCACCAGCTGATACGCGGTGTCCGGCGCGATCGGGCCGTCCGGCAGCCGGTGCGTGGGCGGCGCCGCGGTCATGTCCCCGGTCGGATCGGCCGCCCCGAAGAACGGATTCAACGACAGCCGCCGCAACTCGGCCCGCTCCTTGGCGGGCACACCGGCGGCCCGGTCCGTTGCTCGGTGGAGTGGCATGCGGCTCTCCCGGCGGTGATACGGCTGCGACATCCCCCTCCGCGAGAATACGGACGAACCGGGCGAACCGCCCGCCGGGTGGTGCGGCTCAGACCTCGATCAGCCCGTGCAGATCGATCTCGACGGGAAAGGGCACCTCGGTGATGAGCTTTCCGGTGTGCGTGGGCCGTTCGGGGCTCGATACGTATACGCCGGTCTCGTGGTGACGCCAGAACTCGTGGACGACCGGAAGATCGTCCTCACCGCGCTCGACACGCCAGTAGTAGGCGATGCCGGCTTCGGCGTACATGCCGGGCTTACGGAACCGGTCCTGGGTGCGCGAGCCGGGGGAGACCACCTCGACGGCGAGGGCGACGCTCGCCACCGGGGTGCACTCCAGTGTGCGGATGTCGAGTCCGGTCTTGTCGAAGACGACGATGTCGGGCTTCGGGACGTTGTGTTCGTCGAAGAGGGTGGAGCGCTCGACGTTGACCGAATAAGGCGCGCGCCTCGCAAGCATGAGCGACAGGTACAACCTGTCCCGAACCTGGTCATGCCACCACTTCGCCGCCCCACGCACCACGATGTTCCCATCCAGTAGCTCCCAGTCGAAAGGGAGTTCCAACTCCTTGATCTGGTCGTACGTCCAGCCGTCCTCGGGCGGGTACATCCAGTTCTCCGGAGTGGCCTGCCCGTCGTGCTCGATACGCGCCTCTGCGGCCATGACTGCTCCCATGGAGAAGATCGTCGAGTGGTGCTGCCGGTCATGTTCCCGATTCGACGGTAGCGCCACCCGCGCGAGTGAGGAGGCATCGTTTCAGCGCTTGCGCCTCACGTCGCGTGAGGGGCGAGGCTGGGGTGCGTACCGACACACAGGAAGGAGCGGGGAGCTGTGAGCTTCTCCGTGGGACAGGTCGCCGGATTCGCCGGGGTCACGGTGCGCGCGCTGCATCACTACGACGCGATCGGGCTGCTCTGCCCGAGCGGGCGCAGCCATGCGGGGCACCGGCGTTATGAGGACGCCGATCTCGACCGGCTCCAGCAGATCCTGTTCTACCGGGCGCTCGGCTTTCCGCTCGACGAGGTCGCGGTCCTGCTCGACGATCCGGACACGGACCCGCAGGAGCACCTGCGCAGGCAGCACACGCTGCTGACCACCCGGATCGCCGAACTGCGGAAGATGGCCGAGGCCGTGGAGCACGCCATGGAGGCGCGGAAGATGGGCATCAATCTCTCCCCCGAGGAGAAGTTCGAGGTCTTCGGGGACAAGGACCCGGAGGCGTACGCCGAGGAGGCGGACCGGCGCTGGGGCGGCACGGCGAACTACGCCGAGTCGCAGCGCAGGACCGCCCGCTACACCAAGGAGCAGTGGCAGCGCATCCAGGACGAGACCACCGACTGGGGCGAGCGCTACGACGCCCTCATGGCGGCGGGCGAGCCGGCCGCCGGCGAGCGGGCGATGGAGCTGGCCGAGGAGCACCGAATGCATATCTCCCGCTGGTACTACGAGTGCGGCTACGACACCCACCGGGGCCTCGGCGAGCTGTACGTGACGGAGGACCGCTTCCGCGCCTTCTACGACGCCCGCCGCCCGGGCCTGGCCGCCCACCTCCGGGAAGCGATCCGCGCGAACGCGGCCCGGCACGGCGGGTAGGCGCGCTCGCGGCCCCTTACGCGGACGCGCGGGCGCGGGCGCGTAAGGGGCAGGGTGGGTGATACGGGTACGGGGTGGGGGGTGGGGGCGCTGTAGCGGGGGAGGTGGAACCTGGGAGTCCTTACGGGCGTTGATAGCTTGTGCGCGGCCGACCACGCCGAAACGACGATCGACCGACCAACGACTCAGGAGTCCGGAACCCGTGACCACCCTTGCGCTCGGACCCAGCTGGCTGGACCCGGACTATCTGATCGGGACCTTCGGGCTGATCGGTGTTCTGGTCATCGTCTTCGCCGAATCCGGGCTTCTCATCGGCTTCTTCCTGCCGGGCGACTCGCTGCTCTTCACCACCGGCCTGCTGGTGACGACCGGCGCCCTGGACACCCCGCTGTGGATCGTGGCGAGTCTGGTGGTGCTCGCGGCCATCGCGGGTGACCAGGTCGGCTATCTCTTCGGCAGGAAGGTGGGGCCGGCGCTGTTCCGGCGGCCCGACTCCAGGTTCTTCAAGCAGGAGAACGTCGAGAAGGCGCACGAGTTCTTCGAGAAGTACGGCCCGAAGTCGCTCGTGCTGGCCCGCTTCGTCCCCATCATCCGTACGTTCACGCCGATCATCGCCGGTGTGAGCCGGATGAACTACCGCTCGTTCATCATCTTCAACATCATCGGCGGTGTGCTCTGGGGCGCGGGCGTCACCCTGCTCGGTGCCGCGCTCGGCAAGATCGACTTCGTGCACAAGCACATCGAGATGATCCTGATCCTGATCGTGCTGATCTCGGTGCTGCCGATCATCATCGAGCTGCTGCGGGCCCGCTCCCACAACAAGAAGGCCGCCGCCAACGCCGCCGAGGACGAGGCCGCCATCGGGTACCACCCGGTGGAGCCGGGCCCCGGCGTGGACCGCGCGACGATGCAGTTCCCGGCGGTCGGCGGCGGTCAGGGTGCGCAGGGCGGTCAGGGCGCGCGGGGTCCGCAGGGCCCCCAGGGCCCCCAGGGCGGCGTTCCGAACGGGCAGGGCGGCCAGGGCGTCGGTCAGGGCGGCGGGCACGGTCAGCAGCGGCCCGGCGGACAGCCCGCCGGACAGCCCGGCGGTTACGGCGCTCCGGGCGGTTACGACGCCCCCGTCGACCCCCGTATCCCGGCCGACCCCCGCGTCCCCGGCGGCTACGACGCCCCGGGCGGCTATCAGAACCCCGCTCCCGGGTCGCACCAGGCGCCCGGTGGGCCCGACGACGGGCCGGGCAGCGGCCAGCGCGGCCGGCACGCCCGGCGCTGACCGGCTCCGTACCGTACGAACCGGTCGGACCGACCGGACCGATCGCGACCGATCGGACTCAGAAGCCGCGCGTCCGCTTGGCCGCGCGGCGGCTCGATGCCCGGCCCGCGCCCGGGACCTTGAGGAAGAGCCGGGAGACCTCCCCGCCGAGGTTCACCCCGACCGCGATCGCCAGCGCCAGCGCCACCGCCTTGGACAGCGAGGCCAGCCCCCGGTCCAGCTCGTTCTGCGCGAAGCCGAGCAGCCCGAAGTACGTCGCGGACCCCGGCAGCAGCGGCCCGATCGCCGCCGTCACATACGGCAGCGCCGACGCGTAGCGGTAGCGCGAGAACAGCTGGCCGAAGAGCCCCACCAGCCCGGCCGCGACCGCCGTCGAGGCCACCGGCGAGATCCCGCCCGTGTCGTGCATCGCCGCGTACACCGTCCACGCGACCCCGCCGTTGAGCGAGACCAGCAGCACGGTGGAACGTTCCTGCTGGAGCAGGATCGCGAACGTCATACTCAGCGCCACCGCCGCCACGATCTGCACCCACGGCCGCTCCACGGTGTGCAGCGCCGCGTCCGGGTTGAGCTGCGCGTCCAGCTGCACCCCCAGATAGAGCACGACGAGCACCCCGATGACGATCGCGATGAAGAAGTACATGACCTCCAGCAGCCGCGCCGCCGCGGTGATGTAGTAGCCCGTGAGACCGTCCTGCACACCCGCCACCAGCGCCCGCCCCGGCAGCAGCGCGAAGAGACCGCCGGTGATCACCGCCGAGGGCCGGCCGCCCCAGTGCAGCGCCGATGTCAGCAGCGTCAGCGCCACCCCCATCGCGGCCGGCGGCATCGCGGCCACCACGAACTGGTAGAACTCCGGCAGCCCGCGTCCCGCGCACAGCCACGCCAGCCGGTCGCCGAGCATCGCGCCCAGCGCCGCCGCCACGAAGACCACCGCGTCCCCGCCCACCAGCACGGACGCGGCCCCCGCCAGCACCCCGCTCGCCACCGTCAGCGCCCAGCCGGGGTACGGGTGCCGGTTGCGGCGGATCTCCGCCAGCCGCCGGTACGCCTCCTCCAGCGTGATGTCCGTGTCCGCGCTCGTGATGTCGTCGATGAGCGTGTACACGGCGGACAGCCGGGTGTAGTCGGTGCCCCGCCGCCGTACCGTCCGGCTGGCCGTCACCGGATCGTCCACCAGCGATGGCTGATGCGAGATCGACAGCAGGGTGAAGGTGACGGTCGGCTCGCAGTGGGCGAGCCCGTACGCGCGCGTGACCGCGAACATCGCGGCCTCCACGTCCTCGGCGCCCTCGCCGCCCGCCAGCAGCAGCTCGCCGATGCGCAGCGTCAGGTCCAGCACGCGCGGTACGGCGGGCCCGTTGTCGTCGTGCCGCTGGACCGTCTCCGGTACGGGACGCTCCCCGACCGGCATCCGCAGCAGCGTCCGCATCCGGTCCTGCCAGGGCGCGTCCTTGGGCAGCAGCGCCAGCGGGAGCCCGTACGTGGACGGGTAGGAGGAGGACGGGTACGGGGACGTCCCGCCCGGCCCCGCGCCGGGTCCCGGCGGCCGTCCGGCGGCGCCCTGCTGCGTACCGCCCGGCAGATCGAAGGCGGAGCCCTCGGGCTCGGGCGGCGGCTCCGCGTTCAGCCCCTCCGGGAGGGCGAACTCCGAGGTCGGACGGTCGTCCTCGGGCGGTGGCGGCTGCTCCACGCCGAGCGGCGGAGTGAAGGCGCTGCGCGCCTCGTCCGACTGCGGTTTACGGTCCTCGGGACCGTCCGGCTCGGCCACCACTGTCTGCGCCCTCACTCCCTGTCGTGACCGTCCCCGTCATTCCGGTCCCCTGCCCGGGTTCCTGCCCAGTATGGGCAGCGAACCGGGTGGGCACACACGGACGGGCGGCCCACCCGGAAGGGTGTGCCGCCCGTTCATCGCACAGGTGCTGTGCGTTCGCGCGGTGCGCGGTCAATGCGCGTTCAATGCGCGTTCAGTGCGCGTTGCCCTGCGCCTGGAGCCGCTTGTACGACGCCTCGATCTCGGCCTCGGCCTCGGCGCGGCCGACCCAGTCGGCGCCCTCGACGGACTTGCCGGGCTCCAGGTCCTTGTAGACCTCGAAGAAGTGCTGGATCTCCAGGCGGTCGAACTCCGACACGTGGTGGATGTCGCGCAGGTGCTCCACCCGGGGGTCGGACGCCGGGACGCACAGCAGCTTGTCGTCGCCGCCGGCCTCGTCCGTCATCCGGAACATGCCGATCGCGCGGCACTTGATCAGGCAGCCCGGGAAGGTGGGCTCGTCCAGGATGACCAGCGCGTCCAGCGGGTCGCCGTCCTCGCCGAGGGTGTTCTCGACGAAGCCGTAGTCGGCCGGGTAGCTGGTCGAGGTGAAGAGTCGACGGTCCAGCCGGATCCGACCGGTCTCGTGGTCCACCTCGTACTTGTTCCGCGAACCTTTGGGGATCTCGATGGTGACGTCGAACTCCACGGGTGGCTCCTCCATGATCAACACATATGTCGGTGATGCTGCGTGGCAAGGCGCAGTGGTTAAGTGTCCCCCACGCAGCTGTGTGATCGCGAAAGGGGCTGGTCAGCCGTGCTTGAGCCGAAAGTGTGGCAGGTCACGGCGGGTTCGGTGGTCCTGGGGCTGACGCTCGCGGCCGTGGTGGTGGCCGCGGCCGGCCCCTGGGATTCGGGGCAGCGCAGGGCCGAGCGGGAGTGGGCGGTCGCCCAGAGCCGTACGGGCGGCGAGGCCCGCGACGCGTCCGCGCCGCGCGAGCCGGCGCCCGCGCCCAGCGCCGCCGCGGTGCTCTCCGCGCTCCGGGTCACGGGCCGCGGCGCCGCCGAGTCCAACGGGACGGGCGGGACCGCTGGGGCGGGCGAGACCGGCGGGATGAGCGGGATCGGTGGCACCGGAAAGCCCCCCGCGCTGCCGTCCGGACTCGCGGCGGCCCTCGGCCCCCTCCTCGACGACGGCGCGCTCGGCCCGGACCGTACCGCCTCCGTTGTGGACGCCGTCACCGGCGAGCGGCTGTACGGGAAGGGCGACGCGAAGACGATGGTCCCGGCATCCACGATAAAGATCGCCACCGTGGTCGCCGCGCTCTCCGCGCTCGGCCCCGACCACCGCATCGCCACCACCGTCCGGGCCACCCCCGACGGACGGCGGATCACCCTGGTCGGCGGCGGCGACGCCACCCTGGACCGGACCGGGCTCGGCCGGCTCGCCGACGACACCGTCCGCGCCCTGCGCGACCGGGGCGTCACCGAGGTCGAGCTGCGGTACGACACATCCCTCTACTCCGGCCCCCGGGAACACCCCATCGGCCCCAACGACAACATCGCCCCCGTCGTCTCCCTGATGTCCGGGCAGGGCCGGCTCGACACCTCGGCGAGCGGGCCCGCGCCGCGCAGCGGCAACCCGGCGGGCGACGCCGCCCGCGTCTTCGCCAAACTCCTGCGCGAGCGGGGCGTCCGTACCGACGGCGCACCCGAACGGAGCAGAGCGCCCAAGGAAGCGGAGCCGCTCGCGCGGACCTACTCCGCCCCGCTCTCCGCCCTGGCCGAACGCGCGCTGACCAACAGCGACAACGACATCGCCGAGTCCCTGGCCCGCCAGACCGCCCTGGCCGCGGGCGAGCCCGCGAGCTTCGAGGGCGCCGGCAGAGCCGTCCGCGCCCAGCTCCGGAAGCTCCAACTGCCCGTCACCGGGGCCGTGTTCGACGACGGCAGCGGTCTCAGCCGCAAGGACCGGGTCAGCGCCGCCCTGCTCACCGGCCTGCTGGCGCGCGCCGCCGCCCCGGACCGGCCGGAGCTGCGCCCGGTCCTGACCGGCCTGCCCATCGCCCGCTTCAGCGGCACGCTGCGCACCCGGTACGCGGACCAGCCGCCGGCGGCCGGTTTCGTGCGGGCCAAGACCGGCACGCTCACCGGGGTCAACGCCCTGGCGGGCACGGTGGTGGACGCCGAGGGGCGGCTGCTGGCCTTCGCGTTCCTGGCGAGCGACACCCCGGCCGCCGACCCCGCCCAGGCGGCCCTGGACCGGCTCTCGGCGGCCCTGCTCCCGGCGCCGGCGGCCCGTCCCGAGTGACGGGCCCGTAGGGGCGGCGTTCGACCGGCCCCGGAAAGGCCCCGGAGAGGCCCCCGAGACCGAAGATGGGGGAAGAACCGGGGCCATCACGCCGAGAAGCTGTCGTCCCACCCTGCTCCGGGCCCGAGGGGCCTGGCACCGCCGCCTCCGGCGTTGTCGTCGGTCACGAACGCTCCGCGTTCACTCCCTCCTCCGCCTTGGATCCGACGGCACCAGGTCCCTCGGCCTGTCCGAAGCAGAGTGGGACGACAGCTTCGCCCGCTCCGCGAGCCGAGCACGTACGGTTGACGCATGACGAGCATCGGTGGTGCAGAGATGGTCGACTGGAACCTCGCGGTGGCGACCGCGACCCGCCTCGCGCGGCCGGGACCGGAAGTGAGCCGCGACGAGGCGCGTGAGATCGTCGCCGAGCTGCGGCGGCACGCCAAGGCGGCGGAGGAGCACGTCCGGGCGTACACCCGGATGATCCCCGAGGGCCACGCCCCGGTGGACACCCCCGTGCTGGTCGTCGACCGGGCCGGCTGGGTCCGGGCCAATGTCGCCGGCTTCCGCGAGCTGCTGAAGCCCCTCTTCGAGAAGATGCGCGACCGCCGCCCCGGCGGACCCGGCGGCGCCGTGCTCGGCGCGGTCGGCGGCAAGGTCACCGGCGTCGAGGTCGGCATGCTGCTGTCCTTCATGTCCTCCCGGGTGCTCGGGCAGTACGAGACGTTCGCCCCCGCCTCCCGCGACCTCCCCGGCGCCCCCGACGGCAGCGGACGGCTGCTGCTCGTCGCCCCCAACATCGTCCACGTCGAGCGCGAACTCGACGTGGCGCCCCACGACTTCCGGCTCTGGGTCGCGCTCCACGAGGAGACCCACCGCACCCAGTTCACCGGTGTGCCCTGGCTCCGCGACCACCTCCAGGGCGAGATCCAGTCGTTCCTCGACCAGACCGAGGTCGACCCGATGACCGTGGTCGAACGGCTCCGCGAGGCGGCCCAGTCGCTGGCGGGCGGCCGGCCCGAGGGCGAGCGGGACGAGGACGGGCACTCGATCGTCGAGCTGGTGCAGACCCCCGGCCAGCGCGAGATCCTCGGCCGGCTCACCGCCGTGATGTCCCTGCTCGAAGGCCACGCCGACTATGTGATGGACGGCGTGGGACCGCAGGTCGTGCCCTCCGTCGCCGAGATCCGCGAGAAGTTCCAGCAGCGCCGGGCCAGCGGCGCCGGCCGGCTCGACCAGGCGCTGCGCAAGCTGCTGGGCCTCGACGCCAAGCTCCGTCAGTACCGCGACGGGGAGCGGTTCGTCCGGGCCGTGGTCGAGCAGGTCGGCATGGACGGCTTCAACCGGGTGTGGACCTCGCCCAACACGCTCCCCACCAAGGCGGAGATCGCCAAACCGGCGGATTGGGTCGCGCGGGTGCACCGTAAGGCAGATTCCTGAGCCAAAACGCCCTCTTGGCAGAAGGACGCCTCGCGTATCACCCATCCGAGGGACCGTCGGTGAGGGATAGGCGTGCAATGCTCGGGTAATGGCTCGGTTCTGTCACCATCGACGCACTCTGAGTGACGCTCTCCGTTCTTACCCCGACCGAGGCACCCCCCAAAAAACTTCACGAAGGGCACCGGATATGGGTCCCCATCCTGCGGTCGCGGCGATACGCCTGGCGGTCCGCCGCGTACTCCACGACATCCTCACCGAAACCGAACGGGCGGAGCTGGACCCGCCCACCGCCACCGGCGGCGCACCCGCTGCCGCGGGCGCGCCGCCGCTCGTGCTCGTCGCCTGCTCCGGCGGCGCCGACTCCATGGCGCTCGCCTCGGCCCTCGCCTTCGAAGCACCGAAACTCTCCGTCCGCGCGGGCGCCGTCACCGTCGACCACGGACTCCAGGAAGGCTCCGCGCTCCGCGCCGCGGAAGTCGTCGCCCGGCTCGGCGCGATGCGTCTGGACCCCGTCGAATCCGTCGCCGTCACCGTCGGCGCGGAGACCCCGGTCGCACACAGCGCGGCCCACGGCGGCGGCGGTGTGCGCCGCACGGGCGGCGGACCCGAGGCCGCCGCGCGCGACGCGCGCTACGCCGCGCTGGACGCCGTCGCCGACCGCCACCGCGCGGCCGCCGTCCTCCTCGGCCACACCCGCGACGACCAGGCCGAGACCGTACTGCTCGGCCTCGCCCGCGGCTCCGGCACCCGCTCGCTGTCCGGCATGGCCGCCGTCTCCGGGGCGACCGGCCGCTACCGGCGGCCCTTCCTCCAGCTCGACCGGCAGACCGCCCGCAAGGCATGTCTGGTCCAGTCGATCCCCGTCTGGGACGACCCCCACAACACCGACCCCGCCTACACCCGCTCCCGGCTGCGCCACGAAGGGCTGCCCGCGCTGGAGAAGGCCCTCGGCAAAGGCGTCGTCGAGGCCCTGGCCCGTACCGCCCAGCTCTCCCGCGACGACGCCGACGCCCTGGACACCTGGGCCGCCGGCGCCGAGACGACCGTCCGGGACGAGGCGGGGCTGCTGGAGTGCGCCAAGCTCTACGCGCTCCCGCCCGCCGTACGCCGCCGGGTGCTGCGCCGGGCCGCCATCGCCGCGGGCGCCCCGGCGGGTTCGCTGTTCGCCCGTCACATCGAAGAGGTCGACCGCCTGATCACCGGCTGGCGCGGCCAGGGAGCCATCAACCTGCCCGGCCGCGTGGAGGCCAGGAGGCAGGGTGGCAGACTGGTCATCCGGCAGGGCTGAAGCGCGGATGCACTACGGCTGTGTCTCCGGAGCCGCGGGTTCCGGACCTCTGGCCGACGACGAAAGCGATGCGGGTGGACGACAAGGACATGGGCGAAGACCTTCAGTCGGTGCTCATCACCAAGGAAGAGATCGACACAAAGCTGGCCGAGCTGGCGGCGAAGATCGACGCGGAGTACGCGGGCAAGGACCTGCTGCTGGTGGGGGTCCTCAAGGGTGCCGTGATGGTCATGGCGGACCTGGCGCGCGCCCTGTCCACCCCCGTGACGATGGATTGGATGGCCGTCTCCTCGTACGGGGCGGGCACCCAGTCCTCCGGCGTGGTCCGGATCCTCAAGGACCTGGACACCGACATCAAGGGCAAGCACGTCCTGATCGTCGAGGACATCATCGACTCGGGACTGACGCTGTCGTGGCTGCTGTCCAACCTCGGTTCCCGGGAGCCGGCCTCGCTGGAGGTCTGCACCCTGCTCCGTAAGCCGGATGCCGCAAAGGTCGCCATCGACGTGAAATGGATCGGCTTCGACATTCCCAATGAGTTTGTCGTCGGATACGGCCTGGATTACGCGGAGAAGTACCGCAACATGCCATTCGTCGGCACCCTCGCGCCGCACGTCTACGGGGGTTAGTCCGGGCCCCGCCGGCGGCCCCGGGCCGTACCGGTACGGCGAAGTGTTACGGAAAGGCCACGGTACGAGGGGGAACCCCAGCACGCTTCGCGCCGTTGAAGCATGGGAAGGCGGGTTTGTCAGCCGTCCCGTGCGGTCGCGGGCCATGATGCTGGGGTACCGTCCGAAGAACACTCTTTTCTCACAGCAGCATTTACCTACGGGCAGGAGGGACGGGGCGACTTCGCCTCGTATGGATGGACGTGAAGCGATACTTCCGTGGGCCGGTCATGTGGATCGTGCTGGCCGTCCTCGCCGTGGTCGTGCTGATGAATGTCGTCGGCTCGGGCAGCGGCTACAAGACGGTCGACACCGGTGAGGTCGTCCAGGCGATCGACAAGAACCAGGCAGAGCAGGTCAAGCTGACCACCGGTGATGACCAGGTCATCAAGGTCGACCTCAAGAACGGGGTCAAGGTCAAGGGCAGCGACAAGATCCAGGCCAGCTATATCGGCAGCCAGGGATCCCAGCTGGCCTCGACCCTCCAGGCCAAGTTCCAGAACGGCGACATCTCCAAGGGCTATACGGTCTCGCCGACGAAGCAGAGCCCGTTCCTCTCGGTGCTGTTCTCGCTGCTGCCCTTCGTGCTGATCGTGGTGGTCTTCCTCTTCCTGATGAACCAGATGCAGGGCGGCGGCTCCCGCGTCATGCAGTTCGGGAAGTCCAAGGCCAAGCTCATCACCAAGGACACCCCGAAGACGACGTTCGCCGATGTCGCGGGCTCCGACGAAGCCGTCGAGGAGCTGCACGAGATCAAGGAGTTCCTCCAGGAGCCGGCGAAGTTCCAGGCCGTCGGCGCCAAGATCCCGAAGGGTGTGCTGCTGTACGGCCCGCCCGGTACGGGCAAGACCCTGCTGGCCCGCGCGGTCGCGGGTGAGGCCGGGGTCCCCTTCTACTCGATCTCCGGCTCCGACTTCGTCGAGATGTTCGTCGGTGTCGGTGCCTCCCGGGTGCGCGACCTCTTCGAGCAGGCCAAGGCGAACGCCCCGGCGATCGTCTTCGTCGACGAGATCGACGCCGTCGGCCGGCACCGCGGCGCGGGCCTCGGCGGCGGTCACGACGAGCGCGAGCAGACGCTGAACCAGCTGCTGGTCGAGATGGACGGCTTCGACGTGAAGGGCGGCGTCATCCTGATCGCCGCGACGAACCGGCCCGACATCCTCGACCCGGCGCTCCTGCGCCCGGGACGCTTCGACCGGCAGATCGCCGTCGACCGCCCCGACATGCAGGGCCGGCTGGAGATCCTCAAGGTCCACCAGAAGGGCAAGCCGGTCTCCCCGGACGTCGACCTGGGCGCGGTCGCCCGTCGTACGCCCGGCTTCACCGGCGCGGACCTGGCGAACGTGCTGAACGAAGCGGCGCTCCTGACGGCGCGCAGCGACAAGAAGCTGGTCGACAACCACTCCCTGGACGAGGCGATCGACCGCGTCGTGGCGGGCCCGCAGAAGCGGACCCGGATCATGTCCGAGAAGGAAAAGAAGATCACCGCGTACCACGAGGGCGGTCACGCCCTGGTCGCCGCGGCGTCTCCGAACTCCGACCCGGTCCACAAGATCACGATCCTGTCCCGCGGCCGGGCCTTGGGCTACACCATGGTCCTGCCCGACGAGGACAAGTACTCGACCACGCGCAACGAGATGCTCGACCAGCTCGCCTACATGCTGGGCGGGCGGGCGGCCGAGGAGCTGGTCTTCCACGACCCGACCACCGGCGCGGCCAACGACATCGAGAAGGCCACGGCCACGGCCCGCGCCATGGTCACGCAGTACGGCATGACCGAGCGGCTCGGCGCGATCAAGTTCGGCGGCGACAACACCGAACCGTTCGTCGGCCGTGAGATGGGTCATGCCCGCGACTACTCGGAAGAGGTCGCGGCGCTGGTCGACGAAGAGGTCAAGAAGCTCATCGAGACCGCGCACAACGAGGCGTGGGAGATTCTCGTCGAGAACCGCGACGTCCTCGACAATCTGGTCCTGGCCCTCCTGGAGAAGGAGACGCTGAACAAGGAGCAGATCGCGGAGATCTTCTCGACCATCGTGAAGCGTCCGGCCCGTCCGGCGTGGACCGGCTCCTCGCGACGTACCCCGTCGACGCGGCCGCCGGTGCTCTCGCCCAAGGAGCTGGCGCTGACCAACGGCGCGGCGACCGGTTCGAACGGCGTCGTCCCCGCGGTGACGATCGAGAAGTCGGCCGAAGCGGTTCCGGAGGAGCGTCCGGAGAGCTGATACCGGGCGCACACCAGGCCCGGAATGGATGCCGCGCTTCCCAGGTTCTAGCCTGAGGGGGCGCGGCATTCGTATGCCCGAGCGATGGACGGCACAGGAACGAGGCACAGATGACCGACCCGGTGACGCTGGACGGCGCGATCCCGGTCCGCGAGTTCGACGAGAAGCGGGCCGAGGACGCGGTACGCGAACTGCTGATCGCGGTCGGCGAGGACCCGGACCGCGAGGGCCTGCGGGCCACTCCCGGCCGGGTGGCCCGTGCGTACAAGGAAATATTCGCGGGACTCCGGCAGAACCCCGAGGACGTGCTGACCACGACGTTCGATCTGGGCCATGACGAGATGGTGCTGGTGAAGGACATCGAGGTGATCTCGTCCTGCGAGCACCATCTGGTCCCCTTCACCGGGGTCGCCCACGTCGGCTATATCCCCTCCGCCGACGGGAAGATCACCGGGCTGTCGAAGCTGGCCAGGCTGGTGGACGTGTACGCGCGCAGGCCGCAGGTGCAGGAGCGGCTGACCACCCAGATCGCGGACTCGCTGATGGAGATCCTCGATCCGCGCGGAGCGATCGTCGTGGTCGAGTGCGAGCACATGTGCATGACCATGCGCGGAGTGCGGAAGCCGGGCGCCAAGACGATCACCTCGGCCGTCCGGGGGCAGATGCGGGTGCCCGCGACGCGTGCGGAGGCCATGAGCCTGATCATGGCGCGCTGATCAGGGCGCGCTGAGTCGGATTTGCGCGACGGCGCGGTCTAGGCGGGAGGGCCCGCCGGGGCCGCGCCGTTGTGGTGGCGGGGGTCGTCCGTGTCGTCCGGGAGCTTGCAGACGTGCTCCAGGAAGAACGCGGCGGCGATCACCGCGAAGCCCGCCAGGACCGCGGAGCCGGCGTAGATGGCCTGGTCGCGGCGGACGGGGATGTCGAGGGAGCCCAGGAGGAAGACCCCCACGCCGCCGTACAGGCCGCAGACAAGGGCTGTGACCAGGGCGCTGGCCTGGCCGAAGACAACCGCGCGGGCGGCCATCAGCGGGTCCACGCCCTTCGCGTCGGGGCGCCGCTCGCGCTGGGCGCGCAGCCGGGAGCGGAGCGACAGCGCGGTGGCGAGCAGGACGGCCGCGATCGCCCCCAGCACGATCGGCGCGGCCAGCGGCACGCTCGGCAGGGTGCCGAATGCGTCCCAGAGCCGGGCCGCGGCCCACGAGAGCACGCCCGCCACCACAAACAGGCCGGCGAGGACGCCGATCCGCAACTGCTTCACCGAGAAAGCCGCCCTTCAACCTCTGCTGTTCCGACCCGCTGAGCCTAACGACTACTCGGGCAGGCGGAGTTCCAGATCGGACCGGGGCAGCACGCCCTCCCGGCCGATCTCCGCCAGCAGCTCGGCGACCGGCCCGCGGCCCGGCACCCGCGCCCCGGGATCCACGTCGTGCCAGGGGGCGAGCACAAAGGCGCGTTCATGGGCCCGGGGGTGCGGCAGGGTGAGCCGCGGGTCGTCGGAGACCACGTCCGCGTACGCCACGATGTCCACGTCGATCGTGCGCGGCCCCCAGCGCTCCGCGCGGACCCGGTCGAACGCCTCCTCGATGGCGTGGCCGCGCTCCAGCAGCGAGTCCGGCGGCAGGGTCGTCCTGATCACCACGACCGCGTTGAAGTACGACGGCTGGGAGCCCGGGTCGACGCCCCACGGCTCCGTCTCGTACACCGGGGAGACCGCCTTGACCCGCAGCCCCGGGGTGTCCTCCAGCGCGTCGATGGCGCCCTGGAGCGTCTCCAGACGGTTCCCCAGATTGGAGCCGAGGGAGACCACGGCCCACTGCGGATTGGACAGCGTGCTGTCCGCGGCGTCGACCCGCGCGACCACCGCGGCCGGCACCGGCTGGGCGGTCGGGTCGCTGGTGGGGACGCCCGCCGGGTCGCCCTGGGGCCCGCTTCCGGAAAACAGACTCATACTCGGCTCCGGGTGATCGTGACGGTCACATCGTCGAAGGGCACCGTGATCGGCGCGTCCGGTTTGTGGACGACCACTTCGACCTCCTCGACCCCGTCGTGCTTCAGGCACCGCTGCGCGATGCGTTCCGCCAGGGTCTCGATCAGATCGACCGGCTCCCCCTGGACGGCGTCCACGACCTCCTCGGCCACGATCCCGTAGTGCACGGTCTTCGACAGGTCGTCGGCGGCCGCCGCGGGCCGGGTGTCGATGCCGAGCACCACATCCACGATGAAGGTCTGGCCCTCCTCGCGCTCCCGGGGGAAGACGCCATGGTTCCCACGGGCCCTGAGGCCGCGCAGCGCGACACGGTCCACGCGAATCACTCCTGCTGTCGTTGATCGTCACGGCACCGCCGCATACGGGCGGTTCCGTACCCACTTCCGAATCTACCCGCGGCCACCGACAGTGCTTCCCCGAGGGGGTGACGGCCCGGCCCCCGGAAGGGCACCTACCCACTCGGGCCGGGGTCAGGCGGGAGTCCCGTCGTCCGGTTCCGGGTCCGCCTCGGTCTCGGCCAGTACGGGCGAGCCGTGGTGCGACCAGATCTTCCACCCGCCCGGTGTGCGCCGGAACACGTTCGTCGCCACGACCAGCTGGCCCACGAGCGGCCCCAGCTCCCCGCCGTCCTCGGCCGGGCCGCCGCTCAGGATGTTCTCCGTACAGGTCACCAGGGCCGTGTCGGCCTGGACGGAGACCTCGACATCGGTCAGGAAGAACTGGATGTACTCGGTGTTCGCCATGATCACCGCGTACGAGCGCAGCACATCGCCGCGGCCGGTGAGCACCGGCCAGCCGGGGTGGACGCACGAGACCGGCCCGTCGTCCTCCTCCAGCCAGAGCCCCGACATCGCGTCGTAGTCGCCGCGCTCCATCACCTCGTAGAACGCGGTGTTGGCCAGCTCCACCCGCTCGCTGTCCGTACGCGCCGTCATCCGGCGAGCCCGGCGGTGCCCGTGCTGCCCGCGGCGGCCGGGGTGCCCGTCGCGCCCTCGACCGCGCGCGCCACCCGTACCGCGTCGGCGGTGGCCCGTACCTCATGGACCCGGACCGCCCAGGCGCCCTCGTGGGCGGCGATCGCGGAGACCGCGGCGGTGGCCGCGTCGCGTTCGCGCGCGGGCGGCGGGGCGCCCTCGGGGTCCGCCAGGACCTGGCCGAGGAAGCGTTTGCGGGAGGCCGCGACCAGCAGCGGACGGCCCAGGGCGCGCAGCTCGGGCAGGTGCGCGAGGAGCGCCAGATCGTGTGCGGCGGTCTTCGCGAAACCGAGCCCGGGATCGATCACCAGCCGCTCGGGGGCGATACCGCCGGCGATCACCGCGTCCATCCGGGCCCGCAGCTCGGCGACGACCTCGGCGACGACATCCGTGTAGACGGCGCGGCTGTTCATCCCCTCGCTGAACCCGCGCCAGTGCATCACCACGAACGGCACGCCCGCCGCCGCGACCGTGCCCACCATCGCGGGGTCCGCGAGACCGCCGCTCACATCGTTGACCAGCAGCGCGCCGGCCTCGACCGCCTGCCCGGCGACCGCCGCGCGCATCGTGTCGACGGAGACGGCGACGCCCTCGGACGCCAGCCCCCGGACGACCGGCACGACCCGCCGCAGCTCCTCGTCCGCGTCGACCCGGGACGCGCCGGGGCGCGTCGACTCGCCGCCGACATCGACGAGATCGGCGCCTTCTGCGACGAGGGCGAGGCCGCGTTTGATCGCGGCCGTGGTGTCGAACCAGCGACCGCCGTCGGAGAAGGAGTCGGGCGTCACATTGACGACGCCCATGACCGCACAGCGGTCCCACCCGGGCAGTCCCTCGACCGTGCCACGCGCGCGCAACATACTCATATGCCCCACCCTAGGGCCTCCCGTTCGGATGGCGCGGGGGCCTGCTGCGGCGCACACCAAACCGCCCCAAGGGGCCGTTCGGGGGCTTCAAGGGGTGCGCAGTCCTTCCTTGACCCTGTCGAAGACAGGGCGGTAGGTGTCCCAGTCCTCGTCGGGCGCCGACAGATAGATGTCGTACTCCCGCTCGCCGGCCCGGCCGAAGCCGAGGTCGATGGCGCGGAAGGCGCGCGCCCGGCCCTGGAAGGTGAACTCCCAGACGGCGGCGGGCGCGCCCCGGAAGGTCGTGTGCTGGAGGCGCAGCCGCCGGTACACGGTGTAGTTCTTCTTGGTGTTCGTCTCGATGTCCGCGAAGTGCGCGGTGAGGTCCGAGCCCGCCGGGTCGACGGTGCCGATCGTGATGCCCGCGAGGCCGGAGGGGGACTGGTAGGTGACCTGTTCGTCCGAGGACCGGCCCACGGTCCAGCCGTCCGGTACGGGCAGCGAGACGCCGAGCTGGGCGGCCTCGGCCAGGTGGTAGCCGGCGGGGAGGGGCGGCGGGGAGGTGGTGTCCGCCGCAGGGCTCCGGGGCGTGGTGCCCTGCTGCCGGGTGCCGGTGCCGCCGTCGGGCCAGATGTAGAGCGCGCCGGTCGCGGTGGCGGCGGCGACGGCCAGCGCGGTCGCGGTCCGCAGGAGGACGCGGGTGCGGCGGGGAGGCGCGGGGGCGGCCGTGGCCCGTATCGCCTCCGGTGCGGGATCCCGTATCGGCTCCTGTACCGGCTCCAGGGCCGTCGTCCCGTCCGTCGTATTCGCCGCCTCCGCGTTCTCCGCCGTCTTCGTCTCCGTCTCCGCGGCCCACAGCGTCCGCAGCGTGCGCTCCGCTTCCTCCGCCGACGGCCGCTCCTCGGGCTCCTTCGCCAGCAGCGCCTCGATCAGCGGCCCGAGCGGCCCGGCCAGCTTCGTCGGCCCGGGCGGGTCCACGGCGATCGCGTACGCCATTTCCATGGCCGTGACCCGGTCGAACGGCAGCCGTCCCTCCACCGCGCGGTAGAGCGTCGCCCCGAGCGACCAGAGGTCCGAGGCGGGCCCGGCGGTGCGGCCCCTGACGCGCTCCGGTGCCATGTAGCGGACGGAGCCGATCATCTCGCCGGTCGCGGTCAGCGTCGACGCGCCGCTGGGCAGCGCGATGCCGAAGTCGGTGAGGACGATCCTGCCGTCGTCGCCGAGCAGTACGTTGGCGGGTTTGACGTCCCGGTGCACCACCCCTGCGGTGTGCGCGGCCCGCAGCGCGCCGGTCATCGCCAGCCCGATCCGTACCGCCTCCCGCACCGGGACGGCGGCGCCGTCCGCCAGCAGCGAGCCGAGGGTGACCGAGCGCACGTACTCCATGACGAGGCACGGCACCCCGTCGTCCTCCACCACGTCATGGACGACGACCACATGGGGATGGGCGATACGGGCGGCGCTGCGCGCCTCGCGGCGGGAGCGCTCGTGCAGCGTGGCGATCTCGTCCGCGGAGAGCCGGTCCGGCGTCGCGTGCAGCCGCTTGAGCGCGACCTCGCGGTCCAGCACCAGGTCCTCGGCCCGCCATACGGTGCCCATGCCGCCGCGGCCGATCAGCCCGGCGATCCGGTACCGCCCGGCGATCAGCCGTCCCTCCTGCGTCACACCACACCTCTTCGATCCACCGTGGTCCACCGGGCTCTGCCCCACCAGCCGGCCGGTTTCCGGACTTTCGATACGATAACCGGCTTGCCTGAACAGTCCCTCCGGTGGACCTCCGGCGTTCCTCGGACGTCCCTCAGGCCGTACTCACGCCGTACTGACCTCATGGTCCGAGGGCGTACGGGCCGAGCGGCCCCCCGGCCGGTCCCGGCCGAGCCGGCGCAGCGGCCGGGGCAGCGCCAGCGTCACGAACCCCTCCGCCTGCATCGCCGCGAGGCCGATCCTGGGCAGGTCGCCGCCGGCCCGGAAGACCACGTACCGCGGCTCCCAGCGCGGCTGGAACTTGGCGTTGAACTTGTACAGCGACTCGATCTGGAACCAGCGCGAGAGAAAGACCAGCAGCCCCCGCCAGCAGCGCAGCACCGGCCCCGCGCCCAGCCGTTCGCCCCGGGCCAGCGCCGAGCGGAACATCGCGAAGTTGAGCGAGACCCGCACCACCTTCAGCTGGGGCGCGGCATGCAGCGCGGCCACGATCAGCAGCTCGTTCATACCGGGATCGGCGGACCGGTCACGGCGCATCAGGTCCAGGGACATCCCGTCCGTACCCCACGGAACGAAGTGAAGTACGGCCTTCAGATCGCCGTACGGGCCCGGTGTCTCCTCGCCCGGCTTGTGCGCGGTGGCCACGACCGAGTCCCCGTCGGCGGGGTCGCCGATCCGGCCGAGCGCCATCGAGAAGCCGCGCTCGGTGTCGGTGCCGCGCCAGTCGTCGGCGGCGCGGCGGATCCGCTCCAGCTCGCCGTCGGAGAGATCACGGACGCGCCGTACCCGCGTTTCGTAGCCGGCGCGCTCGATGCGCTTCACCATTTGGCGTACGTTTCGCATGGCGCGTCCGTGCAGGGAGAAATCCGGCACGTCCACCACCGCTTCGTCTCCCAGCTCCAGCGCGTTGAGCCCGGTCTCACGGGTCCAGACCTCGCCGCCGGTCTCGCTGCACCCCATGACGGCGGGGGTCCAGGAGTGCGCCTTGGCCTCGTCCATGAAGCGCTCGATGGCGCCGGGCCACGCCTCGACGTCCCCGATGGGGTCGCCGCTGGCGAGCATCACCCCCGAGACCACCCGGTAGCAGACGGCCGCCTTGCCGCTGGGGGAGAAGACGACGCCCTTGTCGCGGCGGAGTGCGAAGTGGCCCAGGGAGTCCCGGGCGCCGTGGCGCGCGAGCAGCTCGCGCAGCCGCCGCTCGTCCTCCTCGGTCAGCCGCGCGGCCGGATGCTCGGGACGGAAGGCGAGATAGATGGTGGTGAGGGCGGTGAGCAGGCCGAGCGCGCCGAGCGAGTAGCCCACCGTCCAGTCGACGGTGCCGCTGTACTCGACCGGGCCCTCGAAGCCGAACAGGCCGTACATCACGTGTTCGAGACGGTCGGTCAGGCTGGGATTGCCGACCGTACGGTGCGGATGGACGCTGACGATGATCAGCCCGAGCCCGATCGAACCCGCGCCCATCAGAACGAAGTTGGCGAGCGCCCGCCAGCGGCTGCGCGGGTCGGGCAGCGCCGCGAACTCGCCCCGGTGCCGTACCAGTACCCAGAGCAGGAAGAGCGAGAACACCGCCCCGGCGATCGAGTGCCGGTACCCGAACTGCGCCACTGTCCCCACGGGCAGCAGGATCACGGCGGCGCGCCACGCCCGGCGCTTGCGCCGTTTGAGCCCGTGCGCGAGCAGCAGCAGGAGTACGCCGGCGCTCATCGCCAGCGCGGCGGCGAACGGTCCGAGCGCCCCCGGGAGCACCTCGGCCAGGGAGTGCATCCGGCTGTGACGGAAGCGGGGGAAGACCCCGGCGGCGATGTCGATCAGGCCGATGAGGGTGCATGCCGTGCCGACCAGGCCCGGGACCGCCTCGGGCCGGGGGCCCCTGACGATCCGTCGTACCCGGGCGGGCAGCCGGCGCGGCTTCGCCTTCGGAGGTATCCCCGACGACCGGTCAGCCTGATTCGGAACCGATCCTGATTTATCCCCATCTAGCGTCACAGACATCGCTTCCCGTGGCTCCGCGAGAGAGTGTGGTGGCCGTATCCGCGTCCAGTACGCGGGCCGGACATTTTGCGACCTCTAGGACGTCGCTTTCGGGGGGCGGGTTCCTCTGCGTACAGGAAAATCTCACGGAAGAGCATCGGTCGACATGGGTCTTACCAGCCATAAAGTCCTGGCCGTGGCGGTTCTGGTGGCCGTGCTGCTGTTCGCCGCGACCATCTGGCTGTGGCCGCGGCTGTCCCGCCGTACGCCACGTGCCGTACTCGGCCGTATCGGGATGCTGTTCGCCACCCAGGTGACGATCTTCGCCGCGGTCGCCCTGGTGGCCAATCAGTACTTCCTCTTCTACGGGACCTGGGGCGATCTCTTCGGCCAGGAGCAGGAGCTGGGGGCGGTCGTCGGGCACGCGGCGGCCGACGGCAAGCACGTCACGGTCATGGACACACAGCACTCGCCCGTTCCCGGCAGCCGGCAGCCCTCGGTGGCCGGCCAGATCCAGAAGATCGCCATAAGCGGCGAGAAGTCGGGGATCAACAGCACGGCGTACGTCTATCTGCCGCCGCAGTACTTCCAGCCGCAGTTCCGGAAGCAGAAGTTCCCGGCGGCCGAGGTGCTCACCGGCTACCCGGGCGTGGCGGAGAACCTCATCAAGGGGCTCAACTACCCGACGACCGCCTGGCAGCTCGCCAAGGCGAACAAGATGCAGCCGATGATCCTGGTGATGCTGCGGCCCACCGTGGCGCCGCCGCGCGACACCGAGTGCGTGGACGTCCCCGGCGGCCCGCAGACCGAGACCTTCCTCGCCAAGGACGTGCCGACGGCGGTGTCCCGGGCGTACCGGGTGAAGGACGTGCCGCGCAGCTGGGGCATCATCGGCAACTCCACCGGCGGCTACTGCGCGCTGAAGATCGCCATGCACCACCCGGAGCAGTTCTCGGTGGGCGCCGGGCTCTCCGCGTACTACAAGGCGGCCGAGGACCCGACGACCGGCGATCTCTTCCAGGGCGACGACGCGCTCAGGAAGCGGGCGAATCTGCTGTGGAGCCTCGACCATCTGCCGCAGGGCGACACCTCGCTGCTCGTCACCAGCTCCCGCAAGGGCGAGCGGAACCTGAAGGACACCGAGACGTTCATCGGCAAGGTCAAGGCGCCCGCGCAGGTCTCCTCGATCATCCTCCCGAGCGGCGCGCACAACTTCAACACCTGGCGCCGCGAGATCCCGCCGGCCCTGGTGTGGATGAGCGGGCGCCTCAGCGGCGCGTGACGGTGCTGATGGTCTCCAGCTCGACGTCGGTACGGGGGACGGCCCGGCCGTCGGCGTCGATGGACCGGCGCAGCGCCTCGTGCAGCCGGGCCGGGGTGAGGACGCCGAGGAAGCGGCCGGTCTCCTCGCGGTCGATGACGGCGATCCAGCCGGCGTCGTGCTGGAGCATCGTGGCGAACGCCTGCTTGAGGGAGGCGCCGACGGGCAGCCACGCCTCCATCCGGCGGGCGTGCTCCCGTACCGTTCCCGACGCCTCAGGGGTGTCCGGCGCGGTGTCCTGAGCGCCGGACGGCGCCGCCGGGATCCAGCCGTGCAGCCGGTCCTCGGAGTCCAGGACGACGGCCCAGCGCGCGCCCGCCCGCGCGAGCTTCGCGGCGGCGCCGGCGAGCGGGTCGTCCAGGTGGACGACGGGCGGCTGTTCGAGATCGCCCTCCTCGATGGGGGTGACGGAGAGCCGCTTGAGGCCCCGGTCGGCCCCGACGAAGTCCGCGACGTACGGGGTCGCCGGGGCGCCCAGCACGGCGGCGGGGGCGTCGAACTGCTCGATCCTGCCCCGGCCGTAGACGGCGATACGGTCGCCGAGCCGGACGGCCTCCTCGATGTCGTGCGTGACGAACAGGACCGTCTTGCCGACCGCCGCCTGGAGCCGGAGGAACTCGCCCTGGAGCCGGTCGCGCACCACCGGGTCGACCGCGCCGAAGGGCTCGTCCATCAGCAGCACCGGCGGGTCGGCGGCGAGCGCGCGGGCCACCCCGACGCGCTGGCGCTGGCCGCCGGAGAGCTGCTCGGGATAGCGGTCGCCGTAGACGGACGGATCGAGGCCGACCAGATCGAGGAGTTCGGCGGCGCGGGCCCGGCCCTTCGCGCGTTTCCAGCCGAGGAGGTGCGGGACGGTCGCGGTGTTCTCCAGGACCGTCCGGTGCGGGAAGAGCCCGACCTGCTGGATCACATAGCCGATACGGCGCCGGAGTTGGACCGGGTCGATCGCGGATATGTCGTCGCCGTCGAGGAATATCCGTCCCTCGGTCGGTTCGATGAGCCGGTTGACCATTTTCATGGTCGTCGTCTTGCCGCAGCCCGAAGGCCCGACCAGCGTGACCAGTTCACCCCGGGCGACCTCGAAGGAGAGATCGTCGACTGCTGCCGTGCCGTCCGGGTACCGCTTGGAGACGTGCTCGAATCGGATCATGACTCCCCATTGTGCGGGCGATGCGCGGGCGGTGTACGGCGGTTCGTGTGAAGGCCATGTTGCTGGAATGTGGCGGCCCTCCGCGATTGTCAGTGGTCGGGGATAGGGTCGTACGCGAGAAGAACGGGGGAGGTGGGAAGGGATGAGCACACGTGGATGTCTGGCGGCGAACGACTGGATCTGCGGGGAATATCTCCGCTCGCGCGGCCAGGAGCTGACGGACGCGACGGTCCAGCATGTGTGGATCACGGCGGTCTCGGTCGCCATCGGTCTCCTGGTGGCCTTTCCGCTGGCGCTGCTGGCCCGGAGCAGACCGGTATTCGCGGGACCGGTCCTCGGGTTGACCACCCTGCTCTACACGATTCCTTCACTCGCGATGTTCTCGCTGCTGCTGCCGCTGTTCGGACTCTCCGCCGGACTGGTGATCACGGGGTTGGTCCTGTATTCACTCACCATTCTCGTGCGAAACATCTTGGCGGGGCTGGATTCCGTTCCGGAAGAGGCCAGGGAAGCGGCCCGCGGGATGGGGTACGGCCCGGGCCGGCTGCTCTGGGAGGTCGAGTTGCCGCTCGCGCTGCCCGCGCTGATGGCCGGCCTGCGGATAGCGACGGTGTCGACGGTCGCGCTGACGACGATCGGCTCGATCGTCGGCCGCGGCGGGCTCGGCAATCTCATTGACGACGCCCTCCAGAACTTCTTCAAGGCACAGGTGCTGGCGGCCTCGGTGCTCTGTGTGCTGCTCGCCGTGGCCGCCGATCTGCTGCTGCTCGGCGTCCAGCGGCTGCTGACACCCTGGACCCGGATACGGACGCCGCGCGACACGGGGCGTAAGGGCGACAAGACGCGTACGGGCGACACGGCGCCCGCGTCGGCCGGGGCGGTGGGCTGACCATGGGCGTGCTGGGGGAGGCGTGGACCTGGCTGGCGACGGCCGGCCACTGGGTGGGGGACGGCGGGGTGTGGCACCGCCTCCAGGAGCATGTGACCGTCAGCGCGACGGCGCTCCTCATCGCCTGCGCGATCGCCCTGCCCGTGGCGTTCTTCCTGGGGCACCTCGGCCGGGGCGGCGCCGTCGCGATCAATATCTCCAATGTGGGCCGGGCCGTTCCCGTCTTCGCCGTGCTCGCGCTCTTCATGGTCTCGCCGCTGCGCAACTCGGGCTCGGTGCCCACCGTCATCGCGCTGGTGCTCTTCGCCGTACCGCCCCTGCTGACCAACGCGTATGTGGGGATGGCCGAGGTGGACCGCGCGGTGGTGGAGGCGGCCCGGGGGATGGGGATGTCCGGGTGGCAGCTCTTCCTGCGGGTGGAGCTGCCCCTCGCCCATCCCCTGGTCATGACCGGTCTGCGCTCCGCCTCCGTCCAGGTGGTGGCCACGGCGACGATCGCGGCGATGGTCGGGCAGGGCGGGCTCGGCCGGATCATCACCGCCGGCTTCAACACGTACAACACCCCGCAGGTGGTCGCGGGCGCCCTGCTCGTCGCGCTGCTCGCGCTGCTGGTCGAAGGGGCGCTGCTTCTGCTGGACCGGCTGATCGGCCCGGCCGCGGCGCGCCGGGCCCCCGCGGCCGGCGCCCCGGCGGCCCCCGCCCGTAAGGATCCCGCCGCTCAGGATCCTGCCCGTAAGGACCCCGCCCGTACGACCGCGTGATGCACGACCGCGTGACGACCGACCTTTCGGCTTCTTGGAGATGGTGGACATCATGAGCAAGACCTCGCGCACCGCGGGTGCGGTACTCGCGGCGGTGGCGCTGGCGGCGTCGCTCGCCGCGTGCGGCGGCGACAGCCTGGAGAAGGACAAGAGCGGTGCCGGCTCGGATTCCGGGTCAGGGTCCGGGTCCGGCGGGAAGGAATCGCTCGTCATCGGCGCGGCGGCCTTCACCGAGTCCAAGATCCTGGCCGAGCTGTACGCCCAGATCCTCGCGGACGCCGGCTACTCGACCTCCGTCACGACGGTCAAGAACCGGGAGCTGTACGAACCGTCCCTGGAGAAGGGCGAGATCGACGTCGTACCGGAATACGCCGCGACGATCACGGAATTCCTCAACGCGAAGGTGAACGGCGCCGACGCGGCGGCGGCCAAGCCGCTCGCCTCCAGCGACGCGGACGCGACCGTCGCCGAGCTGAAGAAGCTCGCCGAGCCGCGCGGGCTGAAGGTGCTCCCGGCCGGACAGGCCGTTGACCAGAATGCCTTCGCGGTCAGCAAGGAATTCGCGGCGAAGAACAACCTCAAGACCCTTTCCGACCTCGGCAAGTCCAAGATCAAGGTGAAGATCGCCGCCGGTGACGAGTGCGAGGTACGGCCGTTCTGCGCGCCCGGTCTGAAGAAGACGTACGGCATCGACGTGGCGGGCATCGACCCCAAGGGCGTCGGCACCCCGCAGTCGAAACAGGCCGTCAAGGACGGCGTCGACCAACTGGTCCTCAGCACCACCACCGACGGCACCCTCGACAGCTTCGGACTGGTGGTGCTGGAGGACGACAAGAACCTCCAGAACGCGGACAACATCCTGCCGGTGGTCAATGCCAAGGACGCCGGTTCGCAGGAGATAGCCGACGTTCTGGGCAAGCTGACCGCCGCTCTGACGACCGCCGATCTCGGCGCGCTGAACCTGAAGGTCGACGCCGAGCGGGCCAAGCCCCAGGATGTCGCCAAGGAGTATCTGGAGAGCAAAGGTCTGGTCGGCAAGTAGCCCCCGCCGGGCGGTCGCACGCTAACCCGCGGGGTAACCCGCACCAGGCATAAAGGAGTTCTCCAGCGGAAACGGAAGACGGACCGAGGGGGCCCGGCAACGGACCGGGAAAGATTGTCCGACCGGTGCCCCATTCGGTCCGCACTCGCGGTAAATTTCAGGCCATGCCACGTGGACGCCACCGCCATTCGCCACCCCTCCACAAGCTTCTGCCGCCCTCGGCGGTCGCCGGAGCCGCGGTTCTCTTCGCCGCGGGCTCCTGGCTGTTCGCGGATCCCCTGGTGCTGCGTGGACTCGTCGCCGCGACGACGGCCGTCGCCGTCTGCGGCGCCATCGTCATGCGCGGCTGGGACCGCAGCGCCGGCCGCCGTGTCGCCGAGCTGGCGCGCGGCCGGGAGAGCGATCAGTGGAAGACCGAGGAGCGGGTGGCCGAACTGGAGGCCGATGTCGAGGAGTCGCGCGAACTGCGCCTCAAGCTCGACATCAAGCTCCGGGCCAAGCGCGTCGAGCTGGCCAAGCTCCGCGGCGAACACGCCGCGCTCCTGCGGCGCTACGCCACCGCCGAGACCGAGCGTGCCACGGCGCTGGAGGGCCGGCGCCGGCTCGCCCTGGAGGCGGCGGCCGAGCCCCGGGCACTGACCACGGGCAACGCGCCCACCACGGCGGCATATCTCGGCGCCGCCCGCGCGCTGGACGAGCTGCTGCGCAACGCCGCCGCCCAGGAGGCGCGGCGCACCGTGGAGGCGGCCCGCGCGCGCGACCTGGCGGAGCGTGCCATCGAGGCCGAGGACCAGCAGGGGAAGCACGCGGCGGCCGATACGGCGGAGTCCGAGCAGCACGCCCGTCCGGCGCCCGCGCTCCCCGCCCTGCCCGCGTCCCGGGTCGCGACGGCGTCCGCGATCGTGCCGTACTCCCCGCTGCGCCGTCCGGTGCGGCCCGAGGGCGGCTTCGACTTCTTCGGCGCGGAGGGCCGGCCCAAGGAGGAGTCCGGCGAGGAGCCGGGCGAGGAGCCCGCCGGGGAATCGGGCGGGGAATCGGCCGAGGGACCGGGCGAGGAGCCCGCTCCGGAGACCCTCGCTGTCCCGGCCGCCGCGCTGGAGCGCGAGGATCTCGCCGATGTGGTGGGCGAGGAGGCGCTCGCCGAGCGGCGCAAGGCCGAGGAGCGGGGCGTCGGCCAGGTCATCGACCTGACCGCGCACGACGACACCGAGCGGTTCGAACTCGGCCGGCTGAGGGGCGCGGTCAGCTCCTGAGGGCGCGTACGTAGGGCCCGTATGCACGCCTCCGTACGTACGGCCTACTTGTCGATGTCGCCGACGACGAAGAACAGCGAGCCCAGGATCGCCACCATGTCCGAGACCTGCGTCCCGGGCAGCAGCTCGGCCAGCGCCTGGATGTTGTTGAACGACGCGGACCGCAGCTTCAGCCGGTACGGCGTCTTCTCGCCCTTCGACACCAGGTAGTAGCCGTTCACCCCGAGCGGGTTCTCCGTCCAGGCGTACGTGTGCCCCTCGGGCGCCTTCAGCACCTTCGGCAGCCGCTGGTTGATCGGCCCCGGCGGCAGCTCCGGGATCCGGTCCAGACAGGCGTCCGCCAGATCCAGCGCGTTGTGCGTCTGCTCCAGCAGGCATTCGAAGCGCGCCAGGCAGTCGCCCTCCTCGCGCGTCACCACCTTCAGCGTGCCGAGCAGCTCCCCGTACGCGAGATACGGCTCGTCGCGGCGCAGGTCGAAGTCCACCCCGGAGGCACGGGCGATCGGCCCGGACACCCCGTACGCGTGGACCGCCTCCCGCGACAGCGCGCCGATACCGCGCGTACGGCCCCGGAAGATCTCGTTGCCGAGCACCAGCCGGTCGTACACGTCCATCCGTGAACGCACCTCGGCGACCGCGTGCCGGGCCCTGGACAGCCAGCCCGCCGGGAGATCCTCCTTGAGGCCGCCGACGCGGTTGAACATGTAGTGCATCCGGCCGCCGGAGATCTCCTCCATCACCGACTGAAGCTCCTCGCGCTCCCGGAAGGCGTGGAACATCGGGGTGATACCGCCCAGTTCGAGCGGGTACGAGCCGAGGAACATCAGATGGTTCAGCACCCGGTTCAGCTCGGCGAGCAGCGTCCGCGTCCAGACCGCGCGCTCGGGCACCTCCATGCCGAGCATCCGCTCGACGGCCATCACCACACCCAGCTCGTTGGAGAACGCCGACAGCCAGTCGTGGCGGTTGGCGAGCATCACGATCTGCCGGTAGTCACGGGCCTCGAAGAGCTTCTCCGCGCCCCGGTGCATATAGCCGATGACCGGCTCCGCCTCCCGGATCACCTCGCCGTCCAGCACGAGGCGCAGCCGGAGCACACCGTGCGTGGAAGGGTGCTGCGGGCCGATGTTGAGCACCATGTCGGTGCTCTCCGCCGCGCCGCCGATGCCGACCGTCGTCCGGGTGGGGGTCGTCTCCGTCATGCGCCACAGTCTCGCAGAGCGCCGCCCGGCCCACTCGGAGCGGTCCCGACGGGCTGCACCAGCCAGCCGAAGTCCCCCAGGCCGCCGCGCGCGGTCAGCTCGGCCGCCTCGCCGGCCGCCGCCAGCGCGCGTACGTACCCGGCGGGGTCGGTGGCGGCGAGCGGGAGCGGCGGGCGCGCGCCGCTCACCCCGAGCCGGCGCAGCGCCTCGCGCTGGGTGAGCAGCTCGGCGGGCGCGCCTGTGCCCGTACCCGTACCCGTACCCGCGCCCGTGCCCGTACCCGCGCCCGTGCCCGTACCCGCGAACGCGCAGGAATCCAGCGCCACATGGGCGGTCAGGTCGCACGAACCGTCCGGTACGGGCCGCACCTCGCGCCCCGCGCGGAAGCCGGTCAGGGTGCCGAAGGCCGGCCGGCCGTCCCGGGTGTGCGCGTAGTCGACGGCGACCGCGAGCCCGCGCTCCAGCGTCGCGACGGCCGCCGCCCACGCCTCGTCGCGCGGCCGGCCGATCTCCGCGCGCGTGCCGGGACCGCCCGGCGGCCACCAGCGCTCCAGCCAGGCGGCGTCCGCGCCCCGGACCGGCTCGCCCGGCTCCTCGGCACCGTCCGGCCGGACCAGGACGTACCGTACGACGCCGTCCCGGTCCGTCTCCGCGACATCCAGCGGTACGTTGTCCAGCCACTCGTTCGCGAACAGCAGCCCGCGGACCCCGGCCGGGGGCTCGGCCAGCCACTCGACGCGCGGATCGAGGCCCGGGGGGCGCGCGGCGCGTTCGACGGCGTACGGGCGCACGGTGAGGCCCGGGGGGAGCGCGGCCAGGATCCCGGTCAGCAGTTCGCCGCGGCCCGCGCCCAGGTCCACGACGGCGATCTCGTCGGTGTCCAGCTCCCGGGCGGTCCCGGCCAGCAGCCGGGCGACGGCGGCGGCGAAGAGCCGGGAGGCGTGCACCGAGGTACGGAAGTGACCCGCGGGGCCCTCGGGACGCAGATAGAAGCCGCCCGGGCCGTACAGCGCGGCCTCGGCCGCCGTACGCCAGGTGAGCGCGCGCCCGGGCGGCCGGTCACCGCCCGCGTTCCGGTGCGCGTGCCGGCCCGTCCTGTGCGTCAGCTCATCCACCACGGCACCAAGTCTCCACCTTGGGGAGTACGCTTCCGCCGACCGGATCGACCCTCCGGTTGACCCGTCCCCCGTTCCCCCCTCCCTACGCTGGGTTACGTGCAGCGCTTCTACGACTTTCTCCGCAGACACCCGACGGGCGTCGACAGTTTCTGGGCTGTCCTGCTCTTCGGGTTCTCCCTGTTGTGGGTGGTCAGGGAGAACACGGGAGCGGCGGTGCGGCTGGCCGCCATGGCCGCGGTGCTGCTGCTCAGCCTGACCGTGGCGCTGCGCCGCCGCGCGCCCGGGACGATGCTGCTGGGCGCGGGGGTGATCGGTGTCGGTCAGGTGGCGTTCGACATCGAGCCCAATCCGGCCGACTTCGCGATGCTGGTGATCATCTACACCGTCGCCGGACAGGGCGGACCGCGCTGGGTCTCCCGGCTCGCGCTCGCCGGCGGGGTGGCCGCCACACCGGTCTCCCAATTGCGCTGGCCCCTGCCGGAGTCCGGCACGGCGGGCCGGGTCTTCTTCACCGTCGTGATGACCGTGCCGTTCGTACTCGCCTGGGTGCTCGGCGACTCGCTCCGTACCCGCCGCGCCTACTTCGACCAGCTGGAGGAGCGCGCCACCCGGCTGGAGAAGGAGCGCGAGGCCGAGGCGAAGGTCGCGGTCGCCGCCGAACGCGCCAGGATCGCCCGCGAGTTGCACGATGTCGTCGCCCACAACGTCTCGGTGATGGTCGTCCAGGCGGACGGCGCCGCGTACGTCCTGGACGCCGCCCCCGACCAGGCCAAGCAGGCGCTGGAGACCATCTCGACCACCGGCCGGCAGGCCCTCGCGGAGATGCGCCGGCTGCTCGGCGTCCTGCGCACCGGTGACGCCGAGGACAGCGACGGGTACGTACCGCAGCCGGACGTCGGCCAGATCGAGGACCTGGTCGAGAAGGTGCGGGAGGCCGGTCTCACCGTGGACTTCCGGATCGAGGGCACCCCGCGCCCGCTGCCCAGCGGCGTGGAGCTGACCGCGTACCGCATCGTGCAGGAGGCCCTCACCAACAGCCGCAAGCACGGCGGCCCCGATGTCGGTGCCAGTGTGCGGCTCGTCTACTTCGACGACGGGCTCGGGCTGCTCGTCGAGGACGACGGCCGGGGCGCGACGCACGAGCTGTACGAGGACGGCGGCGCCGACGGCAGGGGGCACGGGCTCATCGGAATGCGGGAGCGGATCGGTATGGTCGGCGGCACGCTGGACGCCGGACCGCGGCCGGGCGGCGGCTTCCGGATCAGCGCGCTGCTGCCCCTGAAATCCGCTTCCTAGCCGCCTCCCTGGTTCCTTCCCTCTTCCCCCCGCCGCTCTACTGGACAGGACTCCCCGTATGTCGATCCGCGTGATGCTCGTCGACGATCAGGTGCTCCTGCGCACCGGTTTCCGTATGGTGCTGGCCGCGCAGCCGGACATGGAGGTCGTCGCGGAGGCCGGGGACGGCGCGGAGGCGATCGAGAACCTCCGCGCCACGGCGGTGGACGTCGTCCTGATGGACGTCCGGATGCCGCGTCTGGACGGGGTCGAGGCCACCCGGCGGATCTGCGCGCAGCCCGACGCCCCGAAGGTGCTCATCCTGACCACCTTCGACCTGGACGAGTACGCGTTCTCCGGGCTCAAGGCCGGGGCCAGCGGCTTCATGCTGAAGGACGTGCCGCCGGCCGAGCTGCTGACCGCGATCCGCTCCGTGCACAGCGGCGACGCCGTCGTCGCCCCGTCCACCACCCGCCGACTCCTCAACCGCTTCGCGCCCCTGCTGCCGGGCGGCGCGCAGCCGCAGAACCAGGAGATCGGCCGGCTGACCGCCCGCGAGCGCGAGGTGCTGCTGCTGGTCGCGCAGGGGCTGTCGAACGGCGAGATCGCGGGCCGGCTCGTCCTCTCCGAGGCGACCGTGAAGACCCATGTCGGCCGGATCCTCACCAAGCTCGGCCTGCGCGACCGCGTCCAGGTCGTCGTCCTCGCGTACGAGACCGGACTGGTGCGGGCGGGCGGCGGTACGGCACGCTGAGCCCATGCTCCTGTGGATCAACGGCCCCTTCGGCGGCGGCAAGACACAGACCGCGTACGAGATCCGGCGGAGGCTGCCGGGCAGTGTCGTCTGCGACCCGGAGCATGTCGGCTTCGGCCTGCACCGGATGCTCCCGGCCGGTCTGCGCGGCGACTTCCAGGATCTGTCCGCCTGGCGGCAGGGCGTGTACGAGGTGCTCGATCTGGCCCTGCGCGAGCACCCCGGGGTGGTGATCGCGCCGATGACGCTGACCGACCGCGGCTACTTCGAGGAGATCATCGGCCGGCTGCGCGCGGCCGGGCACGAGGTGCGCCACTTCGCGCTGCTCGCCGAGCGCGCGACCGTACTGCGCCGGCTGACCGAGCGCGGCTGGGGCACCGGGCTCAAGCGGGAGAGCTTCGCCGTACGGAAACTGGACCACTGCCTGGACGCCCTGGCGGACCCGCTGTTCGCCGAACATCTCCACACCGACCGGCTGACGCTGCCGGGGGTCGCCGACCGGATCGCGGAGTCGGCCGGGCTGCGGCTGGCGCCGAACACCTACGGGCCGCGGCGGCACCGGCTGCGGCAGATCCGGATCGGGCTGCGGCACATCCGCTTCGACTGAGCGTCCCCTCCGACCGAGCGGATGTGCCGCCGGCCGTCAGCGCAGCATCCCCTCCAGGAAGTCGCTGCCGAGGCGCGCCACCACCGACACGTCCAGCTGGTGCAGCACATAGCGGCCGCGGCGCCGCGTCGTCAGCAGCCCCGCCTTCCGCAGGACGGCGAGATGGCGCGAGACCTCGGGCGCGGTGATCCCGTTCGCGTCGGCCAGCTCGCCCGTCGTGTACGTACCGCGCGCGAGGTGCCGGCACAGCCGCATCCGCATCGGGTGGGCGACCGCCTCCAGACGCAGCCTGACCGTGTCGACCGAGGCGGCGCCGGCCGGCTCACCGGCGGCCACCGGATACTGGACGACCGGCTGCCAGCCCGGGGTGTACAGGGCCATCAGATGCGGCCAGCCGAAGGCGGTCGGCAGCAGCGTCAGCGACGAGCCCGCGGCCGTGGTGCGGCCCGCGCCGAGCTTGTCCACCACGATCCGGGTGCGCAGGCCGTCCTCCTCGACCGTGAGGGCGGGCGAGGCGGCCTGGAGCGCCTCCGCCAGCCCCTTGTGGCGCAGCAGCTCCGTCTTGTGCCGGGCGTCGGCGGCGAGCTGGACCCGGGCGCGCCGCCAGGTGTCCGAGAAGAACACCTCGTCGCACTCCTCCAGCAGCCGCCGGATCCAGGCCCGGACGGCCGGCGGGTCGTCGAGCATGCGCTGGACGAACGCGGCCTGGCGCGGGCCGCGCGCCGCCGCCAGGTCCAGGGCACGCCCGCGCGCCGCCGCGTCGACGAGCGGCGAGGGCACGCCCTCGCAGTACCGGCTGGCGCAGGAGATCTCCAGCGCGGCGGCGACATACCGCTCGTCGTCCATCTGGTCGAGGTCGTCCAGCTCCTCGGCGAGGGTGCCGCGCGGGACGGCCGGCAGCAGGAAGTCCGCGCGGGCGGCGCGCCAGAGGAAGTCCGCCTCGTGCAGCCGCTCGGCCAGCTCCGCCTTGAACGTGGCGGATATGGAGGTGGTCCAGCCGTGCAGCCGGGGGTGATGGGCGGGCTCGGACAGCGCGTGCAGGGCGGCGGCCAGCTCGGCCAGCGGCGAGATGCCGAAGGCGATCCGCTCCTGGGGCAGCCCGGTGATGTCGATGAACACGCTCATAACCCCCATGGTGCCCGCCGCCACCGACAACGGGCCCTCGTTTGACGGGGGCGGTCAAACGACGCGCCCGCCGCCCGCTCCCCGGCACAGGGTGTGCGCCATGGACTCGATTCAGCAGCACATGCTCGACAGCTACCGCGCCACACTCCGGGGCGAGCCCGTCCCCCCGGCGCCCGGCCGCTACGACCGGGAGACGTTCCGTACGATCCGCGAGTACCGCGAGAGGTGCGGCGGGTGCGGCGCCACCCTCGCCGCGCGGCTGGCGCGGCTGCTCGGCCGGCTGACTGTGTCCCGTCCGTAAGGACGGGACGGCGGCGACGGCAGAGGGGTGGCCCGGGGCCGCTCCGCGCGGTCCGTGGGCGGTGGCCCACAGCCTGTGGACAACTCGGGCGGCTCCCCGAAACGCTGGCGTAGCATGGCGAGAAATCGTCCGGTACCCCCTGCGGACTGGAACGGAAGGCCCCGCCGCGTGAATCCACCACCACAGGACCCCTTCGATCCCCGGGACCGCCCCGCCCGGCTCACGGTCGGTGTCGTCGGCGCGGGCCGGGTCGGCCCGGCCCTCGCGGCGTCGCTGAAGCTCGCGGGACACCGGCCCGTCGCCGTCTCCGGGGTCTCCGACGCCTCCGTACGGCGGGCCGCCGCGCTGCTGCCCGACATCCCCCTGGTCACCCCCGCCGAGGTGCTCGCCCGCGCCGAGCTGGTGCTGCTCACCGTCCCCGACGACGCCCTCCCCGGACTGGTCGAGGGGCTCGCGGAGACCGGCGCCGTACGGCCGGGAGTGCTCCTCGCGCACACCTCGGGGCGGTACGGCGTCAAGGTCCTCGACCCGGCCCGGCGCGCCGGCGCGCTGCCGCTCGCCCTGCACCCCGCGATGACCTTCACCGGCAGCCCGGTGGACGTCCAGCGGCTGGCGGGCTGCTCGTTCGGCGTCACCGCGCCCGACGAACTGCGGCTGGCCGCCGAAGCCCTCGTCATCGAGATGGGCGGCGAGCCGGAGTGGATCGCCGAGGAGGCCCGGCCGCTCTACCACGCGGCCCTGGCCATCGGCGCGAACCACCTGGTCACCCTGGTCGCCCAGGCCATGGAGCTGCTCCGTACGGCGGGCGTCGCCGCCCCCGACCGGATGCTCGGCCCGCTGCTCGGCGCCGCCCTCGACAACGCGCTGCGCTCCGGCGACGCCGCGCTCACCGGACCCGTCGCGCGCGGGGACGCCGGTACGGTCGCCGCGCACGTCGCGGAGCTGCGCGCGCACGCGCCCGCGGCCGTCGCCGGATATCTCGCGATGGCCCGGACGACCGCGGACCGGGCGCTGGCGAACGGGCTGCTCAAGCCGGAGCTGGCCGAGGATCTTCTCGGCGTGCTCGCCGGCGGGGACAGCCTCGGGGGCGCCCGCGGAGGCGGCGCGGGGGGCACCCGATGAGCGCCGGCCCCAGCTCCAGCCCCGGACCCGAACACGGCCGCGGCCCCGGACCCGTCACCGCGCGCGCCGACCTCGACCGTCTCCTCGACGCGGCGCGCGCCACCTCCGGCGAGATCGCCGCCGTACTGACCATGGGCGCCCTCCACGAGGGCCACGCCGCGCTGGTACGGGCCGCGCGCGACCGCGTGGGACCGGCCGGCTTCGTCGTGGTCACCGTCTTCGTCAACCCGCTCCAGTTCGGCGCGGGCGAGGATCTGGACCGCTATCCGCGCACCCTCGACGCCGATCTCGAACTGGCGCGCGCGGCGGGCGCGGACGCCGTCTTCGCGCCGTCCGCCGCCGAGGTCTACCCCGACGGCGCGCCCCAGGTCACCCTGGCCGCCGGGCCCATGGGCGAGCGGCTCGAAGGCGCCGCGCGCCCCGGCCACTTCGACGGCATGCTCACCGTCGTCGCCAAGCTGCTGCACCTCACGCGCGCGGACGTCACGTTCTTCGGCCGCAAGGACGCGCAGCAGCTGGCGCTGGTCCGCCGGATGGCCCGCGATCTGAACTTCCCGGTCGAGATCGTCGGCGTACCGACGGTCCGGGAGGACGACGGCCTCGCGCGCTCCAGCCGCAACCGCTACCTCTCCCCGGCCGAGCGGCGCACCGCCCTCACCCTCTCCCGCGCCCTGTTCGCCGCCCGGGACCGCCTCGGTGCCCAGCACGCGCTGCGCGCCCGCGCCGTGTCCGCCCCGGCGCCGGCCGCCCGCGCCGCCGGGCTCTCCGCGCTCGGCGAGGACCGGCTCGCGGCCGACGCCCACGCGGTGGCCGCCGCGGGGCTCCGGGCCGTCGAGGAGCCGCCCGGCCGCCCCTGCGGGGCCGACGCCGTACGGGCCGCGGCCCGCGCCGTACTCGACGGGGCGGCCCGGTCCGTACCGCCGCTGACCCTCGACTACCTGGCGCTGGTCGACCCCCGGGACTTCACCGAGGTCCCCGACGGCCACACCGGCGAGGCGGTCCTCGCCGTCGCCGCGCGGATCGGCACCACCCGGCTGATCGACAACATCACCCTCACGTTCGGAGCCACCCCATGACCGGAACAGCGACCGGCACCGCCGGCGGAGCGGGCACCGGAATACGGCTGTCCGCCCCCGCCCCCGGCTGGGCCATCGACGCCGACGTGGTCGTCGTCGGCTCGGGCGTCGCCGGTCTCACCACGGCCCTGCGCTGCGCCGCCGCCGGGCTCCGTACGGTCGTCGTCACCAAGGCCAGGCTCGACGACGGCTCCACGCGCTGGGCGCAGGGCGGCATCGCCGCCGCGCTCGGCGAGGGCGACACCCCCGAGCAGCACCTGGCCGACACGCTCGTCGCGGGCGCGGGACTCTGCGACGAGGAGGCCGTACGCACCCTGGTCACCGAGGGCCCCGCCGCCGTGCACCGGCTGATCGACACCGGCGCGCACTTCGACACCGCCGACGGCGGCGAGTTGCAGCTGACCCGCGAGGGCGGTCACCACCGCCGCCGGATAGCCCACGCGGGCGGCGACGCGACCGGCGCCGAGATCTCCCGGGCCCTGGTCGAGGCGGCCCGCGCGGCGGGTCTCCGTACGGTCGAGAACGCGCTCGTACTGGACCTCCTGACGGACGCCCAGGGCCGTACGCGCGGTGTCACCCTCCATGTGATGGGCGAGGGGCAGCACGACGGCGTCGGCGCCGTCCACGCGCCCGCCGTGGTCCTCGCCACCGGCGGCATGGGCCAGGTCTTCTCCGCGACGACCAACCCCGCCGTCTCCACCGGGGACGGGGTGGCGCTCGCGCTGCGGGCCGGCGCGGAGGTCTCCGACCTGGAGTTCGTCCAGTTCCACCCGACGGTGCTCTTCCTCGGCGCGGGCTCCGAGGGCCAGCAGCCGCTGGTCTCCGAGGCGGTACGGGGCGAGGGCGCGCATCTCGTGGACGCCGACGGGATCCGGTTCATGCTCGACCAGCACGAGCTGGCGGAGCTGGCGCCGCGCGACATCGTCGCCAAGGCGATCATGCGCAGGATGCGCGAGCGGGACGCCGAGCACATGTATCTGGACGCCAGGCACTTCGGCGCCGACATGTGGGAGCACCGTTTCCCGACGATTCTGGCGGCCTGCCGCTCGCACGGCATCGACCCCGTCACGGAGCCCATCCCGGTGGCGCCCGCCGCCCACTACGCCTCCGGCGGCATCCGTACGGACCTGCGCGGCCGGACCACGGTCCCCGGGCTCTACGCGTGCGGCGAGGCCGCCTGCACGGGCGTGCACGGCGCGAACCGGCTGGCGTCCAACTCCCTGCTGGAGGGCCTGGTCTTCGCGGAGCGCATCGCGGCGGACATCGTCGCGGCCGAGCGCCCCGGACCGGCCGGACACAGCCTCCTTACGGAGGACGCGGCCAGCGCCCTCACGGAGGACGCGGCGAGCGCCGAAGTGCTGCCGCTCATCGTCCCCGAGGCGCGCTCCACGATCCAGCGGGCCATGTCCCGGGGCGCGAGCGTCCTGCGCTCGGCCCGCAGCCTGGAGGAGGCCGCGCGCGCCCTGGACGCCGTCCAGTCCGCCGCGTACGAGCCCCTGGCCCCCGACGCCAAGGCCGCCGAGCCGGGCGTCGACTCCTGGGAGACCACCAATCTCCTCTGCGTCGCGCGCGTGCTCGTCGCCGCCGCGCTGGAGCGCGAGGAGACCCGCGGCTGCCACTGGCGCGAGGACCGGCCCGAGCGCGACGACGCCGATTGGCGCCGCCACCTCGTGGTCCGGCTGACACCCGGGCGCGGGCTCGTGACGCGCCGTACGGACACCGCCGCCTTCCCGCCCGTACACCCCGCACTCCTTCCCACCGACGCCCCCAGGGAGCCGTAAACCGTGAGCACGTACGAAGACAATCCGCGTCCCGAGCCCGTGGACGTACCGCTCATCCAGATCGGCGCCCCCGCCTCCGCCCCCGCGGCGGCCGGGTCCGGCGGCTGCGGCGACGGCTGCGGCTGCGGCGGGGAGGACGGCGCCGACGGCCTCGCCGAGCTGGAGTGCGGGCTCGACCCCGCGCTCGCCCAGCTCCTCCTGGACGGCGGGCTCGACCCCGTCCTGGTCGAGGACATCGCCCATGTCGCCATCGAGGAGGACCTCGACGGCGGCGAGGACATCACCTCCGTCGCGACCGTCCCCGAGGACGCCGTCGCCACCGGCGACTTCACGGCCCGCGAGGGCGGTACGGTCGCCGGCCTGCACATCGCCGAGGCCGTCCTGTCCCTCGTCTGTACGGAGGCGTTCGAGGTCGAGCGGCACGTCCTGGACGGCGACCGCGTCGAGGCCGGCCAGAAGCTGCTGAGCGTCACCACCCGCACCCGGGACCTGCTGACCGCCGAGCGCGGCGCCCTCAACCTCCTGTGCCGGCTCTCCGGCATCGCGACCGCCACGCGCGCGTGGGCGGACGCCCTCGAAGGCACCGGCGCCAAGGTCCGCGACACCCGCAAGACCACGCCGGGGCTGCGCGCCCTGGAGAAGTACGCGGTGCGCTGCGGGGGCGGCGTCAACCACCGTATGTCGCTCTCCGACGCGGCCCTGGTCAAGGACAACCACGTCGTCGCGGCCGGCGGCGTCGCGCCTGCCTTCAAGGCCGTACGGGACCGGTTCCCCGGCGTCCCCGTCGAGGTGGAGGTCGACACGCTCGACCAGGTCCGCGAGGTGCTCGACGCGGGCGCCGATCTGATCCTGCTGGACAACTTCACCCCGGAGCAGACCGCCGAGGCCGTGCTGATCGTCCAGGACCGCGCGGTCCTGGAGTCCTCCGGCCGGCTCACGCTGGCCAACGCGCGCGCGTACGCGGAGACCGGCGTGCACTATCTCGCGGTCGGCGCGCTGACGCACTCCTCGCCGATCCTGGACATCGGCCTCGACCTGCGCGAGGCCGACACGGCGGAGAGCGCCGGGGCGGGCGTCTGATGCTGCTCACCATCGACGTCGGCAACACCCATACGGTCCTCGGTCTCTTCGACGGCGAGGAGATCGTCGAGCACTGGCGCATCTCCACCGACGCCCGCCGCACCGCCGACGAACTCGCGGTCCTCCTCCAGGGCCTGATGGGCATGCACCCGCTGCTCGGCGACGAGCTGGGCGACGGCATCGAGGGCATCGCCATCTGCTCGACGGTCCCCTCCGTCCTGCACGAGCTGCGCGAGGTCACCCGCCGCTACTACGGCGACGTCCCGGCCGTCCTCGTCGAGCCCGGCATCAAGACCGGTGTGCCGATCCTCATGGACAACCCCAAGGAGGTCGGCGCGGACCGCATCATCAACGCCGTCGCCGCCGTCGAGCTGTACGGCGGCCCGGCGATCGTCGTGGACTTCGGTACGGCGACCACCTTCGACGCGGTCAGCGCGCGCGGCGAGTACGCGGGCGGAGTCATCGCCCCCGGCATCGAGATCTCCGTCGAGGCGCTCGGCGTCAAGGGCGCCCAGCTCCGCAAGATCGAACTGGCCCGGCCGCGCAGCGTCATCGGCAAGAACACCGTCGAGGCGATGCAGTCGGGCATCCTCTACGGCTTCGCCGGACAGGTCGACGGCGTGGTGACCCGGATGGCCCGGGAGCTGGCCGACGACCCCGAGGACGTCACGGTCATCGCGACCGGCGGCCTGGCGCCCATGGTCCTCGGCGAGGCGTCGGTGATCGACGAGCACGAGCCCTGGCTGACCCTGATCGGGCTGCGCCTGGTGTACGAGCGCAACGTCTCCCGCATGTGAGCACCCCGGGCCCGGCCGCCGTCCCCCGTTCGGCGGCCGGGGCCGCGCCAGAAGAGGGCGTTAAGAGGATTTTGTCCCTTTGGCGCGTACTGTCGCCGCATGCCCACGCCATACGGATCCCGCGGCGGCATGGCGTTCGGCACCGACGAGCTGCGTGTGCTCCGACGTGCCCTCGCCGTTGCCCTCCATCCCGCCCCGCTCCCGAACGACGACGTACGGGCGTGCCTGCGGCTCGCCGAGTCCGTGGACGAGGCGATGCGCGAGGCCGGACGGCTGCGCGACTTTCTCCTGGCCGACCTCGCGAGATACCGCCTGGCCCTCCCCGGGTCCCTCGCGGGCTATCTGGAGCTGCTCCAGGACGCCCTGGGCGCCGGTTACGTCCCCGTCGCCGACGATCTGGCCGCGCTGCGCGCCCTGCGCGGCCACCCGACCGCCGGGGCCCTCCTGGACCGCTGTCTGCGGCTCGCCGAGGAGTCGGTACGGGCCCGCCTCGCCGGCCGCGCGACCGCCGCCGCCCGCCCCCTCGCCATGACCCCCGCGCCGCGCACCCGGCTGCTCGCCCTGCCCGGCGGCCGGGCCGCCGACGAGCCGCGCCGCCCCAAGGAGCCCCAGCGCCCGGCCGTGCCGCGCGAACCCCGCGATCCGCGCGACCCGCGCGATCCCGCCGCGCCCCGGCCGCCCGCGCCCAAGCCGTCCGAGGTCTTCCCGCCGCGCCGCCGCCCGAAGCCCCCGCCGGAGCGTCTCGCCGCCGGATAGCTACTCTGGGCGGCATGGAATACGTATCCGCTCTTTTGCCGCCCGTGGTGATGGCGGCCTTCTTCACCGGCCTGGTCGTGACGATCGTCAAGAGCCAGGGCGGTCCCAACAAGGCCAAGGAGGACGCCGCCGTCGACGCGGCGTTCGCCCGCGCGGAAGCCGCCCGCGCGCAGGGCCCGGCCCCGGACGCCCCCGGCGTCTGACGGCCGGGCGTATGACCTGGACGTACGACTGCCTTCAGTCGTACGTCCTTTTTGTTACGTCAATAACCGGCCATTCGGACATCTCGCACTATGGTTGCGCTGTGCCCCGCCAATTGGGAGACCTGGAAGACGCCGTCATGACGCGTGTCTGGCAATGGAACCGTCCGGTCACTGTCCGGGAAGTCCTGGAAGACCTTCAACAGGAACGGTCCATCGCCTACACCACGGTCATGACCGTAATGGACAATCTCCATCAGAAGGGCTGGGTGCGCCGGGAAGTGGACGGCCGCGCCTATCGATATACGGCGGTCTCCACCCGCGCCGCCTACGCGGCCGCGCTGATGAACGAAGCCTGGTCGAAGAGTGACAATCCGGCCGCCGCGCTCGTCGCCTTCTTCGGCATGATGTCACCGGAGCAGCGCACCTCACTGGTGGACGCGGTCCGTATGGTCCGCGCCGACCGGCCGGAAGACGACGCCGATGACTCCGAAGACGGCGGGACATCCGCGCAAGCCCCCGCCGAAGCGGCATCCGAACAGCCGGTCGAGGGCGCCGACGATCCGACCGGGACGGGGCGATAGCGTCCAGCCATGTCCTCAGCCCTTCCGCCTCCCAATCCCGCGGCAAATGCCCTCACCGTCCGGCGGGCCAGGACCAGGGATGTACCCGCGGTCCGCCGCCTTGTCGACCCTTACGTGAGTGAAGGCATCCTGCTCGACAAAGCACCGGTGACCCTTTACGAGGACATCCAGGAGTTCTGGGTAGCGGAACGCGACGACGACGCTACTGTCATCGGCTGCGGCGCCTTGCACGTGATGTGGGAAGACCTCGCGGAAGTGCGCACACTCGCCGTGGATCCCGCGGCCAGGGGGGCGGGCGCCGGACATCTTCTTCTGGACAAGCTGCTGGAGACGGCCCGCTGGCTGGGAGTGCGCCGCGTATTCTGCCTGACCTTCGAAGTCGAGTTCTTCACGAAGCACGGCTTCACCGAGATCGGTGAGACACCGGTCGACGGAGATGTCTACAGAGAGCTGCTCCGTTCCTATGACGAGGGTGTTGCCGAGTTCCTCGGTCTCGAACGGGTGAAGCCGAACACCTTGGGCAACAGCCGGATGCTTCTGCACCTGTGATCGCCGGACTACGGTCGAGAGCGCCGAGAGCCCTATGTCCGAATCGCGCACGTTTCCCGCGCGTCCGCAGGACCGAACCTCTACCGGGGGTTTGTGTTTTCCTGAGAAAAGCGGTTTCCTTTCCGCGTACTGCATTTTCGATGAAAGGAAATCCGGTGGCACAGAAGGTTCAGGTCCTTCTTGTCGATGACCTCGACGGCGGCGAGGCGGACGAGACCGTCACGTTCGCGCTCGACGGCAAGACCTACGAGATCGACCTCACTACCGCGAATGCGGACAAGCTCCGGGGTCTCCTCGATCCGTACACCAAGGGCGGCCGGCGTACCGGTGGCCGGAGTGCGGGCACCCGCGGCAAGGGCCGGGTAGCGGCCGGTGGCAACAAGGACACCGCGGAAATCCGCAAGTGGGCGAAGGAGAACGGCTACAACGTCAACGACCGCGGCCGTGTTCCCGCCGAGATCCGTGAAGCCTACGAGAAGGCCAACGGCTGAGTATTCGTACGAAACGTATTTCTGCGCAGCAACCGGGCCCGGTGGCACTCCAACGCCGCCGCGCCCACGAGGCGTACGAGATCGGGGGCACCCCCACCGCTGCCCCCGCGCTGTCCGAACGGTACGAACGCCGGCAGCGCCGATTCCCTCTCGCGCCCGGGCACGGGGGGTCGCAGCCACACGGCGGCCCCCTGCGCGGTGGCGGCCCCCCAGCGCGGGGGCACGGGAGCGGTC